>NZ_JBVHVO010000030.1:0-49833 GCF_055564815.1 Kitasatospora sp. NPDC028961 | reverse complement strand
TATTTGGGACGTGGGAAGAGAAGGTCCGCTGTGGGGGCGGCCAGTTGCCGGTCCCTATCCCCCCCCCCCCCCCCCCCCCTTTTCCCCCCCCCCCCCCCCCCCCCCCTCCCCCCCGCGGCCGTCGGAGCCCCGCCCGCACCCGCGGGCGGGGACGCCACTACGCGAAGGAGCGACGCATGCCGAAGCTGGAACAGGACGGCGAGGTCTTCGTCCTGCGGCTCGACCCCGACGACGAGAACCTCTTCCACCCCGACCGACTCGCCGCTCTGGAGGCGGCGTTCGACGAGGTGGAGGGCGCGCAGGGGCCGCGCGCGCTGGTCACGGTGGGAAGCGGCAAGTACTGGTCGAACGGTCTGGACCTGGCCTGGCTGCTCGACCACGGCGACCAGTACGCCGGCTACCTGGACCGGGTGCACGCGCTGCTCGCCCGGACGCTGGCCTCGCCGGTGGTCACCGTCGCGGCGCTCAACGGGCACACCTTCGCGGCCGGGGCGATGTGGGCGCTGGCCCACGACGTCCGGGTGATGCGGGCCGACCGGGGGTACTTCTGCCTGCCGGAGGTGGATCTCGACCTGCCCTTCCAGCGCGGCATGTCGGATCTGATCCGGGCCCGGCTGGCGCCGGGGACGGCCCACGAGGCGATGACCACCGGACGCCGCTACGGCGGCGGCGAGGCGCTCGCGGCCGGGATCGTCGACGAGGTCGCGGACCTCGACGCGCTGCTCGGGACCGCGGTCGAGCGGGCCCGCGCGCTGGCCGGCAAGACCCGGCCGGTCCGGGGGCAGATCAAGGAGATGCTGTACTCCGAGACGCTCGCCTCGCTCCGCACGCCGACGGTGGCGTGAGCGCGTGAGCGCGTGAGCGCGTGACAGGTGGCCGGGCGGCCGGCCCCCGTGTGCGCGGGGTGCCGGTGCCCGGGGCCCGCGCTCGGGGCCGGTCGGCCGCGAGCCCGGGCTCAGCGGTACGTCGGCTGCTCGTGCAGGCCGAGCGCCAGCCAGGAGTCGGCCTCGCAGTGCCGTAGCAGCCAGCCTGCCAACGGGCCCTGGGGGTGGGACAGTTCCACGCAGGCGGCGCGCAGCCCGGCCTCGGCGGCCAGCAGGCCGGGGGCCGAGACGAACGCCACCGCGTCCAGGGCTTCCGGCGTCGTCCGGATCCGGGCGTGGTCGAGTCGGGCCGGCTCCCGGAGCACGCGCTCCAGTGCGTCCCGCACGGTCGCCGCCGCCACCGGTCGGACGGGCGGGGGGCCACCCGCCGTCTCCAGCCGGACGCGAATCACGTACATCTACGACAGCGTGACTGATCGACGGTTCCCGTGGTCCGAAGCGCCGGTGGCACACTTCTGACTGGCAGCAACAGGTCACCGTCGTACGGCGACAACTCCGATGCGCCCGGCTTCCGTTGCCGTGGTCGCGCGGCCGATCGGACCCGGGCCGACAGATCTGTCCGCAGGAACGGGTCCCACTCGCTCGGAGGCCACCGCCGGGGTGCCGGCCTTCGCCCCCGGCGGCCCGCAGCCTCCGCGGTCATGGAGGCCGGCCGGGGCCCGGCGCCGGAGCCCCTGGAGCGCGGGGGGCGGATGTGCGCCGAATGCCAGGAGCGCCTCCGCACCGACTTGGCGACCGTGCAGCGCGCGGGCTCACCGTGCGGGCGCGCACCGCGCCGGATCGCCGGTCCTCGAACGGTCCCGTCGGCCGGTGTCCGGAGCCCGGGCGCCGGCCGGCCCGCCGCGCCCCGCGCGCGATGCTGCGTCCCCATACCAGGCCGGGGTATGCCACCACGGTCGTGACCTGCGCTTCGAGGTCGGCCCGGCGGACGGGATGTCGTCCGCCCGTGATATGTACTGCGTCTGGGGCGGCCAGTGCGCAGCCGTACGAAAGAAGCCGATGCTGTTCGAGGGGGCCACACCATGTCGTTCTTCCGACGCCGTTCCGGCGAGGGCGCTGCCGGAGGCGGGGCCGACGGCCGTCGGGGGTTCGGCTTCGCCCGGCGCCCCGCCGCGCGCCCGGCGGCGGTGCCGGCGCTCGACCCGGCCCACGGTGACGAGGAGCTGCGGCTGATGCTGGCCCAGGCGGCCGCGGGGGACTGGGCGTCGCTGCGCCCGGCGCTGGCCGCCGTCGCGGACGGGGCCGAACTCACCTGGCTGCTGGTCGCGCTCTCCGACGTCGCCGGGGTGGAGGAGTGGACGGCCCGGGCCGCCGCCGACCGGCCCGAGGACGCACTGGCGCTGCTGCTCTCCGGCGCCCGGCACGTCTCCTGGGCCTGGGAGGCGCGCACCGGTGCGCGAGCCCAGTACGTCACCGAGGAGCAGTGGCGGCTGTTCCACGAGCGGCTGGGCACCGCCGAGGAGCAGCTGTTCGAGGTGGCCGAGCGGGAGCCCCGGTGGCTCGCCCCCTGGTACTTCCTGCAGATCAGCGGCCGCGGCGCCTCGCTCGGTCCGGACGTCGCCCGGTACCGGTTCGAGGCCGCGCTGCGCCGCGACCCCGGCCACCTCGGCTCGCACAAGCAGCGCCTCCAGCAGCTCTGCGCCAAGTGGGGCGGCTCGCACGAGGAGATGCACGCCTTCGCCCGCGCCGCGATGCTGGCCGCTCCCGAGGGCAGTCCGCTGGGCGAACTGGTCGCGCTCGCGCACCTGGAGCACTGGCTGGACCTCCCGGACGGCGAGGACCACGCCTACCTCACCGGCCCCGCCGTCCTGGCCTCGCTCCAGGAGGCGCTGCGGCGGTCCGTGCTGCACGCCGACTACCCGCGCCCGCGCGGCTGGCAGGCCGCCTTCAACACCTTCGCGATGGCCTTCTCGCTGGCCGACCAGCCGAGGACGGCGCACCTCCTGTTCGAGGCGCTCGACGGCGCCGTCACCGAGGCCCCGTGGAACTACCTGTCCGGCGACCCCGCCGAGATCTTCCGTGCCCACCGGGACCGCTGCGCCCGCTAGCCCACCGGTTCGGCCCACCGGCCCGGCCCGAGGGTTCGGCCCGACGGCCCGACCCGCCGGTCCAGCCGCCCGGCCGGGCCGCGCTCCGGCGCCCCGCCACTCCCGCCCCACACCCGATGCGATCGAAAGAGCCTGCGGTGTCCCCTTCCGAGAACCCGACGAGCGCGCACACCTTCCAGGTGGACCTGCGCGGCCTGGTGGACCTGCTCTCCCACCACCTCTACTCCAGCCCCCGGGTCTACCTGCGCGAGCTGCTGCAGAACGCGGTCGACGCGATCTCCGCCCGCCAGGCGCTCGACCCGGCCTCGCCGGCCCGGATCACCGTCCACGCCGACCAGGACCTCACCGTCACCGACACCGGGATCGGCCTCACCGAGGCCGACGTCCACACCTTCCTCGCCACCATCGGCCGCAGCTCCAAGCGCGACGCCGACGGCCGCCTCGACGGCGCCGGCCTGGCCCGCGCCCGCGGGGACTTCATCGGCCAGTTCGGCATCGGGCTGCTGGCCTGCTTCGTGGTCGCCGACGAGATCACCGTCGTCACCCGCTCCGCCGCCACCCCGGACGCGCCGGTCATCGAGTGGCGCGGCGGCTCCGACGGCCGCTACACCATCCGCACCCTGCCGCCGGAGGCCAAGCCCGAGCCCGGCACCACCGTCCGGCTGGCGCCGCGCGCCGACGCCGCCGAGTGGACCCGCTCCGACCGCGTCCTGGCGCTCGCCCGGGACTTCGGCGGCCTGCTGCGCCACGAGGTGACGGTGGTCGACGGCCGCGGCACCGCCACCCGGGTCGACCGCACCCCGCCGTGGGCCGAGCGGCACGGCTCCCCGCTGGCCCGCCGCGAGGCACTGGCCACCTACTGCCGCACCACCTTCGACTTCACCCCGCTGGACACCATCGAGCTGGACCTGCCGCTGGTCGGCCTGCGCGGCGTCGCCTACGTCCTGCCGGACGCGGTGCCGCCGTCCCGCCGCTCCGGCCACCGGGTCCACCTCAAGGGCATGCTGCTGTCCGAGCAGGCCGACGAACTCCTGCCCGACTGGGCGTTCTTCGTCCGCTGCGTGGTCGACACCGACAGCCTGCGCCCCACCGCCTCGCGCGAGGGCCTGTACGCGGACGAGACGCTCGCCGCCGTCCGGGACGCCCTCGGCGCGCGCATCCGGGACTGGCTCACCGGGCTCTCCGCCAGCGATCCGGCCCTGCTGCACCGCTTCATCTCGGTGCACCACCTCGCCGTCAAGGAACTCGCGCGCTACGACGACGAGTTGCTGCGGATGCTGCTGCCCTGGCTGCCGTTCGAGACGACCGACGGCAATGTCACCCTGGACGAGTTCGCCCGCGCCCACCCGGTCGTCCTGGTGACGCGCACGGTCGAGGAGTTCCGCCAGGTCGCCCCGATCGCGGCCGCGGCCGGCCTCGGCGTGGTCAACGGCGGCTACACCTACGACCGGGACCTCGTCCACCGGCTGCCCGAGATCCGCCCCGGCACGTCGGTGGCCGACCTCGACCCGGGCACCGTCACCGCCCACCTGGACACCGTCGACCCGGCGGCCGAGCTGGCCGCGGCGGCGTTCCTCACCGTGGCCCGCGAGGTGGTCGGCCGGTTCGACTGCGACGTCGCGCTGCGCAGCTTCCACCCGACCAGCGCGCCCGCGCTGCTGCTGGACAACCGGGAGGCGCGGCACGAGCGCACCCGCGCCCAGCTCGCGGACGAGGCCGACGGCCTGTGGGCCGACATCCTCGGCTCGCTGCGCGCCGAGGCACCGCGCGCCCAACTGGTGCTCAACCACCTCAACCCGCTGGTGCGCCGGGCCGCCTCGATCGGCGACCGCGAACTGACCGTCACCGCCGTCGAGGCGCTGTACGGGCAGGCCGTGCTGCTCACCCGCCGCCCGCTGAAGTCCAGCGAGAGCGCCCTGCTCAACCGGTCGTTCATCAGCCTGCTCGACCACGCGATGCTCGGCCACGAGTCGGCCGGTCGCGCCGCCGCCGGCCGTGATGCCGCCGACCCGCAGAAGGAGTCCTGACCGTGGACGTACTGGACAGCGTCGACGCGGTGATGGCCGCGCTGCGCGAGAACGACGCCCGCCCGTACGGCCGGCTGCGGACCGTGACGGCGGAGGAACTGGTCGACGCCGCCGAGCAGTTCGACGACACCGCGGTCCGGGCGATGGCGCTGCTCGAACTGATGGAGGCCTACGAGTACGACGGCGAGCGGAGCAAGACCCCGGTGGTCTTCGCCCGGGTGCTGAAGCTCTGGGACACCGACCGCGACGGCTTCGGCGAGTGGGCCGGCCAGCAGGTGTTCTGGCGGTTCAAGTGGGTGGCCACCGCGCTGCTCGGCACCCCCGACGTCCCGCTGGACGCGGTGCGCCGCTGGCAGACCGAGATGCGCGACCGCTACCGGGCCGCCGGCCACGGCCTCCAGCCGTACTACGCGCAGCGGTACCACCTGGCCGCGCACACCGGGATCGACACCGAGCAGGCCTTCGAGCTGTGGGCGGCCCGGCCGCGCAGCGAACTGAGCGACTGCCGGGCCTGCGAGATCCGCGCCCAGGCGGGTTACCACGTGCGGTCCGGGGACGACCGGCGGGCGCTGGACGCCTGGCGGCCGGTCTTCGAGGGCGAGAGCACCTGCGCCGAGGAGCCCTACCTCAGCCACGCCTACGCGCTGCTGCCGCTGCTGCGCGAGGGCCGGCTGGACGACGCGCGCTCCAGCCACCTGGTCGGCTACCGGTTCGCCCGCGGCAAGTCCGGGATGGCCCGGGCGGTCGGCCTGCACGTGGAGTTCTGCGCGCTGTCCGGGAACGAGCCGCGCGGCCTGGAGATCCTGGCCGAGAACCGCGACCTGTTCGGCGTCACCGGGGACCAGGCCGGCCGGCTCGACTTCCTGACCGGCGTCGAGGTGCTGATCGCCGGGCTGGCCCGGGGCGGCCACGGCGGGCTCGCCGTCAGCGGACCGCCCGGCGCCGCCTGGACGGTGGACTCGCTCCTCGCCCACCTGCGTACCGAGGCGGACGCGCTGGCGGCCCGCTTCGACGCCCGCAACGGCACCGACGCGGTCGGCGCGCGCCGGCGGGCCCGGCTGGAGCGGCGCCCGCTGCTCGCCGAGCCGCTCGCGCTCGGGGTGCGGGCCGCGAGCGCCCCGGAGCTGTCGGCCGCGCCGGCCACCCCGGCGGCGCCGCCGCGGGCCGCCGAGCCGGAGCCGGCGGACTTCGCCGACCTGGTCGTCCGGGCCCGCGAGCTGCACCTGCTGGGCCACCCGGACGCGGACCGCCTCTGGGAGCGGGTCGCCGAGCGCTTCGGCGCCGCGGACTACCGGCACACCGAGGGCACGGCGGCCGGCAGCGCCGCCCGGCTGCGGGCCGAACTCGCCGAGCAGCGGGCCCATACCGCGATCGAGCGGGACGACTGGACGGGCGGCCGGGCGGCGCTGCTGGAGGCGGCCGACCTCTTCGAGCGGGCGGGGCTGGCCGGGCGGGCCCTGGTGGTCCGCACCCGGGCCCTGGTGGTCGAACTCGGCGACGTCGAGGGCGCGACCTCCGACTGGCCCGCCCTGGACGCGGCGCTGGCCGAGGCCGAGGCGTTGCTCGCCGCGCCGCCGGCTGCGGACGCGGCAGCCGCCGGGCCGGCCCTCACGACCGACGACTACCTGATCGTGCTGCAGTGCCGGGCCTTCGCGGCCCACCACGACCTCGTCCGGGCGCTGCCCGAGCCCCCGGCCGGGACGCTGGAGCGCTTCGAGGACGCCGTCGCCGCGTACCGGCGGGAGAGCACCGAGCGGGGCTCGCTCCGGCGCACGGCCACCGCCCGCCAGTACGGCGCCGATGTGGCCGCCCGGCAGGGCCGGATGGCCGAGGCGGTGGCCGAACTGCGCGGCGTCCTGGAGCAGTTGGACGCAGCTGAGCTGCCCTGGCACACGCCGCGGGTGCTCGGCCTGCTCGGCCAGGTGCTGCTGCAGAACGGCGAGCGGGCCGAGGCCGTCGAGGTCTTCCACCGGGCGCTGGCCGAGGCCACCCGCTGGGCGGACGACTCGTACCCGTTCGGGGCGACGTACATGATGCTCGGCCACGCCTGCGCCCACCTCGGGGACAACGGCGCGGCCGTCCGGGCGCTCTCGCAGGCCGCCGCGCGCTTCGACCGCAAGGGTCCGGCGGGCGCCGAGGAGGCCGCCCAGGTGCGGCTCCAGCTCGCCGACCTGCTGCGGGACGCGGGCCGGGCGGCCGACGCGGTCGCCGTCCTGGAGTCGGTGCTGCTCGACCCGGCCGCGCCCGACCTGGACGAGCGGATGCTCGCGCAGGCCCGGCTGGACCTCGCGCGCGGACTGTTCGCGCTGGAGGAGTTCCGCGACTCGGCGGAGGAGTACCTGCGGCTCGCCGACGAGGTGGCCGGCTGGGAGGAGCAGCACACCCACACCGTGGTCGCCGGCGAGGCGGTCCTCGCGCTGGCGGAGGCGGGCCGCTGGGAGGCCGCCCGGACGGCCCGCGAGCGGGCCCTCGCCTCGCACGCGAAGGCGCCGAGGCCGGACCAGATCGCCGGCATGCTCCGGGATCTCGCCCGGATCACCATGCAGCGGCAGGGCCCCGAGGGGCTGGCCGAGGCGCTGGAGCGGCTGGCCGAGGCGGACGCCGTCCGGGAGGCCGCCGAGCGCGACGGCGAGCCGCACACCCCCTGGTACCTGCGCGGCGCCGTCCACTACGAGCGGGCCCGGGTGTACGCGGTGGCCGGGCGGCACGAGGAGGCACTGGCCGAGGCCGAGTCGGCGGTCACCGCCTACGAGGCGGGCGGGGAGCCGGCCGAGACGCCGCGCGCCGAGGCCGTCCGGCTGGCCGGGCTGATCGAGGGCACCGACCTCGGCCGGACGGAGCAGGCCCGGGCCCGTCTCGCCGCCGCCGCCGAGCGCTGCCGGGGCTTCGGACTGCACGAGGCGGCCGGCATCCTGACCGGCCTGCGCGAGCGGATCGGCGCGCAGGAGCGGTGAGGTGACGGTGGGCCCGCCACCGCCGGGAGCGGCGGCGGGCCCACCGGGCGGCCCCGCGTCAGCAGGGGCCGTCGTCGGACCAGACGCCCCACTGTCCACTGGCCGACGGGTTCTCGTTGAGCGTCCACCACTTGGCGTGGTACTTGTGGCCGCTGTAGGACACCTTGCTGCCGTTGGTGTACGTCGTGGTGGCGCTCCAGGCCGGGTCGGCGCAGGCCCCCGGCGGGTTGCTGGTCGGCGGGGTGGTCGGGGGCGTGGTCGGGGGCGTCGAGGTCGGCGGGGTGGTGGGCGGCGTGGCGCCGGCGAACCGCACGGTGAACTTGGTGAAGTCCCAGTCGCTCTGCGCCACGCTGGAGCACGAGCCGGACAGCCCCGGGTCGACCGTGCCCGGGCACTGGCGGTCGCGGTTGACGGACCAGTAGGTGTACCGGGCCAGCTTGTGGGCGAGGGCGAAGTCCAGCACGGTCTGGAAGTCCGCCTGCCGGAAGTACTCGGCGGCGTCCGTGCGCCCGTTCATCAGCGAGACGCCCTCGTGCGCGTAGGCCTGGGCCTCGGTCCAGCCGAAGGTGGTCCGGAGGATCCCGTTGAAGGCGACCAGGGCGGCGGTCTGGGCGGCCGCGCCGTTGAATCCGCCGTCGAACGGCATGATCGAGTAGTTGTCGGGGGTGAAGCCCTGCGCCTTCGCCTCGTTGAGCATCTGCTGCCCGAACCACCCGGTGCCCGCCCCGGTCCCGGCGGTGGTGATCGAGATGTAGAGCCCGGGGTTGTTCTGCTGGAGGATCCGGGCCGCGCCGATCTCGTTGTGGATGGCCGCCGTGTTCTCGTACTCCGGCTCCTCCAGGTCGAAGTCGATCGCCTTCAGCTGGTACTTGGTGATCACCTTCTGGTAGCCGGCGGCGGTGGCCTCCGGGGTTCCGCAGCCCTGGCCGAGCTTGTTGCCGCCGTAGCCGCCGACCGAGACCGAGACGTCCCCGCCCTTGGCCCGGACGGTCTGGATCACCGCCGGCATGGTGGTGTCGGTGTCGATCGAGGAGGTGCCGCCCCAGGCGGGGGAACAGCCGCCCTTGTCCAGGATGAACGCCAGCTGGAACGCCTTCTGGCCGGTCGCGTCCATCACCGCCGCGGCGTCCGGCGGGCTGTTGTCCTCGGGCATCAGATAGGGCGCCGAGGCGTACCAGTTGCTGCCGATCCCGGCGGCCGAGGTGGTGACGTCGGCCGCGGCGGCGCCGCCGCCGGCCAGCGCGGCCGCGGCGCCGGCCACCAGGCCGAGCACCCCGGCCACCGCCACCGCGGCCCGGCGGTCCCGGGGCGTGCGGTGCGAGGGCCGGGCCCGAGGTCCGGTCGGTGGGGTGAACTGCTGTGGGGGAAGAGCGCGTTCCATCGGGAACCTCTCCAGGAAACGGCGGGGGAAGGCCTTCCCGCGTCGACGTGGGGGAGACGCGGTGGGCGCGACAGCCGTGCCACGGGGGGAGCGTGTGGACGGCCTCCACTGGTATAGACCTGTCCGGAAACCGCCGTCAACCAATGGGACGGTCAAGCCTTCGGTCGGGGCCCGGCGCGCGCCGGTGACGGCCCCGGCGGCGGTTCCCAGGGCCGGCCGACCGGACGTCCGGTGGTCGCCCCGGCTCGGCCCTGGATTCCGGGGCATTCCCGACCCCCCTCCCGGATCCGCCCTTGACCCCTTTTGTGCCCCCTTTCCGTCCCCTTTCCGTACGTCGTGATTGCCGCCCCGCTTTCCTTCGATGGAACCGGATGCTCCGGTTCCGAGCGTGGTCCGCACCCGATTTCGAACGTGATCGAAGTTGGTCTGGACAAGCCCTGCCCGAGGGCGCGGGCACCGGCTGGGGCCACTCGCTCTCCGGCGGCGAGTGGCAACGACTCGCCGTGGCAGGGGCGTTCATGCGCCGGGACGCCGACCTGATGATCCTCGACGAGCCCAGCGCCGGGCTGGACGCGGCCGCCGAGAAGGAGATCCACGACAGCCTGCGCGAACTGCGCCGGGGAGCGACCAGCGTCATCGTGTCGCACCGCCTCGCCGCCGTCCCGGCCGGCCGCCGCCCGCGGCGGCTCCTGGTGAAGCGCCTCGCCGCCCTGCCGGGCGACCCGGTGCCCGACCCGGTCCGCGCCGCGGCCGGCACCACCGTCGTCCCCGGCGGCCGGGTGGTCCTACTCGGCGACAACCCCGCCTTCAGCACCGACTCCCGCCTCTGGGGCGCCGTCCCGGCCACCAGCACCGTCGGCGTGGTCCTGGACGGCGTCCCGCTGCGCGGCTGACGCGGCCCCGGGGGTGTGGGGGTGGAAGGGCAGGTCGGGGTGGGTGCGGGGTGGTCGGTTAGGGTGGCCGGATGGGGGTGGACCGGGGGGTGGTGGAGGGGCGGCAGGCCGTCGCGGTCCTGGCGGCCCTGCGGGCGCGCCCGCTGCGTTTCCCGTTCACCTCCACCCCGTGGCGCTGCTGGGGGCACGTGCTCGGGGGTGCGGTGTTCGGGCCGCTGCTGCTGGCCCTGCTCGCCGCCCTGCTGCTGATCGGCACCGGGCTGTCCGTCGTCGGGGTCGGCCTGGTGGTCCTGCTGGGCGTCGCGCTCGCCGGGATCCCGGTCGGCGCGCTGGAGCGCCGCCGGCTGCGGCTGGTGGAGCCGGTGCCCGTGCCCGACCCGCACCGCGCGCTGCCCGGGGTCGGCCGGCGGGCCCGGCTGCGGACCAGGCTGCGTGAGCGCGCCACCTGGCGCGAGCTCGGCTACACCGCCCTGTTCGCCCTGGTCCTGAGCGTCGTCGACCTGGCCTTCACGGCCCTGCTGGTGTTCTGCGGCGCGCTGGTCGTCAGCCCGCTGGTGGTCTGGGCGCTGGCCCCCGAGACCGTGATGCTGATCCCCGGCCGGGCCGTCCCCGGTCCCGCCGCCGCGCTCCCCGCGACCGCCGTCGGACTGGCCGGCCTGCTGCTCTGCGGGTACGCGGGCGCGCTGCTGACCGCCGGCCGGGTCCGGCTGGTCCGGTTCCTGCTCGGACCCCGGCCGGAGGGCCTCGGCCGGCAGGTCCTCGAACTCACCCGCTCGCGGGCCCGCCTGGTCGACGCCTTCGAGGCCGAACGCCGGCGGATCGAACGCGATCTGCACGACGGTGCCCAGCAACAGCTCGTCGCCCTCAGCATGACCCTCGGGCTGGCCGCGTACGAGCTGCGCGGGCGGGCGGACGACGACCCGGCGCTCGCGCTGGTCGACCGGGCGCGCGGCGAGGCCCGGCAGGCGCTCGAACAGCTGCGGGACCTCGTCCGGGGCATCCACCCGCAGGTGCTCACCGACCACGGGCTGGCCGCCGCCGTCGCCGAGGTCGCGCTGCGCCACCCGGTCCCGGTCGCGGTGGACATCGACCTGCCGGACCGGCTGCCCGGACCGGTCGAGACGACGGCCTACTTCACCGTCACCGAGGCGCTCACCAACGCGGCCAAGCACAGCGGGGCCACCGCGGTCACCGTCCACGGCCGGGTCGACGACGGCCGGTTGGTGCTCCAGGTGACGGACGACGGCCGCGGCGGGGCCGACCCGGCCGCCGGGGCGGGGCTGCAGGGCCTCGCCGACCGGATCGCGATTCTGAGAGGGAGGCTGATGGTGACCAGTCCGATCGGCGGGCCGACGCGGCTCCGGGTGGAGGTGCCGTGCTCCGGATCGTGATCGCCGAGGACGCGGTGCTGCTCCGGGCCGGGCTGGTCGAGCTGCTGACCCGTGGCGGCCACCAGGTGGTGGCCGCCGTCGGCGACGCGGCCGCGCTGGCCGCCGCCGTGGACGCGGACCGCCCCGACCTCGTGCTCACCGACGTCCGGATGCCGCCGGACTTCCACGACGAGGGCCTGCGGGCCGCCCTGGAGCTGCGCGAACGCCACCCGGGCCTGCCCGTGCTGGTGCTCTCCCAGTACGTGGCCACCCCGTACGCCACCCGGCTGCTCGGCGCCGCGGGCGCGCAGCCCGCCGGGCTCGGCTACCTGCTGAAGGACCGGGTCGGCGAGGTGGCGGACTTCCTGGACGCGCTGCGCCGGGTGGCGGCCGGTCAGACGGTGATCGATCCCGAGGTGGTCCGGGTCCTGCTCCGCCAGCAGGCGGCGGACCGGCCACTGGCCCGGCTGACCCCGCGCGAGCGGGAGGTGCTGGCGTTGATGGCGGAGGGGCTGAACAACCAGACCGTCGCCGGGCGGCTGGGCATCACCGAGGCCTCGGTGGTCAAGCACTGCGGGAACATCTTCATGAAGCTCGACCTCGACCCGGCGGAGGGCAACCGCCGGGTGCTGGCGGTACTGGCGCACCTGCGGGGGGAGTAGGCCCCGGGGCGGCTCCTCCCGGAAGCGGGCGCGGACCCGCCCGACCCGGCGGGCGGTGCCGCCTCACCCGCGGCGGACGGACCCCTCCGGGGCGGCGGCGTCCGTGCTCGCCGGGTCGGGGCCCGCCGGGTCGAGCAGCTCCGCGAGGCGGCGGGCGGAGGCCTCCCAGGACCACTGCGCCCGGACCCAGCGCCGTCCCGCCGCCCCCATCCGGGCGCGGTCGGCCGCCGGGGCGCCGAGGATGCGGGCGACCGCGTCCGCGACGGCGGCCGGACTCCGGCCGTCGACGACGGCGCCGGTGACCCCGTCGAGGACGGCGTCGGGCGCGCCGCCGGACCGGCCCGCGACCACCGGCAGCCCGGCGGCCGCCGCCTCCAGGAACACGATGCCCAGGCCCTCCGCCTCCAGACCGGCCCGCCGGGTGCGGCACGGCATCGCGAAGACGTCCGCCGCCGCGTAGTAGGCGGGTGTCGCGGCGTGCTCCCGGCCGCCGGCGAAGACCACCGAGCCGGGCTCGGTGTGGTGCCGGGCGAGGGCGCGCAGCCGCCGTTCGTCCGGGCCCCGGCCGACCAGGACCAGGACCGCTCCCGGCACCGTCCGCCGGATCAGCGGGAGGGCCCGGATCAGGGCGTCCTGACCCTTGCGGGGGACCAGCCGGGCCACGCAGAGGATCATCGGCGCGCCGGTGTCCGGGGCGCCCGCCGCGCCCGCGCCCGCCGGCCGGAAGCGCTCCGCGTCCACACCCGGCACGAGCCGTTCCAGCCGGGCCCGGGGCCCGAGCGCGGGGGCGATCCGCGCCCGGGTGTACTCGCCGAGGTAGGTGACCACGTCGACGTGGTCGCCGATCCGCCGGAGCAGACGGCGGGCCCCGGGGGTGCGGGCCCACCAGATCTCGTGGCCGTGCGTGGTGGCGACCGTGCGGGCGATCCCGGGGGCCTGCCGCCGGAGCCCGGGCGTCATCGCGGCGAGCGGGGCGGCGGCGCCGAACCAGACCCGGTCGCACCCGTGCGCGCGGGCGATCTCGGCGGCCCGCCGGGTGACCCTGCTGGTCGGCAGCAGCGTCCGGGACCGGTCGCGGATCACCGGGAAGGGGAGGGCCGCGTCGTGCGCGGCGGCGCCGGGCTCGTCCGAGGTGAGGACGACGACCTCGTCGGCGGGCAGACGGGTGGCCAGGGCGTGGACGAAGGTTTCGATGCCGCCCTGCCGGGGCGGGAAGTCATTGGTGATGATGAGTGTGCCGGCCATGGGGTCGGTGCAACCTCGGTTCGGGGGTCGGTGAGCGGATCGGTTCGGGGATTGGTGAGCGGATCGGTGAGCGCGTCGGCGAGGGCGCCGGTGCGGGGAGCGGTGGGGGCCTGCGAGCGGGCCCAGAGGGTGAGCAGGAGCGGTAGCGCCAGGTAGCCGAACCGCCCGGCGGGTGCGAGCAGGAAGGCCACGCAGAGCCCGAGGGCGAGCCGGTCGGCGGCGCCGACGGCGTCCCGGGGCGGGCGCAGCGCCAGCGAGGCGGCGACGGCCAGTCCGCCGAGCAGCAGCAGCGTCACCGCGGCGTACCAGCCGGCCGGGCCGAGGTCCGCGAGCAGCCGGCCGGGCAGCGGGCTGCCCGCCGGGGTGGGCAGCGGGCCGCGTCCGGTGGGGAAGGCGAACACCTGGTGGAACATCGGGCCGGGCGAGCGCAGCGCCCCCGGCAGGACGAGGGCGGCCGTGCCCGCCAGCGCGACCGCCGTGGCGCGCAGCGCCGCCCGCCGGCCGGCCGTGGCGGCGAGCAGGGCCGCGACGACCGCGACCGCGGGCCAGGCCGTCCACTTGAGCGCGCAGGCCGCGGCGAGCGCCAGCCCGGCGGCGCCGGGGCGGCCCCGGGCGGCCAGGGCGAGGGCCAGGCAGCAGAGGCCGGTCATCGGCAGGTCCACGCCGCTCACACAGAGCGGCAGCGCGACCAGCGGCGAGGCGGTGAGCGCCGCGAGCGCGGGCCGGTGCCGGCGGCCGGCCGCGAACAGGCAGCCCAGGAACGCTGCGGCGCACCAGAGCCGGGCGTCCCCGAGCAGTCGGGCCGGCCACTCCTGTGCGCCCAGCACCGCGCGGGGCAGCCCGAACAGCGCCATGCCGGGCAGGTACGGCGTGTACTCGGAGACCGTGTGCGGATCGGCCAGGTAGGGGGTGCCGTGCCGGAGCAGCAGCTCCGCGGACCGCTCGATGACGGCGACCTCGCTCTGCCCCTGACCGGTCAGCACCAGCCGCAGCAGCGGCAGGGCCAGGGCCCCGAGCAGGGCCACCGCCACGGACCAGGAGCGGGCCAGACGCCACGGCAGCACGAGTACGGCAACGGCCGCCGCCAGATAGCCCGTTGCGGCGATGGTGCCCCAACTGCGGTGCGGCCCGAGCCCGGAGACGAGCGGGAAGGCCGCCGCCCAGCCGGCCGCGGTCAGCCAGCCGGCGCACCACGGTGCTCGCCGGTCGAACCACCCGGCCCGGTAGGTGAGTTGGGCTCCTCCGGGTCGATGGTGGCCCCGGTCGCGGTGGTCGCGTCTGCCTCGGTGATTCAGCACCCCTTCATTCCAGCGGCGCAGTACGGCCGGGTCATGACGGCCAGGTCGAGACCTGGGGTCGGGTTTCCCCTACCTTCGTCGCCCGCCCCCCTTCGTCCTGACGTTCGGTGACGGCGGAAACACGTTCGGTGGCGAATCTCGCTATCGTGGTCCCGTGGTGAGGTCGTGGGATGCCGCGGTGGAGCGGGCGCAGGAGCGGTTGGCGGCGGTGCCCCGGCTGCGGACGGTGGACGGCGGGGACGGGCGGCGGTTCGAGCTCTGGGACGTGGCGTCCCGTGCCGAGGGCGAGCTGGGCGAGCGGGTGGACCCGGACGCCCTGACCCCGGAGGCCGAGCGCGTGCTGCGCGAGCGGCTCGGCGAGAGCGGCCGGGAGTGGCCCGACGGTGGGCTCTACCGCCGCCGCTACTGGGTGCACGGCCCGGACGGCCGGGACGGGCCGCCGGTCGGCACGGTGGCGGTCGACAACTGGACCAGGGGACCGGGCCAACTGGCCGTCTCCTCGCTCTACCTGCGCCCCGGCGCGCGCGGCCGCGGCCACGCCGCCGCCGTGCTCGACGAGGTGTACCGGGCGGCCGCGGCCGAGGGGATGCCCGGCTACCGCCTGGACGCGCACTGGACCTGGCAGCACGCCGTCCGCTACTACCTGCGGCGCGGACTCTGGGTGGTCTCCTGGAAGCACGCCCTCGGCCTCGCCCGGATGCCGCAGCTGCCGTCCTACCGGGTGCGCGAGGAGGACGACCGGCTGCTCCTGCTGGTCTCCGACGCCCGCCACGGCTGGGTGCCGCTGCTCGCCGCCGGGCGGGAGGGCCGGTGGCTGCGCCTGGACGAGACGGCCGCCTACCGGCAGAGCGACGGGTGGGTGCACGACTTCGCCCGCTCGACGCTCGCCCTGCACCTCGCGCTGGCGGGCCGGCCGCTGGTGCGCGGTCCGCAGTGGTGGGCGGAGGCCTGGCGCTGGTCCGACACCGGCGAGCCGGAGGGCCTCGCGTACAAGATCGAGCACTTCGAGCGGCTCGCGCGGGACGCCGGCCGGCGCGTCGTCTCCCCCTACCGGCGGGAGGGCGCCGGGCCGGAGCGGCCAGTCCTGCGGGAGTCGGACCGGGCCCCGCAGGTGCCCGGCCCGGCCGACCGGCTGCCGAGCACCGCCCCGCAGGGGCCGTGACGCCGCCCCCACCACCGTTCGCGGACGGCCGCGCACACCCGCGGCCGGACGGCTGGGAGACTCGGGGGATGGCTGAGATCGAGATCGACGGCGCGCCTGCCGACCCCGGGCAGCTCGCCGCCCTGGGGCTGCTGAACTACGGGCACTTCACCACCCTGCGGGTGGAGTCCGGCCGGGTGCGCGGCCTGGCCCTGCACCTGGACCGCCTGGTCCGGGACTGCCGAACGGTGTTCGGCGCCGAGCTGGACCGGGAGCTGGTCCGGCAGCGGATCCGCCGGGTGCTCCCGGCGGACGGCGCTCCGGTGATCGTCCGGGTCACCGTGTTCGATCCGGCGCTCGGGCTGGAGCGCCCGGCCGCGCCCGCCCTGCCCCGGCTGCTGGTGACCACCCGCCCGGCCCCGGCCGCGGCCCCCGGTCCGCTGCGGGTGCGCACCGCCGCGTACCGGCGCGAGCTGCCCGAGGTGAAGCACGTCGGCCTGTTCGGTCTGGTCGGACTGCGCCGGCAGGCCCAACTCGACGGCTACGACGATGCCTTGCTGACCGGGGAGGACGGCCGGATCACCGAGGGGGCCACCTGGAACGTCGGCTTCCACGACGGCCGGCAGGTGGTCTGGCCGGAGGGCCCCGCGCTGCCCGGCGTCACCGCCGCGCTGCTCGCCGCCGCGCACCCCGGCCCGCAGCGGCGCGAGCGCGTCGACCCGGCCGGCCTGGACCGGTTCGTGGCGGCCTTCGCGGTCAACGCGGGTGTCGGCGTCCGGCCGATCGCCGCGATCGACGGGACGGCGTTCGACCCCGCCCACCCCGTCCTCGCGCCGCTGGGCGCGGCGTACCGGCGGATCGAGGGCGACCTGCTCTGAGCCGGGCCCCACCGGTCCGGTCCGAAGCGCTCCGCCGGTCCGAAGCGCTCCTCCGGTCCGAAGCGCTCTTCCAGTCCCGAGAGTTCCGTCGGTCCGTAGGACTCCGACGAGCCCCGAAAGAACTCCGGGGCTCCGGGCCGGGGGCAAGGCGGAGGAACGGGGTGGGGATAACCCCCCGGTCCGTCCGCCAGCGGCCTCCATGGTTCGGAGCACCCGCCCTTCCTAGGCTGGAACACGTCGACGACCAGCGACGATTCCCGAAGGAAGGCCCCTCCATGGCACGCCGCCAGCACCCCCAGACCGAGCCGTACGGCCGCCCCGGCGCCCACGCAGCGATCGAGCTGCGGGCGGTACGGCGCAGCTACGGCCGCGGCGGCGACGTCGTGCACGCCCTGCGCGGGATCGACCTGTCGCTGGACCGGGGCAGCTTCACCGCGGTGATGGGGCCGTCCGGCTCCGGCAAGAGCACCTTCCTGCAGTGCGCGGCCGGCCTGGACCGCCCGGACGGCGGCGAGGTCTACCTCGGCGGCGAGGAGATCACCCGGCTGAGCGAGAACCGGCTCACCAAGCTGCGCCGCAGCCGGATCGGCTTCATCTTCCAGTCCTTCAACCTGCTGCCCTCGCTGACGGTCCAGCAGAACGTGCTGCTCCCGCAGCGCCTCGCCGGTGAGCGCCAGGACCGTGCCCGGGCCCGGGAGTTGCTCGCCCAGGTCGGTCTCGGCGAGCACGCCGGCCGGCGGCCCGGCCAGCTCTCCGGCGGCCAGCAGCAGCGGGTGGCGATCGCCCGCGCGCTGATCACCGACCCGGACGTGGTCTTCGCCGACGAGCCGACCGGCGCGCTGGACACCCGCACCGCGCACGAGGTGCTCGGCCTGCTGCGCCGCGCCGTGGACACCATGGGCGCGACCGTGGTCATGGTCACCCACGACCCGGTGGCGGCCTCCTTCGCGGACCGCGCCGTGTTCCTCGCCGACGGCGCGTTCGCCGGCGAGCTGTACCACCCGGACCCGAACGCCGTCGCCGACCGCATGGTCACGCTGGCGGCGCGCCCGGTCGGAGCGGCGGCATGAGCAACGGACTCGCGCGCGCCTCGGTGCGCTTCCGGCCGGCCTCCTTCGTCGGCACCTTCCTGGCCCTGCTGCTCGGCGCGGCCATCGTGACGGCCTGCGGCACGCTGCTGCAGACCGGCCTCACCGCGAGCGTGCCGCCGAGCCGCTACGCCGCCGCCCCGGTGCTGGTCGCGCCGGACGCGGCCGTCGAGATCACCGTCAAGACCGGCGGGGACGAGGACGTCGAGAGCCTGCCCGTCCCCGAGCGGGCCCGGCTCGACGCGGCGCTGGCCGGGCGGATCGCGGCCCAGCCCGGCGTCGCGGCCGCCCGGCCGGACACCGCCTTCCCGATCCCGGCCGGCTCCGCCCCCGGCCTGCCCGGTCTGACCGGCCGGGGCATCGCCGCCCTCGGCATCGCCGGAGCGGGCGAGAAGCTGGTCGAGGGCCGTGCGCCGGGCGCGGGCGAGGTCGTCCTGGACGTCGACACCGCGCACGCCGCCCACCTCGCGCCGGGCGCCACCCTCGCACTGACCGGGCCCGGTGGCGCCGGCACCTACCGGATCTCCGGCCTCGCCGCCTCCCCGGGGGCGGGCCCGCAGCATCCGGCCGCCACCGCGTGGTTCGCCGACCAGGTCGCCGACCGGATCTCCGGTCACCCGGGCCGGGTCGACGCGATCGCCGTCGTCCCCCGCGACGGCGTCACCGCCAAGACCCTCGCCGCCCAGGTCCGCCAGGCCGTCGGCGGCGACGCCGAGGTGCTCACCGGCGACGCCCGCGGCGCCGTCGAGCAGCCGCTGCTCGCCGAGAGCCGGACCATGCTCACCGCCCTCGGCGGCTCCTTCGGCGGCATCGCCACCATGACCGCGGTGTTCGTCGTGATGAGCACCGTCGCCCTGGCGACCGGCCAGCGGGCCCGGGAGTTCGCCCTGCTGCGCGCCATCGGCGCCACCCCGCGCCAGATCCGCCGCACCATCGCCACCGAGGCGGTGCTGGTGGCACCGATCGCCGGCGCCCTCGGCATCCTCCCCGGCCTCGCGCTGGCCCGCTGGTGGTTCGGCGAGCTGGCCGACCGCGGCGCCGTCCCGGCGGCCGTGCCGCTGGACGTCGGCCCGATCCCGATGCTCGCCGCCGTGGCGACCTGCACGATCGCCGCGCTGACCGCCGGCTTCTTCGCCTCCCGCCGCCCGTCCCGGCTGCGGCCCAGCCAGGCCCTCGGCGCGGCGGCGGTCGAGGCAGGCCGGCCCGGCAAGGTCCGGACCGTGGTCGGGCTGCTCTTCGCCGCCGGGGGTGTCTCGCTCGCCGCCGTCGCGGCCGGCCTGGACGGCTCGAAGGCCGCCAACACCGCCCTGGGCGTGGTGATGTGCTTCCTGATGGCCGTCGCCCTGCTCGGTCCCTGGGTGGCCGGGGTCGCCGCCGGGGTGTTCGGTCTCCCGCTGCGGGCCGGGGCCGGCGCGCCCGGTTCGCTCGCCGTCGACAACACCCGGGCCAACGCCCGCCGGCTGGCCTCCGCGATCACGCCGATCGTCATGGTCACCGCCTTCTGCGGCACCCTGCTCTTCATGCAGAGCACCATCACCCACGTCACCGGCGAGCAGGTGCGCACCGGCATCACCGCCGACCACGTGGTCGGCTCGACCGGCCCCGGCCTGCCCGCCGGCAGCGCCGACCGCGCCGCCAAGGTGCCCGGCGTGGACGCCGCCGTCGGCGTGCTGCGCACCAGCACGGTGTACCGCGACGGCAGCATGCTCGGCACCGCCAACACGCTCGGCATCAGCGGCGACCCGGCGAAGCTCCCCGCGGTGCTCGACCTCGGGGTGAAGAGCGGCTCGCTGGCCGAGCTCGCCCGTTCGGCCGACACCGTCGCCCTGGACGCCGGTCTGGCCGACGCCCTCGGCGTCACGGTCGGCGACCGCGCCCCGCTCTGGCTCGGTGACGGCACCCCGGTCAAGCCCACCGTGGTCGCCACCTACGAGCGCGGCCTCGGCTTCGGCCAGGTGCTGCTGCCCCGGGCGGCCGTCGCGGAGCACGTCACCGCCGGCTACGACAGCCAGCTGCTGGTCGCGGACGCCCCCGGTGCCGACCGGGCCGCCGTGGCCGCCGCACTGGGCAACCTCTCCGGCGCCGGCGCGACCACCGTCGCCGACCGGGCCGGCTTCGTCGCCCAGGCCGACAAGGCGCAGGAGATCGGCGCCTGGGCGAACGCGGTGATGGCCGGTGTGCTGGGCGGCTTCGCCGCCGTCACCGCCGCCAACACCCTGGCGATGACGGTGCTGGACCGCCGCCGGGAGGTGGCGCTGCTCCGCCTGGCCGGGACGACCCGCCGTCAGGTGCGCGGCATGATGCGCTGGGAGGCGCTGCTGGTCGCCGCGACCGGGCTGGCGGTCGGTGCGGTGATCGCCTGGATCACCCTGCTGCCGATCACCCGGGGCATCACCGGCTCGGCGCCGCACATCCCGGTCGGCCTCGCGCTGCCGCTGGCCGCCGGAGCGGTGCTGCTCTGCCTCGGCTCGACCGGCCTGCCGGCCCGCCTCCTGCTGCGGGCCCACCCGGTGGCGGCGGGCGGGGGCCGGCAGTAGCGCGGACCCCTGGGGGCTCCTGACGGCGGGACGGGCGGTGCGCGGGGGTGGCGTACCGCCCGTTCGGGTGGGCCGGGGGGTGGGGGTTTGGGCCTCGGGGCGGCCTCGGGGTGGCGGGACGGGCGGTGCGCGCGGGTGGCGTACCGCCCGTTCGGGTGAGGGCTCCGGCCCAGGCGGGCGCAACGGGGTGGTGATCGACCTGCCCCCGGTTCGGCGCCACCGATCCGGGAGCCCGGTCGGTTACGGTGTCGGCCGCGCCGTCCGGGGCCGAGCCGCCTCCGGAGGCGTTTCCCGTTCCCTCTCCGCCCAGGCCCGCCGGGCCGTTCCCGCACCCGTTCCGCACCGGTTCCGCAGCCGTTCCCTCCACAGCCGTTCCCTCCGCCGTCGTTCCGCAGCCCCTTCGCACCCTTCCGCACCGGTTCCCGCCTCACGGCCGAGCAGAGAGAAGCCCACCCATGAGCAGTCCTCCCGTGGCCCCCGTGCCCCGTCGGCCGCTGATCCTGCTGCGGGCGAGCGCCACCGCGCTGGCCGCGCTGGCCGTCCTGCAGACCGTGCTGGCCGGCAGCTACCTCAACGGCCACTACGAGTCGCTCGCGTTGCACGAGGCCGCCGCGCGGGCGGTGCTCGTCGCGGCGTGCTGCCAGCTCGTGGCCGGGGCGCTGGTCCGGCGGCCCGGCCGTGACCGGCGCGGCCCGCGCGGGCCGCTGTGGCTCGCGGTGCTCCTGGTGGCGACGGTGACCCTGCAGACCGCCGTCGGCTACAACCGCGCGATCGGGGTGCACGTGGTGCTCGGTGTGCTGCTGGTCGGCGGCATCCTGGCCGGCCTGGCCGGCGCCTGGCGGCTGCCGCTGCCGGCCCGCGCCGGCGCCACCGCGGCCGACCCCGAGGGCGCCGGCCGGCTGCCCCGCCCGGGCGGACCGGTGGAGGTCGCCCAGTGAACCGCCGCCGGTTCCTGGGCATCGGCGCGGCCGTGGTCGGCACCGGCGGGATCGGGGCCTTCGCCCTCCCCTCGGCCACCCGGCTGCTGGCCGAGGCCCGGCCGGGCCGGCTGCTGCTCAGCGCGATGGAGCCGCCCGCCCCGTTCCAGGTGCCGCTCCCGGTGCCGCCGGTACTGAAACCGGTCCGCACCGACAGCACCACCGACTACTACGAGATCACCCAGCGGAGCGCGCGGCTGGAGATCCTGCCCGGCCTGCGGACCGAGGCCTGGACGTACGACGGCAGCTTCCCCGGCCCGACCTTCGCCGTGCGGGCCGGGCGGCAGAGCGTGGTCCGCCACCGCAACGAGCTGCCGGTGCCCTCGGTGGTCCACCTGCACGGCGGCCACACCCCGGCGGACAGCGACGGCTACCCGACTGACCTGCTGCTGCCGGTCGGGGGCGGCGGTGCCCGGGGCGCCCAGGACATGGCCGGGATGGCGGGCATGCCGGGGATGGAGCACCACCCGGCCGACCCGGCCGCCGCCCGGACCGCCGACGGCGAGCGCACCTACACCTATCCGAACCACCAGCGCGCGGCCACGCTCTGGTACCACGACCACCGGATGGGCTTCACCGGCCCCGCCGTCTGGCGCGGCCTGGCCGGCTTCCACCTCGTCCACGACGACGAGGAGGACGCGCTGCCGCTGCCGCGCGGCGAACGCGACGTCCCGCTGATGCTCGCCGACCGCTCCTTCGCCGAGGACGGCTCCTTCCAGTACCCGGCCACCGATGCCGCGCTGGCCGTCCCGGGCGTCACCGACGACTACATGAACGGCGTCCTCGGCGACGTCATCCTGGTCAACGGCGCCCCCTGGCCCCGGCTCGCGGTGGACCGCGCCCGCTACCGGCTGCGCGTGCTGAACGCCTCCAACGCCCGCCTCTATCGCCTCGAGCTCGATCCGCAGCCCTCCGGCGGCGACGCGCTGGTGCAGATCGGCGGTGACGGCGGCCTGCTGGAGGCCCCGCTGGCGCACGACGCGCTGGAGATCGCCCCGGCCGAACGCTTCGACCTGGTGGTCGACTTCGCCCGCTACCCGCCGGGGACGTCGGTCCGCCTGATGAACCGGTTCGGCACCGACCGGGACGCCGAGGTGATGGTGTTCGACGTGTCCTCGCGGACCGTCACCGACGACTCGGCCGTGCCCGAGCGGCTCTGCACCCTCGAACGGCTCGATCCGGCCGCCGCCGTGACCACCCGGACCTTCGGCTTCCGCCGCAGCCGCAACGACGGCTGGACGATCAACAACCAGCCCTACCAGCCGGGCCGTTCGCTGGCCCGGCCCGCCCTCGGCACCGTCGAGAAGTGGCGCTTCTTCACCGACGTCCACCACCCCGTCCACCTGCACCTGGACCCCTTCCAGGTGCTCTCGCGCAACGGCGCCGAACCCGGCCGCTACGACGCCGGCTGGAAGGACACCGTGGACCTGCGGCCGGCCGAGTCGGTGGAGATCCTGGTTCGCTTCACGGACTACCCGGGGACGTACATGCTGCACTGCCACAACCTGGAGCACGAGGACATGGCGATGATGGCGGACTTCGTCGTGGAGTAGCACGCCGGCCGGGCCGGTGGCCACCGCTCCGTCCCCTCACCCGTTCGGCCGCGCGCCGGCGGGCGGCCGTCCCGCCCGCCGGCGCCTCGACGTGCCGGGCCCCGGCGGTTGACCTAGCGTCGCGGGAGGGGCACCGGCCCTGCCGTCCGACCGAGGAGCGCGCGCATGACCAGTCCCGCCGAACGCCGCCGGCGCGGCCGGGCCGCCCGCGAACGGGTCTCGCGCTCGGCCCACGGCCGCTGGATCCCCGCGGCCGACCGGCCCGATCCGATCGCCGTGCTGGAGCGGCAGGGGGCGGACCGGGTCGCCGAGCTGCTGCCGATCCGCTACGGCCGGATGGCCGATTCGGCCTTCGCCTTCCTGCGCGGCGCGGCCGCCGTGCTGGCCGCCGACCTCGCGGCCGTCCCCGACACCGGCATCACGGTCCAGCTCTGCGGTGACGCCCACCTGGCGAACTTCGGCATGTACGCCTCGCCGGAGCGGGCGCTGCTCTTCGGCCTGAACGACTTCGACGAGACCTACCCCGGCCCGTTCGAGTGGGACGTCAAACGGCTCGCCGCGAGCGCCGCCGTCGCGGCCCGCGACAACGGCAACGACGAGGCGCACGTCCGCCGGGCCGCGCTGACCGCCGCCCTCGGCTACGCCACCGCGATGCGGCGGCTGGCGGCGATGGGCGAACTCGACGTCTGGTACGCCCGGATCGACACCGAGGACCTCCTCCCGCTGATCAGCAGGTCCAAGCGCCGCAAGCGGGTCGAGGCCGGTATGGCGCACGCCCGGCGCCGCACCAGCCTGCAGGCCTTCGGCAAGCTCACCGAGGAACGGGACGGCCAGCGCCACATCATCAGCGAGCCGCCGCTGATCCAGCCGCTGACGAAGAACGAGTTCGGTGCCGTCGGGCAGATCTTCAGCGACTACCGGGCCACCCTCAGCGAGGACCGCCGCGTCCTGCTCGACCGGTTCCAGTTCGTCGACGCGGCGCGCAAGGTGGTCGGCGTCGGCAGTGTCGGGACCCGGTGCTACATCATCCTGCTGGAGGGGCGCGACGCCCGGGACCCGCTCTTCCTCCAGGTCAAGGAGGCCACCCGGTCGGTCCTGGAGGACCACCTGCCCGCCGGCAGCCGGGTCGACGCCGAGGTGACCGGTACCCACGGCGGCCGCCGGGTGGTGGTCGGCCAGCACCTGATGCAGGCCGTCAGCGACATCTTCCTCGGCTGGACCACCGGCCCGGCCGGCCGCCACTACTACGGGCGCCAACTGCGGGACATGAAGGGCTCGGTGGAGATCGCCGACATGACGAGGTCCGGTCTGCGGGACTACGCGGACCTCTGCGGCCGCGCGCTGGCCCGCGCCCACGCCCGCTCCGGCGACCGGCTCGCCATCGCCGGCTACCTGGGCTCGTCGGACACCTTCGCGGAGGCGATCGCCGACTTCGCCGTCAGCTACGCCGACCGGACCGAGGCCGACCACGCCGCCCTGCTGTCCGCGATCGACGACCGGGTGATCACGGCGAAGCGGGGGATCTGACCCGGGCCGCCCGGTCCTCCAGGCAGGGCTGTCAGGCCAGTTCGGGCAGCAGTGCGGCGAGCCGTCGCAGCTGGTCGCGCTGGTCGGCGAGGTCGAGCGCGACCGGGCGGACGACGACATGGCGGGCCCCCGCGTCCCGGTACCGGGCGAGGCCGGCCACGACGTCCTCCGGCGGGCCGGTCACGACCGCCTGGATCCGCTCCGACTCCTCCAGCGGCAGGCCGTAGTCGGCCCGTGCGTAGGCGTCGAGCGCCAGACGGCCGGCGGCCACGTCCTCGGCCACGCGGACCGAGACGAAGAGGCCGGGGGTGATCGCCTCCGGGTCACGGCCCGCCCCGGCCGCCGCCTTTCACACGTCCAGCAGCCCGGACCGGTGGTCGGCGGGGTCCGGCGGGCACGGCAGCCGGCCGTCGTAGCGCCGCCCGGTGCCGGCGAGGGCCGCCGTAGCGGGCGCAGGCGGCCGGCCGACGGGCTCGGGCGCCACCCGGTCGGCGGGGGTGCGGACCCCGCCGGTCGACGGGTTGGCGGGGGACCGAGGCCCGTCGAAGGTCGGGGTCGGCGCGTCTCCGTGGCGTCAACTCGTCTCTCCAGCTGATGAGTTGGGGACCGTTGCGGGTGCCGGTGGGGCATGTGCATGACTTCGACAAGGTGATTCCTCGTCAGTAACATGGCGGCGCGGCCGTGCGAGCCGCCTCCCTGCCTCCACTGATCACGGGCGGTCGTGTCCTCGTCCGCCGCTCCGAAAGAGTCCTGTTGAAGAGTTCCCTCGGCATGGCGGTCCGCCCTGCCCTCGTCTCACTGGTGCTGCTCGGTGTCGCCGCGTGCGGGCCGACCTCGGGCGACCGGCCGGGCTCCCCGACGGCCGACGCGACCGGCGGTGCCCCGGTCGCCGCCCCGGCCTCCGGTGCCGGCCACCCGGTCGCCGCCGTCACCCCGACCGGTTCGCCGCAGGCCCGGGCCGCCGCCCCGGCCAGCGTGCCCACCGCCGCCGGGCGTCCGGCGACCACCACCCTGCCGGTGGCGGCCGCGCAACCGGGCGCGCAGCAGGCCGCCGTCGGTGTGCCCGGTGCGGACGGCGCGGCCGTCTCCCCGGCGGCCCGGAACCTCCAGCTCACCGCGTACGACCCGGCCGCCGGTACGGCGGTCCTGGCGGCCGCGGGGTCGTCGGCGCCCTCGGCGGGTCCGTCGGCGAGCCCGTCCGCCGGTTCGTCCGCGGGCCCGTCCGCGGGCCCGTCCGCGACCCCGTTCGCGAGCCCCTCGCCAGGGTCGACGGCCGCGGTCGAGGCCGTCCGGCCCGGCCAGCTGATCGCCAGCCCGCCGACCGCCGCCGCGCCGCAGGGCGCCCTGGTCGCCGTCACGGCCGTCCGTTCGGCGAGCGGCGGGTCGGTCTCCCTGGCGACCCGGCCCGCGACACTGACCGAACTGCTCGGCGGGGCCGAGGCGGACGGCAAGGTGGCCGTCGACCCCCAGGCGATCAAGGTGACGCCCCTGGTCAAGGACGTCAAGGCGACCGTCGGCCGGGAGAACGGCACCACCACGGCCGACGCGTCCGGCACGCTGGAGGTCGACGTCAAGGCGCCGATCCCGCTCCCGGAGGGGGTGAGCGCCGACGCCTCCGGTTCCCTCCAGCTCCACCCCGCCGTGCGCTTCGCCTACCACGGTGCCGGCGTGGGCAGTCCGCGCACCGCGTCGATCGGCTTCGACCTGGGCGCCCACGCCCAGTGGAAGGTCACCGGTGACTTCGCCCGAGACACCGGCGCCGCACCGATCCGGGTGCCCTTCGCCAAGCTCCAGGCCAGCCCGGTCATCACGGTGGCCGGTCTGCCGGTCGTGGTGAACCTCGGGCTCACCTGCTACCTGGAGGTCAGCGCCGACGGCCAGGTCCACCTGGAGGCCGAACAGGAGGTCACCGGTACCTGGGCGGTGCACGCCGACTACGCCGGCGGGCACGGCTGGACCTCGTCCACCGACGCCGCCGACACCAAGGTCTCCCCGGTCCACGTGCGGCTGACCGGCAAGGCGGCCGCCCGGGCCGCGCTGGGCGCCGAGGTGAGCGTCGGCCTGTACGACACGGTCGGCGTCGAGGCCACCGTGGCCCCGTACCTGCGGGCCCGGGCCGACGGCTCGCTCACCGTGGACGTCCCGGGCGGCGCGCCCCAACTCCAGGGCAGCTGGGCCCTGCTGGGCGGGGTCGACCTGAACGGCGCGCTGCTCGCCCATCTGAAGGTCTTCGGCACCCCGATCCTCGAGGGCAAGCTCCCGCTGCCGCCGTTCCACCGCGAGTGGCCGCTGGTGTCCGGTGCGCTCCCCTCGCCGGCCGCGAAGGGCTGACTCGTCGTCCGTACCGCGGACCCCGGGCCGAATCGGCCCGGGGTCCGCGGCGTGCGAGGGGTCAGGCGCCGTCGTCGTCCTCCGTCGCGGCCTCCTTCCCGGCGCCCGCGGGCGCGACGCCGCTGAAGTTGTTGGCGGGCAGGAGGTAGTCGAAGCTGCCCGAGGAGGTGTGCGCACCGCCGGCGGGGCATACGCCGTTGGTCGGGTTCCCGTTGAACCAGAGGCCGAAGCACTTGCCGCAGTACCGCCAGTTGGACTGTCCGAGGATGGCCACGGAGCTTCCTTTCCGGACGACTTCCCCGGGTCGGGGGAAGAGCGTCCCGTGGGGGGCATGCGTCCATGGTTCGGTGCCCGGAGTCCCGGACACATGAGGCAGGTGTCCCCTGTGCGGCAGGGACCTCCCGGACGACGTGTCAGTGGGCTGTGCGACAGTGGCCCGCATGCCGGCGATCGAGGTGCAGACGGAGAACGGAGAGCGGCACCTTCGGGTGACCGCCGAGGCGCTGGCCGCGCTGGTGCACCGGATCGGCGGGCCGGGCGACCGCTTCCTGGTGGTGGAGCGGATGGCCGGCCCCGCCGAGGTGTTCGTCCAGGTCTGGCACGAGGCCGGTGGCGACTACACCCTGGAGCACCGCGAGGGCTCGAACGACCGCCATTTCCGGGTGTTGCTCGACGACCCCGGTCCGGTGATCGCCGCGATGACGGGCTGGGCCCGCCGGGCGGACGGCTGGGACACCGGCCTGGCCTGGCGGCGGCTCGACCTGACACCGGCGCCCGAGACGCCGGCGCCGCCGCTGGAGCTGCCCGACGACGACCGCAGGCAGCTGGAGGACCGCCTCCGCCAGAGCCTGGCCGGCGGCTACGCGACCCGGGCCGAACTCGCCGAACTGGCGGAGGACTACCTGGTCAAGGGTGACCGGCGACCGGTCTCGCCCGCGCAGGCCCGGGCCCTGGTCGACCGGATGTGGCGCGAGCGGGCCGAGGAACAGGCCGGCTGGGAGGGCGAGACGGACGCCGACCGGCTCACCCGTGCCTTCACGGCACTGGAGGCGGCCGGCATCACGGCCCGCGAGAACTTCACCTGCTGCCACTCCTGCGGACAGGCCGAGATCGCCGGCGCGGGCTCGCCGGACGCCCGGGGCTTCGTCTACTTCCACTCCCAGAGCACCGACGCGGCCGCCGCCGGCCACGGGCTGTCGCTGTACTACGGGGGCTTCGACGACTCGGCGGAGACCACCGCCGCCGTCGGCCGTGAGGTGGTGGCCGCCCTGGCGGTGGCCGGCCTGCCGGCGGACTGGGACGGCGACCCGGCCAGTGCCGTCGAGGTGCGACCGCTGGACTGGCGCCGGCGGCTCGTCGGCTGACCGCGCGCACCCGTTCCTCGGGACCGGCCGGATGACACCCGTCCCGGGCCCGGCACGTGGACATCCGGGCGGGGTGACGGGAGGATCGGCGCATGACAGCTGACGGACCGTTGACAGAGGAAGACCTCAGCGCAATGGAACGGCGCGCCGCCGCGGCGGCGCCGGGCCCGTGGACCGCCTGGCTGGAGGGTCGCCACGGCGTCGGCGGCGACAGCTTCATCCAGGTCCGCCCCGAGGCGGAGCCGGACGACGAGATCTACGTCAGCCGCTTCGTCGAGGGCGCCCAACTGCCCGGACAGGACCCGAGGCTCGACGCGGACATCGACTTCATCGCGGCCGCCCGCCAGGACGTCCCCCGCCTGATCGCCGAGGTGAGGCGGCTGCGGGCGGCAGCGGCGGACCGGTCCCGCGGCTGGTGACCGCCGGGAGGTAGGGCCCCGGCAGCCCCGGCATCCTCCGTCCGGCACCTCCGCACAGGAAGTCGGCCGGTCCGACCCCCTGCGCGGAGGCCGGGGACGCTCAGCTCATCGCCCGGACGTCGCGGCGAGTCCTACCGAAGTCGGGGCGTGCGGTGCCGGGAAAAGGGCCGGGATAGCCTGGGGTGATGATCATTCCGCTGCCCGCCGGGGAGTTCCGCGCCTACCTCTTCGACTGTGACGGGACCGTCGCGGACTCGATGCCACTGCACTACCGGGCCTGGAAGCACGCGCTCGACGAATGGGGCTGCGCCTTCCCCGAGAACCTGTTCTACGCGTGGGGCGGCCGGCCGGTGGCGGACATCATCGCCGAACTCAACGCGGCGCAGGGGCTGGCGATGCCGGTGGAGGCCGTCGCCCGTCGCCGGGAGGAGCTCTACCGCGCGCTGTTGCCGCAGCTCACCGCCGTGCCCGGCATCGCGGCGCACATCGAGCACGCCCGTGGGTCGGGCCTCCCGAGCGCGGTCGTCTCCGGCAGCACCCGGGAGTCCGTGGCGGCCTCGCTGACGGTGCTGGGCCTGCTCGACCGGTTCGACACCCTGGTGTGCGCCGGTGACTACGCGCGGGCCAAGCCCGACCCCGAGGCCTTCCTGCTGGCGGCCCGACTGCTCGGCGTCGCCCCGCGGGACTGTCTGGTCTTCGAGGACACCGGCCTGGGGATCGAGGCCGCGACCGCCGCCGGTATGGCATCCGTGCGGGTGCCCGGCCCCGGGGGTCGGTGACCGGGCTGCCCCGCCCGGCGGACGGGGCAGCCCGGGCCGGGCCTCAGCCCGTCTCAGACTGGTCTCAGGCCGGTGTTCAGGCCGGTCTTCAGGCCGGGGTGAGCAGGTGCAGGGCGCCGGGGACGGCCTCGACGTCGACCGGCAGGGCGGCCATGAACTCGCCGTCGGCGTAGGCGGTGATGCCGGGGGAGTCGATCCGCAGCGAGGGCGTGCGGTGGGTGGTGACCTCCGGGTGATCGACGTGGGTGCCCTTGAAGAGGGTGGGGAAGAAGCGGGCGATGCGGTGGCGGGGCATGGCGTCGACCAGGGTGATGTCGAGCAGCCCGTCGGTGGGGTCGGCGGTGGGGCAGATGAGCATGCCGCCGCCGTAGCTGCTGGTGTTGCCGACCGCCGCGAGGGTGAGGTCGCGCGCGATGACGGTGCCGTCGGCGAGGGTGAGGCGGAAGGGGAGCGGGCGGAGGTTGGCGAACTCGACCAGGATGGCGAGGTTGTAGCGCATCCTGCCGTGCGGCCAGCGCAGCCGGTTGGTGCGGTCGCTGACCAGCGAGTCGAAGCCGCTGGCGAGGACGGAGCCGAACCAGCGCCGCGTGCCGTCCGCCGAGGTGATCCGGCCGAGGTCCACCGTGCGGGTGCGGCCGGCGGCGATGACGTCGGCCGCCGCCTCCGGCTCGCCGCGGGGCAGCCCGTACGCGCGGGCGTGGTCGTTGCCGGTGCCCGCCGGGACGACGCCCAGGGGGACGTCCGTCCCCGCGGCGGCCTGGAGGCCGAGGTTGATCATGCCGTCGCCGCCGACGACCACCAGCGCGTCGCAGGAGCCGGCGGAGACGGCCGCGCGGGCCAGGTCGAGCGACTCCTGGGCCGAGGAGCCCGCCCGGGCGTCGACCTCGACGCCCAGGGCGCGCAGCCGGTCGGTGGCACGGCGGGCCGCCGGCTCGGCGTGGCCGGCGGCCGCGGCCGGGTTGGTGAGGAGAACGACCCGGGTGATGGTTCTCCGGTCGGTCATGGGATCAGCTTGCCGGGGTTGAGGATGCCCGCCGGGTCCAGCTCGGCCTTGACCGCGCGCAGGATGCGGACGCCCAGCTCGCCGATCTCCTCGGCCATCCAGGGCCGGTGGTCGGCGCCGACGGCGTGGTGGTGGGTGATGGTGCCGCCGTTGGCGAGGATGGCGTCCCCGGCGGCGCGCTTGGCGACGGCCCAGCGGGCGAGCGGCTCCTCGCCGAGCGCGGCGACGACGGTGAAGTAGAGCGAGGCGCCGGTCGGGTAGACGTGCGAGATGTGGCAGAGCACGAGGGCGCCGGGCAGGGCGCCGGTCAGCGCGGTGGTGACCGCCAGGCGGAGGTCGGCGAGCCGTCGCCAGTCGGTCGCGGTCTCCAGGGTCTCGCAGAGCGCCCCTGCGCTCAGCAGCGAGTCCCGCAGGTACGGCGCGTTGAACCGGCCGTGCTCCCAGGCCCGGGCCGGTGCCTCGCCGAGCGAGGTGGCGCCAGCGGCGAGCAGGACGTCCCGGGTGAGCCGGTGACGGGTCGCGACCTGGTCGGCGGAGCCCTCGAAGACGGTGACCGCCAGGCAGCCGGTGACGGCGGGTTCGCCGCCGATCTTCTCCGTCATCGCGAGGTTGACCATGGTCTCGGCCTCGTCGGAGAGCCGGATCACCGTCGGACCGGTGTCCTGCTGCTCGACCGCGCGCAGTGCGGCCGCGCCGGTGGCGAAGTCCGGGAAGGACCACGCCTCGTAGGCCTTCACGGCGGGCACCGGGTGGATCCGGACGCGGACGGCGGTGATCACGCCCAGCGTGCCCTCCGAGCCGAGGAAGAGCTCACGCAGGTCGGGGCCGGCGGCGGAGGCGGGGGCGCGGCCGAGGTCCAGCACGCCCGCCGGGGTGACGACCCGCAGGCCGCGCACCATCTCGTCGAAGCGCCCGTACCCGGCGGAGTCCTGGCCGGAGGAGCGGGTGGCCGCGAAGCCGCCGATGGTGGCGAAGCGGAAGCTCTGCGGGTAGTGGCCGAGTTCGAAGCCGTGCTCGGCGAGCAGCGCCTCGGCCGCCGGGCCGGTCAGGCCCGCGCCCAGGACGGCCTCGCCGGAGGTGGCGTCCAGGTCGAGCAGCCCGTCGAGGCGGCGCAGGTCGAGCGAGACGACGGCGGTGAGGCCGCCGCGTTCCGGGTCGAGCCCGCCGACCACGCTGGTGCCGCCGCCGAACGGGACCACGGCGATCCGGCGCTCGGCGCAGAGCGCGAGCAGGGCGGCGATCTCGTCCTCGCCGCCCGGCAGCACGACGGCGTCCGGCGCGTCCTGCGGCTCGCGGCTGCGGCGGCGCAGCAGGTCGGGGGTGGACTTGCCGCCCGCGCGGGGGAGGCGGTCCGCGGGGGCCGCGCTGACGTGGGTCTCGCCGACCACGGCGGCCAGCGCCTTCAGGTCCGCCTCGGTCAGCCGCGAGGGCCGCAGGGTGACCTCCTCGGCGGCGGGCCCGGGGGCCGCGTCGCCGGTGACGCCGAGGGCGGCGGCCAGCAGGGCTTTGATGTCGGCCGACAGCTCCTTGGCGAGGGCCGGGTCGCCCCAGGCGTCCCACTTCATCGGGGGGAGCGGCAGCGCGGCGTGGGCCGGTCCCGCTTGCGTCTCAGGTGCCATGCGTTACAGTTTCACACATCATGTCAAGTAGTAACGATGATCACGACGGCCGCCCGGTCGGCCCCGGGGCGGGCACCGAGTCCCACGGCGCGGAGGCCCGCGGCACCGAGTCCCACGGCGCGGAGTCGCGCGGCCCTGCGCAGCGTGGAGCCGAGTCGAGTGCGGCCGAGCCGCCGGGAGCCGAGCCGCGTGCGGCCGAGCCGCGCAGTACCGATGACGCCATTCTCGACGCCGCCGCCGAGCTGATCGTCCATCTCGGCGTGCGCCGCACGCAGTTGGCCGAGATCGCCCGGCGCGCCGGGGTCAGCCGGCCGACCGTCTACCGGCGCTGGCCGGACGTCCGGGCGGTGATCGGGGCCCTGCTCACCCGGGAGATCCTGGCGACCCAGGCCACCGTCCCGCTGGTGGGCGAGGACCGCGCCGCCTTCGTCGAGGGCGTCGTCGAGGTCGCCGTTCGGCTGCGCGACCACCCGGTGCTCGCCGCGTTGCTGCGCTCGGCCGACTCCGACGCGCTCTTCGAGTACGTCGTCGAGCGGCTCGGCACCAGCCAGCTCGGGCTGCTGGAGGCGTTGCGCAGGGGCATCGAGCAGGGGCAGGCGCACGGCTCGGTCCGCGCCGGCGAGCCCGTCGAGCTGGCCGCGATGGTGCTGCTGATCGCCCAGTCCACCGTCCAGTCGCACCGCATGGTGGCGCAGCTGCTGCCGGAGGCGGCCTGGCGGCGCGAGCTGGCCCGGGCGCTGAACGGATACCTCGCGCCGTGACCGCTCGCGGGGTTCGGGCCGGGACGGCGGCCCGCCGCGCGGCCGCCTGCCTCGCGCCAGCCTGCCCCGCGGTCGAACGCCCCCTGACCGCTCGCGTCCTACCCTGCACGCCGTGACGAACGGATACCTCGCGCCATGACGATCAACGCCGGGCCTTTCGCCGGAACCACCCGACTCAGCTCCCGCCGGCGGGAGGTGGAGCTGGACGCGCTCGCCGCCACCCCGGCTGTCGACCTGCTGGTCGTCGGTGGCGGAGTGACCGGCGTCGGCGTGGCGCTGGACGCGGCCGCGCGCGGACTCCGCGTCGTCCTCGTCGAGGCCCGCGACCTGGCCTTCGGTACCAGCCGGTGGAGCTCCAAGCTGGTCCACGGCGGCCTGCGCTACCTCGCCTCCGGGCGGATCGGCGTGGCCCGGGAGAGCGCCGTCGAGCGCGGCGTGCTGATGACCCGCACCGCCCCGCACCTGGTCCGCCCGCTGCCGCAACTCGTCCCGCTGCTCCCGGGGTTGCTGCGCCCCGGGCAGGCGTCGCTGGTCCGGGCCGGTTTCCTCGCGGGCGACGCGCTGCGGGTGAGCGCGCGCACGCCCGGGGCGGTGCTGCCCCGGATGCGCCGGGTGGACGCCGCCCGGGCCCGCCAACTGGTGCCCGGCGTACGGTCGGTGGGCCTGGCGGGTGCGCTGGTCGCGCACGACGGCCAACTGGTCGACGACGCACGGCTGGTGGTGGCACTGGCCCGGACGGCCGCGCAGTACGGCGCCACCGTGCTGACCCGGGTCCGGGCGGAGGAGGTCACCGGCAGCTCGGTCCGGCTGGTCGACAGCCTGACCGGGCAGTCCCTGGTCGTCACCGCCGGCGCGGTCGTCAACGCCACCGGCGTCTGGGCGGGCGAGGTCGACCCGTCGATCCGGCTGCGGCCCAGCCGGGGCACCCATCTGCTGGTCGACGCGGCCGCGCTCGGCCACCCCGTCGCCGCGCTCACCGTGCCGGTGCCGGGCTCGACCAGCCGGTTCGTCTTCGCGCTGCCGCAGCAGCTCGGCCGGGTGGCGATCGGGCTGACCGACGAGGACGCGCCGGGACCGGTCCCGGACGAGCCGCAGCCGACCGAGGCCGAGCTCGACTTCCTCCTCGACACCGTCAACGCGGCCCTGGCCACCGAGTTGACCAGGGCGGACGTGCGCGGCGCCTATGCCGGACTGCGGCCGCTGATCGACACCGGCGGCGGCAGCACGGCGGACATCTCCCGCCGGCACGCGGTGCTGGAGTCCCCGTCCGGGGTGATCACGGTGGTCGGCGGCAAGCTCACCACCTACCGGCGGATGGCCGAGGACGCGGTGGACACCGCCGTCCGCCTGCGCCGCCTGCCGGCCCGCGACTGCTGGACGGCCCGGCTGCCCCTGGTCGGCGCGCCCGGGCACCGGGACAGCCGGCCGGTGCCGGAGGGCGCCGTGCCCGCCTCGCTGCTCGCCCGGCACGGCGGCGCGGCCCGTGAGGTCCTGGCGGCGGGCGGCGCCGAGCCGATCGCCGAGGGCATCGACGTGACCCGTGCCGAGATCGCCTACGCGGTGACGCACGAGGGCGCCCTGGACGCCGGGGACGTGCTCGACCGGCGGACCCGGATCGGGCTGGTCGCGGCGGACGCTGCCCGGGCCCGCGCGGCGGTGGAGGAGATCGTGGAGCAGTCCCTGGCGGGGTAGCGGCCGGCCACGGGTCCTCATCGCCGGGCCCTCGCCGCTGGGTGCCGGAACGCCCGAGCCTCACCGCCGGGCCCTCGCCGCCCGGCCTTCAACGCCCGGTGCCGGAACGCCTCACTGCTCGACGCGTTCCGGCACCGGGTGGACGGTGCCGTCCAGGTCGACCGTGCAGGTGAGCGGGTGCTCCGCCGAGCCGGTCCGTTCCAGCCGGACCGAGACCGGCAGCGGGGGGTCCTCGGGCAGCCGGACGGCCAGGGTGAGCGGGTAGAGGCCGTGGCCGTGGACGCGGTGGAAGGCACACTCCCGGCCGTCCACCAGCAGTTCGGTCTCGGTGATCCAGCCCGAGCGGACGTTCACGGTGACGGACCGGCCCGCCCGGTCGAGGTGGAAGCTGTACCGGCGGCGCATGGCACCTCCCGCGCGGGGGTCCTGGCCCGCACGGCCAGTCTAGGCCGGACCTCACGGCGTGGCCGGAGCGCGTGCTCCGCCACCTGGGCGGGGCGCCGCGCCCCGCCCACGGCCTTCGCGGTCAGACCAGGCGGCCGCCGCCGTCCACGTGCAGGACCGTTCCGGTGACGAACGGGCTGGCCATCGCGAAGAGGACGGCGCGGACCAGGTCGTCCGGGCTGCCGACCCGGCGGGCGGGGTTGCGCTCGGCGACCGCGCGCAGGAACGGCTCCTTGTCGGTGCCCATCCGGTCCCAGGCGCCGCTGTCCACGATGCCGGGGGAGACGGCGTTGACCCGGACCGGGGCGATCTCGACCGCGAGGGCCTGCACCAGGAAGGCCAGCGCGCCGTTGGTGGCGGCCATCACCGTGCGGGCCGGCGCCGGGCGCCAGGCGGCGACGCCGGAGAAGAAGGTGAACGAGGCGCCGTCCGGCCCGTCGGTCGCGGCCTGGCCGGCCAGGTGCTTCGCGAGCAGCAGCGGGCCGACCACCTTGGCCGCGAACGCGCGCTGGACGTCGGCGAGTTCGAGATCGGCGAGCGGGCCGTTGGCGGGCATCGCGGCGGTCGAGACCAGATGGTCGAACCGGCCGGTCGCGGCGGCGAGGGCGGCGATCGACGCCTCGTCGGTGAGGTCCACGGGGACGACCCGGGCCGGGCCGGACAGCTCGCCGGCGGTCCACTCCAGCTTGCGCGGGTCGGGGCCGGCCAGGACCAGTTCGGCGCCGGCCGCGGAGGCGGTGCGGGCGAGCGCGCGACCGGTGTTCGAGCCGGCGCCGACGACCACGACGCGGCGCCCGTCGAGGGCGGCGGGGGCGAGGGCGGGCGCGGTGGCAGGGGAGGTGGCGGTCATGATCGATACTCCGGGAGAAGGGGGGCGGTTTCGAGTTCCACCCTGCGCCGAGCTGCACCGATGCGTCCAAGGCTTGTCTTTTCGCCGAGCCATAAACTCTGTGCATGGCCACTCTCCGACAGCTCGAATACCTGGTGACCGTCGTCGACACCGGTTCGTTCACCCGGGCCGCCGAGCTGCTGCACGTCACCCAGCCCGCGCTCTCGCACCAGGTACGGGCGCTGGAGCGGGCCGTCGGCGGGACGCTGCTGGAGCGCCTGCCGCGTGCCGTCCGGTTGACGCCGATGGGCCGGGCGGTGCTCCCGCACGCCCGCGCCGCGCTCGCCGACGCCGAGCGCCTGCGCACCGCGGCCCGTCTCGCGGCCGGTCTGGACGGTGGCGAGCTCGAACTCGCCACCGTCTACTCGATCAGCCTCGGCATCCTGCCGCCGGTGCTGCGGGCCTGGCGCCGGCTCCACCCGAAGGTGCGGATCCGGCTGCGCGAGTACGCCCACAACGACGAGCTGCGCGCGGCGATGGCGGCCGGTCAGGCCGACGCCGCGGTCGGTACGCCGCCGCCGGACTGGGAGGGGCCGATCCGGGAGCTGGGCGTCGAGGAGTTCGTGCTGGCGCTGCCGGCCGAACCGGACGCGGTGCCGGCGGGCCGGGTGGTCCGGCTGGCGGACCTGTCCGGGTGCGACTGGGTGCACTACGCGCCGGGCAACGGCCTCGCCGACCTGCTCGACGGGGCGTGCGCGGAGGCCGGGTTCCGGCCGAGGGCCGCGGTGCGGACCGAGCAGACGGCCGCCGCGCCACTGCTGGCCGCGGCCGGGCTGGGGCCGGCGCTGGTGCCCGCCAACCTCGTCCCGCCGGGCTTCGACGGCCTGGTCCGCCTGCCCGAGCCGCCCGTGCGGCGCCCGCTCGCGGCGTACACCCGGACCCGGCCGGATCCGTTGACGGCGGCCTTCGTCGACCTGCTGGCGCGGCAGGCCTGCCTGCTGCCGCCGCACGTCGCCGAGCTGCTCGCGGGGGCGGCGGCGGTCGCGGCGGGGGCGGTCGAGGCGGGGGCGGCGGCTGAGCCCGGTGAGTAGGCGGCGACGTGCGGGGAGCGGGTCGGACAGCCGGGGCGCGCGGGTGGGTGCTGCCAGGGGCGCACGACGGGGGCGCATCAGGTCGGATGGATTCTCGTGATCTCTACAGTGTTGTAGATTCTTTCGGAGGGAGAGCAACCGAGGAGGGCATCGTGGGAGTTTCGCTGGCCAAGGGTGGCAATGTCTCGCTGACCAAGGAGGCGCCGGGCCTGACCGCCGTCATCGTCGGTCTGGGCTGGGACGTGCGGACCACCACCGGGGCCGACTACGACCTGGACGCGAGCGCGCTGCTCTGCAACGCGCTCGGCAAGGTGGTCTCGGACCAGCACTTCGTCTTCTTCAACAACCTGCGCAGCCCCGAGGGTTCGGTCGAGCACAGCGGCGACAACCTGACCGGTGGCGGCGACGGCGACGACGAGCAGATCAGGGTCGACCTCGACGCGGTGCCGGCCGGGGTGGCGAAGGTGGTCTTCCCCGTGTCGATCTACGACGCCGACGCCCGCCTGCAGAGCTTCGGCCAGGTCCGCAACGCGTTCATCCGGATCGTCAACCAGGCCAACGGCCAGGAGATCGCCCGGTACGACCTCTCCGAGGACGCCTCGACCGAGACCGCGATGGTCTTCGGCGAGCTGTACCGCAACGGCGCCGAGTGGAAGTTCCGCGCCATCGGCCAGGGGTACGCCTCCGGCCTGCGCGGCATCGCCACCGACTACGGCGTCAACGTCTGAGACGCCGGCGCCACCCCCGGACCGCCGGCGCGCCGGTCCGGGGGTGAATCACCCTGACACTCAGGGGTTCTGACGCCCCGCCGGCGGGTGACCGAGCGCGTGGCCGCCGAACCCGCCCGTACCGGCGACCTGTTGGCGCCACCAGGCGGTCATCGCTTCCTCGTCCATGGTCGCCCAGTCGGGCGCCCCGGTCACCTGGGCCCGCCCGAGCCGCCGGCCGACCTCGACCATCTCCCGCCCCACCGTGCCGCGTTCGCGGTCGTACGCGGGCAGCAGCTCCGCCCAGGAGTCCGCCGCCCGCCAGGCGTCCTCGAAGGCGCAGGCGTCCTGCACGGCCTTGACCGCGCCGCTGGTGTTGTGCGGGCGGACGACGGTGGCCGCGTCCCCGGCGAGCAGCAGGCGCCCGGCGGTCCGGCGCGGCGCCGCGAGGTCGTAGATCGGCTGGATGAAGGTCCGCTCGCGGGGGGAGAGCGCGACGACCCCCGCCCAGTAGGAGGGCAGGTGCCGCTCGGCCAGCTCGGCCAGTTCCTCGAACTGCCCGCCGGTGAGCGCGCCGGCCGGGACGCTGGTCGGGTCACCCGGCCGCAGCCAGGCCGGGGTCGGCGCGTAGAAGACGAAGTTGACCTGGGTGGAGCCCGGGGTCAGGCCGGGTATGCGGTAGAGCACCACCTGGCCGCCGGGGTAGCAGACCGTGATCACCTCGTGCTCCGGCCAGAGCGCCGCGCCGCCGGGCAGCCCGTCCAGCAGCCGGGCGTCGAAGCTGCCGCGCCAGCAGACGTAGCCCGCGTACTCGGGCCGGGCCTCGGGGCAGACGGCCTCGCGGACCACCGAGCGGTAGCCGTCGGCGCCGACCACCAGGTCGTACGGCTCGCGTCCGCCGGCCGCGCCGGTCACCCAGGCGTGGTCGGTGCCGGTGCCCGGGGCGCCGGCACCGGAGGTGCCGTTCCCGACGGCGGGGACGGCCTCGCCGAGCCGGAACTCCACACTGTCCGGGGTGCGTTCGCGCAGCGACTGCCAGAGCACGCCCCAGTGGTAGGAGCGGAACGGCATCCCCTGCGCCCAGAGTAGCCGCCCGCGCGGTCCGCCCCCGCCGTCGGGATCGCGCGCCAGCCAGTGCCGTTCGGTCAGCCGGTGCCACCGCATGCCGTCGTCGAGGTGGCCGGCGCCCGCCAGTTCGGCGAAGCGGTCCTCCAGCACGCAGAGGCCCACGCCGCGGTCCTCCAGCCTGCCGGGGCTGCGCTCCAGTACGACCACCCGCTCCGCCCCGCCCCGGGCGGCCGCCCGCGCGAACGCGCACCCCGCGATGCTGCCGCCGACCACGGCTATCGATCCGCCTCGCACAGTCGTCCCCTCCCCGGGGTTCCTCCGAACCCCCACCGGTCCCGGGGCTCCTGCGAACCCCCGCCGAGGAGGAACCCTACGCACATCCGGCCCCGAGCTGACGGGGGGTCAGGCAATTTCGGCCGTGGCCGGGCGGGGCCGGCCGTCGCCCCCCGTAGGGCGCGTTTATGCAACTAGTTGCATACTCGGCTCCACGTCCCCTACCGTGTGGTAACAACGAGCCGCCGCACGCCGCACAGGAGACGCCGATGAGCACCGACCCCCACCGGGCCCGGAAGCCGTACCCGCACCTGCTGAGCCCGCTCGACCTCGGCTTCACCACCCTCCCCAACCGCGTGATCATGGGATCGATGCACGTCGGCCTGGAAGAGGCGCCGAACGGCTTCGAGCGGATGGCCGCGTTCTACGCCGAGCGCGCCCGCGGCGGCGTCGGCCTGATCGTCACCGGCGGCATCGCCCCCAACGAGGCCGGCCGGCCCTGGGGCGGCGGCGCCATGCTCACCACCGAGGCGGAGGCCGACCGGCACCGCGTCGTCACGGACGCCGTGCACGCCGCCGGCGGCCGCATCGCGATGCAGATCCTGCACTTCGGCCGCTACGCCTACCACCCCGACCTGGTCGCGCCCAGCGCCCTCCAGGCCCCGATCAGCCCGTACGTGCCGAACGCCCTCACCGCCGAGCAGGTCGAGCAGACGATCGAGGACTTCGTCCGCTGCGCCGCCCTCGCGCAGCGGGCCGGCTACGACGGCGTCGAGATCATGGGCTCCGAGGGCTACCTGATCAACGAGTTCACCGCCGCCGCCACCAACCACCGCGAGGACGAGTGGGGCGGCGCCTACGAGAACCGGATGCGCTTCCCGGTCGAGATCGTCCGCCGGGTCCGCGAGCGGGTCGGCCCCGACTTCATCCTGGTCTACCGCCTCTCCATGCTCGACCTCGTCCCCGGTGGCTCCACCCTCGCCGAGGTCGTCCGGCTCGCCCAGGCCGTCGAGGCGGCCGGCGCGACCATCATCAACTCCGGCATCGGCTGGCACGAGGCGCGGATCCCCACCATCGCCACCTCCGTCCCACGCGGCGCCTACGCCTGGGTGACGAAGAAGGTGATGGGCTCGGTCGGCATCCCGCTCGTCACCAGCAACCGCATCAACACCCCCGAGATCGCCGAGCAGTTGCTCGCCGACGGCTGCGCCGACCTCGTCTCGCTGGCCCGCCCGCTGCTCGCCGACCCCGACTTCGTCGCCAAGGCGCAGGGCGACCGCTCCGCCGCCATCAACACCTGCATCGGCTGCAACCAGGCCTGCCTGGACCACACCTTCAGCGGGCAGATCACCTCCTGCCTGGTCAACCCGCGCGCCTGCCACGAGACCGAACTCGTCCTCGCACCGACCAAGCGGCGCAAGCGGATCGGCGTCGTCGGCGCCGGCCCGGCCGGGCTCGCGTTCGCCGTCTCCGCCGCCGAACGCGGCCACGCCGTCACCCTGTTCGATGCCGCCGACACCGTCGGCGGGCAGCTGAACGTGGCCCGGCGGATCCCCGGCAAGGAGGAGTTCGACGAGACGCTGCGCTACTACCGCACCCGGCTGTCCGAGTTGGCGGTCGAGCTGCGCCTCGGCGCACTGGTCGACGCGGAGCGGCTCGCCGCCGAGGGCTTCGACGAGATCGTCCTCGCCACCGGCGTCACCCCGCGCACCCCGGCCGACCTCCCGGGCATCGACCACCCCAGCGTCGTCGGCTACCTGGACGTGCTGCGCGACGGCGCGCCCGTCGGCGAGCGGGTCGCCGTCCTCGGCGCGGGCGGCATCGGCTTCGACGTCGCCGAGTACCTCACCGACCAGGGCGACGCCGCCAGCCTCAACCCGCCGGTGTTCCACCGCAAGTGGGGCATCGACCCGGAGTACCGCGAGCGCGGCGGCCTCACCCGCCCCGAGCCGCCCCGCCCCCCGCGCAGCGTCCACCTGATGCAGCGCAAGGCCACCAAGGTCGGCGCCGGCCTCGGCAAGACCACCGGCTGGATCCACCGCACCGAGCTCAAGCACCGCGGCGTCACCATGGTCGCCGGCGCGAGCTACGAACTGATCGACGACGCCGGCCTGCACTTCGTCGTGGACGGCGAACGGCAGCTCCTGCCCGTGGACACCGTCGTCCTCTGCACCGGCCAGGAACCCCGCCGCGACCTGGACGCCGCCCTGCGCGAGCTCGGCATCACCCCCCACCTGATCGGCGGCGCCGACGTGGCCGCCGAACTCGACGCCAAGCGCGCCGTGAAGCAGGGCACCGAACTGGCCGCCACGATCTGACGGGGGCGGGTGCTCCGGTGGGATCTAGGATCAGGGCATGTCCCTGCCGCACGCCATCCTGACCGCCCTGCTGGAGAAGCCGTCCTCGGGGCTGGAGCTGACCAGGCGGTTCGACAGGTCGATCGGGTTCTTCTGGTCCGCCACCCACCAGCAGATCTACCGGGAGCTGGGCCGCCTGGAGACGGCCGGGCTGATCCGGGCGCTCCCGCAGGACGGTCCGGTGCGGGGGCAGAAGAAGGAGTACGACGTCCTGCCCGCAGGGCGTGCCGAGCTGGAACGGTGGACGGCCGGCGGGGACGACCCGAAGGCCGTCCGCGAGCCGCTGTTGCTGCGGCTGCGCGCGGCGGCGGTGGTCGGCACGGCCGGGCTCGACGCCGAGCTGGCCCGCCACCTCGCGCTGCACCGTGCGCAGTTGGCCGACTACCGGGAGATCGAGCGGCGGGACTTCCCGTCGGAGCGGACGGCGGAGGGTGGCCGGCCCGCCGAGGGCAACGAGCCGGCCGACGGGGACCGGCTGCGGCACGCCGTACTGCGGGCCGGAATCGGGCTGGAATCCTTCTGGGTGGAGTGGCTCGCCGAGACCCGGGCCGCCCTGCCCGTAGACCCGTCCCGACCTGACCTCCCTAAGGCCTGACCTGCGACGATGCCGCGTGGGCGGGCGCGGCCGCAGGCCCGGTGGGACACTGAGTGCCTGTCCCTGCCCGACTCCCGATCGGGGGCCGTATGTCTCACCCGAGGCCTCTCCTCGCCCTCACCGCCGCAGCCGTGGTCACCGTGCTCACCCTCGGGGCGGCCGGTATCGCCACCGGCTCCGCGGCCCCGTCGGCCGTGACGATCCGGGCGGCCGCGCCGGCCGGCCAGCTCCCCACGGCCGACCAGCTGAAGGCGGCCCTGCTGAGCAACACCGAACTCGGCCCGAACTTCTCCGAAGTCCCGGTCGCCGACAGCCCGACGGCGGCGGGCGGCGCCTCCCCGGTCGCCGGCTGCGACACGCTCCGCGCGCTGCTGAACGGGAACGAATCCGGGCCGGCCTCTCAACTGCCGCACCAGGAGATCGAGTTCGACGGTCCCGACGGCAATCCGATGCTGACCGAGTCGCTCACCGCCGAGGACGCCACCCAACTCACCAGCGACCTCACCGTGGTGTCCGACGCGTTCACCGACTGCCACAGCCTCACCTTCAACGACGGCACCGACGCCTCCGTGACCTTCACCGTCACCCCCGTCACCCTGGGCGACCGCAAGGACGCCCCCGCCGTCCGCCTCGACGGCACCCTCGCCGGCGTGCCGCTCAGCGGCTACCTCGCGGTCGAACGCTTCGGCACCGTCGCCCTCTCCTACGGCTTCTACCAGCGCGACGACCCCTCCTCCCAACTCGCCTCCCTCTACTACCGCGCCGCCGTCGCCAAGGCCGAACGCACCCTCGGCACCACCGCCGGCACCGCCACCGCCCCACCCGCCTCCGTCTGACCCCTTCGACAACGCCGAACGGCCCCCTCCCGAGCACCACTCGGGAGGGGGCCGCACGCGTGCGCCGGGACCTTCGGCCAGCTCCTCCCGGTCGACGTGAGGTGCGGCTGGCGGTGGGCGGCGCAAGCTGCGTACCGTGTTCGAATCTGGGCGTGGGGGCCAATGAGTCAGAGATCTTTCCGAGTTGCTTGTGTGTTGGGGAGCATAGGGCTGCTGATGAGCGGGTGTTCGGCCGGCGGTTCGCCCTTCGAGGCATCTCAGGACGAGGTTGTCGGGAGCTGGACCAATGGGGAGGGGGCTCGTCTGGTGGTCGAGCAAGGGGGGACCTTCCAGTCGGAGGGGATCTCCGAGCTGATCTCACTGCAGGGCGGATGCGCCGAAGAGCTGGCGGCGGGAAAGTGGCTGCTCCTGGGTGAGCGGACCCACGTGGCAAGGACCAGCGACCCGAAGAGCTCCACTATCAGTCTCATGCCCGGTGGTGACGGTGTGCAGCCTTCTTGCAGCATTTCGGCAGACATCAAGAAGGATGATAACGGCATCACTTTGGGCCTGACCGAGGACCCTGATCAGAGCTGCGACGATGGAAAGCTGCTGCGTAGGCAAAGGACATCTTGATCCGCCAATATCGCGAGCTTCTTGAGTGGCGTCATGCGCGACGAGATGACGCCAAGAAAGTGATCGGTTCAGTGTTCAAGTCTCGGGTCGGGCGAGTAATCGCGACAGCAGCTGCTGTGATCGTCCTCATGGGGATCTGCCTGTGGAACCTTCCCCTGGTGGGGCAGTGGCGGGAGGACAGGCCGGTTGCGGGCTTTCTTCTTGAGTCGCCGGTCTCTGAAGGGCCGTGGCAGAGGCAGGAAGATCGGGACCCCGGTGCTCCTTCTATGCGGGGCTTGGACGAGCGGCGGGAACGTTCCTTCGTGCGAGATGCTTCGGATCCATCGAAGGGGAGGGTCAGTCAGACGGTCATGCGGTTCGGTTCGCCGACGTGGGCGTGGCTGGTGTTCCGGTCCGGTGACCTCAAGAGCCGGTACTCGCGCTACGGTCAGGTTGAATCGATCTCGGTGTCCGGCAGCCGTAGTGCCGATGATCAAGAGTACGCATGCCTTCTGTCGGAGGGCACCGAATGCCAGAAGTGGGGCATTTTGCTGAGGTATGGGCAGTACCTCGTCGAGGTCGTGGGTGTTGAGGAGTCATCGTTTGACGGGGCCGCCGAGAGCATGCGACAGCTGGCGGGAAAGGTCGACCTAGAAATGCGCGCCTGACGTCGAAACTTGTCGAATATCGGTCGGGTTCCTTCGGTGACCGCCCGCTCCCTTTTGGGGCGGGCGGTCACTGGCGTGTTCTTCCTCGTCGAGTAGGGGCGCCGGTCCGGGCGGGATGCAGGAGACCCTACGATCAGCGCCATGGATGAAGGGGCAGGTCGTCTCGGGGTGCTGAGTGGATTAGGGCGTACGGCCGGTTGGTTCGGGCGGGCGGTGGTGAGGTATGCGGCGGTGTGTGTGGCGCCGGTGTATGTGCCCCTGCTGCTGTTCGCCGCGTTTGCGCCCAACGGCCTTGATGTCGACGGGTTCTCGCAGAACGGCTCGGTCGGGTACTACACGGTTCTGCTGATGATCCTGATATGCGTGACCGTTCCGGGGCTGATCCTGCTCCTCGTAGTGGCGTTCGCTGCGGCCAGAGGGCGGGATCTTCGGGGTGTCGTCGCCCTCCTGCTGGCCGCGCCCCCGTTGCTCTTCCTGCTGGCGGGTGCCTGGCCGTTCCTGGTGCTGTCGCTTCTGGGTGTCGTCTACGCGGGGCTGGTGATGCCTGCGCCGGTCGGCCCGTCAGTGGCCGGCGGCCGTTGAGGGTGTGCCGCCCCCGTGCTTCGCGAGGCGGGTGGATGCCGCTTCGAGGAGGAGGTCGAGGGCGAAGGGGTAGCCGCTGCGGTCCATGTCGGTGATGAGGAGGGGGGCGGTGGCGGCGATGTTGGGGTGGGTGGCGGGGGTGAGGCGGCCGTAGCGGACGCGCCAGACGGCGAGGTCGGCGGCGCGGGCCGGGGGTGGGAGGGCGAGGGCGGCGGCGTCCTGGGCGGCGAAGGCGAGGGCCTGGTCGATGAAGGCGTGGTAGATCCGGACGGCCTCGTGGTCGGGGAAGCCGGCTGAGCGGAGCACGCCGAGGATGGTCTCGACGGCCCGGGTCTCGTGGTCGCGCCCGGTGGTGCGGTGGGCGGCGAGCTGGGCGGCCTGGGGGTGGGCCAGGTAGGCGGCGTGGACGCGCATGCCGATCGCGTGGAGGTCGGTGCGCCAGTCGCCGGTGAGGGCGAGGCCGTGCTGGGCGCGGCCGATGAGTTCGTCGGCGACGGCCAGCAGCAGGTCGTCGGTGTTGTGGAAGTACCGGTAGACCGCGCTCGGGTCGGCGCCGAGTGCGGCGCCGAGGCGGCGGACGGTGAGGGCGGCCGCGCCGTGCTGGCCGATCAGCCGCAGGGCGGTGGCCACGATGACCTGCTCGGACAGCACCGTGCCCTGCTTGGTCGGTTTCCGGCGCCGCCGTTGCGGTTCGGGGACCACGCGTTCCGTCATGGCGGGGAGCCTAGGGCATCGCGCCTTATGACAACAGCATTGACGTGTGACCGGGGCGAGGCTTTCATGGCCGCCACGGCCAGGACAGCTACCGGCCGCCACCCCTTCCCCCCCCCACGATCAAGGCGGTGATCCGTTGGCAACGACGGTCAAGGACTCCGGCGACACCCCGAGAGCCGGCGCGCCCACCCCCGAGGGCCCGCTGCCCAAGTCCGTCGGCGTGGTCGGCGGCATCGTCCTCGCCGCCTCCAGCACCGCGGCGACCAGCAGCATCGGCATCGGGCTCGGCCTGATGGCGGGCGTCGTCGGCCTGCACCTGCCGGCGATCATGCTGCTGGCCTTCCTCCCGGTGCTCGGCATCGCCGGCGCTTACGGGCGGCTCAACCGCGTCGACCCGGACTCCGGCAGCAGCTACACCTGGGTCGGCCGGGTGCTCAACCCCTGGCTCGGTTTCCTCACGGGCTGGGTGAACACCGTCGGTACCGTGGTGTTCATGGCCTACACCACGACGGTGACCGGCTCGGCACTGATCCAGCTGCTCGGCCAGGCGCGGGTCCGCTCGGTCGCCGGCCTGCGGCTGGACGCGGACTCCACCCTCCAGGCCACCCTGCTGGGCATGGTCGTCCTGGTGGCCGCCGCGCTGGTCGCGGTGCGCGGCCTGGAGCTCGCCGCCCGGCTGCAGAAGTACCTGCTGGTCTTCGAGTACGTCGTGCTGCTGGCCTTCTGCGGCTACGGCCTGTTCGCCGGCGACCAGCCGTTCTCGCTCGACTGGTACAACCCCTTCGCGATCCCGTCCGTGGACGCCCTCGCGCAGGGCATGGTGCTGGCGGTGTTCTGCTACTGGGGCTTCGAGTCGGTGTTCAGCATCGGCGAGGAGGTCCGCGAACCGGGTGACGCCTCCCGCGGCGGCTTCATCGCACTGGCGGTGATGCTGCTGCTCTTCCTGCTCGCCGGGACGGCCTTCCAACGGGTGCTGCCGATGGAGGAGTTGGCGGACAACGGCGCGCACGGGCTGACGTACCTCGGCGAGAAGCTGGCCCGCCAGCCGCTGGCCGCGCTGCCGCTGATCGCGCTCACCTTCTCCGCCGTGGCCTCGCTGCAGGCCTCCGTCATCCCCACCGCCCGGGGCATGTACGCGATGGGCCGGGACGGCACGCTCGGCCCGGTCTGGACCCGGATCCACCCCCGCTACGGCACCCCCGCCGCCGGCACCCTGCTGATCTCGGGCGCGGCCATCCTGCTCGCGGTGCTCTCGCTGGTCATCCCCACCGTGAACGACCTGATCTCGGCGACGGTCAACGCGATCGGCATCGTGGTGGCGCTCTACTACGCGCTCACCGCGGTGGCGGCGGCGGTCCGCTTCCGGCACCTGCTGCGCACCTCACCGCTGGAGGGCCTGCGGGCGGTCGTCGCCCCCCTGCTCGGCGCGGCGGTGCTGCTGGCGGTGGGCGGGTATCTCTGCTGGATGCTGTACGACTCCGCGGACCACTTCGAACTCTCCGCCGACAACGGCTGGTTCGGCCTGTCCGTGCCGGTGCTGATGATCGGCTCCGGGCTGGTGGCCGCCGCGTGGTCCCGTTTCCACCGCAAGTCCGCCTACTTCGACCCGCCGGCACCGGCCGACCCGGCCCCCGCCGATCCGGCGGCCGCCCCCGCAGCCTGACCCCCGACTACTGGCCCGACCCCGGCCGCGCCCCGGCCGCCGAACTCCCAGGAGCACCACCGATGTCCAAGGCCGACCTGGTCTTCACCAACGGTCCCGTCCACACCGGCGACCCGGCCCGCACCCGCGCCACCTCGCTCGCCGTCACCGGCGAGCGGATCACCGCCGTCGGCCACGACGAGGTCCGCGAGCTGATCGGCCCCGGTACCGAAGTCGTCGACCTCGAAGGCCGGTTGCTGATCCCCGGCTTCCAGGACTCGCACATCCACGCCGTCTTCGGCGGCACCGAACTGGCCGAGTGCGACCTCACCGGGACGGTCGGCGCCGACGAGTACCTGCGCCGCGTCGCCGCGTTCGCCGCCGCCCACCCCGACCGGACATGGATCACCGGCGGCGGCTGGTCGATGGAGAGCTTCGCGGGCGGACTGCCCACCCGGCAACTGCTCGACTCTGTCGTGCCCGACCGCCCGGTCTACCTGGTCAACCGCGACCACCACGGCGCCTGGGCCAACACCCGGGCGCTGGAACTCGCCGGGCTCACCCGGGACACCCCCGACCCGGCCGACGGCCGGGTCGAGCGCGAGCCGGACGGCACCCCGAGCGGGATGCTCCAGGAGGGCGCCACCGGCCTGGTCGCCCGGCTCGTCCCGCCGACCGACGCGGCGGGGCGGCTGGCCGGACTGCACCGGGCGCAGGAACTCCTGCACTCGCTCGGCATCACCGGCTGGCAGGACGCCCTGCTGGGCATCTTCAACGGCCAGCCGGACCCGTCCGACGCCTACGCCGCCGCCGCCGAGGCCGGCACGCTGACCGCGCGGGTCACCGGCGCGCTCTGGTGGGACCGCAACCGGGGCGCCGACCAGATCTCCGAACTGGTCGCCCGCCGTGCGCAGTTGACCGGGGGCCGGTTCCGGGCCGGCTCGGTGAAGATCATGCAGGACGGCATCGCCGAGAACTTCACGGCCGCGCTCTCCACCCCCTACCTGGACGGCTGCGGCTGCGCGACGGCCAACTCCGGCCTCAGCTTCGTCGACCCCGCCGCCCTGTGCGGCTACGTCACCGCCCTGGACGCGCTCGACTTCCAGGTGCACTTCCACGCCCTCGGCGACCGCGCGGTCCGCGAGGCGCTCGACGCCATCGAGGTCGCCCGGGCCGCCAACGGCCGACGCGGCACCCGGCACCACCTCGCCCACCTCCAGGTGGTCCACCCGAGCGACCTCCCGCGCTTCGCCGCCCTCGGCGCGATCGCGAACATCCAGCCGCTCTGGGCCGCCCACGAGCCCCAGATGGACGAGCTCACCATCCCGTTCCTCGGCCCCGAACGGGCCGCCTGGCAGTACCCGTTCGGCGGACTGCTGCGGGCCGGGGCCACCCTCGCGGCGGGCAGCGACTGGCCGGTCAGCAGCCCGGACCCGATCGCCGGCATCCACGTCGCCGTCAACCGGATGGAACCCGACGCGACCGACGGCCGGGTCTTCCTCCCCGAGCAGCGGCTGGACCTCGCCACCGCCCTCGCCGCCTACACGGCCGGATCCGCCCATGTGAACGGCCACGACGACGCGGGCAGCCTGCGGACCGGACACCTCGCGGACCTGGTGGTGCTCGACCGCGACTTCTTCGCCACCCCGCCCGAGGAGATCGCCGCCACCCGGGTCGAGCGGACGTACGTGGGCGGTCAGCTGGTCTACGCGAAGGGCTGATGCCCCGCAGACCGGTGCTGCACAGGAAGTCGGCCGGTCCGACTTCCTGTGCAGCACCGGTTTCAGGGGCGGGTGGGGGCAGCGGTCGGAGCGCTCGGCGCCGGGCGCGGCCGGGCCGGGTGATGGTGCCGCGCGGTGAGGGGGAGCGCCCAGACGAGGAGGGCGAGCAGGAGGGCGAGGGGGAGCGCGGTCAGGACCGTGGCCTGGGTGGTACCGGGGCGTTCAGGCGGCATGGGGGAGGTCGAGTTCGGCCCAGACGGTCTTGGCGTTGGGGTGGCGGGGAATGCTGCCCCAACGGTCGGCGAGCGCGCCGACGAGGGTGAGCCCGCGCCCGGACTGCGCGTGGGCGGCGCAGGAGGCGGGGACGGTGGGGTGACGGTCCCCCCGGCAGTCGGACACCTCGATGCGGAGGGTGGCGCCGCCCGGGGGCTTGTCGACGAGGCGGAGCGCGAGCTCGAACCCGCGGCCCGGCACCCGTCCGTGGGTGCTGGCGTTGGCCGCCAGCTCGGCGATCACCAGCAGCGCGGAGTGGAAGGTCTCGGTGGCGATGGAGTTGAGCCCCCAGGCCGTGAGTTGTTGTCTCGCGATCCGGCGCCCGATCGAGGCCCCTTTGGGGGAGGCGGTGAGCTGCGCGGTGTGGGCGCGGGGGGTCGCTGTGTCGAGGGGAATTTCGGACTTCATGTGACAAAGCCTGGTCCCTCGGAAGTAGTCTGACCATGGATCGGGCGAGTACGGAGAGTGCTTGTCCGGGCGCGGAGTGTCGGCTTGTCGGTTGGCTGAGGATTAACCGATCGAAACGACGGGGTGGTTGCTGTGGGCGGCGATGAGCGCGTGGTGTTCGAGGACGGCGAACTGCCGGAGGGTTCCGAGGGGGTCGCGGAGTTCTTCAGTGCGGTGGGGAAGTTGGTGAAGCTGTTCCGTGAGCGAGCCGGTCTTACCCAGAAGGAGTTCGCTCAGCGCGTCGGATACGGCGAGGACCTTGTCGGAGCGGTCGAGCGAGGGCGGAGGACGGCACGGGTCGAGTTCTTGAACGCCGCCGACGAGCTCCTCGGCGCGGGCGGAGCGCTCAAGGTTGTCGCGGGCGATGTGATGAAAGCGAAGATCCGCGTCAGCACGCGGCATCCGGCATGGTCGAAGGCCTTCACCAAGGAAGAGGCCCGGGCCATTGAGATCCACGAGTACAGCGTGATCGCAGTCCCTGGCCTGTTGCAGACAGAAGCGCATGCGCGGGCCCTGTACAACATGCGCCGCCCGTGGTTGTCGACGGAGCAGGTGGATCAG
>NZ_JBVHVO010000029.1:5357-96260 GCF_055564815.1 Kitasatospora sp. NPDC028961 | reverse complement strand
CCCCCCCCCCCCCCCCCCCCCCCCCCCCCCCCCCCCCCCCCCCCCCCCCCCCCCCCCCCCCCCCCCCCCCCCCCCCCCCCCCCCCCCCCCCCCGGGCCGTTCCCCCGCCGGGAGCACCGGCCGACCCCGTGCCGGGAGCGCCGGGGCGGGCGTCACGGGAGCCGGTCGGGGTCGGAGGCCGGCAGGTCGGACGGCTGCCACTCGATCATCATGATGGTGGCATCGTCGGTCAGCGTGCTGTCCTGGTTCTCCAGGAGGGCGTGGATGAGACGGCGCAGCGCCTCGGGGGCCGCCTCGCCGGCCGCGGTGGCGCGGATGACGAAGTCGGCGAAGCGCTCCAGCCCGAACATCTCGTGGTTGGTGCCCTTGGCCTCGATGACGCCGTCGGTGTAGAGGAGGATCCGGTCGCCCGGCCGGAGCGAGAAGGTGTGCACGGCGCGCGGACCGCCCGACAGACCCGACAGCCCCAGCGGCGGCTCGGCGGTCCGGGTCAGGGCGTCCGCGACGACCTCGTGGCCCCGGATCAGCAGCGGGGGCGGGTGGCCGCAGTTGGACCAGTGCAGGGTGCCGGTGGCGAGGTCGAGCCGGGCGAAGATGCCGGTGGCGAAGCGGTCCGGGAACCAGCGCTGCAGGGCGTCGTCGATGGTGTCGACGAGGTCCGGGAGGTCGGCGCCGTTGCGTCGGGCGTTGCGGCAGGCCGCGAGGGCGACCGCGGCGGTCAGACCGGAGGCGAGGTCGTGCCCCATCGCGTCCAGCACGGCGGCGTGCAGGACGCCGGCGGCCAGCGAGTGGTCGAAGGCGTCACCGCCGAGGTCGTAGGCGGGCTCCAGGACGGCGGTCGAGATGACCTGGCCGTTGCAGACGGTCCGCAGGGGGAGGAAGGCCCGCAGCATCTCGGCCGGCAGGCTCATCGTCTCCACCCGCGTCCCCCGGGCGTAGCTGTCGCTGGTGTCGCGCTTCGAGGTGATCACCATCGCCAGCATCGCGGCGAGGAGCCGGCAGCGGCGCACCGCGGCGTTGTCGAGCGCGGCGGTCCGCACGCCCAGGACGCCGAGCCGCTCGGCGCCGTCGACCAGCGGGAACCAGGCGAGCAGCTTGCCGTCGTCGCTCTCCGCCACCCGCAGCCCCCCGGTGCGGTACGTCCAGCCGGCCAGCGTGCCCTCGATCGGGAGGGCGGCACTGCCGCCGAGGGCGAACAGGTGGTTCTGCTGGATGTCGGCCAGGTACACGGTGCTCACGCCGATGCCGAGGGTCTGGGCGTACTGCTGGGCCAGCACCGGGACGTCGGCCGGGTCGAGCGTGCGTCGCGTGGTGAGGAACTGTTCCATCAGCTGCTCACCCAGGTTGAGCGGCAGGGTCTCGTCGGTCATCGCTCCAGCCGAGCCGGGCCGGACCGCGCCGTCCAGCCGACGCGGAGGGAACCGGGCCGGAGTCACCCGCACGTGGGCCGCGCGGTCGGCCGGACGGGGGACCGGGACCGTCCCCGGCACGCCGGGGGCGAGCCGGTGCGCGGTCAGGCGGGGTGCCCCGCGTCGATGTCGGTGACGTCGCGGAAGGTGAGCGGCCCTCGGTCCGCGGTGGTCCGGGTGTCGACGGGGTCGAGGAGGAAGCCGGTGTGGTCGCCGCCGTCGGTCCGGCCGTGGACGCGGCCGGCGAAGTGGGCCGCCGCGTCCGCCAGGACGGGCGCCCCGCCCGGTCCCGGCGTCCAGCGGACGTCCGCGAACTTGTCGGTGTCGTCGCCGGTGCGCCCGCCGAACAGCTCGGCGAGGTCGTGGCGGTGCCGGGGCAGCAGGTGGACCACCAGGAACTCCGCGCGCGACGCGACGGCGTGGGTGTGGTTCGCCTTGGAGATCCACACCGCGAAGCGCACCGGCCGGATCGAGCACTGACCGGCGAAGCCGACCAGGCACCCGGCGCGCTCCCGGGCGGCGGCCGCGGTGACGACGTACACCGGGTAGTCCAGCAGGGCGGCGAAGGCGTCGAAGTCGGGCATGGGTGTCGCTCCTTCCGTACGGAGGCCGCGGTGGCGGCGGTGGGGTGCGTCCGGTCCTTCGCTGCCCGCTCCCGCGGCCGCCATTCCCGGGCGGCCGTTCGTCGGGCCCTCGCACGCGCGCCCCCGGCCGAAACCTACGTCGGTCGGTCCGGCGGCGCCCGCCGGGAGGACGGCGGCCCTCAGCGGCGGTGGCGGCCGGTGGGGCGCCGGGAGGTGAACGCCGGCCGCGAGGCCGGGAGGAAGAGGCGGGCCACCTCTCCCCCGAGGTTGACACCGATGGCCAGGGCCATCGCGGTGGCGCACGCCCGGCCGACCCAGCTGCACCCGGCCTCGGGCCGGCCCTGGACGAAGGCGAGCATGCCGAAGTACAGCACCGAGCCGGGCATGAGCGGCCCGAGCGCCGCCGTGACGTGCGGCAGCGCGGACATCGCCCGGTAGCGGGCCATCAGCTGGCCGAACAGGCCGACCAGCCCGGCGGCGAGCCCGGTGGCCACGATCGGCTCGACGCGGGCGCCCGCCAGGACGGCGTAGGTGGTCCAGCCGACGGCGCTGTTGAGGACGACCGGGGCCAGGGTGGCCCGGTCGGTGCGCAGCAGGACGGCGAAGGTCAGTGCCAGCAGCATCGCGGCCGCGAGTTGGAGCGGCGGGTTCACCGTGCTGCCCGGCGCCCCGTCGGGGGTCAGGTCGGCGTCGTTGCTGACGCCCAGGTAGAGCACCGTCATGACGCCGATCACGATGCCGGCCATCAGGTACAGCACTTCGAGCAGCCGGGCGGCCGCGGTGAGGTAGAAGCCGGTCAGGCCGTCCTGGGCCGCGGCCACCAGCGGGCGGCCCGGCAGCAGGGCGAACAGCCCGCCGGTGATGACCACGGAGCCGCGCAGGTGGAGCCCGTTCAGCGAGAGCAGGCTGCCGATCGTCGCGGCCGGTGTCGCGGCGGCCACGAAGCCGTAGAACTCGGGCAGGTCGTGGCGGGCGACCAGGGCGGCCAGCCGGTCACCGGTCAGGGCGGCGACGAAGGCGGTCCCGAAGACCAGCCAGGCCCGGCCGTCGGCCCGGCCGCCGACCAGCAGGGTCGCGGAGCCGGCCAGCAGCCCGGAGGCGAGGACGAGGAGCCAGCCCGGGTACGGGGGCCGGCGGCCGAGCAGGACGGTCAGCCGGTGCCGGGCCTCCTCGGCCGCCACCTCGCCCGCCGTGATGGCGGTGACCAGGCGGAAGACGGCGGCGAGCCGGGTGTAGTCGCTGGCCGGACGGCGGACCGCCCGTTCGGCCGTCAGCGGCGCGACGTCCGGCGTCGGCTGGTAGGAGATCGCCACCAGGGTGTAGGTCACCTGCGGCTCGCAGGGGTAGACGCGGTAGGCGTGGGCAACGCCCAGCATCGCGCCCTCCACGTCCTCCGCGGACTCGCCGCTGGCGAGCAGCGCCTCGCCCACCCGCAGGGCGAGGTCCAGGACGCCCGACGCCTCGGCCGGGCCGGGCCGCTGCCGCGGTTCTCCGTCGGCCGCGAGCGGGCGTTCGGCCATCGGCATGCGCACCAGTGGCCGCATCCGGTCCGGCCAGGGCGTGTCGCCGCGACCGGCGCGCCCCGGGACGCTTTCCCCGTCGGCGGGGGGCCGGGGGGCGACCAGCCCACCGCGGGCGTCCTCGGGCCCGGGGCCGCCCGGCGCCGCGGGGTGCGGCGCGGGGGTCGCGCCCGGCTCCGGCCCGGGGTCGCCGGCGTCGGGCCGCCGGCCCGGGTGACCTTGCTCCGACACCGCCGCTCCTCATCGTCGTGCCGCGCACCGGGGCGGTCACCTGCGGCGGGGTGGCCGCTCGGCGGCGGTGCGGGACCATCACGATCCACTACGGATGGTCATGATCGTGCTACCCAAAGTGACCTGCGGGGGAACGCCCGGGGCGGCGCGCGGACCGCTGCCCGGCGTCCGGCCGGTTCCGGGCGCTCGGCCGACCGGGTGGCCCCGCCGCCTGCGGAGCACGGCCGGCCCGCCGTCGAGAAATCCGCTGGCGGGCCCACTCCCCCATTGGCGACCATCGGCGGTATGAACGATCAACCCGTGCGATGGACCCAGGCGACCGTCTACCCCGACATGTGGGTCGATCCGGACCACGACCCGCGCAACGGCGACGGACCCGCTCCGGACGGCGAACTCGCGACGCTGACGGGCTACCTGACGGACTACCGTGCGACCCTGCTGATGAAGTGCGAGGGCCTGGAGCCGGAGCAGCTCGCCCGCCGGTCGGTCCCGCCGTCGACGATGTCGCTGCTCGGCCTGGTCCGCCACCTCGCCGAGGTCGAACGGGACTGGCGGAACTGGCTGGACGACGCCGAGCCGCTGCCCAAGCTGTACGGCAGGCGTGACGCGGACTTCGACGACGTGGTCGGCGAACGGTCCGCCGTCGACGCCGCGTACGCCGACCTGGCGCGTGAGCAGGCGGCGACCGACGCCGCGCTGGCCGGGCACACCGACCTCGGCGCGCGCCTGGAGAAGGACGGGATCGCCGTCCGGGAGCTGCTGGTGCACCGGATCGAGGAGTACGCCCGGCACTGCGGGCACGCCGACCTGCTGCGCGAGTGCGTCGACGGCCGGGTGGGCCAGTAGCGCCCCCTCCTACCGGAGCCCGACCGAGCCCCCGCCGGCACGCGCGCCGGCCCACCCACCGGCACCGACCCGGACCACCCGTGATCGACGGTGGGTGGGGGCCAGCCATCCCAGCCGCCGCCGACGCGGCGCAGCAAACGACTCCGGGAACGCCGAGGCCCGCCGACTCCTCGGGGGAGGAGCGGCGGGCCCTGGAGAGACGCCCGTCCGACCGGTCGACGGCGCCGCCGCGGCAGGCGCGGCCGTGGCTAGCCGGTCACGTGGTTGTGCACGGGGTAGATCCTCGGCTTCGCGTCCGTGACGCCGACCTCGCGCAGGATCGGGATGATGACCTCGCCGAACCGCTGGAACGCCTCCTCGGACTCCCAGACGTCGGCGACGAGCCAGCCGTCGGCGGTGGGTGCCGCGGTGTGCGAGAGGAGCCCCGGCACGGGCCAGTCGGACAGGCTCGTCAGCCTGCCGGACGCACTGCCCAGCAGAACGGCGGTGCGGTCGTAGTCGGCCTGGGACATACCGGGAAGTTCGAAGATCACGAGGATCGCCATGATGGCCTCCGCTGCGAAGGGGTCTGCCGTGCCCGGCCCAGTCGACCACCTCCGGCCACCACCCGCGCGTCGGCCTGCGCCGGTCGGGCGTAGCCGCTGCGGTGCGGCTCTCCGTAGCGCTCACCGCCCGGCCCGCACCACGCGGCGGCTTCGGATGCCTCGGCCGCTCGGCCGGCGCACCCGAAGCCGCCGTCCGGATCAGGCGAAGACCACCGAGCGGAACCTGACCAAGTTCCCCGGGTGGTCACCGGGCTGCAGCACGTGGAAGTTGTCGCCGCCGCAGTCCAGCTCGCGGAAGACCGTGGCGGTCCGGTCCGTCGAGTTGTTCGGCGCGTGGGCGGCCAGCAGCTCGCTCACCCCGGGGACGTTGATGCACTCGTGGCTCGGCGGGTCCGGGATCACGTGCTCCACGCCGAGAAGGGTCTTGTAGAGGAAGTCGCCAGTCGCGGCGTGAGCGGAGGTGGGTACCGAAACAGTGATCAACAACGCACCGACGACGGCGGTCAGGGAGGTGCGAAGACGCATGGCAGTTCCTTCGTCAACGGAGGACACCGGCTCTTCCGGCCCCACAGCGATCCCCCTCCCCCGACCGGGCGACACCCGACCACCCGAGATGGGGCGGTAGTCCACCCGCACGGCGCACCCTCCGGGCGCGTTCACAGCAGTCCGGGCGCATCCGCGGCTGAGACGGGCGGCGAGTCGCCCCCCAGGGCCGGCTGCTGCGCCACATCGAGGAGGGCCTCCCGCTCACCCTGCCCCGGTGAACCCGGCGGCGGTGCGGCCGGGCCGTCCGGGCAGCCTGGGCTGCCCCTTTGTCGCTCGTCCCACGGGGGTAACCCCCCCCCCCGCATCAATCGGAGGCCATCCGCAGCGCGCCGCCATGGAATCGCAGGCGATGATCGATCCCACGACACGGTAGGCGAGTTGAGGGGTCATAGACATGGCACGGCATGACCAGCACATCGGCCGGCGGGGGCTGCTGGCCGCGGCGGTCGTCGCGATCGGAGCGGTCCTTGCTCCGGTCGCGGCCCAGGCGGCGCCGGCGGCGGCACCCGTCGAAGCGGCCGGGACGAGCGGCGTGGTCCGCGCGCTGGACCGGGCGGCCCACCCGCTGCGCTCGACCGAACCGGGCGGCGGCTCTGCCGACCTGCGCGCCCTGGGGGCGATGATCGGCGACGCGAAGGTGGTCGGGCTCGGCGAGGCCACCCACGGCTCCCACGAGTTCTTCGCCATGAAGGAGCGGGTCTTCCGCCACCTCGTCGAGGAGAAGGGCTTCACCACCTTCGCCCTGGAACTCAGTTGGTCCGCCGGGCTCCGGATCGACGACTACCTGCAGACCGGCCGGGGAGGCGACGCCCGCAGCGTCGCCAAGGCGGCCCTGGCCGACTCCCCGTGGGACCGCGAGGAGTTCGTCAGCCTCATCGAGTGGATGCGCGACTACAACCGCCACCACCCGGACCGCACCGTCCACTTCATGGGCGACGACATCGGCGCGCCCTCGCTCGACGACGCGTTCTTCGCCCGGATCACCGACTACGTGCGGCGGACCGACCCGCAGGCCCTCGCCCGGCTCGACGCGCTCTACACCGGACTGCGCCCGATCGACGACGTCTTCGCCTACCTGGGCCGGCCGCTCGCCGAGCGCCGGCGACTCGCCGCGCAGGCCCAGCAGGCCCTCGACCTGGTCGGCGGTCTGCGGGGCAGCGACCCGGAGGCCGCCGCCTGGGCCGAGCAGAACGCCCGCTCGGTCGCCCAGACCGCCACCTTCCTCTCCCTCGACCCCGGTGACGCCACGACGCTGCCCGAGTTCGAACGCTTCCGGGACGAGGTGATGGCGCAGAACGTCACCTGGTGGCAGCGGCGCACCGGCGGGAAGGTGCTGCTCTCCGCCCACAACGATCACGTCGGCCGCCTCGCCGGCGACCCGGCGCTGTACCCCAGGACGCAGGGCGCCTACCTGAACGACACGATGGGCCGCGACTACCTGCCGATCGGCTTCACCTTCTACCAGGGATCGCTCCTCTCCAAGGACGCCGCCCTGGGCGGCCCCTGGAAGACGTTCACCGCGGGGCCGCCCACCTCGGACCTGAGCGAGTACACCCTCGACCAGGTCCGCCACCGGGACTTCTACCTGGACGTCCGCACCGCCCCGGCCGCCGCCAGGGCCTGGCTGAGCGGCACCCGGCCCGTCCGCACCTACGGCACGCAGTACCCGTACCCGCCCGGGAACGTCGCGCTCGGCACGTCCTTCGACGTCCTGGTCCACCTCCACGACATCCGGGAGGCCGACCGGACGCCGTAGGTCCGGGGCCGGCCGGGCCGGCTACTTGCTCCGGACGCTGCCCAGCGGCTCGGGGTCCGCCCCGAGGACGGAGAGCGCCGCCTGCCAGTCGGCGTCCTCGGCCTGGAGGGTGCTGCGGAGGAAGGCCGTGGTGAGCCGCCGGATCAGGGCGACCCGCGCGGGGCTCTCGTCGGTCGTCTCGGCGACCTCGTACCCGACGATGCCGCCGAGCGAGTGCTCCGCGCCGAACAGGGTGAGCAGGCTCTTGCGGCCCGGGCTGTAGGTGTAGGGGTCGGTGAACCAGTCCGGGCCGCGGGTGGACAGGTGGGACTGGTCGTGGTCCCCGGCGACCACGAGGGCCGGTGTGGTCATGGCCTCGAAGGACGGCCTCAGGAAGGGCAGGTGCTCGGCGGCGAACGGGGTCAGGTCGTCGCCCAGACCGGCCGCCGCCAGCAGGACGCCCGCCTTCACCCGGGGATCGGCCATGGACTCGCCGGGAACGCCGTCGGCGTCCAGGACTCGCGCGCCGAGCAGCGCGCTCGCCGTCTGGGCGCCCCAGGAGTGGCCGGCCACGGCGACCCGGCCGCGGTCGACGCGCCCGCCGAGGCCCGGCACGGCGGCTTCCAGGACGTCGAGCCCGTCCAGTACGCGTGTGAGGTCCTCGATGCGCAGGCGCCAGATCCGCGGGGTGCGCGGGTCGTCGGCCGGGATGCCGAGGGTGCGGGAGTCCAGGTGGGTGGGCTGCAGGACGACGAAGCCGTGGGCGGCCCAGTAGTCCGCGAGCGGGGCGTAGCCGTCCATCGACCAGCCGAAGCCGTGCGAGAAGAGGACCACCGGCAGGCCGCGGCCGGTCGCCGGGGCGGACACCCGGACCTGGAGGTCCTCGCCGCGGCCCGGGGCGGGCAGGATTACCGGCTTGGCGGAGAGCACCGTGGCGGCTGCGTCGGTGCTGTGGAGGACTGACATGGTGGGGCCTTCCGTTCGGGTTCGCTGCGCAGGTGACTTCGGTGGGCCCGGCGGCGGGTGGCGCCGCCGCGGGGCCGGGAATCGGCGATCGTGGGCGCTCCGCCGTCCGGTGGAGACGGGACAGCCGGTGGACGGCATGGCCGGTGGCCCCGTGTTCTGCCATCATGGCCGAAACGGAACCTCGCTCCGCAAACGATACGGAACAGTGTTCCGCTTTACAAGCGTCGGTCGCCGATCGTCGGTCACCGACCGTCCGTCACCGATCGAGAGCCATCGATCGTCAGTCGTCGACCAGGTCCGTCACGGCCCGGGTCGGTCATGGGAGGAGTGCCGTGGTGAACGACAGCGGCCAGGGCGCGGAGAGCGCAGCCGGGTCCAAGCGAAAGGACGCCCGGCGCAACCAGCAGGCCCTGCTGGACGCGGCCGCCGCGGCCTTCGTCACCTCGGGGGTCGAGGCGCCGGTGCGCGACATCGCGGCCGCCGCCGGCGTCGGAATCGGTACCATCTACCGCCACTTCCCCACCCGGGCGGACCTCGTCATCGCGGTCTACCGCCACCAGGTGGAGGCGTGCGCCGAGGCCGGCCCCGCCCTACTGGCGAGCAGCCCGTCACCACACGCGGCGCTCGCACGGTGGGCCGACCTCTTCGTCGACTTCCTGGTCACCAAGCACGGCCTGGCCGCCGCGATGCAGACCGACAGCGCCGGCTTCGAGTCCCTGCACGCCTACTTCCTCGACCGCCTCCTGCCGGTGTGCACCCTGCTCCTCGACGCCGCGGCCGCCGCCGGCGAGACCGACTCCGACCTCACCGCTTACCAACTCATGCGCGGCATCGGCAACCTCTGCATCGGCGCCGACAGCGACCCCCGCTACGACGCGCGCCCGCTGGCCGCGCTCCTCGTCGCCGGCCTGCGCCGCCGGCCCTGACGGGCCGCCCGCCCCCGCTCCCCACGCCCGACGACCGCGCCTCCCGCCACTGGCCGGGAGGCGCGGTCGTCGGCGCCGGTCAGTAGCCGACGGTGAAGCGGCGCTGCACGAAGCGCGGCAGCTCCGCCTCGTCGACCAGGGCGACGGCGGCGTCCTCCGCCGAGATCCGGCTGCGCCCGTCCGCGTCGACCACCGGCTGGTCGCCACCGATCCGGAACCGGCCGGTGCGCTCGCCGGGGGCGATGTCCTGCGCGGGGCTGAAGTACGTCCAGAGCCGATTGGACTGCCGCAGGACGTTCAGGGCGTCCCGGCCTCCGCGCACGGCGGCGGCGTACTCCTCCGGGAGTCCGAGTGCGGCGAGGATCCCGTGCAGGTGCTCGTCGGAGTCGGCCAGCACCAGCCCCGGCTCGATCTCCAGGCTGCCCGCTCCGCCGATGACGATCAGCCTGGTCCGGGGGTGACTCTCCAGGGCCTTCACCAGGGCCCGCGCGGCGGTGGCGTAGACCGTCGGGTCGGCGATCGAGCGGCGCACGGTGTCCGCGATGTCGCGGGCGCCGTTCCCGGGCTGGAACCCGCTGATCAGCACGTCCAGGCCGGGCAGGACGCCGGCGACGCCGGCCGCGTCGAGGACGTCGACGCTCTTCCAGGTGACGTTCGCCCGGGCCTCCTCGATCCGGGTGGCGTCCCGACTGAAGGCGGTGACGTGGTGCCCCCGGCCGAGGGCTTCGGCGACGACGCGGCTGCCGATGGTGCCCGTGGCCCCGATCACTCCGATGTGCATGGCTCTCCCCTGTCTCATGCTGCGGCGCTTACGAGCACCGGCTGTTCACGGCGTAGCACAACTATACGGCGTGCAGTTTTGATACGGCAACCAGCACGGAGACGCCGTAGAGCCGCGCGGTAGAGTGGCGGCGTGGCGAGCACAGACGCGGGAGAGACCGGCACCGGAACCCCTGACACGGCGACCGCGGGCGCGGGACGGACGACGGGGCGCCGCGAGCGGCTGCGGGCCGAGACCACCGCCGAGATCAAGAAGGTCGCGCTGGAGCTGATGGCAGCGGGCGGCCCCGACGCGATCACGCTGCGGGCCATCGCCCGCGAGATGGGCATGACGGCCAACGCCATCTACGGGTACTTCGCCACCCGCGACGACCTGGTCACCACGCTGATCGACAACGTCTACAGCTCACTGGCCGACGCCGTGGAGGCCGCTTGGGCGGCCGCCCCCACCGGGGACCCGGCGGCCCGGATCCGGGCCTGGGCCGACGCCTTCCGGGACTGGGCCCTGGCCAATCCCGAGGGCTTCCGCCTCGTCTACGGCGACCCCGTCCCCGGCTACCGGTCCCCCGAGGGCGGCGCCGCCCCGGACGCCGCCCACCGGGTCTGCACCGGCATCACCGCACTCGCGGCCGAGGCCTGGCCGTACGCCGAACCCCGGTACTCCGACAGCGAGTTCGCGTGGTCCGACTTCGACCCCGGCCTGCTCGACAAGGTCCGCCCGGCCTTCCCCGACCTGCCCCCCGCCGCCGTGGCACTCGCCCTGCGGACCTGGAGCCACCTGCACGGCCTGGTCTCACTGGAGATCTACGGCCACCTGCGGACCCAGACCCTCAGCCCCGGGAAGCTCTTCCGCGAGGAACTGACCCAGCTCGTCCGCTCCCTGGGCATCCCCCCGCGGGGGTGACCATCACGGGTCGCGGCTCCGCTCCGCCCCACCGATCCGCACCAGAGGACAGGACTCCACCCGGTGGACGACGGGAACCACGACGGGCTCGGCACCTACTGGGACCCGCTGCCCACCGCCCGGCGCCTGCTCACCGAGCAGCCGCACCTGGACCGGTTCGGCGGCCACTGGGACGAGCGCAACTGGCGCAACGTCCCGGGCCCGTTCTACGGCGCCGACACCGACAGCCTGCAACTGGGCCGCCGCGACGCACCCTTCCACCTCGCCCACGACGACGACCACGGCCCGTTCTCCGGCCGGGAGTTCGTCTACCGCCAACCGGTCGGCGCGGCACAGACGCGGGACCTGCTGGACGGCTGCGCCCTCGGCCACGGCGGCTTCGCGATGGACGGCGACGACCACTGGACCGTCCCGGCCGTGCGCGAGTGGTGGCAGGAACGCGGGCGGGTACGCGAATGGGCCGTCGAAGCGGCCGACCGCTGGTCGCGTGCTCGTGGCGAGCACCGCGAGCACTACCGGGACGCCGCCGGCGGCCTGCGCGACTACATCGCCCACCTCGACCACGGGCTGGAGGAGTACCTGCGCGGCTACCTCCTCTGGCTCGCCGAGCGCCGCCTGCGCCGCCCCGGCGAGCCGCTACCCCTTCTGGAGCGGCCCCTGCCCGGTGCGACCCTGCCCCCGACCGTCGGCACGGCACCGACACCCGCACCCGCACCCGCACCCGGGGCGGGAGCCACGGCCGGGGAGCCGGTGCTCGCCGGCTACTTCGTGGCGGTCCCCGAACCGGTGACCGGCTCGGGCCTGCCCCGGACGAGGCTGCTGACCACGGCGTCCGACTGCCTGATCGACCGACTCCCGCAGGACGGCTGCTGGTTCCCCACCGCGCAGGACGCCCTGGCGGCCTGCGCACCGCTCGACGTACCGGCGGCGGCCCGGCTCTACGCCCTGCTGGTACCGGCCGGCCATGCCGCCGCCCTCGCCACCGACATCCGCGCGGCAGACGGCCACGAACCGGTCCTGCTCGCAGGACTCGACGGCCGGGCCGACGACCCCGACGACCGGGCCACACCCGAGGGCGGGCACCAACTCGGCTGGGAGGTGCTCGGCTACGACCACGGCCTGCTGCACAGCTGGCTCTGCCACGACCTGTACCGGGAAGCCGTGCGCGCCCTCGGCGTCGACACCGACGACCGCGGACTGCTCTCCGGCCGGGAAGCGGCCGAGCGCGTCGCCACCTGGGCCAACGGCCTCGGCGACACCAAACCCGTCACCTGGTTCCCGGCCGCCCTAGTCGAATGGAACGCCCCGATCGAGACCCACTTCGAGCCGATCACGACCGAAGCACCCCGCCCGCCCCGGCCATGGTGGCACCGCTTCACTGCCGGATGAAAGCACTCGGCCCGGGCTGGGTACTGCTGCTCCGCTCCCCCGGGCCTGGCCGGCCGCCGCCGCGGCGAACTCCGGCGGGTGGCATTTCGCTGGTACTGCGTCACCGTCGAATTACTGTGCGTTCCGCCGGGAGTGGATATGACGCCCAGTCATCGGAATGTCACGCATTTCCCCGAATGGATACCGGACCCTCTTCTACGGGCCGCCGGCGGTAATCGGTTCATCACGCATCGCTTTCGCTCCGCCCGGCAATTGCCGGGCGGAGCGCGGTCCGCCGCATTTCGCCCGGCCGGGGTGGCCGGTTCCGGTGGGGGCGGGCTCAGACGTCCAGCCCGGCCTCGATGCGCTTGAGGCCGTGCCGGGCGAGTGCCAGGTTGGCCCGCGAGCGGTCCAGGGCCAGGTAGAGGAAGAGCGAACCACGCGCGCCCGCAAGGGGCCTGATCAGGTGGTACTGGCCGCCGAGGGTGATCAGGATGTCCTCGATGACATCGTCGATCGACAGCGCCGCCATGGCCCTCAGCTTCGCCCGGACGACCTCGGTGTTGCTCGCGGCCGCGACCTCCAGATCGAGCTGCTGGTTCCCCCCGAGATGCCCGAGCGACATACCGCTCTCGTAGTCGACCAGGGCCACGCCGATGGCGCCCTCGATGCCCATCGCGTCCGTGAGTGCGCTGTCAATGTTCATGACCTGTTCGTCCTTTGCGTGCCATCCGGGCGGAACCCCCGTGTGCAGGAATCAAAGTAGCAAGAAGGCCATCAGGTGTGGCCACCGCACGGAAATGGTGAAATAAAGTACGCTGCCAGCGGTTCAGAAAGCGAAGGGGTACCGGTGCACGCGCTCGAAGCTTCCCTCTCCGATGTGCTCGACTCCCCCGGAGTGGTCGGCGCCGCGCTCGTCGACGCCGTCACGGGCCTCACCTATCGGTCCGCCGGGGAGCACCGACTGCTCGGGACCGGAGCCGAACTCGCCGAGCTGGCCAACCTGATCGGCGAACGGCTGTGCGAGGCCGGGGCGGAGGGCGAGTTGGAGAGCCTGGTGGTCACCAGCACCCGCCACCACCACGTCGTCCAGGTGGTACCCCGGCAGGGCGACCCGCTGCTGCTGGCCACCGTGCTGGACCGCAGGCAGACCAACCTGGCCCTGGCGATCCGCCAGAGCACCGACCGGGCACGGGGCCTGCTGGCATGACGGGCCGTCTCCACGACCCGGCCGCACCCGCGTCCCCGCTCGTGTCTCCTGCCGCACGCAACGTGCCCGCCCTCCTGCTGACGCTGCGCCAGGGCGAGTTCACCGGCTCGGTCACCGTCTCCAGCGCGCCGGGCGGCACCATCCACCTGGTGCGGGGGCTGGTCACCGCGATCGAGACGCCCGGGGCCCCGACCGTCGAGACCCTGCTGCTGAAGTCGCGGCGCGTCGGCGAGGCGGACTGGTCCGCCGCCGAGACGGCCGCCGCCGCCAACGGCCAAGGCCTCACCGGCCTCCAGGGCGGCGACCTCGGCGCGGCACTGGTGGCCCAGGGGTCGATCGGCGCCGCCGAACTCGAACTGGTCTGCGCGGCCGCCGCGTTCGACGGCGCCTTCGCCCTGATCCTGAGCCCGCCCGGCAGTTGGGAGGTGGCCGAAGCCGCCGCCCCCGCCAGGATCGCGCTGCGCCCCGGCATCGAGCCGCAGCGGCTGTTCGAGGAAACCGGCCGGCGGGTGGCCCTGTTGACCCGCCTCTGGGGGCCGCCCGGACAGCTCGCCCGCAGCCGGATCCGCCCGGCCACCCCGGCCGGGTCGACGGCCCCGCGGATCCCGGACCGCTACCGGGAGATCCTGGTCGCCGCCACCGGGCGGCGCACCGCGCGCGACATCGGGTTCGCCCTCGGGCGCGGACTGTTCGCCGTGCTGCTCGACCTCGCCCGGATGGACGCCCGGCAGCTGCTCCACCGGGAGCCGGTGGTCCCGCCCGCCGCCGTGCCGAGCGTGGCGCCGCGCGCCGCACACCGGCCCGCCGCCGGCCACGACCGGGCCGCTGCCCCGCCGAGTCCCCGTGCGGCGCGGCCCGGAGGTCCTGGACGGACCGACCGCAGCCGGCGGGCTCCCCTGCCTGCCCACCCGGCCCGAGGGCCCGGCTGCCGTCTCCGGCCAGCCATCGAACGTTCACCGCGCCGAGCGGACCGAGAAGACCGAAGAGACCGAGAAGAGCGCACCATGAGCAGCCAGACGTCATCCGCAGCACTCGTCGACGAGTTGAAGTCCCTCCGTGACCGGGTCGTGGGCATCTCCGAGAGCGTCGTCTCGACCGCCGACGGCCTGCTCGTGGCCGCCGACACGGCCGCCGTCCATCCCGAGTCGGCCTCCGCGCTGTCCGCCGCCATGCTCGGCCTCGGCCGGCGCACCGCCGCCGAGGTCGGCCTGGGCGGCCTGCGCGACGTGGTCACCCGCTGCAACGGCGGCTACGTCGTGGTGCTGGCGATCGGTGAGCAGGCGCTGCTGATGATCCTGGGCGACGAGGGCATGGACGTCGCCGGTCTGCACCGCGAGGCTCCCGCCACGATCCAGCGGCTGGGCGAGCTCCTCGGACTGGTCCCGACGCGCTAGGCCCGGACCAGGGCCACCGGCGCGGCCCGGCTCGCCGACGGGGGCCCGGACCGGGGCTACCGGCGCGGGCCGTAGTCCCAGTAGTGGTCGGGGTAGTCGCCGCACGGGTACTGCATCAGCGGCGCCTGCGGAGCGGTACTGCGGTAGGTGACGGCGAGGCACTGGTGGCTGTTGTCGTTGACGAACCGCATGCCGCGCGGCCACTTCTCGATCTTCCAGGACTGCCCGGGGCTGCTCCGGCACTCCGACTGGACCACCTCGGCGGTGGCCCGGGTACTGGAGTCCCGGACGGACAGACAGAGGGCGCTGTTGTAGCTGACGATCCGGTAGTAGGTGTCGCCGTCCGGGTCCGTGTAGGCCTTCTGCGCCTCCCAGAAGTGGTCGGGGAAGTCCCCGCAGGGGTACTGCTGGACCTCCCGGCCGTCCTCCCGGGTGCCCCCGGGCGTGGCGATGCACTGCTGGCTGTTCCCGTTCCTGATCTCCACCGATCCCGTCGGCGGAACCACCGGGGCGCCGCCGAGCCGGCCCGGTGCCGGGACCTCCGCCGTCGGTGTGGAGCCGGCGGGCGCCGAGGGCGTGCCGGCGGGCGTGGCCCCGGCCGAGGGGACGGCGGGGACGGCGGGGACGGCGGGATCCGGCGGCTGGCCGGCTCCCGTACTCCGAGCGGCCGTCCCGGGCGGTTCGGGCGCCACCGGAGCGGACGGCGGCGGTACCGGCGGTGCGGTCGGCGTCCCGCCGGACCGGTCGGGCGCACTGCTCGGGGTGGCAGGAGCGGAGGGGGTCGACGAGACCGGCCCCGTACCCGGATCCGGTGCCGAGGGGCTCCCGGCCGCCGGTGAGGGGGCGCCGGATCCCGGCCTGCCCCAGGCGCCGGCCGCCTGCGGGACGGCGTCGAAGGGTCCGTGCGCCGCCGCGCCCAGGCGGACGCCCACCACCACCCCGGCCAGCACCAGGATCCCGGCCAGCACCGCCCCCGTCGCTCCGACGACCGCCCCTGCCCCGGCCGTACGGCGCCATCGCGCACCCGTGGGCCCGCCGCGTGGCGGGCCGAGGACGGTCGCACCGATCGCGACCTCGCGGGGCGGGCCGGTCGGGCCGCGCCGGCCGTGGTCCACGACCCGGACCAGCTCCCCCCGGACGATCCGGGGCCCGGCCGGGACGAGAGCCATCCCGGTCACCTCCCGGTACTGGCCGGCCAGCGCCTCCCGCACCCCCACGAGGTCGGCCTCCAGCCGCCGCAGCACCGGCAGGTGCGCGTCCACCCCGTGGCTCGCCGGCTCCGCCCCGACCCGTGACCGCTCCTGGTCGACCAGGAGCCCGACGGCCTCCTGCTCCCGGCCGGCCGTGTGCCGCGCCTCACGGGCGCTCTCCCTGATGCGCCGTACCTCGGCCAGACACGAGGTCGCCTCCCGCAGCCGGACCTGCCGGACCTGCCGGACCTGTCGGAGCGGCGCTGCCACCGGGTCGGTCGTGGCACCTTCCGGGTCGTCGGTACCGCCGGTACCGCCGACACCACCGGCACCACCGGCCAGCTCACTCCGCAGCTCGGCCACGATCGCGACCAGCACACGGATCAGGTCCTCCGCCTCCGCCATGCCCTCCTCGGCCTGCCGCTGGGCGTCCCGGGCCCGGTCCAGCGCCTGCTGCGCGGCCGACCGCCGGGCCGCGGGCGGCTGGATCCCCTCGGCCGCGCGGGTGGCCTGCTCGTGCAGCTGGGCGGCCCGGGCCAGCAGCGCCGCCCGGGCCCGCGGGTCCTCCACCTGGTCGTGGACCAGCCGTTGGAGCAGGTGCCACGGGATGTCCTTCTCCGCGGAGCGGTACGCGCTCCAGCTCGTCCGACCGGCGGGGTAGCGCTGGGCGAGCCTGCGGAGGGTCACCCCCGAGGTCACCTCCCGCACGAACCGTGCCAGGGCGTCCGCCTGTTCGGTCTCCCCCTTCAGGCGCCCCTGCGGGCGTCCAGCACTACCCACCCCTTGCCCCCTCCCGTGTACGCGGACGATCCGGGCTGTCCGCCGCTCGGTCGGCCCTCGGCCGATTCCTCGTAGCCGGACAATCCAACATGGCGCGCCGTGGGACCTCCACCGGTTCTTCGGACAACTTCCCGGCTCCGTCAGTACACACCACCGGGCCGGGTGCGAAGACTGAACTTCTGTCGGCAACACAGTCCCTGAGCACCCGCCAGGTGGAGGCCGACCGCTCCCGCGCAGCTCTCCGTCGATGGCGACCGGTACCGTCGCCCCCTCCGCCCGGGCCGCAGATCCTCCGGTAGTCTCCGCTGTCAACGGCCGGGCGCGGCGCGGCCGGGAGGCGGACCGTGGCGACAACGTACGGAGTGGGCATGACCGGTGAGGTCGTAGTCGTCGGTGGCGGGGTCATGGGGTCGTCGGCGGCCTGGCACCTGGCGGCGCGGGGCCGGCGGGTGACGCTCCTGGAGCGGTTCGCCCCGGGGCACGACCGCGGCAGCTCGCACGGCAGTTCACGGATCTTCCGGCTGGCCTACCCGGAGCCCGAGTACGTCGCCCTCGCCGTACGGGCGCTGCCGCTGTGGCGGCGGCTGGAGGAGGAGACGGGCACCGCCCTCCTGGAGCTCACCGGGGCGGTGGACCACGGCCCGGCCGCCGCGACCTCGGCCCTGCACGCCGCGCTGGCCGCCGCCGGGCGGCCCGCCGAGCTGCTCGACCCGGCGCGGGTGGCCGAGCGGTGGCCGGGATTGCGGGCCGACACCTCCGCGCTGTTCCACCCCGAGGCCGGGCGGCTGCACGCCGACCACGCGGTGGCGGCGTTCCAGCGGGCGGCCGCGGCGCACGGGGCCGAGGTCCGGCACGGCGTCCGGATCGCCCGGATCGCCGTAGGCGGCGGCGGGGGCGGCGGCGGGAGCAACGGCGGCGCAGGCGTCGAGCTGGTGACCACCGAGGAGGAGGTGATCCTCGCCGAGCAGGTCGTGGTGGCGGTCGGCGGGTGGGCGCCGGGCCTGCTGTCGGGGCACGTGCCCGGGCTGCCGCCGATGCGGGTGACCGAGGAGCGGCCGGTGCACTTCCCGGCCGCCGCACCACTGGACTGGCCGAGCTTCATCCACCACGGCGGGGCGCAACTGGTCTCGGACGTCGGCGTGTACGGCCTCGGGAGCGTCGACGGCGTCAAGGTCGGCTTCCACGGCGTCGGCCCGGTCGTCGACCCGGACCACCGCGCGGGCGACCCCGACCCGCGCGCGGTGGAGCGGGTGCGGGAGTACGCGCGGCGCTGGCTGCCGGGCGTCGACCACACCGCGCCGACCGCCACCACCTGCCTGTACGCCACCACCCCGGACCACGACTTCGTGGTCGACCGGCGGGGCCCGGTGACGGTCCTGGCCGGCTTCTCCGGGCACGGGTTCAAGTTCGCGTCGGTGCTCGGCGCCCTCGCCGCGGACCTGGTCGAGGGCCGCCCGGCCGCGCGCCGCTTCGCCCTCGGGGCCGGCCGGGGGCGCTGACCGCCCGCACCGGAGCGACCGACTCAGCCGCGGCCGTCCTCGGCCGCCTCCGCCCGCTCCCGGGCCGCCATCACGTCCTCGCCGTGCTCGAAGGCCCAGGCGCCGAACGCCTCGACCGGCTCCAGCAGCGTCCGCCCCAGCCCGGTGAGGGTGTACTCCACGTGCGGCGGCGACCCGGCGTACGCGCGGCGCTCCACCAGCCCGTTGAACTGGAGCCGGCGCAGCGTCTCCGTGAGGACCTTGGGGCTGATGCCGCCGATCCGCTCCCGGAGTTCGCCGGGCCGTGCGGGACCGGCGCGCAGCGCCCACACCACGACGGCGTTCCAGGTGTTGGCGAGCAGATCGAAGGCGAGCCGGGCTCGGCAGTCGGCGAGGAAGCCGTGGTCGGTGGTCACTTACCAGATGGTGCCCCAGCGGTTTCGTAGTGTCGTCCCGATTCTGAAGGACGGGTCACGACAGAGGGGTTGAGCATGATGAGGATCGGGATCGTCGGCACCGGAACGATGGCGCGGGCGCTGGGTGAGCAGTGGGCGCGGGTCGGCCACGAGGTGCTGGTGGGCGGGCGGGACGCGGACCGCGCCGGCGCCCTCGCCGACCGGATCGGCGCACGGGCGGGGACCGCGCGGGAGGCGGCCGAGCACGGCCGGGACGCGGTGCTGCTGGCCGTGCCGTACGCGGCGGCGGTCGGCGTGGTGTCCGGTCTGGCCGGCGCTCTGCGGGGCAGCGCGCTGATCGACTGCACCAACCCGGTGGCCCCGGGCTTCGTCCTCGAAACCCGGGGCGGCCCCTCGGCCGCCGAGCGCATCGCGGCCGCGGCGCCCGGCGCCTCCGTGGTCAAGGCGTTCAACCTCTGCCACGAGAGCGTGTGGCGCAGGACGCCGCCGGTCTTCGACGGACGCCCGCTCGCGGTGCCGCTCTGCGGTGACGACGCGTCGGCCCTGGAGACCGTACGGGGCCTCGTCCGCGACCTCGGCTGCACACCGGTCGACGGGGGCGGCCTCGACCGGGCGGGCCTGCTGGAGGCGACGGCGGCGTTCCTGATCGGCCTCTGGGTCGGCGAGGGCGCGGACGCCCAGGCGATCGCCCCACCGCTGGCGTACGCGGGGGGCCGGCCCTCCTGATCCACGTGCGGGCCGGACCGGCCACCGCGTGGTCACCGGGGGACGTGCCGGCCCTCGGCGACCACGTGGTGGCCGGGTGCTCGGACTCCGCGCGGGTCACCGGTCCTTGAACTCCTCGATGGCCGCCCGGGAGGCCTCGGCCATCGCCTCGCTCCCGACGTGCCCGGAGTCCTCGAAGATGTGGAGCCGCGCGTCGGGCCACACCTTCGCCAGCGCCCACGCCGTCTCCACCGGGCTCCCCATGTCGTGCCGGCCGTGCACCAGCACCCCCGGGATCCCGGCCAGCCGGTGGGCGTCGCGCAGCAGTTGGTCCTCCTCCAGCCAGGCACCGTTGCTGAAGTAGTGGGCGCAGATCCGTACGAAGGCGATCTGCTCGTCGACCTCGCGGTCGCTGTACATCCCCGGGATGCCGTTGGGCTCGTTCGAGACGACGGCGTCCTCCCAGGCGAGCCAGTCGGCGGCGGCCTTCGCGCGGACGGCCCGGTCGGGGTTCTCCATCAGCCGGGCGTAGGCCGCGAGCAGGTCGCCGTCCCGCTCGCCCTCCGGAACGCCGTCGCGGAACCGGTCCCAGGCCTCGGGCTGGAACCGCCCGGCGCCCCGGTAGAGCCAGTCGGTCTCGGCGGGGCGGGTCATCGTCACCGCCTGGATGACGATCCCGGTGACCCGCTCCGGGTGTCGCTGCGCGTAGGCCAGCGCGAGCGTGGATCCCCAGGACGCGCCGCTCAGCAACCACCGTTCGACACCGAGGTGTTCGCGCAGTCGCTCGATGTCGTCGATGAGGTGCCGGGTGGTGTTCAGGCGCATGTCCGCCGCCGGGTCGCTCGCGTGCGGGGTGCTGCGGCCGCAGTTGCGCTGGTCGAAGCGGATGAGCCGGTAGCGCTCCGGGTCCCAGGCCCGCGTCGGCCGGCGCGGGGCACCCGCCCCCGGGCCGCCGTGGACGGAGAGGGCGGGCTTGCCTTCGGGGTTGCCGAGCTCCTCGTAGTAGATCCGGTTGCCGTCCCCGGTGTCGAGGAAGCCGTGGCTGTACGGGTGGGTGGGAGCGTAGAGGTCGACCATGGCCGCCGATCCTACGGGAGCGGTCGTGCTCGAACCAGGGTGTGACAGAGGTCGGTTGGGCCTCCGCCGCACGTCGGCAGGACGTTCGGTGGAGCCGTCAGGGGCCCCGCCCCGCTACGCGCCCTCGCGGGTCAGGACGGCGGGCGGGGGCGCCGGGGCGGGGTCGGTGAGGAGTCGGGCGGTGAGGGCGTACTGGGTGAGGGCGCCGGCGAGCAGGACGGCGACGCCGCCGACGGCGTCCAGCACCCAGTGGTTGGCGGTGGCCACCACCACGAGGAAGGTGAGCAGCGGGTAGACCGCCGCCAGGGGTGCCGGCCGGCGGTGGCCGGCGGTGGTGATGACGACCAGGGCGCACCAGCAGGACCAGGCGATGTGCAGCGACGGCATCGCCGCGTACTGGTTGGAGAGCGAGGTGAGCACGCCGAGCGGGGCCTCGCCGGGGATACCGGACGGATCCTCCCGCAGGTTGAGCCCCGGGACGAGCCGGGGCGGGGCGAGCGGGTAGCCCCAGAAGCCGACCAGTGCCAGGCCGGTCGCGGCGAACAGGACGGTCCGGGCCGTGCGGTAACGGTCCGGGTGCCAGACGTAGAGCCAGACCAGCACGCCGAGCGGCACCACGAAGTGCAGCACCTTGTAGTACCCCTGGGCCGCGTCCAGCAGCCAGTCACCGGTCCGCAGGGCCCAGGCGTTGACGACCGGCTCGATGTCCACGTGCAGCAGCTGTTCCAGCCGGAAGACGCTGCGGGCGTGGCCGGTGGCGGTGGCGACGCGCTCGGGCGCGACGTTGCGGATGTAGGAGTAGACGCCGTAGCCGACCTGGACGAAGAGCAGCTCCAGCACCGGGTTCGGGCGGGAGACCGGCCGCAGCGGAGCCGGCAGCAGGGGGATCCAGGGCAGCGCGGGACGCCGCCGCAGGGGCGGGCCGGGGGCGCGGCGCAGGTGCCAGAGCGGGTCGTCGCGGGCCAGGAACGGCAGGGCGGCGGCCGCGGCGAGGGCGGCCAGGGTGGGGGCCTTGCGCAGCAGCAGCCCGCTGACCGGTTCGATCTCCGGGTCGAGCAGCGTGCTGGGCAGCAGCGCGACGGTGACCGCGATGACCGGCCAGAGCGCGCGGGACTCGGGCCGGCGGCCGAGCCGGCCGGTGGCGGCGAGCAGCAGCCACCCGAGGTGGCCCGGCCCGGCCACCGGTGCGGCGACCAGGGTGGCGCAGCCGAGCACGCCGACCGCCAGCAGCGGCTGGCCGTCCCGCGCGTAGCCGCCGGAGCGGCGAACGGCGAGCAGCACGGCGGTGACGGTGACCGCCAGCCAGCCGACCAGCAGCGCCGGGCCGTGCAGGCCGAGCCGGAGCAGCACGCCGAGGGCGGTCTGGTCGGACGGGTCGCCGGTGACGGCCGGGGCGTCGAAGCGGCGCCAGAAGCGGGCGGCGCGGTCCGGGTCGGCGATCAGGACGGTGCCCTGCACCAGGGCGGCCACCGCGAGGGCGGTCAGGGCGGCGGACGCGGGGACGGCGCGCCGGCGCGGGAGGGCGACGGCGAAGAGGGCCAGGACGGGATGGAACGCGATCGCCAGGCCGAGCGCGAACCCGGCCCGGCGGTTCGGGCCGCGCGGCAGCACGTCGAGCAGCACCAGGGCGGTGCCGGCGAGGCCGACCACGGCGTCCACGGGGTGGCCCCGCTGTTCGGCGCTGATCAGCAGGGTGGCGGCCGCGACCGGGGCGACGGCGGCCGGGGCGGGCAGGTCCGGGGGCGGGTGGCGGGCGACCAGGGTGCCGATCACGGCCACCGCGGCGACGGCGGTGAGCACCAGGCCGACCCGGGTCGCGGTGGCGGGCCAGCTGCCGAGCAGCAGCGGGAGGAGGGGCCGGTCGTCGGCCTCGTCGCCGAGGGACGTCCAGGTGACGACCGCGGCCGCGGCGGGGGCGAGCACCAGGCAGGTGGTGGTGAGGAGGGCGGCCGGGGCGTGCCGGGTGGGCGCTCCGGGCGCCGGCCTGCTCGCGCCCATCCCGCTCCTCCCGTCGCGCCGCCGCGCCCCGGGCCGGTCCGCCGGTCGGGTCGCCTTCCTGCCGACTCTCGGGGGTCGGCGGCCGCCCCGCACGCCGGACGGCGCCGCGTGGGGGACGGCCCGGGCGGCGGGGGCCCCCGACGGCGGGCGACGGCCCACCCCCCACCGCTCACCCGTGCGGCGGACGGCGACTCCCGGCCGACCCGGCTCAGGTCGATCAGCCGCCGGATGTGCGGCTGCGGCTCGGAGAACGGGTGGGTGCCGCTGCCGAGGAAGGCGTCCTCCGGCTGCCACACCCCGCGACGGCGGGCGTCCGCAAGTCATCGTGGCGTCGCAGATGCAAGCCGTGCGGCCCGAGCGGGCCGTCGCTGCCCCGGGCATGCCGTCCCCGCCCCGGGCGGCGTCGGCCACCGGCTCAGTAGACGTCCCGGACGTAGCGCTTGTCGCTCGCCAGCTGCCGGACGTACGCGGCGGCGGCCTCCTCGTCCAGGCCGCCGTGGGCGGCGACGATCTCGCGCAGGGCCAGGTCGACGTCCTTGGCCATCCGGCCCGCGTCGCCGCAGACGTAGAAGTGCGCGCCGTCCTGGAGCCAGCGCCACAGGCGCGGGCCCTGCTCGCGCATCCGGTCCTGGACGTAGACCTTGTTGCGCTGGTCGCGCGAGAAGGCCACGTCCAGGCGGTCCAGGTGGCCGGCGGCGCGGAAGGCCGCCAGGTCCTCCCGGTAGTAGAAGTCGGTGGCTTCGCGCTGCTCGCCGAAGAAGAGCCAGTTGGGGCCGGTGTGGCCGCGGGCCTGCCGGTCCTCCAGGAATCCGATGAACGGCGCGACCCCGGTCCCGGGGCCCACCATGATCATCGGCGTGGTCGGGCCGGTGGGCGGGCGGAAGTGCGGGGAGCGCTGCACGAACACCGGCACCGGGCCGTCGTCGGCGCAGTCGGCGAGGTAGGTGGAGCAGACGCCGCCGCGGTCGCGGCCGAGGTCGTTGGTGTAGCGGACGACGGACACCGTGAGCCGGACCTCGCCGGGGTGCGCCAGGGGGCTGGAGGAGATCGAGTACAGGCGGGGCTGGAGCCGCTTGAGCACTCCGACCCACTCGGCGGCGGTGGCGCGCAGGGGGAAGGCGCCGACCACGTCGGCGGCCTGCCGGCCCCAGCTCCACTTGGCCAGCTCGCCCTTGTTGTCGGGGCGCAGCAGCCGCTTCAGAACGCGGTCGCCGGTGCGGTCGGCGACGAACCCGAGCAGGTCCGGGGTGAGGCGGGCGATGTCGAGGCGGGTCCGCAGCGCCTCCCCCAGCGGGAGGTCGTCGCCGTCGGCCAGCCGGACGTGCTCCTCGGGGTCCAGGCCCGTCAGGGCGAGCCATTCGGTGACCAGTCCGGCGCCGTTGGCCGGCCACACGCCGAGGGCGTCGCCGGCCTCGTAGGCGAGTTCGCCGCCGCGGGTGTCGAAGGCGAACTGCCGCACCTCCTTCTGCGATCCGGGCAGGCTGAGCAGACGGTTGCCGACCAGCAGGGTCGGGAAGGGGGCCGCTCTGGTGAAGCCGCCCGGCGTGGCGGCCGGGGTGGTGGGCGCGGCGGACACGGGCACGGGCACGGCGGGACCAGCGGGCGCGGGCGCCCGCTCCACCGGCGCCACGAGCGTGCCGGTGACCTGGTCGAGCCACTGCCCGGCGGGCCCGGCGTCGTCGGCCTCGCAGTCGGTCCGCGCGTGCAGGCGGGTCGCGCCCAGCTCGGCGAAGCGCTCGTCCAGCCGGCGGCCGTGACCGCAGAAGTCGTCGTAGCTGGAGTCGCCGAACGCCAGGACGGCGTAGCGCACGCCCTCCAGGCGCGGGGCGTCCGGGGCGGTGAGGCCCTGCCAGAAGTCGGCGCCGTTGTCGGGCGCCTCCCCGTCGCCGAAGGTGCTGGTGACGACGAGCACGTCGGTACCGGCGGTGAGCCGCCGGGGGGTGGTGTCGGCCATCGCGAGCAGGGTCGGGGCGCGGCCCGCCCCGGCCAGGCGGGCCGCGGCGGCGGCGGCGAACTCCTCGGCGTTGCCGGTCTGCGAGGCCCACAGGACGAGCAGTTCCCGGGTCGGCGCGGCGGGCTCGGCGCCGGCCGCCCCCGGCGCGGCCGGGACAGCCGGCCCGGGCGTGCCGGGGGCGCCCCGGGAGAACATGCCCGCCAGCACCCCGTCCACCCAGAGCGCCGTCGCCGGGGCGAACGGCGCTCCCGCCGGGAGCACCGGAACGGCGCCGGACGGCGCCGTGGCGGCGGCCGCGACGTACCCGGAGAGGTATCCGGACAGGTAGCGGCGCTCCGGTTCGGCGAGCACCGGCGGGGCGAGGTCGGCGAGGCCGAAGAGCGCGGTCAGGGCGGAGACGGCCTCGGACGCGCCCCCGGGCACCGCCGGCACGGGCAGCACGGCGAGGGGCGGCTGCCCCGTCCCCGCACTCGGGTCTGCGGTCACCGGCACGGGCGCGGTCTCCTCGGGAGTCGGGGCGGGCACCACGCGCAGCGCCACGGCGCAGGCCTTGAACTCGGGCTGGAAGGAGACCGGGTCGACGGCGTCGTTGGTGACGGCGTTGATGCCGAGGTACTCGCCGAAGAGGTCGTTCCAGTGGAACGGCGCGAAGCAGTTCCCGGGGCGGACCCGGTCGGTGACGACGGCGGGCAGCACGGCGCGGCCGCGGCGGGAGGCGACCTCGATGCGGTCGCCCTGCCCGGCGCCCATCGCGGCGGCGTCGTCGGGGTGGAGCTCGACGAACGGGCCGGGGTCGAGCTTGTTGAGCCTGGCCACCTTGCCGGTCTTGGTGAGGGTGTGCCACTGGTGCTGGAGGCGGCCGGTGCTGAGGACGAACGGGTAGTCGTCGTCCGGGAGTTCGGCGGCGGGCAGGTGCGGGCGGCCGAAGAACCGGGCGCGGCCGGTGGGGGTGGGGAACGCGAGTCGGGGTCTGCTCCCGTCGGCGCGCTCCAGCAGGGTCTGGCTGACGCCGTCGTTGAGGTACCGGATCGGGTTGCGGTCGGGGCCGTCCGCGGCGGGCGCCGGCCACTGGACGGGCGTCTCGCGCAGCCGCGGGTAGCTGACGCCGCGCAGGTCCCAGCCGGTCGCCGGGTTCCAGGCCCGCTTGAGCTCCTCGAAAACCTCCTCGGCGCTCGTGTAGCCGAAGGCGTCGGCGTAGCCCAGCTCGCAGGCGACCCGGGCGATCAGCTGCCAGTCGGGCAGGGCCTGCCCGGGCGGGTCGACCACGCCCTCGACCAGGGTGAGGTTCCGCTCCGAGTTGATCATGACGCCGTCGGACTCGGCCCAGAGCGTGGCGGGCAGCAGCACGTCGGCGTAGGCGTTGGTCTCGGTCTCCGTGAACACGTCCTGGGTGATGACCAGTTCGGCGGCCTCCAGGGCGGCGATGACGGTCTTGCGGTTGGCGACCGAGGCGACCGGGTTGGTGCAGATGATCCAGCAGGCCTTGATCTCGCCGGCGGCCATCCGCTCGAACATCTCCACCGTGCCGCGCCCGGCCTCGGTCCGCAGCGTGCCGGCCTCGACGCCCCAGAGCTCCTCGACGAAGGCCCGCTCCTGCGCCACCAGGACGGAGCGCTGGCCGGGCAGGCCGGGGCCCATGTACCCCATCTCGCGGCCGCCCATCGCGTTGGGCTGGCCGGTGAGCGAGAACGGACCGGAGCCCGGGCGGCAGATCGCGCCGGTGGCCAGGTGCAGGTTGATCAGGGCGTTGGTGTTCCAGGTGCCGTGGGTGGACTGGTTGAGGCCCATCGTCCAGCAGCTCATCCACTCCCCCGCCTCGCCGATCCACCGCGCGGCCTGCCGGATGTCCGCCTCGGGTATCCCGGTGATCTCGGCGACCTTCGCGGGCGGGTAGTCCGCCAGGAAGGCGGGCATCTCCTCCCAGCCCTCGGTGAACTCCGCGACGAACGCCTCGTCGGTGTGCCCGTTCTCGACCAGCAGGTGCAGCAGTCCGTTCAGCAGGGCGAGGTCGGTGCCCGGCCTGATCTGCAGGAAGAGGTCGGCCTTCGCGGCGGTGGCGGTGCGCCGCGGGTCGACGACGATCAGCTTCGCCCCGGCCGCCCTGACCCGGTCCATCATCCGCAGGAACAGGATCGGGTGGCAGTCGGCCATGTTGGCGCCGATGACGAGGAACGCGTCCGCGTGGTCGAAGTCCCGGTAGGAGCCGGGCGGCCCGTCCGCGCCCAGCGAGAGCTTGTAGCCGGAGCCCGCGGAGGCCATGCACAGGCGGGAGTTGGACTCGATCCGGCTGGTCCGCACGAACCCCTTGGCGAGCTTGTTCGCCAGGTACTGCGCCTCCAGGGACATCTGCCCGGAGACGTAGAGGGCGAGCGCGTCGGGGCCGTGCTCGTCCAGGATCGCCCGCAGCCGCCCGGCCACCGCCGTGATCGCCTCGTCGACGTCCACCGGGACGGGTTCGGCGCCGCGCCCGGCGCGGATCAGCGCGGTGGCGGCGCGCCCGGAGGCGGCCATCATCTCGGCACTGGTCGCGCCCTTGGTGCAGAGCCGCCCGGCGTTCGTCGGGTGACTCCTGTCCCCCGACACCTTGGCGACGGTGCGCCTGCCGGTGGCGGCGTCCCGGCCGATGTCGAGCACGACGCCGCAGCCGACGCCGCAGTACGAGCAGACCGTCCGTACGCTGTCCGCCTTCGAAGCCGGCATCGTCACCGAGACTCCCTCCCCAGGGATCACGCGGTGGGAAGGTCCCACGATCGTGACCCTAGGAAGAGCGCATTACCGCCTCGTCACAGCGCCTGTTTCGCGAGGTTAACCGGACCGCACGGGCGCCTCCCGGTGGACGTGAGCACCACAGCGCCCGGCCATGCCTCCCGCCAAGGTGTCGATCACGCCAAGCCCGGCACGATCCGGGGTGCGGCCCGCGACGAGGGCCCCGCGAGGCGGCGCGGCGGCCCTGCGTTCCCGGCCCTGCGTGCCCGGGCGGGTCGCCCTAGGGTGGAGAAGTAACGGCGCCGCCGGGCGGCCGGTGGACCTGCCGTCGGGCCCGCTCCCGCACGAGGTGCCCCGGGGGAGGGCGGCCCGGTCCCCACCCACCGGCGGAGCGAGGTGCGATGCGGTTGCCCCACCGGCCGGCGTCCCCGCTCCTGCCCCGCCCCGATCCCCCGGTGGCGCACCGCGCGGTCCGGGTCACCGCCGCCGCGTGCACGGGCTTCTACGTCTTCCGCTACGGCTTCGACCAGCCGGTGACGGCCACCTACGCCCTGTTCGGGGCGGTCGCGGTCGGCGTACTGGCCCGGGTGGAGGGCGGCGCGCGCGCCCGGGGTCGGACGCTGTTGCTGACCCTGCCGTTCGCCTGGGCGCTGGTCTGCCTGGGCACCGCGCTGGCCGTGCACGCCTGGACGGCGGCGCTGGGCATGGTGGGGGTGGGCTTCGCGGTGTCCTTCGCCTCGGTGGGCGGCCCGCGGCTGGTCGGGCTCACCAACGGGCTCCAGCTCTTCTACATCCTGCCGTGCTTCCCGCCCTACGCCCCGGACACCCTGCCGCAGCGGCTGGCCGGCGTGACCGCGGGCCTGCTGCTGCTCGCCGCCGCGGAGCGGCTGCTGTGGCCGGAGCCGCCGCCGAGGGACTACCGCGACCGCGTGGGGAGCGCCGCCCTGGCGCTGGCCGGGCTGGCCGACCGTGCCGCCGCGCACTGCGGCGGGCCGCCGCCGACCGCCGCAGCCGCCGTGCCGGACGACGCCACCGCGGCGGACCGCGCCCGGGCCCTCCTCGACGACCTGCGGTTCTCCCGGATCCCGCTGATGGAACGGCCCGCCGGCCCGGGCGCCGCCGACCGCGCGCTCACCCACTGCGCGACCACGCTGCAGTTCATCGGAGCCGAACTGCTGCGGATCCGCCGGCTGGCCGCCGCCGGCGGGCCCTACCCGGAGGCGGCCGCCCTGGTGGCGACCACCGCCGGTGCGCTGCGCGCGGCCGCGGCGGGGGTCCGGCCGGACGGTCCGGTCCCGTCCGCCGCGCCGGTCGAGACGCGGATCGCCGCCTTCGACGCCGACCGCACCTCACCGGCCGGCGGTGCCGACGCGTCGGACGGCCCCGCCGGCCCCACCGTCGCCCGGCTGGCGCTCGGTACCCTCGCCCTGAGCGCCGCCGAGGGCGCCCGCTTCCTCACCCTCGCCACCCGCACCAGCCGCCGGGCACCGCCGCCGCCCGACAGCACGCCGCCCGACCAGCGCCCCGGCCCGTTCTGGTACGCCTACGAGCCGACGCCGGTGCTCTGGTGGCGCCGGATCCGCGGCAACCTGACCCCTCGCTCGGTGTACTTCCGCAACGCCCTGCGCACCGCCGGCGCCCTCGGCGCGGCCCGGCTGGTGGTCGGCGCCCTCGATCTCACCCACGGGTTCTGGGTCCTGCTGGCGACCCTCACCCTGATGCGCACCAGCGCGGCCGACACCCGGATCACGCTGCGCCCGGCCCTGGCCGGCACCGCCGGCGGCGCCGCCGTGACGGCGCTGCTGCTGATCGCGGTCGGCGAACACCCCGTCTTCTACGCCGCCGCGCTGCCGCCCGCGATGCTGTTCGCGTTCGCCTTCAGCCCGGGGCTCGGGCTGGCCTGGGCCCAGGGGACGTTCACCGTCGTGGTCGCCATGGTCTTCACCCAGCTCGCCCCGGCCGGCTGGCGGCTGGCCGAGGCCCGGCTGGTCGACGTGGCGACCGGTGCCACGATCGGCATCCTCGCCGGGCTCTGCGCCTGGCCGCGCGGCGGCGGTCACGACCTGCGGCGGCGTACCGCCGAGCTGCTGGACCGCAGCGCCGCCGCGCTGTCCGAGACCGTCGCCGTGGTCACCGGGTCGGGCCCGGCCCGGGGCGCGCTGCAGCGGGCCCGGCACAGCACGCTGCTCACCGAGGCGCTGTACGCCCAGTACCGCAGCGAGCGCCACCAGCCGGCCGGGGAGGGCCCGAACTGGCAGGCCGCCGTGCTGACCGGGCAGCACACGGTGCGCGGGGCCGAGCCGCTGCTCGCCCGGATCCCGCCGGGCACCGCGGCCCCCGGCCCGCACGGCGGGGCGGCCCTGGTCGGCCGCGCCGAGCAGGTCGCCGCGGCATTCCGCCGCGAGGGCGCGGCGCTGCTCGACCCGGCCGGGTCCGCCGCGGCGGACCGGGCGCTGGCCGAGGCCCTCGCGGCCCTGCACGAGGACCGCGTCACGGCCACCCGGACGCCCGAGGACCCGGTCTCACTGCACACCGTGGACGTCACGCTCTGGCTCACCGGGCTGCTGGACGACCTCGGCCGGGTCCACGACTCCGCCCGGGCCGCCCCGGGCGGCACGCCGGCCCCGGCAGAGCGCCACGCTTGACAGGTAGGCAAGGCTTACCTAAGTTCAACGTCCATGTTCCGCAACCGCCCCGACACCACCCACCCGGCCGCCCTGCTGCGACGCCTGCGTCCGGGACCGCTGCCGATCGACCCGCAGGCCGATGTCGGGCGGCGGGCCTGGGCGGCCTGTCCGGGCTGCGAGGACGCCCACGGGTGCGCCGGCTGCGCGGAGCGGCGCAACTGCCGCGAGCACTGGCGCTACCTGCTCTCCAACACCGGTAGCGTGCTCCACCTCCAGTGCCCCACCTGCACCCACGTCTGGGACCACGAGACCGGCTTCGGCGCCACCCGGCAGGAGATCCGGCGACCGGCCTGAGCGGCGCCGCCGAGAGCACCGCCGAGGGCTCGGCCCGGCCACCGGGCGGGCGGCCGCATTCGGGTAGAGTCACCGGCACGGGGCGGCCGTTCGCCGTCCCACGGCCTGCGCGAGGCGTGCGGGCCGACCGTCGTACCGGGGCCGATGACGCCCCCGCGAGGATCCGCCGGCAGGAGAAGAAGCGTGTGCGAGCCCCGGGTACCCGGAGCCACCGCCTGCCCACCGTGAGCTTCCACGCCTGAACCGCCCGGCCGCCCCCACGGGGCCACCGCACTCACGCGTCGGAGCCCCGGGCCACCGGAGCACCCGCCCCCGGGCGACGCGTGGGACGCGGCCACGGCCTTCCGCACCCCGTCCGTCCCCCGCGCACCCGCCGGTCGCGCCCGAGCACGACAGGTCCACGCCGTCTTGCAGACTCCCCCGCCCACCGCTGCCGCACGCCTGCGCGCCGCCCGCCCCGACTGGCTGACCGACCCGAAGGTCTGGCGCACCGAGGTACTGGCCGGCCTGGTGGTCGCGCTCGCGCTCATCCCCGAGGCGATCTCGTTCTCGGTCATCGCCGGCGTACCCCCCAGGATCGGCCTGTTCGCGTCCTTCACCATGGCGGTGACGATCGCGATCGTCGGCGGGCGCCGCGCGATGATCTCGGCCGCGACCGGCGCCGTCGCGCTGGTGATCGGGCCGCTGAACCGCGAACACGGCTTCGGCTACCTGGTCGCGGCGGTGATCCTGGCCGGCGTCTTCCAGATCGTGCTGGGCGCGCTCGGGGTGGCGAAGCTGATCCGGTACGTGCCCCGCTCGGTGATGGTCGGCTTCGTCAACGCGCTGGCGATCCTGGTCTTCATGGCCCAGGTCCCCGAGATGACGGACGTGCCGTGGCCGGTCTATCCGCTGATCGCGGCCGGTCTGGCGCTGATGGTGTTCTTCCCGAAGGTCACCACCGTCGTCCCCGCGCCGCTGGTCTCGATCACCGTCCTCACCGTGGTCACCGTGGCGGCCGGCCTCGCGGTACCGACCGTCGGCGACAAGGGCGGCCTGCCGTCCTCGCTGCCGGTGCCCGGGCTGCCGGACGTGCCGTTCACCCCGCACACCCTGGCGGTCGTCGCTCCGTACGCCCTCGCGATGGCGCTGGTGGGGCTGATGGAGTCGCTGATGACCGCCAGGCTCGTCGACGACATCACCGACACCCGCTCGGACAAGACCCGGGAGTCGGTCGGCCAGGGCGTCGCCAACATCGTCACCGGCTTCTTCGGGGGCATGGGCGGCTGCGCGATGATCGGGCAGTCCATGATCAACGTGAAGGTGTCCGGCGCCCGGACCAGGCTCTCCACCTTCCTGGCCGGTGCCTTCCTGATGGTGCTGTGCATCGTCTTCGGCCCGGTCGTCTCCCGCATCCCGATGGCCGCGCTGGTCGCCGTGATGGTGATGGTCTGCTTCGCGACCTTCGACTGGCACTCCGTCGCGCCGAAGACCCTGCGGCGGATGCCGGCCGGCGAGATCGCCGTCATGGTGATCACCGTCGCCCTGGTCGTCGCCACCTCCAACCTCGCCGTCGGCGTCGTCGCCGGCTCGATCACCGCCATGGTGATCTTCGCCAAGCGCGTCGCCCACCGCGCCGACCTCACCGCCGTCACCGACCCGGACGGCGGCCAGGTGATCTACTCGGTCACCGGGGAGCTCTTCTTCGCCTCCAGCAACGACCTCGTCGCCCGCTTCGACTACGCGGGTGATCCGGACCGGGTGGTCATCGACCTGAGCCGGACGCACATCTGGGACGCCTCCTCGGTGGCCGCCCTCGACGCGGTCGAGGCCAGGTACGCGCAGCGCGGCAAGTCCGTCGAGATCACCGGCCTCGACCGGCCCAGCGCCGAGATCCACCGCAGCCTGAGCGGCGAACTCGCCGGCCACTGAGGCCGCCACCGGTACCACCGCGCCCGCCCTCCGGTCCGTCGGAGGGCGGGCGCGGTGCTGTGCCGGCGCCGATCAGCCCGGCAGCGCGTCCAGCAGGAGCTCCGGGCGCACCGGGAGGTCCCGCACCCGGACCCCGGTGGCGTGGTGGACGGCGTTGACGACGGCCGCGGCGGTGCCGACGATGCCGATCTCGCCGATCCCCTTGGAGCCCATGGGGTTCAGGTGCGCGTCCTCCTCGTCGATCCAGTGGGCCTCCACGGACGGGATGTCGGCGTTCGCGGCCACGTGGTACGCGGCCAGGTCGCGTTCGGCGTGGTCGCCGAACTCCCGGTCCATGGTGCTGTGTTCGAGGAGCGCCATCGAGACACCCATGATCATCCCGCCCACCAGCTGCGACCGGGCGGTCCGCTCGTTCAGGATCCGCCCGGCCGCGAAGACCCCGAGCAGCCGGCGCAGCCGCACCTCTCCGGTGTCGGCGTCGACCGCGACCTGGACGAACTGGGCGCCAAAGGCGTGCCGGGCGTACTCGCGGCCGGCCTTGACCGCCCCCGTGGTGTCCGCCAGGTGGCGCAGCCCCTCGGCGGGCAGCGGCGCGGTGCCCCGTTCGGCCAGCGTGCGGAGCAGCCCGGTGCACGCCTCGTGGACCGCCCAGCCCCAGGACGCGGTGCCCGAGGACCCTCCGGCGAGCGGAGCCCGGGGCAGGTCGGTCCGGCCGATCGCGACGCCGACCCGGTCCGCCGGCACACCGAGCGCCTCGGCCGCGATCCCGGTGAGGGCCGCCCGGGCGCCGGTGCCGATGTCGGTGGCGTTGGTGCGCACCAGGAAGGTGCCGTCCGGGAGGGCGACGGCCTCGGCGGTGGAGGGCGACACCAGCACGGGGTACGTCGAGGCGGCGACGCCGCAGCCGAGCAGCCAGGCCCCCTCGCGGCGGGGCCCCCGGGCGCGCTCGCCCGCCCAGTCGAACCGGCGCGCACCCTCCCGCAGGCACTCCACCAGGTGGCGGCTGCTGAACGGGCGGCCGGAGTCCGGCTCCACGGCCGGTTCGTTGCGCAGGCGCAGGTCGACCGGGTCCAGCCCGCAGGCCTCGGCGAGCTCGTCCATCGCGCATTCCAGGGCGAACATGCCCGGCGTCTCGCCCGGGGCCCGCATCCAGGAGGGGGTGGGCACGTCCTGGCGGACCACCCGGTGCGACGTCCTGCTGTGCGGCGCCGCGTACATCACGCGGGCCGGCACGGCGGCCTGCTCGACGAACTCGCGCACCGTCGAGGAACGGGTGACCACCTCGTGCGCCAGCGCGGCGAGCCGGCCGCCGTCGTCGGCTCCCAGGCGCAGCCGGTGCACCGTCGGCGAGCGGTGGCCGGTGAGGGCGGGCAGCTGGGCCCGGGGCAGGGCGAGCCGGACGGGACGGCCGACGTGCCGGGCGGCCATCGCCGCCAGGACGACGTGCGGCCTGGTGGTGCCCTTGCTGCCGAAGCCGCCGCCGACGTGCTCGCTGATCACCAGGACGTCCTGCGGCGCCACCCCGAACAGTGCGGCCAGGGTCTCCTGGACGTTGTTGCCGCCCTGGCTGGAGTCGTGCACGGTGAGCCGGCCGTCCGCCCATTGTGCGGTGGCGGTGTGCGGCTCCATCGGGTGGTTGTGCAGCGGGCCGATGCGGTAGGTGCGGTCGATCCGGACGTCGGCCTGCGGGTAGGCGTGGTCGAAGTCGCCGTGGGTGCGGACGGCGGGGTGGCCGCCGTTGGCCTTCTCGGGGGTGTAGAGGCCGGGGTGGTCGTCGGTGAGCACGACGTCGTGCGGTTCGGCGGCGTAGCCGATCCGGACGGCCTCGGCCCCCGCCCGGGCGTCCTGCGGGGTTTCGGCGACGACCAGGGCGGCCACCTCGCCGCGGTGCGCGACCCGGGGGGACTGCAGCACGGCCAGCGTCGGGTCACCGTCCGCGGGCAGGGTGAGCACGGGTGCGTCGCGGTGGGTGAGCACCGCGAGGACCCCGGGGATCGCCAGGGCGGCGGCGGTGTCGACGGCGGTGATGTCGCCGCGGGCGACGGTGGTGGGGACCGGCCAGGCGTGGAGCAGCCCGTCGGGGTGGTGGTCGCCGGCGTAGCGGGCGGCTCCGGTGACCTTGTCCAGGCCCTCCGGTCGGGCGAGGTCGCTGGTCATCGCTGCTCCTGACCGGTGGCGAGCAGGCCGAGTTCGCGGACGGCGAGCCGGCGGGCCAGCGCCACCTTGAACCCGTTGTCGGGCAGCGGGCGGGCGGCGGCCAGTTCGGCGTCCATGGCGGCTCCGACGGCGGCCGCCGTGAACGGCTCGCCGAGCAGCGCGGCCTCCGCGGTGAGGGCCCGCCACGGCCGGGGGGCGAGGGCGCCGAAGGCGAGCCGTACGGTCTCGACCCGGCCGTCGCGCAGGGTCAGGAGGGCGGCGAGCGAGCACGTCGCGAAGGCGAAGGAGGCCCGTTCGCGGACCTTGCGGTAGACCGAACGCGCCCCGGCCGGGGGCGGCGGCAGCTCGACGGCGGTGACGAGTTCGGCGGGCCCGAGTTCGGTCTCGCGGTCCGGGGTCGCGCCCGGCAGACGGTGGAAGGCGGTCAGCGGCATGGTCCGGTCCCCGGCGGGGCCGGTCAGGTGCAGGACGGCGTCGACGGCGACCAGCGCCACCGCGAGGTCGGAGGGGTGGGTCGCCACGCAGTGCTCGGAGGTGCCGAGGACGCCGAGGTCGCGGTGGACGCCGGTGCGGGCCGGGCAGCCGGAGCCGGGCAACCGCTTGTTGCACGGCTTGGAGACGTCCTGGAAGTAGAGGCAGCGGGTGCGCTGGAGCAGGTTGCCGCCGGTGGTGGCGGCGTTGCGGAGCTGACCGCTGGCCCCGGCCAGGACGGCCCGGGACACCACCGGGTGGCGCTCGCGGACCAGCGGGTGGTCGGCGAGGTCGCTGTTGCGCACGTTGGCGCCGATCAGCAGGCCGCCCTGCGGTGTCTCCTCGACGCGGTCGAGCGGCAGGCGGGCGATGTCGACGAGCAGCCCTGGCCGTTCGACGCCGAGCTTCATCAGGTCGACCAGATTGGTGCCGCCGGCCAGGGCCTTCGCGTCCGGACGCCCGGCCAGCAGGGCGACGGCGGCGGCCACCTCGGTGGGCCGGGTGTAGCCGTGGGGCTTCATGCCGGACCCTCCTCGTTCCCCGCCGCGGCCCCGGTGGCCGACGCGCCCCGGCCCTCGGCCTGGGCCTGCCGGACGGCCCGGACGATGGCCGGGTAGGCGCCGCAGCGGCAGATGTTGCCGCTCAGCAGTTCGCGTAGCGTCGCCTCGTCGGTCGGAGCGGGGTCACCGGCGGTCTCCGCGAGGACGCCGGCCGCCGAGCAGAGCTGGCCCGGCGTGCAGAAGCCGCACTGGAAGGCGTCCTGTTCGAGGAACGCCCGCTGGAGCGGGTGCGGCCCGTCCGGGCCGGCCAGGCCCTCGACGGTGGTGACCGCGCGGCCGTCCTGGGCGACGGCCGGCAGCAGGCAGCTGTTGACCCGCCGTCCGTCCAGCAGCACGGTGCAGGCACCGCACTGGCCGTGGTCGCAGCCCTGTTTCGCACCGGTCAGACCGAGCCGGTCGCGCAGCACGTCGAGGAGGGTGGCGCGGTGGTCGACCGTGAGGGTGTGCGGCCGGTCGTTGACGGTCAGGGCGATCCCGCTGCTCGTCGCGAGGGTGTCGGTGGCATCCATGGCCCACGCATTCCACGCGGGGCCCCGCCGGACACCCCCCGACCCGCCCGACAACCGCTTCGCCGTACACCGCCCCGGCCGGCGCGCCGGTGGCTACCGGTCCACCGGCGGTCACGGTCCGCCGGTGGTCACGGCGGTGCGAGGTCGCCCTCCGGGCGGCCGGCTCCGCCGTCGGGGGCCGGTGCGGCCACGAACAGGCCGAGGGTGTCGGTCAGCACGAGGAGCCGCCGCACCACCTCGCTGGCCCCGGTGAGGACCACGTCGCGCCCCCCGTGGTGGGCGGTCACCCGCAGGCGCAGCAGGGTGTTGAGGCCGGTGCTGTTGCAGAAGGAGACGCCGGACAGGTCGACATCCAGGCCGCTGCCGCTGGCGTCCAGGGCCCGTTCGAGCGCCTCGTCGAGCGGCCCGGCGGCATCGAGGTCGATCTCCCCGGTCACCCGCACCAGGACCCGGTCCCCGTTCCGCGCGGTCTCCCAGTGCACCCACAGGCCGTGGGCGAGCCGCTGTCCGAGCGGGCGGCCCCCGTTCACCACCGCCGGCGGCGAGGCCGGCGCAGCGTCGGTGCTCCTTCGGTACGGGTCTTCGACCATGGCCTCCTCCTCCGGGCGACGCAGGCGGACCCTTCAAGGGTGGGCCCTTCAAGGGTGGGACCCATCGCTTCGCTCGTCAACCGATGCCCGAACGCCGATTCGCCTGTGGCAAGAAGGGAATCGGCCCTCCTAGGATGGGGGTATGGCCCTGGAAGGATCAGCGCGAACGGGCTGGACGTTCGTGACCAACCACGCCCGGGTGCTCGCCGCGATCGCCCGCGACCCCGGGGTTCGGCTGCGCGATGTCGCGCTGGAGGTCCAGCTGACCGAACGCGCCGTCCAGGCCATCGTGACCGACCTGGAGCAGGCCGGCTATCTCACCCGGTCGCGGACCGGGCGCCGCAACCTCTACCGGATCGCCGCCGGCACCTGGCTCCGGCACCCGGCGGAGTCGGGGCTGAGCGTGGCCGAACTCCTCGACCTGCTGGCCCGGGCCCACCACGACGGCGCCCCGGGGCAGGGGACGGCGAAACCCCCCGGGGTCGGGGAGCAGGACGGCGACGGGCGCCGACACACCCCGCAGCGGTCCGACCGGCACGCCGGCCGCCAGGTGTCTTGACCGGGTGGGGGTCGGTCACTCCCGCCGGGATGTGCGCGAGCATCCGCTCCACGCCGCCCACCCAGGTGGCCCTGAGCGCGTCGATCGCCCTTATTCCTCGACCTGGAGGCCGGCCGGAGCCGGCGGGCCCTGAGGCCCGGCCGGCCCGCGGCGCGGCAGGGACCGTCAGCCCTCGGCCGGCAGCTCGTAGACGTGGTCCGGGGTGATGATCGAGGTGATCGCCCTGGCCAGCAGGGTGCTCGGCTCGAAGCCGTCGTGCAGGATGTCGGTGTTGATCAGGAGCACCATGGTGGCCTCCTGCTCCGGCAGGTACATCGTCACGCTCTCGTAGCCCGGCAGCGAGCCGTTGTGCCCGACCCAGCCGTGCGTCCGGAAGAGCCCCAGGCCGTACCCGGCGCCGTCGAAGCCGGGGACGGTGATGAACTTCTCCCGCTGCGCCTGGGTGGCCGGGGACAGCAGGGTGCCGGTGGCGACCACCTTGGCCCAGCGGCGCAGGTCGTGCAGGTCGGAGATCATCGCACCGGCCGCCCAGCCCCAGCTCGGGTTCCAGTCCGTGGTGTCGGCGACGTCGCCGCTCAGCGTCTGGTTCGTGTAGCCGTGCGCGTGCGGCTGCGGGAACTCCGCGCCGGTCGGGAGGAAGGTGTGGTCCAGGTGGGCCGGCCCGGTGACCCGCTGGTGGACGAAGTCCTTGAGCGGCATCCCGGCGAGCTTCTCCACCAGCAGGCCTAGCAGGACGTAGTTGGTGTTGGAGTACTGGAACGCCGCGCCCGGGGCGAAGACGTTCCGGTGGGTGAAGGCGTAGGCCAGCACCTCCTGCGGGGTGAACGACCGGGTCGGGTCGCTGAGCAGCGCCTGCTGGAAAGCCGGGTCGGCCGTGTAGGAGAACAGGCCGCTGCGCATCTCCAGCATCTGCCGGACGGTGATGTGCTCGCCGTCCGGGACGCCGTCCAGGTAGGCGGCGATCGGGGTGTCCAGCCCGACCAGGCCGTCGTCGACCAGCTCCAGGACGGCGGTGGCGGTGAAGGTCTTGGTCTCGCTGCCGATCCGCATGTTGAAGTCGGTCCGCATCGGCGCGCCGGTCACGGTGTCGGCGACCCCGGACGAGCGGACGTAGGTGCCCCGGCCGGGCAGCCAGAGCCCGACGATCACCCCGGGGATGCCCGCCTCCAGGCGCGTGCACTCGATCGCCTCGTCGAGGCGGGCCGCGAGCGCGGGGTCCAGCCCGTGCGGCGGCCGGCCGTCGGCGGACCGGTCGGCGGCGGTGGCGGCCGCCGCCGGGGCGGCCTGGACCGGGGACACCGAGAGGGTGACGGGTGCGAGGGTGGAGAGGGCGAGCAGGGCGGTGGCCAGTCTGCGTGCGGGCACACGGCGCATGGGTGGGGGTCTCCTCCGGAAGTGGGCGGACGCTGCGAGGCCAAGGTCACCACCCCCCGTGGCCCCGCCCCGCGCGCCCGCCGCCCACCTCCCGGCGAGTCCATCCGTACGGACCACCGCCGTGCTCGGTCCCCTCAGCTCGCCGGGCCGGGCACGGTGGGCCCCGGGGCTCCGGGAGGGCCCGGCCCGGCGGCGCCGCACACCGCCGCCGGAAATCCTGACGAAATCCTTACGCGAGCACCTCCGGGCCGGACACCACCCCCCTGACCTGCCGCGACGACCGTCCGCCGGCCGGGCGGGCCACCGGCCGCACCCCGGTCCCGCCCCGGCGCCCCCGGTCCGCCCCCTCCGCCCCGGGAGCGGACTCGCCGAGGGGAGTACGATCGCGCCGACGAAGCGCCAAGTGGGGTCGACCGCAAGCCCGGTGACGCTCAGCGCACCCGGCGGCCAGGCCGCCGGGAGCCGCGGAACCGCTCGCCGTCCCCCCACCGGGCGCGTGAGGCGACGAGTCGAACGGGGGCGGTCGGCATGAGCACACCGGCGGGTAGTGGACAGTTCAGCGTGAACAGTCAGGCGATGAAGGGTTCGCAGTCGGCCTTGAACGGCATGGCCCTGGACTGCCCCACCATCGGCGCGCTGGCGGACGAGTCGACCAACGCGGCGGCCGCCGCGCACCAGGGCTGGGACACCGCCGGTGCGCTGCGCGCGGCACTGGCCGAATGGCACGAGCAGGTCGAGCAGTTGACCGCGCGGCTGCACCGGAACAGCTCCGCAATGGAGCAGACGACGCTCAACTACCACACCACCAACCAGTCCATCGCCGACCTGCTCAAGGTGAAGTGACCATGCTCGGATACGAGGACGTCCTCCACGCGAACCCCGGCACGCTGTCCACCGCCGCGACGCAGTGGCGGGCGATGGCCGACCGGTTCCACACCATGGAGGGCAGCTTCGACCGCGACGTGCTCTCGGTGACCCGCGACGGCCTGTGGACGGGCGGCACGGCCGGTCTGGCCGACTTCCAACTGATGGCGACCAAGGGGCAGATCGTGGCCGCCCAGGTCGAGGCGAAGGCGATGGCCTCACTGCTCGACGACGCGCGGGCGGACTTCGAGGCCGCGCAGAAGCAGGTCCGCGACGCCGCGGACGGCGCGGTCAAGGCCGGCTTCAAGGTGACCGGCACCGGCGTCGCCGTGCTCGATCCCAGCACGCTCGACCCGGGGACGCTCAACGACCTCCACCACGACGCCGACACCCAGCGGGCCTACCAGGAGGCCGCGGGCAAGTGGACGCAGGCCATCGAGGCCGGCCTCCAGCGGGCCACCGACGCCGACCAGCGCGCCGCCCGCGCCCTGCGCAGCGCCTCGAAGGCCGGCAGCTTCGACAACTCCTTCAACGGCTCGGCGCTGGGCGGCGGCGACCAGGCGGACGCGCAGCGCGCCGCCGACCTCGCCACCCGGATCGACAGCCTGAACGGCGACGAGCGGGCCCAGCTGGCGAACCTGATGAAGGCCAACGCGGACAGCCCCGAGTTCTCCCGGACACTGCTGGACACGCTCGGCCCCGACGGCACCCTGAAGCTCGCGGAGAAGCTCAACGACCCGGGCAAGGACGACGGGAAGAAGGGCAGCTACCCCGGTCTGCAGACCGACCTCACGCGGGCCATCGCCTCCGCCACCCAGGACCCGAACACCGAGTTCTACCGGAAGTGGCGGGCCGGCCTGCGGGAGAACGGCACCAGGAACTTCGGCTCCAACACCGAGCCGGTCTACGGGTACCAGATCCTCGGCACCCTGATGGGCAAGGGCGACGCGAAGTACTCCACGCCCTTCCTCACCGACCTCGGCGACGACATCATCGCCGCCGAGAAGAAGCAGCCCGGCCTGTGGAGCTACCGGGCCTCGCACGACGGCACCTCGCTCGGCGCCGACCCGCTGGACGAGCTGCTCGGCGTCATGGGCCGCCAGCCCGAGGCCGCGACCTCCTTCCTGGACCCGGGCGCGGACGGCTCCAACCAGCGGCTGCACTACCTGCTGAAGGACCGGGACTGGCCGCAGGGCTACCTCACCGGCTACACCGGCGAGATGAAGATGCCCGACCCGCTCTCCCAGAGCGGCCTGGCCGCCGCCGTCGAGGCCGCCGCCACCGGCGAGCGGGCCGGTACCGCGCACGACGGCAAGCACACCGAGGCCCAGGCCCGCGTCATGCACGACACCATCGTCACCATGGACGAGGGCCACGGCGGCGACAAGATCAAGGACACCCTGCGCCGGCCGCTCGCCAACGCCCTCGCCGACTACGTCGGCGACACCCACGAGCTGCTCAACGGCCGCAACGACGTCTACAACGGCCACACCGGCCACGACTCGGTGTGGAAGGACGGCGACACCACCCGGATGGCCGTCGGACAGGACAGCCTGGTCCGGTTCATGCGCGGCCTCTCCGACGATCCGGCCGCCTACGGCACCCTGCACCGCGCCGAGACGGGCCGGATCGACCAGGAGCTCGCCGCCATCGGGCCCAACCCCACCGAGGCCCAGATGAAGGACCCGATGGGCAAGGGCGCGGCGGCGCTCGGGGTCTTCGACGCGATCCGCGCCGACGCGGACCTGGACATGCGCGACGACAAGAACGCCCAGGCGGACTGGAAGGCCAAGGTCCTCTACCACACCATCGGCGCCCCGATCACCCCGATCGCACCGCTCGGCGACGCCGCCCAGCGCCTGGTCGACACCTGGACGTACGAGGTCAGCCTGGAGGAGAAGGACCGCAACAACAGCGAGGCCAACGCGAAGGTGTCGGACACCTACCTCGGTGCCAACCGCCAGATGTCCGACATGGTCGGCATCTGGGCCAGGGACCGCGGCATGGACCCGGACGGCCCGACCGTCAACTCCCTCCAGGACGACATGCTCAACAGCCGCAACCGCAGCAACGACGTCGCCGGCCGCTACCTCGGCCGGGGCAACGCCTGATGGCAGCCACGCCCGGGGCCCGCCGCACCGCGGCCGCCGCCACCGCCCTGGTGGTGGCGGCCGCGGTCGGCACCGGGCTCTGGTGGACGCTCGGGCGCGACGACCCCGACCGGGACTGCGCGGGCCTGCGCACGGACGCCCGCGTCCGGACCGTCCTCGGTGACACCTGGCGGTCCGACCTGCCGTGCGGCGAACTCGCCGCCGGGCTCCGCCGCGCCACCGTCGGGACGCGGCCCGGCGCCCACACCCTCGGGCAGGCCCACGCGATGCGCACGGTCGTGCTGGCCGTCGCCGACTCCGCCGGCCACCGGGTGCACCCGGACGTGCGCGGCCCGCTCGCCGAAGCCCTCGCCGACTACGCGGCCGACACGCACACGGTGCTCACCGGCGTCAGCAACACCGCGATGGCGCACGACGGCCCGGACGACGACGCCTGGCAGGACGACCGGGGGGTGCACTTCGCCGTCCGCGAGGACCAGCTGATCGAGGTCCTGCGCGGTCTCGCCGAGAGCCCGGCGGCCTACGCCGGCCTGCGCGGGGCGGACCTGCGGCAGGGCGCGGCGGGCCTGGCCGCCGTCCCGGCCGACCCGCCGCCGGCCGCGATCGAGGACCCGCTGGCACGCGCCGCCGCACCCGCCGGGGTCTTCGACGGGATCGCCGACGACGTCCTGCGCGGGCGCTCGGGCGCCGCCCGGACCGCCTGGCAGGAGGGGGTGCTCCAGGGCCTGGCCCCCGCCGGGGCGCCACCCGCGTTCGGCGACGCCCCTGCCGAGTACCTCGCCCGGACCTGGCTGGGTCGGCTCGCGGAGCCCGCGCCCACCGCGCGGGAGCGGTTCGCCCGCCTCGACGACCAGGCCAACGGTCTCCTGGGCCTCTGGGCCGACGCCACCCACCAGGACGGGGCCGGGATCGGTCTGCCCGCGCTCCGGGACCGGGCCCGCGCGTCCACCGACCGCGAACGGGGCGCCGCGGCCGGACAGCTCAAGCAGGAGGCCTGACCGGCGCCGCCCCGACCGCCTAGGCCGGCCGGGGGCGCTGTTCCTCGTGGCCGCAGAGCCAGGCGAGCGCCTGGTAGGCGCCGAGGGCGTAGTCGGCGTCGTCCCGCAGCGGCTCGCTCACCCGGACGGCCGCGGCCTGGCACTCGGCCAGGAGCTGTGCCCGGCACGGCCCTCCGGCGGCGCCGAGCGGGGCCGCCGCGGTCACCGGGGCGCCGGGCTGGGCGCCGGCGGCCCAGCGGTAGGCGCCGAGTACTCCGTGTTCGAAACCGGTCCACGGTTGCGGCGATTGGTTGGCTTCCTCGATCGCCTCGAACACCTCGTCCAGCCCCCGCACCCCCACGGCCGGGATCGTCGTTTCGTCACTGGTCATGACCGCAACCTACGTCCGGCGGCGCCCGGTCGCCCGCCGAGGACGCCCGGCGGCGCGGTCCGGCCCACCGGGACCGGGTGTCCGTTCCCCGGGCGGTACGGGGGACGGCGGGCCGCGCACGCGGCCGGTCCGCGTTGGGCCGTGGGAGGGGTCCGGGCCGCCCCGGGCAGCGCCCGACCCGTGGCGGCCCGGGCCGAGGTGGCCCAGCCCGAGTGGCTCGGCCCGTGGCGGCTCGGCCCGGGGCGGCTCAGCCCGAGGTGGCGACCCGCTCCCGCCACCACCGCAGCGTCGCCCCGACCTGCTCGTCGAGGGGGGTGGCCCGCACCGCGAACTCGGCCTCGTAGGCGCTCGCGTCGACGACGAACGGGCGGTCGAACTGGTAGCGGGTCTCCTTCAGCTCCCGGACCAGCGGGGAGAAGAGTGCCGCCGCCCCCAGCACGGCCGGCGGCAGCCTGCGCACCGCGACCGGCCCCGTTCCCGCCCCGGCGGCGAGGCGGTCGACCATCTCCCGGGCGGACCGCGCGGGCGCCGTCGGTACGTGCCAGGCCCGCCCCCAGGCGCGTTCCTCGCCCGCGACCTCGGCCAGCGCCCGGGCCACGTCGGGCAGGTAGCTCCAGCTGTGCGGGGCGTCCGGATCCCCCAGCGTGGAGACCGGCTTGCCGCGCAGCACGCGCGGCACGACCCGCCCGGCCAGGTGCCCGCCGTCGGTCACGCCGGGCCCGAAGAAGTCCGAGGCCCGCACCTCGACCGCCCGGATCCGGCCCTGCTCGTGCAGTCGGCGCGCCTGCTCCCACAGCGCGGCGCGCACCCGGCCCTTGGGCCCGGTGGCCGCGAGCGGCAGCCGCTCGGTCAGCGGGCCCGCCACCGGGCCGTAGCCGTAGAGGTTCCCGAGCATGACCAGCACGGCGCCGCTCGCCTCGGCCGCCGCGCAGGCCGAGGAGGCCAGCGGCGGCCAGTCCCGCACCCAGTGGTGGTACGGCGGCGCGGCGCAACTGTGGATCGCCGCCGCGCCCTTCGACAGCTCGGTCAGCCGGGCGCTGTCGGCCGCGTCCGCCGCGACGTGCTCGATCCCCGGTTCCGGGCTGCGGCCCGACCTGGTGACGACCCGTACGGTATGCCCCTGCTCGGCCAGCAGCCTGGCGGTGGCCGCCCCGGCTGGCCCGAATCCCATAACGACATGAAGGCTCACCCACGCACACTAGCGCGACCGCACGGTGTCCTTTCGGCCGTCGGTCCGCGCTCCGGGGCCCGGAGTTGGCCGCCCGGCGCCCCTGGGGGACCGGCTCAGGCCGGGCCGGGCGGCGCGTCGATCGCCAGCACCTCGGCGGTGGCCGGGCCCGCAGGCGTGTCGTAGGAGACGGCTTCCCCGGTGCGGCGGCCGAGCAGCGCATGGCCGAGCGGGCTGTCGTAGGTCACCAGGGTCTGCTCGAACTCGTTGGCGAGCTCGCCGATCTGGAACGTCTCCTCGCCGCCGTCGGCGAACCGGAGGGTCACGGTGCTGCCCACCCCGATGACACCGGGCGGAGCGGCGGGGGCCGTCGCCGCCTCGCTCAGTCGCGCGGTGATCCCGGCGATCCGGGCGTCCAGCCGGGCGGTCTCGGTGACGCGCTGCAACTCGTCGGCCTGGTCGGCCAGATCGCCGGCGGTATCGGTGCCGGTGCCTTTCAGGGTCGCCGCGACGGCGTCGCGTTCGATCCGCAGCTGCGCGAGCTCCTGTTCGAGGGCCTCACGGGCCTCGGGGCTGATGGGCTCGGGGACACCGGTCATTCCTGCTCCCGTGGTGTGGCGGGACAGAACAAATCGCCCTGAAGCGGGTATTTCCGAGCATAGCAAGGACCGTTCGGGCCGGTCGCCCCGGCGGCGCTCCCGGCAGGGTGACCGACCGGCCCCGTGTCCGGCCGGTCACCCCGCGGGGCCGGTCAGTCGCCGGCCGTGGTGGGGCGGTGGTGGACGTACTCGACCACCGTGCCGTCGGGGTGGCGGACGTTGAACCCGGCACCGGTGGGGACGTCCCGGAGCGGGACGACGATCTCCGCCCCCTCGGCGAGCAGCCGCTCGTAGTAGGGGCGGACGTCGTCCACCAGCAGCGTGCCGGTGGTGTTCCGGTACGGCGCCAACTCGCCCTCCTCGCCCGCGATCAGCAGGAACGCGCCGACGGTCGCCAGCCGCAGGGCGCCGAAGTCGAAGCCGGAGTCGGCCGTCACCGCCTGCAGCCGCTCGTAGAAGGCGACGGCGCCGTCCAGGCCGTCCGGTTCGAGGAAGACCCGGATCAGGACACGGGGCTCGGCGAGGTGGGAGGAGTCGTTCTGCCGGCGCCACACCCGGGACGTCCGCTGCTCAGCTGTCATGCCGTCAGCCTCGCCCGTCCCGGGCGGTGGTGGCAGCCCACCGTTCATGGGGTGAGTCGCACTCATAGGATCAGCCCATGGACGAGTCGCTACGCCGAGAGCTCGGTGCCCATCTGCGCGCGGCCCGGGCGTCGATCGCCCCGCAGGACGTCGGCCTCGGCGCCGGCGGCCGGCGCCGCTCCCCCGGGCTGCGCCGCGAGGAGGTCGCCACCCTCGCCGGGGTCAGCGTGGCCTGGTACACCTGGCTGGAACAGGGCCGGGTGAGCACCTCGCGACAGGTGGTCGACGCCGTCTGCCGGGCGCTGCGGATGGATCCGGTCGCCCACCGGCACGCCCTGGCGCTGGCCGGGTTCCTCCCCCCTCCCCCGCGCGCCGGGCAGTGGGCGGCGGCCGTCCCCGGCCCGGACACGCTGGCGCTCGTCGACAGCTGGCACGCCACCCCGGCGCTGGTACTGGACGAGCGCTTCGACGTCCTCGCCGCCAACGCGGCCCACCGGCGCCTGTGGGGGCCCCTGGAGGAGGCCCCGGCCGAGGAGCGCAATCTGCTGCTGCACCTCGCCGCGGGCCCACCCGGACGCCACCGGATCACGGCCGGCCCCGCCGACGGGAACGGCCCCGGCGGACAGGCGCTGCTGCGCGGCCTCTACGAGCAGTTCCGGGCCGCCACCGCCCACGTCCCCGACGACCCCCGGTCCGCGGAGATCGTCCGCCGGCTGCACGCGCTGCGGCCGGACGCCGCGCACTGGTGGCAGTGCCGCGCCGTCGCGGACTTCCGGCCGAGCACGGTCGAGGTGGTGGACACCGGGCGCCCGGACCGGGTGCTGCGGCTGACCTTCTCGCTGCTGCGGCCGGCGGCCGACACCGGGGTGCTGCTGCTCACCCAGCACCCGGCCGACGCCACCGGAGCCGCCCTGCTCGCCCGGCTCGCGGCGTGCGCCGACCCGACTGACGCAACGTCAACCGGTCCGTAGGCAGAGCATGGTGTCCGGCGATCCCGGCTCGTTCGCGCGGGTTCGGCCGCCACCGCGGGTGGAACACCCCCCAAGGGATTTCCGGTGGAGGGAACAGCGCCATGGGCCTCTTGCACGCCGCTTGCACGGTGGCCGTTCCGCTCCTCGCGATGTGGTCCGTCCTGCGCGTGTGGTTCCGCGGCGACGCCGTGGTCGCGGACTCGCTCGCCGCGTACTGCTGGTCGGCCGTCGGCATCGCGCTCGGCCGGACGGCCGGTCCGTGGTGGCTGCCGGCCGTCTGCTGGACCACCGCGGGCGCCACCCTGCTGTCGCACGTGACCTCGCTGCTGAGACTGCTGTTCGAGAAACCGCTGGTCCGGGTCGACCCGGCACGCTTCCGGGAGAGGCTGCTGGAGATCTGCGGGACGGAGACCGGACCGAAGGCCTTCCTGGTCGGCGTGGGCCCGGACGGCACGGTCGTGGTCCGGGGCCTGGAGGCGGCCGGAGTGCCGCGCCACCGGCACCGGCCGGGACCCGGCTGCGCCACCTGCTACCTGGAGGAGTTCGTCCGCGAGCTCGCCGTCAACGGCACGGACGCGGTGGACCGCTACCGCGGTCTGCTGAAGCGCCGCGCCAACCGGCTCTTCCTGCTGCGGCGCGGCGTGCTCGACGACCGGTGGACGGCGGAGCTCCGGCAGGTGCCCGGCTTCAGGACGCCGTTCGAGTACTCTCCGTGCGCCGTCCACCGCCTCTGACGGCGCTCCGCACACCCCCGGTCACACCGAAGCGGCCGTTCGGACCGGCGCCGCGGTGGCACCGGTCCGAACGGCCCCGGCAGCGGGTCCGCGGAGCGGAGGCGCTCAGGGAAGCAGCTTGTCCAGGGCGGCGGGGCCCTCCGCCGCCAGCTTCCGCTCCGCCCACGCGAGGGTCTCCGGGGTGATGTCGCGCCCGGAGGCCAGCACCAGGTCCTCGGGGGTGACCTCACCGCCGGCGCCGGTGTGCAGCAGGGCGTCCGGCGTGACCTCGCCGGGCCACTGAATCGAATCGGGTCGGTCGTTCATACCGCCTCCTAGTTCGTTCACTGCCTCCATCCTGGCGCCTGGAGGGCGAAAACGGACAGCCGTACGGGGTACGCGGGGCCAGATGGTGGAACCGGCCGCGCGCTCGGCCCGCGCGGGGGTGGCACCGGGAGCGCGCCGGAACCCGGACAATGACGGGATGAGCAGCGCACACCAGCAACCCCGTGGCCTCACTTCACTGATCCCTCAGTCACGGGCCACCACGGCCAGTGAACGGGCCGCCGCCCAGCTCCTGCACCTGCGCGAGACCTCGCTGCCGGTGCCGGTGGTCGCGGCCGCAGCCGAACTGATCGCCGACCGCCTGGACGACCCGGATCCGGTCACCCGCGAGGTCGCCGCCGCCGTCCACAGCCGCCTGCTCGCCGCCCTGGCGGACATCGCGCCCGGCCGGTGAGCCCGCCCGGCGATCGGGGGCCGCTCAGCGGGTGCCGACGGCGTCCAGGACGCGCAGCGTCCGGTCGGGCAGCTCGACCGAGGCCGCCGCGATGTTCTCGCGCAGGTGCGCCACCGAGGAGGTCCCGGGGATGAGCAGGATGTTCGGGGAGCGCCGCAGCAACCAGGCCAGCGCCACCTGCCGGGCCGTGATGCCCAGGTCACGGGCGACGTCCTCCAGGGCGTCGACCTGGAGCGGGCGGAAGCCGCCCAGCGGGTAGTAGGGCACGTAGGCGATGCCCTGCTCGGCGCACCGGTCGACCAGGTCGTCGTCCCCGCGCAGGGCGACGTTGTAGTGGTTCTGCACACAGGCCACCGGGGCGATGTCGCGAGCCGCCCGGACCTGCTCGGCGCTGACGTTGCTGACCCCGAGGTGGCGGATCAGGCCCTGCTCGCGCAGTTCGGCGAGGACGGCGAACGGCCCGGCGAGGTCGGCGGCGGCCCGGGTGTCGGTCATCCGCAGATTGACCAGGTACAGCGCCGGTACGTCCAGCCGCCGCAGGTTGTCGTGGACGGCCCGGACCAGCTCGTCGCGGGACAGGGCGGCGGGCCAGGCCCGGTCCGGGGTGCGGCGGGCGCCGACCTTGGTGGCGATGCACAGGTGCTCCGGGTACGGGTGGAGGGCCTCCCGGATCAGCTCGTTGACCACGTGCGGGCCGTAGTAGTCGCTGGTGTCAAGGTGCGTGATCCCGGCCTCGACGGCGGCGCGCAGGACGGCGAGGGCGGCGTCCCGGTCCCGGGGCGGCCCCCACACCTTCGGGCCCGCCAGCTGCATCGCGCCGTAGCCGAGCCGGGTGAGGGCCAGCCCACCGATCTTCCAACTGCCCGCCGCGGCCGGGGCGGTCGTCTCTGAGGTCATGCCCGGATGATCTCCGGGCCGTACACTGGGCCGCCAACGATTAGGGGATGTCCGAATCCTGAGGAGGCCGCGTGCACGCGGAACTGGCGTTCTCGGCCACCGACCTGGCCCTGGTGCGGTTCGCCGTCTCGCCGATGTGGGAGGTGGGCACCAGCTGCCGGCTGCTGGCCTCCGGCGCCGCGCACCCCGTGCACCAGCCGTGGATCCAGCAGGTCCGGCCGCGGGTCACCGCCGCGGGCCTGGATCGGGGGCTGCTCGCCGAGCTGGTGCCGCGCGCCGGCTACGTCGCCGACTTCCTCAACCCGGCGCCCGCCGGGCCCGCGCCCACCCTGGCGCAGGAGCTGGCCGGGATCCGCGCCACGCCCCCGTCCCGGGTGCACCAGGACCTCGAACGCCTGCGGGGCGAACAGGGCTCCCCCGGCCCCCGAGTGCGAGCCCTCCAGGCCTCCCCGCCGGCCCAGCTGGAGCGGCTGGCGGAGGAGATCGAGACGTACTGGGAGCTCGCCCTGGCCCCCTACTGGGCACGGATCCGGGCGGTGCTCGACGCCGATGTCTTCCACCGGGCCCGCCAGGTCGCCGAGCACGGCACCGGGCGGCTCCTCAACGAACTCCACCCCTCGGCGAGTTGGGACGACAACGCGCTGCGGATCGCCCGGCGGCGGCGGACGCTGTCCCGCCAGGGCGCCGGCGACGGGCTGCTGCTGATCCCCTCGGCGTTCACCGGTCCGCACCTGCTCACCCGGCTGATGCCGCCGGAGCCGCCCCAACTCGCCTATCCGGCCCGCGGCATCGGCGCCCTGTGGGAGTCCCGGCCGGCCCCGGCGACGAACGCCCTGGCCGCCGTCCTCGGCCGCTCCCGGACCAGGCTGCTGACCGAACTGGACTCTCCGGCCTCCACCACCGAACTGGCCCGCCGCACCGGGCTCTCCCCGGCCGGGGTGTCGCAGTACCTCACCGCGCTGCGCGACGCCGGCCTGGTCAGCGCCCACCGGGCCGGCCGCTCGGTGCTCTACGCCCGTACCTCCGTCGCCGAAGCCGTGCTGGCGGCGCCCCGGCCCTGAGGGCGCCGGCCGAGGGGGCTTGACCGGTCGTCACCCGTCCTGCGAACTTGGCGGGCGACCGGGCGAACGGCAGTACCGAGGGGGAACAGAGTGAGCACGACGGGGGATGCGGGACCTCCGACGGGAGCGGCGACCCGGCGGCGGGCGCTGCTCGCCGTGGACACCGCGTCGAAGCGGCTGTACGTCCGGGTGACCGCCTGGCTCTGGTCGCCACTCAACCCGTAACCGGGCCACCCGGCCCGACACCGCGCCCGCGCCCGCGCGGTGTCAGGCCGGGCCGGCGCCGTCCTCGGAGACGGCGGCGGTGTCCACGACCGGCGCGGGGTCCGCGGTGACCCGGGTGCCGGGGTGCAGCAGCGCGCAGACGAAGGCGACCGCGAGCGCGGCCGCCATGCCGTAGAGCACGGGCCCGTTCGCCTCGGCGAAGTCCTGCCGGATCGCGTCCAGCAGTGTGGCGCCGACGCCGTTCGGCGCCTGCGAGCCCGCGCCGTGGCCGGTGATGCTCTTGGTGACGGTGTCGGCGACGCCGGGCGCGGCGTCGACCGGGACGCCGTTGGCCACCAGCGTGCTCCGCACGTTCCTGGTGGTGCTGTGCAGCAGGACGGTGCCCAGCACCGCCAGGCCCAGGCTCGCGGAGTAGTTGCGCACCGTCTGGGTGATCCCGGTGACCTCGCCGTACGAGGCGTTGATCGAGCGGTTGACGGCGTCCGTCGAGGCGGGGGTCAGCAGCAGCCCGATCCCCGCGCCCGCCAGGACGATGTACGGCCACTGCGCGCCGAGCGACAGGTCGGTGATCTTCGAGGCCCACAGCGCGAAGCCGACCGCGGACACCGCCGTGCCCAGCAGCATCGGCGGGCGCGCGCCGCGCCGGTCCAGCATCCGCCCGCCGATCTGCGAGCCGGGGGCGAACCCGGCGAAGAAGACCAGCAGGTAGAGACCCGCCTCGTTGGGCGTCTGGTCCAGCGCCACCTGCGCGTAGACGGAGGCGAAGAAGAACACCGGGACGAAGGCGATCATCGCGAAGAAGAGCACGGCGTTGTCCGCCGCGAAGGCCCGGTCGGCGAAGACCCGCATCTTGATCAGCGGGTGCTCGGTGCGCAGCTCCAGCGCGACGAACACCACCAGGACGACCAGCCCGCCGACGATGCACAGCCAGGTCGCCCAGCTTCCCCAGCCCCAGGCCGCCGCCTGCTGGAGGCCCAGCACGCTCAGACCCATCCCGACGGCCACCAGCGTGGCGCCCGGCCAGTCGACCGGCTCGCGGCGGGGGTGGTTGCGGATGCCGGCGAGTACGGTCAGGACCACCGCGACGACCGCGACCGGCACGTTGACCCAGAAGATCGCCCGCCAGGTCCAGCTGGTCAGCCAGCCGCCGAGGATCGGGCCGATCGCGGTCAGGCCGCCCGCGACCCCGAAGAACAGCGCCAGCGCCCGGCCGCGCCGCTCGACCGGGAACACCTCCACCACCACGGCCAGTGCCGCCGGGAACATCAGCGCCGCGCCGAGGCCCTGCACCGCCCGGAAGCAGATCAGCCAGGTCTCGGCGGCACCGCCGGAGGGCACCGCGCCGCAGAGCGCCGAGGCGATCACGAAGGTGAGCGTCCCGATCAGCATCATCCGCTTGTGGCCGAGGACGTCCGCCAGCCGGCCGCCGAGGGCGAAGAAGGCCGCGAGGGAGAGCAGATAGGCGTTGACCACCCACTGCATACCGACGGCCGACAGGCCCAGTTCGCGAATGATGTCGGGCGCGGCGATCGAGACGATCGTCTGGTCGATGAAGGTCATCGAGACCGCGAAGAGCATGGCCGCGAGCGTCAGCGACTGGCTCGCCGCGACCGGCGCGGACTCCTTCGGGGTGCGGTCGGGCCGCGGTGTACCCATCCGTCGCGTCCTTCCGTTCCTCCGGGGCCTCCGGGTCCTCCGGTGGGTCCTCCGGTCAGCTCTTCGAGCCCGGAGGGCCCACGGTCGACACCCCTGCGACCGGTCCCGCACGGCGTTCCCCGCGGTGGCCGCGTACCCGCGGCTCACTGGCGGAGACGGCGCGAGACCACCGGCGGCCCCTCGCCGGGCCACCGGTGGCCGCTCAGGAAGTGCTCAGCACTGGGGCCGACGGCCGTGATTGGCCCCGCGCTTGGCTCGTGCCTTCTTCTTGCGACGTCGCTTCGACGACATGACCACTCCTCTCCCGACGGGGTGCGCTGACCCCGGATTCCACCGTGGCACATCGGGCCGCGACGGGCCTCCGGAGCGCGTACGGGAGGGGGATCGGTGAGCGCGGCGGCCGCGCCGGCCGCCCGGGCCCGGCGCGGTCTCCGCGCGTCGGCCCGCCCACCGGAGCGACCGAGGACCCGAGTCGAACCTCCATTGTTCAGAGTGTTTTTGACTGCTCATCAGATCTGTTATCGCGCCCTCCGGAGCGCGCCGTGGCGTCGCGGATACGGCCGCGCTCGGCCTGGGCGAACGGGCGTACCGGGCGGAACCTCGCGGGCGGGAAGTGGTCCGGGACTGCCCGGGGGGCCGGCCCTCGGCGGTCAGAACGCCGAGGTGTAGGCGGTGAGGAACGGCGCCGACACCGGCGATCCGGCGGCGTTGAAGCAGATCGTGTAGAGCTGCACCGTGCCGGCGCTGCGGGCCCACGGCAGGGCCAGCCCGCACCAGCCCGGGCCGGGGCCGTACGCCGTGGCGTGCGCGGTGTCCGAGGGGACGGCCACCCCGGGCAGGGTGATGGTGAACGGGACCGAACCGGCCAGCGTGTTGGTCGCGCCGCTGGAGTTGAAGTTCGTCGCCGCGGGGACCCCGCCGTTGAACCAGAGGTAGCCGAACGACTTCGGCGGGAACGCCGGCCCGTGCAGGGCGCGCTTGAGGGAGTAGCTCAGCGTCCACCGGGTGTCGTACGGCGCGCCCGCCGCGTTGAAGCAGCTGACCACCACGGTCTGACCGGACGCCGCCGGCGCCCAGTCGGCCACCTTGCAGCGCGCGCCCTGGACCGCGTCGACCGCGGTGACCTCGATGTTCCCGGCAGCGGTGGACAGACCCAGACCGGGCAGCCAGGCCTTCCAGATCCCGGTCGAGCCGTGACTCACCGTGTTGACCGCGCCGGCGGAGTTGTACTGCGCGAGCACCGCCCCCGAGATGTCCGAGAAGGTGTAGCCGTAGGAGCCGCCGGCCGGCGACGGGGTCCCGCTGCTGGTGGTGTAGAGCACGGTGAACAGCGTGTTGTCGGGGGCGCCGCCCGGCCGGTAGCAGTTCACCGCGACGTCCTGCCCGGTGCCCGCCGTGGACCAGCCCTTGATCTGGCACCAGTTGCCGGTACGGCCGACGGCGGTGGCGTGGGCGATGCCGCCCGGGCCGGCGATGAACGGGAAGTGCACGAGGTACGAGCCGACCGCGAGCTGGTCGACCTTGACGGGGTTGCTCGCCGGGGAGGGCCAGCTGCCCCACTGCCGGGTGGGGTCGGGAACGTACCCGGCGGGCGGGGTCGGGTTGTCGAGGAACGCGAAGCCCCAGCGGTCCGGCACGGCGGCCCGGGCGGGGCCGGCCGCCGGCAGGGCGACCGCCACCACGGCGGCCAGCATGGTCAGAACGAGCAGGACGGCGCGGACGGGTCTGAACGACGGTGCGACAGTGCGGGCATGCATGGGCGTACTCCCTGGGTGGTGAGGAGGGGTGTGCGGCCTGCGTCGGTGCAGCCTGCGCTACGAGCCCGCTCCCGGTCCCCGGGGCGGGCCGTGGCCGAGTGGGACGCACCGGTGCCCGGAGAGCCCGGTGGTGTCCGACGTCGGCCGACGCTGTCGGGGTCAGGCCGACGGCGCCTCACATCGTAGGAGCGCACCGGCCGCAGGCCCAGGCCTCTGGCATGTCCCGGAGGGCGGTTGTCGGCCGTTCGCCGGACCGCCCCACCCGCCCCGGCGGCGCCCGCCGGACGCTCCGCCCCCACCGGCCGGTGGCCACCGGCACCCGGGACCTCACGGCCGGTCGGCCGCCCCAGCCGTACCGCGCCGCCGGCGCCGCGGCGGTGTCCGGAACCCGGCCCGGTGGGGCGGGCGGGGCCCGTACGGCGGGCCGGCGCGCCCGGCCCCGGACGCCCCGCCCGTCGCGGAGTGCGACCGCCACCCATCCGGCCTATGGTCGGTGTACGGGGGCACGGCAGGGCGAGCGGTCCGCTGCTCCCGGAGACGACGTGCCGGCCCCTCCCGGCGAAGGAGATGGCCCGGTATGACCAGCGCGTCCGAAACCCCCGTGCTCGACACCCTGGCCGCCATGACGCTCGACTCGGTCGAGCGGTGCGGCCTGCCGATGGACACCTTCCTCCTCACCCGGATCGCGGCGCTCGTCGCGATGGACGCACCACCGATGTCCTACCTGGCCCACATCGGCGCCGCCGACGGAGCCGAGCTGACGGCCGCACAGCTCCAGGACGTCCTGGTCGCCATCGCGCCGATCGTGGGCACCGCCCGCGTGATGTCGGCGGCCGGGCACATCGCGGAGGCCCTCGGCATGGCCATCGCGGTGGCCGAGACCGACATCGCGGCGGGCGGCTGACACCCTTCCCTCCACCGGCGGGCGGCGTGCCGCGAGGCCGGCGGCCGACGCGAACACCCGAACCGGGTGGCCGGTCGACACCGTCCGGGCACCCGGTGACCGGACGCCCCGCGCCCGGGCGCGCCGGGAGCGTCGTGCCCGGCGCCGGGCGAAGACCGAGGAGACGCGCAGCATGGCGTCCCGTTCCCTCCTGAGTGCCCGCTGGTCCGCCCGGGCGGCCCTGGCCTGTGTGCTGGGCGCGGTGGCCGTGCTGGTGGGCACGGTCGGCGCCGGCGGCATCCTGGTGCTCGCCGTCGGGCTGGCCGGGCTGGCGCTCACGGCGGCCGGGACGTGGTGGGTGGTCTCCCACCACGGGGTCGTCCGGCTGGCGGGCGCCCTGCTCGTGGTCGCGGCGCCCGCGGCCGTCGTGGTGGGCTACGCCTGGGCCGGGCTCTGGCCGGTGGCGCTGGCCGCGCTCGCCCTGTGGGCGGTCGCCGCGGCGTTCGCGCGGTCGGCGCTGCGCGCGGCCCGGCCCTTCCACGGCATGCGGGCGGTGGCCCGCGCACTCCCCCGGCAGCCCGTGCTGATCATGAACCCGCGGTCCGGCGGCGGCAAGGTCGGCCGGTTCGCCCTGGTGGAGCGGGCCGAGGCCCTGGGCGCCCGGGTCGTCCTGCTGGACACCGCGACCCACGTGGACGTCGCCGAACTCGCCCGCCGGGCCGTCGCGGAGGGCGCGGACCTGCTCGGCGTGGCCGGCGGCGACGGCACCCAGGCCACGGTGGCCGAGGTCGCCGCCGAGCACGACCTGCCGTTCCTGGTGATCTCGGCGGGGACGCGCAACCACTTCGCCATGGACCTCGGCCTGGACCGCGACGACCCGGCCCGCTGCCTGGACGCGCTGACCGACGGGGTGGAGCTGCGGGTCGACCTGGGCACCGTGGGCGGCCGGGCCTTCGTCAACACGGCCTCGTTCGGCGCCTACGCCGAGATCGTGCAGACCCCGCAGTACCGCGACGCCAAGGCCGGCTCGGCCCTCAGCGCCCTCCCCGACCTCCTCCTCGGCCACTCCGGGCACGCCCTGGAGGCGGTGCTGGCGGACGGCACCCGGCTGACGGGACAGCAGGCGCTGCTGGTCAGCAACAACCCGTACGCGGCTCCCGAACCGACCGTGGTGGGCAACCGCCGGCCGCGGCTGGACCGGGCGACGCTGGGGGTGGTGGGGATCCGGGTGGGCAACGCGTCGCAGGCCGCCGCCGTGGCGCTGCGGGGCAGCCGGGCGGCGGGCCTGCGCGTCCTGACCGCGCCCCGGGTGGTGGTCGACGCCGATGCCGGGCGGATCTCGGTCGCCGTGGACGGGGAGGCGCTGCGGCTCCCGACCCCGGTCACCTGCGCCGTCCGGCCCGGTGCGCTGCGGGTGCTGGTGCCGCGCGACCGCCCGGGGGCTCCACCGGCCCGGCCCGCCATGGACTGGCGCGAGGTCGCGGCCCTCGCCCTGGGCCGCCGGCCCCGGTCGGCGTGACGGGGCGCCTGGAGACGGGGGCCCGCAGCGGTGGGGCGCGTCGGAGCGCCCGCGCGCCGGTCGCGGACTTCGACCGCCCTGCGCGGGTTCCGGTCACGCCGGGCCCACCGGACCGGCGCGCCGCCGGTCACCGGCAGCGAACGCCGGTCCGCCCGGACCGTCCGGGGAACACCGCTTCGGGAGAGCGGCCTTGACGGTTCACCGGGGCCGGCGTCCACCGCACATCACCTGCCGAAGGCCTCCGCACGGCCCGTCAAAGGCCCGTCGCAGACCTCGGCTTAGCACGAACTCGCCACGCTGTGGGGGGATTTCCCGGGGATACCCCTCACATGAGCGAACCGCGCCCCGGCCACGGTACGACGGGCCCGGGACAGGGCAAGTCTGGTGCCTGTGCTCAGCCGGCCGGCCCGATCCGGCCGGCGTCCGGGTTCCGCGGAACGTGCGACAGAGCCACACCGAATCGGCTATAAAACACTGTTACTGATCTTTCGTCAGAAATGTCCCGGAGTTCCGGTTGTCCCGACCCCGGGCCGGGTCCCGGCGCGCACCCTTCGCGCCGGGACCACCCGGCCGGGTGCGGGCGCCGGTCCGCCCACGGTCCGGAGCCGGCCCCCGCCCACTCTCCCCACTCCTTCGAGCGCTTGAGGATGCTGATGCTTCGTGCTGGATCGTCACCCGGAGGCCGACGCCCGGCTCCCGTTCTCGTGTGGCTGGTGCCCACGGTCGTGACGGCGGGCGCCGCTGTCGTCGCCGCGCTGGTGGTCTCCACCGGCGCCCGCGCGGGGGTCCTCTGGTCCGGAGCGGTGGGCACCGCGGCGGTGGCGGTGGTGGCGGCCGAGACGGCCCGCCGGGGCCGCGCCCTCGCCGCCCTGCGCGAACGGTTCGCCCTCCAGGAGAACGAGCTGCGCCGCCGGCTGGCCCGGCAGGAGGCCGAGACCCTCCGGCTCGCCCAGACGACCATGCCCGAGGCGATCGCCCGGCTCCGGCGCGGCACCTCGACCGACGAGATCGTGCGGTCGTACGAGCCCCAGGACACCGGCACCGGCCCGCAGTTCCACGCCGCCCGGCTGGCGGTGCTGCGCAGCATCCTGGAGATCGTCGACACCGAGGAGGGCATGCGCGAGGCCACCCAGCGGGCCTTCGTCAACATCGCCCGCCGCGTTCAGGCGATCGTGCACCGGCAGGCCCAGGAACTGCGCCAGATGGAGGACCGGCACGGCAACGACCCGGCGGTCTTCGAGGACCTGCTGCGCCTGGACCACGGCAACGCCCTGATCGGCCGCCTCGCCGACAGCATCGCCGTCCTCGGCGGCGCCCGCCCCGGCCGCCAGTGGCGCAGGGCGGTCCCGCTGTACAGCGTGCTGCGCGGTGGCATGTCGCGCATCCTCGACTACCGCCGGGTGGAACTGCACCCGGTCTCCCAGGTCGCCGTGGTCGGACCGGCCGTCGAGCCGCTCATCCACGCGGTCGCCGAGCTGCTCGACAACGCCACCCGCTACTCCCCGCCGCAGACCAGCGTGCACCTGACCGCCGTCGAGGTGCAGACCGGCATAGCGATCGAGATCGAGGACGGCGGCCTCAGCCTGAGCGAGGAGGGCCGGGCCCGCGCCGAGCGAATGCTCCTGGAGGCACAGGCCGGCATCGACCTCAACGACCTCGGGGAGACCCCCCGGCTCGGCCTGGCCGTGGTCGGACGGCTCGCGCAGGCCTACGGGTTCCAGATCTCGCTGCGGCCCTCCGCCTACGGCGGGGTGCGCGCGGTGCTGATCGTGCCGCAGGAGCTGATCACCACCGCCCCCGCCACCGGCCGGGCCCACGGCATCGGTGCCGCCGCGAACCCCCTGCCGGCGCCGGACACCGCGCCCCGGCCCCCGGAGCGGACGCGTCCGGTGTCCGTCTCCCGGCCCTGGGGTTCGCGGACCGTCGCCACCGCCTCGCAGCCGTTCCCGGTCGGCGACGACGTGCCGGTGGTGACCGAGCGGACCGCGAACGGCCTGCCCCAGCGCCGCCGCCACGCCGCGCCCTACCGACGGGGCGCGGCCGAATCCCCCCGGATCGCCCCGGCCCCCCGGGCCCCGGAGCCCGCGCCGGCCCCGGCCCAGGCGCCGGCCCAGCCCGGTATGTGGCTGGCCGCGTTCACCGAGGGGGTGAACGGCCACACGCCGTCCACCGACACGGCCGGCCCCACCAGCGAAGAGTCGTCAGGGAAGAGCGAGCAGTGATTCAGCAGCGGAGCAACATGGACTGGATGCTCAAGGATCTTGCGGAGAGCGTCCCGTACACCCGGCACGTCGTCGTCCTCTCCGCCGACGGTCTGCGGATGGCCCAGCACGGCACCGACAACGACACCGCCGACCGGCTCGCCGCCGCCTGCGCCGGCCTGCAGAGCCTCGCCGCCGCGGTCGGGCACGAGTTCCCGCACAGCGACGGCCGGATGCGGCTGGTCGTGATCGAGATGGGCGGCGGCTTCTTCTACCTGATGGCGGCCGGCGCCCGCGCCTATCTCGCCGTGCTCGCCGACGAGGGCGTCGACGCCGGGCTGATGGGCCAGCGGATGCGCGACCTGGTGGCCCGGATCGGCGAGCACCTCACCACACCGGCGCGCAACGGCGGGCAGGTCGCGTGAGTGCGACCGACCAGGACTGGGACGACGGAGAAGCCGAACGCCTCTACGTGATCACGCGCGGCCGCGGCGGACCGGCCGAGCAGACCACGTTCGACCTGGTCACCCTGATCGTCTCCCGGGCGCAGCCGTCTCCCTCGATGCAGCCGGAGCACGCGGCGATCCTGCGGATCTGCGGCTCGCCCCTGTCGGTGGCCGAGATCTCCGCCTATCTGCGACTGCCGATGAGCGCGGTCACCGTCCTCCTGGCGGACCTCCTCGCCGAGGAGCTGATCGAGGCCCGGATGCGGGTCCCCCAGGCCATCCTTCCCGAACGCGCCCTGCTGGAGGCGGTGATACATGGACTTCAGAGACTCTGAGACGGCCCTGGGCCCGCAGCGCGCCGACCTCCTGCCGGCCTCGGCCACCACGGCGGTCAAGGTGGTGATCGTGGGGGGCTTCGGGGTCGGCAAGACGACCCTGGTCGGCTCCGTGAGCGAGATCCGTCCGCTGACGACCGAGGAGACGATGACGCAGGCCGGAGCCGACGTCGACGACACGGCCGGGATCGAGCGCAAGACCTCGACCACGGTCGCGATGGACTTCGGCCGGATCAGCATCAACGAGGAACTGGTGCTGTACGTGTTCGGCACCCCCGGGCAGGAGCGGTTCTGGTTCCTCTGGAACGGCCTGTTCGAGGGTGCGCTCGGCGCGGTCGTGCTCGTCGACACCCGTCGGCTCGAAGTCAGCTTCGAGGTCATCGGACGACTGGAGGACCGTGGCGTGCCGTTCGTCGTCGCGGCCAACACCTTCCCCGAGTCGCCGAGTTACCCGGTCGAGGAGCTGCGGGCGGCGCTCGACCTGCCGCCCGAGGTGCCGATCGTGGACTGCGACGCCCGCACCCGCGAGTCCAGCCGTGACGTGCTCCTCGCCCTGATGCGCTACCTGTACGACCGCCCGGCGTCCTAGGGGGCACGGCCCGGCCACCGCGCTCCCCGGCCGGTGCCCGGGCGGTGCCCCCTGCCGCCCTTCACACCCCCCGCCCTTCACGCCCCCCGCCCGCGACGGCCGCCTCCGGGTGGCCGCCCCGCCCCGACCCCGGAGACACCGTGACCCCCCCGTTCCCTGAGGACGCCCTGCCCACCCCGCCGCCCGGCTGCCCCGCGCACGGCCTCGCCACCGGCGGTTCCGGTACCGGCGGCCTGGGCGCCGGCGGCCTCCGGCGGCTCTACGGGCCCGAGGCCGAGGCCGACCCGGCGGGCCTGTACGAGAAGCTGCGCGCCGAACACGGCGAGGTGGCGCCGGTCCTGCTGCACGGCGACCTCCCGGCCTGGCTGATCGTCGGCCACTCCGCGAACCTCATCGCGATGCGCACGCCCTCCCGGTTCTCCCGGGACTCCCGCCGCTGGTCGGCCTTCCAGGACGGGCTGGTCTCCCCGGACTCGCCGCTGATGCCGGTGATCGCCTGGCAGCCGCTCTGCGTGTTCGCCGACGGCGAGGAGCACAAGCGCCTGCGCGGCGCCGTCACCGACGGGCTGAACAGCTTCGACCGGCGCGGGGTGCGGCGCCACGTCACCCGCTTCACCGACCAGCTCGTCCAGGAGTTCGGCCCCACCGGCCGGGCCGAGCTGGTCACCCAGTTCGCCGAGCACCTGCCGATGCTCGTGATGACCCAACTGGTCGGCATGCCGGAGGAGTACGGCCCGCACCTGGTCTCCGCCGCCCGCGACCTGATGAAGGGCACCGAGACGGCCATCGCGAGCAACGACTACGTCGTCGCGACGCTGCGCCGGATGATGGAGCGGAAGCGGGTCTCGCCCGGCCCCGACCTGGTGTCCCGGCTGATGCAGCACGAGGCCGGGCTCACCGACGACGAAGTCCTCGAACACCTGCGGGTCGTCCTGCTCGCCGCGAACGAGACGACAGTCAACCTGATCGCGGACACCCTCAAGATGGTCCTCACCGACCAGCGGTTCCGCACCCACCTGTCCGGCGGCCACATGACCCTGGCCGACGCCCTGGACCAGGTGCTCTGGGACGCGGCGCCGATGTCGCTGGTCGCGGGCCGCTGGGCGACCGGCGACACCGAACTCGGCGGGCAGCAGATCAAGGCCGGCGACATGCTCCTGCTCGGCCTCGCGGCCGGCAACTCCGACCCGGCCATCCGCCCCGACCTGGCCACGCCCCTCCACGGGAACCGCTCCCACCTGGCCTTCGGCGCCGGTCCGCACGAATGCCCCGGCCAGGACATCGGCCGGGCCATCGCCGAGACGGGGATCGACATCCTGCTCACCCGCCTGCCGGACCTCCGCCTCGCGGTCGAGGAGGAGGAGCTGAGCTGGACGTCGGCCTGGATCTCGCGCCACCTGTCCGCCCTGCCCGTCGAGTTCACCCCGAGGACGCCCGAGGGCGAGCGGCGGGCCCCGACCGGCACGCTTCCGCCGCCGCGCAGCGTTCCCTCCACGCCGCCGCCCGCCACGCCGCAGGCCGTCGGGGCGCAGGCCACCGCGTCGCAGGCCGTCGGGGTCGAGCCGGCCGGTCCGGCCGTCGCCGAGGACGCGCTCGCCGCCGCCGTCACCGTGCCCCGGCCGCGGCGCTCCTGGTGGGACGCGCTGACCCGGTGGTTCCGGCCCTGAGCCGCTCCGGTCCCTGAGCGGGGCCCGGCTCCGGGCTTCCGGCTCTGAGCCGGGCCCCGCTCCCCGGTCCGGCTCAGGCGTCGGTCCGGCCCCGCTCCCCGGTGCGGCTCAGGCCTGGGCCTCGTCCAGGTCGACGGCGGCCGTGCCGTGCAGCACCCGTCCGGCCACCCGTGCCTCCTCCAGGCTCCGGGTGAAGACCTCGATGCGCTCCCGCGGCTCCAGGGACATCAGTCCGGGCGGCCACGTTCCCGGCGGCACCACGAGCACGACGGCCCGGCCGCGCTCCTCGGCCGCCGACTCCCAGCCGGGCGAGACCTCGACCGGGGAGGCGGGCTCCCACACCTGCCGCCCGCCGACCAGGACCAGCCTGGCCAGCAGCGGGCCGCGCACCTCCAGGACCCCGGTGGTGTCCGGCGGGTCCCCTGCCGCCAGCGTGAACCCGCTGTCCACCAGGTTCTCGACGAGTTCGCCGTGCAGCGCGGCGCCGACCTCCACGATCACCTCGGCGAGCGGCGGCCCGTCGGCCGTCTCGCGGATCGCCAGCGCCCACACCATCGGCGCCCGCTGCGGGCCCGTGCCCGCCTCATCGGACATCCGGCCCACCGCCCGCCCGCACGCGGCGCTCGGAGCCGAACGGACCGGCCGGGTGCGGCCGGTGACCTCCCGTCCGGGACGGGGCCGGCGCCCACCGGGCGCGTCCGCCGGGAGTCACCTCGCGAGGGCCTGGGTGAACCGCACCAGGTTGCCGGCCGGATCGCGGAACCCGCAGTCGCGGACGCCGTAGGGCTGGTCCATCGGCTCCTGCAACACCTCCCCGCCGGCCGCGCTGACCCGCTCGAAGGCGGCGTCGCAGTCGTCCGTCGCGAAGATGACACCGCGCAGCAGCCCCTTGGCCATCAGCTCCGCCATGGCCTGCCGGTCCGCCGACGAGGCGTTCGGGTCGGCGAGCGGCGGTTCGAGCACGATGTTCACGTCCGGCTGCGAGGGCGCGCCGACGGTCACCCAGCGCATCCCCTCGAACCCGACGTCGTTGCGCACCTCCAGGCCGAGCACGTCGCGGTAGAAGGCGATCGCCTTGTCGTGGTCGTCGACGGCGATGAAGCACTGCGAGAGCCTGATGTCCATGCCGCCCAGGCTACGACCGGGGGGCGGCGCCCGCTTCTCCGTTCCTGACCGGCCGCGTGTGGATCTTGGCGATGCAGGCCGGGACGGCGGCGCCGTCCTCGTGGTCACGGGCCCGGTAGCTGCTCGGGTTCTCGCCGACCAGCTCGGTGAAGCGGGTGCTGAACGAGCCGAGCGACGTACAGCCGACCGCGAAGCACACCTCGGTCACCGTGAGGTCGCCGCGGCGCAGCAGCGCCTTGGCCCGCTCGATGCGGCGGGTCATCAGGTAGCTGTAGGGCGTCTCGCCGAAGGCGGCGCGGAAGCTGCGGGAGAAGTGGCCCGAGGACATCAGGGCATCCCGGGCCAGGGCGGCGACGTCCAGTGGCTCGGCGTAGTCGCGGTCCATCCGGTCCCGGGCCCGCCGTAGCCGGACGAGGTCGTCGAGCTCTTGCCGCTTCACCCGGCCAGTCTCCCACAGCGCCCCGGACCGGGGCCGGGCGCGGACGCCACCGCCCGCCCGCGCGGACGCCGGGGTCCGCGCGGGCGGGGGCGGTGGGGTCAGGCTCCGACGTAGGCGGCGAGGTGCTCGCCGGTCAGCGTCGAGCGGGCGGCCACCAGCTCGGCCGGGGTGCCCTCGAAGACGATCCGGCCGCCGTGGTGGCCGGCGCCGGGGCCGAGGTCGATGATCCAGTCGGCGTGGGCCATGACCGCCTGGTGGTGCTCGACGACGATGACCGACTTGCCGGCGTCGACGAGCCGGTCGAGCAGGCCGAGCAGTTGTTCGACGTCGGCGAGGTGGAGACCGGCGGTCGGCTCGTCGAGGACGTAGACGCCGCCCTTGTCGGCCATGTGGGTGGCCAGCTTGAGCCGCTGCCGCTCGCCGCCGGAGAGGGTGGTGAGCGGCTGGCCGAGGCTGAGGTAGCCGAGCCCGACGTCGGCCAGCCGACCGAGGACGGCGTGCGCCGCCGGGGTGCGCGCCTCACCGGCGCCGAAGAACTCCTCCGCCTCCGTCACCGACATCGCGAGCACCTCGCTGATGTCGCGGCCGCCGAGCCGGTACTCCAGCACCGCCGCCTGGAACCGCTTGCCCTCGCACTCCTCGCAGGTGCTGGCGACGCCGGCCATCATCGCGAGGTCGGTGAAGACGACCCCGGCGCCGTTGCAGGTCGGGCAGGCACCCTCGGAGTTGGCGCTGAACAGGGCCGGCTTCACCCCGTTGGCCTTGGCGAACGCCTTGCGGATCGGGTCGAGCAGCCCGGTGTACGTCGCGGGGTTGCTGCGCCGCGAGCCGCGGATCGGGCTCTGGTCGACCGAGACCACGCCCTGCTCGGCGCCCAGCGGGCCCTTGACCAGCGAGCCGTGCACGAGCGAGCTCTTGCCCGAGCCGGCGACACCGGTGACCACGGCCAGCACCCCGAGCGGGATGTCGACGTCGACGTCGCGCAGGTTGTTGGCCGTCGCGCCCCGGACCTCCAGCACCCCGGTGGGCTTGCGCACCTCCTCCTTGACGGCGGCCCGGTCGTCGAAGTGGCGGCCGGTGACGGTGCCGCTGGCCCGCAGCCCCTCGACGGTGCCCTCGAAGCAGACGGTGCCGCCCGCCGTTCCGGCACCCGGGCCGAGGTCGACGATGTGGTCGGCGATCACGATCGTCTCCGGCTTGTGCTCCACCACGAGCACCGTGTTGCCCTTGTCCCGCAGCCGCAGCAGCAGGTCGTTCATCCGCTGGATGTCGTGCGGGTGCAGACCCGCGGTGGGCTCGTCGAAGACGTAGGTGGTGTCGGTGAGCGAGGAGCCGAGGTGACGGATCATCTTGACCCGCTGGGCCTCGCCGCCGGACAGCGTGCCGGACGCCCGGTCCAGCGCGAGGTAACCCAGACCGATCTCCACGAACGAGTCGAGGGTCTGCTTCAGCGCGGTGAGCAGGGGCGCCACCGACGGCTCCGTGAGGCCGCCGACCCAGACGGCCAGGTCGCTGATCTGCATCGCACAGGCCTCGGCGATGCTGATCCGCCCGATCTTCGACGACCGGGCGCCCTCGCTGAGCCGGGTGCCCTCGCACTCGGGGCAGGTGGTGAAGGTGACCGCCCGCTCCACGAACGCCCGGATGTGCGGCTGCAGCGATTCCTTGTCCTTGGACAGGAAGGACTTCTGGATCTTGGGGATCAGGCCCTCGTAGGTGAGGCTCACCCCCTCCACCTTCACCTTGGTCGGCTCCCGGTAGAGGAAGTCCTGCATCTCCTTCTTGGTGAACTTCCTGATCGGCTTGTTCGGGTCGAGGAAACCGGACTCGGCGTAGACCCGCACCGTCCAGAAGCTGTCCGACTTCCACCCGGGGATGGTGAACGCGCCCTCGGCGAGCGACTTGGAGTCGTCGTAGAGCTGGGTGAGGTCGATGTCGGAGACGCTGCCCCGGCCCTCGCAGCGCGGGCACATGCCGCCGGTGCGCTGGAAGGTCGCCTTCACCGTCTTCTTGTCGCCGCGCTCGACGGTGATGGCCCCGCTGGCCCGGACGGAGGGCACGTTGAAGGCGTAGGCGCTCGGCGGGCCGATGTGCGGCTCGCCCAGCCGGCTGAAGAGGATGCGCAGCATCGCGTTGGCGTCGGTGGCGGTGCCGACCGTGGAGCGGGGGTCGCTGCCCATCCGCTGCTGGTCGACGATGATCGCGGTGGTCAGCCCTTCGAGGACGTCGACCTCGGGCCGTGCCAGCGTCGGCATGAAGCCCTGGACGAAGGCGCTGTAGGTCTCGTTGATCAGCCGCTGCGACTCCGCCGCGATCGTGCCGAACACCAGGGAGCTCTTGCCCGAGCCGGAGACACCGGTGAGCACCGTCAGCCGGCGCTTCGGGATCTCGACGCTGACGTCCTTGAGGTTGTTCACCCGCGCGCCGTGCACGCGGATCACGTCGTGGCTGTCGGCAGCGTGCGGCGCAGTCGGCTGCGCGTCCGTCCTCTTGGCCATGCCTGTCGTCTCTCCATCCGTCGTGCGGGCCGCCCTCGCGGGCTGTCGCGGCGGCACCGGCTCGATCCAACCAGGTCCCACCGACACTCTCGTGTCCCCGGCCGGGCCGGCGGACCTCGCCGATCCGGCCGTGTCGCCCGCGGGGTCGCGGAACCAGGCTAGGCGCGAGCGGGCGGTCGCGGCTTCTCGGATCCTGATCGGTCCGGGTGGCCGCCCGGCGGCCGCGCGGTCGCCTCCGGTCGCGGTCGCCGGTCGCCGGTCGCGGCCTTCGATCGCGGTCCGCGGTCACGGCCCCCGGCACGAGGGGAGCTGACACGGCGTGAGCATAGGATCCGATGGTTCACGGAGCATCGATCCCGGCGGAGGCGCCCACCCATGTCCGATCAGCGCGTTGTCATCGTGACCGGCGGCGGTACCGGCATCGGGGCGGCCACCGCCCGGCTGCTGCGGGCCGAGGGCTGCCGGGTGGTGGTCTCCGGGCGGCGGTCCGAACCGCTGGAGCGGGTGGCCCGGGAGACCGGCGCGCTCGCCCGGGTGTCGGACACCACCGACCCGGACGACGTACACGCCCTGGTGGAGGAGACCGTCTCCGCCTTCGGCCGGCTGGACGGGGTGGTGCTCAACGCCGGTGTCGGCCGGGGCGGTTCGGTCGGCGACGTCACCCTGGACGACTGGGAGCTGGTGATGCGCACCAACCTCACCGGCCCCTTCCTCGTACTGCGGGCCGCCCTGCCCCACCTGCTGCGGTCGCGGGGATCCGTGGTGGCGGTCTCCTCGGTCTCCGCGCTGCGCAACGGGGTCGGGAACGCGGCCTACGCCACCTCGAAGGCCGCGCTGCTGCAGCTCTGCCGCTCGCTCGCCGTCGACTACGGCCACCGCGGGCTGCGGGCCAACACCGTCTGCCCCAGCTGGGTGCGCACGGAGATGGCCGACCGCCGGATGGCCCGCTTCGCGGACGAGGAGGGGCTGGCCGACACCGACGCGGCGTACCGGGAGGCGACCCGGCTGACGCCGACCGGCCGGCCGGGCGAGCCCGAGGAGGTGGCCGCGGCGATCGGCTGGCTGCTGTCCCCGGCGGCGAGCTACGTCAACGGCGCGGTCCTCACCGTGGACGGCGGGGTCACCGCCCTCGACCCGGGCACCACGGCCTTCGACTTCCGGCTGGAGCCGCGACACGGCGCCTGACACCGCCCGGGCTCGTCCGACCGCGCGAGCCGGTCGCCCGGCCGGTCGGCGCTCCGCACGCCCTCTCGAACCCGCCGTCCGGGCACGGGGCCCGCTGCCCGCCCTGCTGCGGCTGCGGGACGCCGCCCTCCCGCTCTGCTCGCCCTCCCGGGGCCCCGGACCCGGACGACAGGATCCGGACGGGGCTCGGCGATCTCGCCGCGCCGCAGCCGGGCGGCGGCCTGCTCCGTCCGGTGCGGGGCCGCGGTGGCCGCCCGGGCCGCTCCGGCCTGTCCGGTTCCTGGTGCGACGGGGCACCGGCGGCGAACCCGGCCCGGGACGGCAGGCATGAAACGACCGATCCGGGTCAGACGAGGCACGCACCGCGCCCGTTCGTCGTCGACAAGGAGCCGTAGCGTGAGCGACATCTCCCACCTGCCCGGCACACCGGAGCACCGTTGGAACCGGCCGCAGCACGCCGCATGCCGGAGCACCGACGGCAGGCGCCTCTTCCAGCGCGCGGGCGCCGCCGACGCGGGCCACGGCGAGGCGGAGGAAGCGGCCAAGACCCTCTGCGGTGACTGCCCGGTGCGGATCGAGTGCCGCCGCCACGCCCTCGCCGCGCGTGAGCCGTTCGGCGTCTGGGGCGGGCTGGGCGCGGAGGAGCGCCACGCCCTCTTCGTCCACGACCGGACGGTCGTCCGCCCGGCCGCCTGACGTCCCGGACTTCCTGACCTCCCGGGGTCGGTCGCACCGCCGGACGGCTCCGCAGCCCTGGAGCCGGGACCGATCCCCGAGCCCGGCCGGCCGAGGCCATGCCGCGGCCGGCCGGGCACCGGCAGCCCCGCACACGCGGGCGGCGGTGGCGCGGCGGGGCCCCTCGCCCGCGCCGCTCCACCGCCGCGGGCGGCACGGCGCACACCGTGCCGCCGTGGTGGCGGTCAGCCGCGCCGGACGGCCAGCTCGATCTCGCGGGCCGTCCCGTCCCCCGGCGCGGGGAGGTGGTGGCCGGTGGGCTCGAAGCCGGTCTTCCGGTACATCGCCCAGGCCCGGCCGTTGGCCTCGTGGACGAAGAGCCGCACCCGCTCGACGCGCGGCTCGGCGAGCGACCAGGACCAGTCCAGGGCGGCCTCGAAGAGCCCCTGCGCGACACCGCTGCCGCGCGCCTCGGACCGCACGAAGACGCCGACGACATGGGTCTGCGCCTGCTCCGGGACATCACCGAAGAAGGTCGCCGTACCGGCGTGCTCGACCAGCACCGAGACGGTGCCGAGCCAGCGCCCGTCGGCCGCCTCCGCGACGAACTGCCGCGCGGCGACGCCCTCGGCCGCGCCGGCGGCGCGCTCCTGCCAGAACTCGTCCGGCTGGGCGGCCGCCTTCTCGTAGCTGTCGTGGAAGGCGATGGGCGCCGCCGGATCGAGCAGCGCGTCCAGCCGGAGCTGCTTGATCTTCGGCCAGTCCTCGGCGTCCACCGCCCTGATGATGTGCTTCATGCGCATGATCATCCCACCGCCACCGGCCGGCCCCGCGGCGGGGGGAGCCGCCCGCCCTAACGGCGGGACGAAGGGCAGCAGCTCGGCGACGAGCAGCAGGTCCCCGTCCCCAGCGGCGAGCGGCGAGCGGCGAAGGAACGGACACCCCGAGTGGATCTTCGAGGCTCCCGGGCCGGTTCCCGTGACCCGCGTCACCGGGGCCGCCCAGGGCGGGGGGACGGACCTCGGGCGCCCGCCCCGCCGGTGCGGTCAGCGGCCGAGCACCGCGTCCGCGGTCTGGCCCGCCTGGGCCTGCTCGATGCGCTTGGCCAGCAGGACGGCGAGGCGCTGCGCCGTCGCGGTGTCCACCGGGCCGTCCTCGGTCGTCACGGTGGCGACCACGGTGCCGGCCCGCATCACGACGGCGATGCCGTCCCGGCCGCCGGGCTCGCCCTGCCAGGCCCGGCTCTCGGTGCCGATGGCGGGCAGTTCCACGGCGTGGTAGCGGGTGGCGTCTCCGTAGGCCGCGTACGCCGCCTTGAGCTTGTCCTGGGCGGCCGCCTTGGTCGGCAGGGTGTCGACGAGGAAGCGCGCGACCACGTCGCCGGAGCTGAACCTCGCCTCGCCGCTGAGCGGCTTGCCGTTGCAGGCCGCGGGGTTCTGGCAGTCCGCGGAGTGGTCGGTGAGGTCGACCCGCCGCTTCTCCTGCTCCCAGCCGGTCATCGCGGCCTGGTCCGGCATCAGCTGCAGGACGGCCCGGTAGTCGAGCAGCGGCGTCGCGGCGTCGCTCCAGACGGGCATCGGAACGGTGCCGGCCGCCGGTCCGCCACCGGGCGCGGCGGTACCGCCGGACGGCGCCGCGCCGGGCGCCGGGGCACCACCGGCGGCCGCACCGGGCGAGGCGCCCGCGCCGCCGGTGGAGGCCTGCGGCGACGCGATGCCCGCACCCGCGCTCGCCTCCGCGCTCGCACCGGCACCGGCCGTCGCCGTGCCCCGGCCGGCCGCCGCGGCGCCGTCACCCGAGGCCTTCGAACCGCTGGAGCCGCAGGCCGTCAGGACCCCCAGCAGCACCCCGGCCGTAGCCACCGTCATCGTGCGACCGACCAACTTCACAGCACTCTCCCTCGTACCCCGGTGTCCGTGGACCGCCAAGGAACCATAGCCCCGACCTCCCCGGCTCCGTCCCGCCCCTCCCCCTTCGCCGGTCGGGGCCCGTTCTCCGGGCTCCCGCGCCCGGCTGCGCCCGGGCCCAGCCGCGGATACGCTGACGCCGACCCCCGCCGTCAGCGCCTGAGGCTCCCATGAACCACTCGTTGGTCCTCTCCGCCGTCCCGCGGCTCGCCGGCTCGGCCATCCTCGGAGCGGCCCTCGGAACGGTCGTCGCCGTCCTGACGGGCGTGCCGCTGGGCGTCCTCGCCGGCATCGCCGGAGCGGAGACGGCCTTCGTCGTGGCGGGGTGGATCGTCCTGTGGCCGATGGACGCCGCCGCCACCCGCCGCAACGTCCGGCGCGAGGAGTTCCGGCCCGCCCTGGAGGAGTTCGCCGTCGTCACCGCCGCGCTGTGCGGACTGGTCGGCATCGTGCTGCTGTTCCTGGCCAGCCGCTCCGACCTGAGCCGGGCCGCGGCCGCGACGGCCCTCTGCGGCGTGTTCACGGCCTGGGCGGCGCTCCACCTGATGTACGCCACCCGCTACGCGTACATCTACTACGGGAACCCCGGCGGCGGGATCGACTTCAACACCGAGGTCCCGCCCCGGTACAGCGACTTCCTGTACTTCAGCTACAACCTCGGCATGACGTACCAGGTCTCCGACACCAGCGTCTCCAGTACCGGACTGCGGGCGGTCGTGCTGCGGCACTGCCTGCTGTCCTACGTCTTCGGCGCCAGCATCCTGGCCACCACCATCAACCTCGTCGCCGACATCGCCACCGGCCGCTGAACCGCCGCCCGGCCCGGCGCTCCGGACGGCCTCCGGACGGCCGACGGGTCAGTGCCCGGCCGGGGCCAGCAGGGCGTCCGCGAGCGCGGTGCGGGCGTAGAGGACGGAGCGGCCGCTGCGGTGCGCGGTCACCAGGCCGGCGTTGCGCAGGGCCGTCAGGTGCTGGGAGACGCCGGCCGCGGACAGGCCGGACCGCTGGGCGAGCCGGGTGGTCGACGCGGGCGTGTCCAGCTCGGTCAGCAGCATCGTGCGGGAGCGGCCCAGCACGGCGGCCACCGCGTCCGGGGAGGTGGTGGCCCGGGGCTCCCAGAGGTTGCCGATCCCGCGCGCCGGATAGGCGAGCTGCGGCGGCTCCGGCGCCACCGACCGGGTCAGCACCTTCGGCCAGGCGAACGCGGAGGGCACCAGGAGCAGCCCGGAACCGACCTGGTCACGGGTCAGCGCGCAGTGCCGGCGGACCAGCCGCAGGGTGCCGTCGTCCCACCGGACGGAGTCGTGCAGCTCGTTGAGCACGTGGGCCGAGCCGTACTCCGCCACCTGCCGCGCCCGGTGGAACACATCGGCTTCGAGCAACCGCCGGATCCGCTCCCAGTAGGGCGCGAGGGCGAGCTCCCAGTAGGCCTCGACCTCAGCGGCGACCTTCGCCAACGCCTCCTCCGGGGCCTCGGACAGGATCCCGAACCGGGCAGGCGCTCCGTCGTCGCGCTCGGCGGCCAGCATCCCGAGCTCGACCCGCACCCGCTCGGGCGCGGTCCGCCGGATCGCCTCCAGCTCGGTGGCGAGCGTGGGGAACGGGCCGGCCGGAGTCGGATTGAGGAAGTCCGCGAGGTAGCCGTCGACGGGCACGAGCTCCGCCAACCACCCCCGGTCGAGCCCCGCCCGCACCAGCCGCGGCCGGACCTGCTCGGCCCACCGCCGGTACAACGGCTGCTCGTCCGCCCGCCGCAGCAGCCGGAAGCTGGTGACGACCTCCCACATCGGCGACACCGCGAACCGCGTCTGCGCCAGGTCCGCCGCGGAGAAACTCAGCCCCGACCGCATCCGCCCCACCCTCCCTCGCCCTCCGCCCGAGCCTAATCGACGGGGCCCGGGGCCGCGGAGCGCAGGGATCATCCGCAAACGCCCGGCCGAGCCGAGGGATCCGCCAGAAACCTCGTTCACCGGGTTAACGCTGGGACCCTCCCGGCACTCCTGGTTGTGGAAGTGTTGAACGAGAGCAAGGGGAGTGCGCGAAGTGGATCCCGTGACCGGCTCGGTGGTGGCGGCGGTGCTGGGGCTGGCAGCGGCCGTGGCCACCCTCGTGGGGCAGTGCTTACGGCCACGCCCGGAGGACTCCTCACGACCTGCCGTCCTGGTGGTCCTGATCGCCGACGACCGCGGTGACGAACGGCTCGCCCCGGGGCAGCCGGAGGAGCGGCGGACGCGGGGTCGCGGCGCAGATGAGTGACACCAGGCCGGACGGGGACGCGACGTCGGCGGCGTCGCTCGGAGGCCTGCCGGCCACTGACCGCGGGAGCGAAGTGAGCTCCCGGAAGAGTGAGTTCGCCTACTTCTACCGCACCTGCGTCCATCGGCTCGTGGCGTTCCTGATGTGGCAGGGAGCCCCGGCGGCCCTGGCCGCCGACCTGGCACAGGACACCATGCTCAAGGCGTACGAGCGTTGGGACCGGATCCAGTCACCGGAGGCCTGGAGCAGACGCGTGGCGTCGCGGGAACTGGTGCGGGCCTTCAGCCAGGTCGAGGAGAGCATCGACGAACTCGCCCTCGAACCGACCTCCTTGCTGCCCTCCCCCGGCGCGGCCGCGGAGTGGGAGCAACAGCAGGAGATCCTGCACCTGCTGCACGGACTGCCGTCCCGTCAGCGGCAGGTCCTGGCGTGGACGCTGGACGGATACACCCCGACCGAGATCGCGGCCGAACTCGGTCTGAACGCGGCGGCCGTCCGGGTCAGTCTGCTCAAAGCACGCAAGTCCGTCTCCAGCAGAATGACCGATCGGGAGGAGGAGTAATGGCCGAGCATGACGTGCCGAAGCGTCGCACCCGCGAACTCTCGGCCCGGCTGGCAGCTTCGCAGACGGCGTTCCTTGACGGGCTCGACGGTCAGCTGGACGTGGAGGCCGGGCTTCGGGAGGTGATGCTGTGCTCGCGGTACCGGGACCTCGTCGACGACGTGGACACGGTGCTGGACGTCGAGGCCGGACTCGTGTCCATCATGTCCCGGACCACGGACCGTACGCAGTTCGAGGAGGCGGCCGCGCCCCTCTACGACGTCGGCCTGCTGCACCAGAGGTTCGAGCTGATCGGCCCGGAGCAGCGGCTCGCCCTGCGCGCGCACCCTCTGGTCACCTCGGCGATCCTCGCCGACCTCCTGATCCGTACGGTGATCCTCGCGCAGGACCTCACCAACGGCCTCGGCTTCGGCCGGTACTACGGCCTGCCGCTGAAGCGGGCCGTGTTCGCCGCTCAGACGATCGCCCGGGGCATCGCCCACGAGCTGGACGGTCGAGCGGCCCTCGCCTGGGAGCTTCGCGACCGGGCGCACGAGATCGTGGCGCTGCTCGAACCGCACTACCCGGCGATCGACCAGGCGGGGAGGGTCGGCCAGATCCTCGTACGAGAACTGGCCGCCACCATCGACCAGCGGGTCAGGACCGCGGATCACCCCGCGATCGCGGAGTTCCTCCGGGCCTGCAAGGTATTCATGTACGCCGTGGGGAGCGGTGACCTGACCCGCGCCGAGCAGGAGGTGGCTTACCTGACACGGGAGTTGGCCGCGCAGGTCGGCGAGCTCCTCGGACTCGGCGAACCGGAGACCCTGGACCTGGAGTTCCTCTCCGAAACCCTGGACAACTTCACCAGCGCCGACCTGAGCGCGGCCGACCTCACCCGCGTCGATCTCGCGGGAGTGCGCTGGTCCGAACTGCACACCCGGTGGCCGGCCGAGATCAGCGTCGACCGCCTGCGGGAGGACTCGCGGGAGACGCTGCCCGGGTCGGGCATCTACATCATCCGGCCGGGCACCGGGGCGCGGGACGTGACCATGGTCTGACCAGGTCCGGCCGGCAGGGTCGACCTGGATGCGACCAGGTGGGCAGGGGGCGTCGGGCCGGGGACCCGGGCGGCGGTCGACCCTTCCGTCACCCCGGCCCCGGCCCGTACCGCCACGCCTCCGGGCCGCACCGCGTCGACCGGTGGCAGGTACGCCCTGGTCCGGTGCCTGATCCTCAGCCCGGCCGCTTGGCCATGATGACCAGGCCCGGTCCGACGTGCTCGTCCGCGGGGAGCCGGAGTTCGGCGACCGGGCGCAGTCCGGCCTGCTCGATCAGGTGCGTGAGCTGCTCGGGCCGCCACTTGTGGGTCGTCCAGCGGACGGGGACGCCTCCGTAGGCCTCGGTGCGCAGCGCGTCCTCGTCGCCGACATGGGTCGCGGTGATGAAGTGTCCGCCCGGCACCAGGGCGCGCGCGAACATGGCGAGGACCTGGGGAAGGACGTCACGCGGAAGGTTGAACAGTGACCACCAGCCGAGCAGGCCGCCGTAGGAGCCGTCGGCGAGGTCCAGGTCGGTGGCAGAGCTGACGCCGAACCGGCACTGCGGGTGAAGGCGGCGCGCGTTCTCGATCATGCGGGGGGAGAGATCGACGCCGGACACGTCGAGGCCGCGCTCGGCGAGGTAGGCGGTCACCGTTCCGGGTCCGCAGCCGACGTCGAGCACGGGCCCGAGGCCGCTCACGGTGTCGGCGAAGGCGTCGATCGACGCCTTGAGCCACGGGTGGGTCCGGATGTCGCCGATCCCGGTGGTCGCCACCATGTGGGCGTAGTTGTCGGCCACGCGGTCATAGGACTCGCGGACCACGTCGAGATCGGACGGTCGGTCGATGGGGTGAGCGCGCATCAGCCAACGATAGGCCTGTGCGACGCTCTGCCGCCGGGCTCTTGTGGCGGTGGTCGCCGCTTGCCCGGGGGGCCGAGCCTGCCGGCTCGGCCGCAGTGACCCGGTCCGGCGGGCATCAGGGCGTGCCCTGACGGCCTGTTGATCGTTGCTTGATTGGTCCGTCACCAACACCCCGCCGGCCGAGACGCGTACGGGACGTGACGCCGGAACGCCCGTGGCGAGGACGGGCCGACGGGTGGCGGCGGTGCGCCGGGACCGCCGGCGCACCGCGAGTCGAGAGAGGGAGCACCTGTGCGTATCACCGACCTGGCCCGCTGCGAGGCCCGTCCGGGGCGTGTCATGGAATGGACCCTCCACCCGTCCACCATCGACGCCGCCACGGCCCTGGCGGACGACCTCCGCCCGCTCTCCCACCTCCAGCAGTCGCACCTGCGCACCGCGCGGACCGTACGCGACAACGGCCTGACCATGCCGACCTGGATCGGCACCCGGTTCAGCCTGCCCGGCCCGGCGGACCCGGCCGTGCTGGAGGCCACCCTGCTCGACTGGACCCTGCGCCACGAGACGCTGCGCAGCGGATTCCGCCGCCGGACCGAGGGCGTCCGCCGGTTCACGATCGGCGCCGGTTCGGTGGCCCTGCACCGGCACGAGGCAGGGGTGTTCGACCGGGCGGAGGAGCTGGTCACCTACCTGCAGAACCGTTTCGACGCCGCGACGAACGCGCTCGAATGGCCGAACTACATCTACGCGGCCGTCCTGCGCGAGGACGGCACGGACGTCTACCTCGCCTTCGACCACAGCAATGTGGACGCGTACTCGCTGTTCCGCATCCCCGCCGAGGTCCACGAGCTCTACGACACCCGCCGGGGCGGCGGCGAACCGCGAGCGGTCGAGGTCGGAAGCTACCTCGACTTCTGCGAACTCGAATGCGCGCACGCGGAGCAGGTCGACGAGATCCACTCGGCGGTCGCCCGCTGGCGGGAGTTCATCGCCGGCTGCGACGACCGGCTGCCGAGGTTCCCGCTCGACCTCGGTCTGGAGCCGGAGGAGCCGATGCCCGCCCAACGGCTGATGACCGAGATGCTGGTGGGCGAGGAGCACGCCGCCGGGTTCGAGCGGTACTGCCGCCCCTTCGGGGGCACGCTGGCCGGCATCCTGGCCGCCAGCGCGCTGATCGCCCGGGACCTCGGCGGGCACGACGTGTACCGGACGGTGGTGCCGTTCCACACCAGGGCGGCCTCCCGGTGGCAGGACTCGCTGGGCTGGTACGTCGGCGTCGTACCCATCGAGATCCCCGCGGCCGACGCCCCCGACTTCCGGAGCGCGCTGGCGATGGCACGCTCCGAGCTGCACGCGAACCGCCGGCTCGCCCGCACCCCGCTGGCCCGGATCCTGCACCTGCTCGGCTCGGACTTCCGTCCGACCTCGCCCGACCTGCACTCGCTCATGTCGTTCGTCGACGCCAGGGCCGTCCCCGGAGCCGAGCGCTGGACCGAGCAGAACGCCTGCGCGACGGTCCGGGTCTCCCACGGCGACCAGGCCTGCGTCTGGATCACCCGACTCCACGAGGGTCTGCACCTCGCCTGCCGCCACCCCGACACCACCGTGGCCGCCCAGTCCCTGCGCGCCTACGCGGACGCGCTGCGCGACATCGTCGTACGGGTCGCCGAGGACGGCGGCGACCTCGTGCCGGGGAGGAAGCACGCAGTGGTGGACGCCCTCGCTCCCCTGCCGGCCTGAGTGGCCCGAGCGGCCCGGGTGACGGGGGCGACCTGAGTGACGGGGGCGGCCTGAGTAACGGGGGCGGCCTGAGTAACGGGGGCGGCCTGAGTGACGGGGCGGCGGCCGCGTTGGGGGCCGGCTCCGACCGGCGATCCTCGCGTTCACCCGATCTCGTCGCCGATCTCCCCGTACAGTGCGGCCGAGCGGGTGTTCCGACCTGTGCCCCGGCACGGAAGCCGGACACCCCTGCCCGTGCCAGGGCCCCGAAGGGCCGCGCGCCGAGCGTACGCGCCCGTCGGCGGCGCCCGGCTGCTTCGGAGAGGTCGGGGTGCTGGTGGAGGCAACCGTCGAGGCCCGTGACATGTCGCGCGGTGCACGCCTGGCCACCCATGGCGCCGTCGCCACCTCGCTGGCCCTGTGCAGTGATCGCGAACTGCAGGCCCTCCTGGCGGAGGCCGCGCCGCTGGGTGCCGGCATCGGGGGGACGTCGGCGCTGCTGGAGGTCGACGGGACTCCGGTCTTCGTCAAACGGGTCCCGCTCACCGACCCGGAACGGCAGCCCGGCAACGCCCGGTCCACGGCGAACCTCTTCGGGCTCCCCGGCTTCTGCCAGTACGGCATCGGCGGACCGGGCTTCGGGGCCTGGCGGGAGCTGGCCGTGCACACCATGACCACGAACTGGGTCCTCACGGCGGACCACGAGGGCTTTCCCCTGATGCACCACTGGCGGGTCCTGCCGCACGCCGGGCAGGTGCTCCCCGAGGAACTGGCCGATGTGGAGCGGGCCGTCGCGTACTGGGGAGGCGGACCGGAGGTGCGCGGCCGGATCGAGGCCCTGCGGGACGCCTCGGCGAGCATCGCGCTGTTCCTGGAGTACATCCCGCAGAACCTGCACGACTGGCTGGGCGCCCGGGTCGGAGCCGGCGACGGGGCGACCGGGCGGGCCTGCGCCATGGTGGCGAGCCGGCTGGACGCCGGAATCTCGTTCATGAACTCCCGCGGGCTCCTCCACTTCGACGCCCACTTCCAGAACATCCTGACCGACGGCCGGCGGCTGTTCTTCGCGGACTACGGGCTCGCCACCTCCTCCCGGTTCGAGCTGTCCGAGGACGAGGCCGACTTCTTCGCCGCGCACCGGAGCTACGACCGTTGCTACGCCACCACGCATCTGGTGCTGTGGCTGATCACCGCTCTGTACGGCTACCAGCGGGACGAGCGCGACGCGTTCGTGCGCGCGTGCGCCCGGGGAGAGCGTCCGCCGGGCGTCCCGCCGGAGGTCGCGGCGATCCTCACCCGCCATGCCCCGCTCGCCGTGGTGATGACGGACTTCTACCGCAGGCTCCAGCGGGAGAGCAGGCGAACCCCGTATCCGGTGGACGAGATCCGCCGGATCGGCCGGTTGGACGGCTGGTCCATCGCGGGGCATCGCCCGGGTCAGTAATAGCCCTTGGTGCCGTCGAGGAGCTCCCGGACGATGTCGGCGTGGCCGGCGTGCCGCCCGGTCTCCTCGACGAGGTGGATCAGCATCCAGCGGAGGTTGGCGCCACCGGAGCGGAAGCCGGGGTGACGGCCGACGTCGTCCAGGGAGGCCGCGGCGACGATCTCGTTGCTCCGGGCGCACTGGGCCTCGTACTCCGCGAGCAGCTCGGCCAGGGAGCGGTCGCCGGGCTGCCAGTCGGCGTCCTCGCCCGACTCGTCGAACGACGGGTTCTGCTTCTCGTCGCCGCCGAGGAACAGGACCTCCAGCCAGGTGTGCTCGGTCCAGCGCATATGGGTGATGAGGCCGGCCATCGTCATGGCCGGTGAACCCGGGAGGACGGAGCGACGAGCGTCCTCCTCCGTCAGCCCCTCGCACTTCCAGCGAAGGATCTGCCGCTGCAGGTCCAACCAGCCGATGAGCGCGGTACGTTCGTCGGCCTGAAGTGGGGGGCGTTCCAGTTCGGGTGTCATATCGGCGCAGGCTACCGGCTGCCCGGGGCCCTGGCACCTGGTTTTCCGGACGGCCGGGGGGTGTCGGCCGGTCGGTGTCGGCGGGTCGGGTGGTGTCCGTCGGCCGGTCGGTGTCGGCCGGCCGGCCGAGCGACTCGCCCACGGGCGGGTGACGCGGGGTGGCGCACGGGCGCGCCGCTGCTAGAAGTCCGGAAGCGGAGAAGCTCCACGTGACGGATCGAGGCAGCAGTGAACTCCCTTGCCGAGGCGAGCCTCCGGCTGGATGCCGAGCCGGTCGACTACGTCCTGCTCGCCGTCTACTTCGCCCTGGTGCTGGGTATCGGCTCGCTCGCCCGCAGGTCGGTCTCCTCCAGTCTGGACTTCTTCCTGGCCGGCCGGTCGCTGCCCGCCTGGATCACCGGCCTGGCGTTCATCTCGGCCAACCTCGGGGCGGTGGAGATCTTCGGGATGACCGCCAACGGCGCGCAGTTCGGCATCCCGACCGTGCACTACTACTGGATCGGCGCGATCCCGGCCATGGTCTTCCTCGGCCTGGTCATGATGCCGTTCTACTACGGGTCCAAGGTGCGCAGCGTCCCGGAGTTCCTGCGGTTGCGGTTCGGCCGCTTCGCGCACCTGGTGAACGCGCTCAGCTTCGCGCTCGCCCAGGTGCTGATCGCCGGGGTCAACCTGTACGCGCTCAGCACGGTGGTCAACGCCCTGCTGGGCTGGCCGCTGTGGTCCTCCGTCCTGGTGGCGGCGCTGATCGTGCTGGCGTACACGACGCTGGGCGGGCTCTCGGCCGCGGTGTACAACGAGGTGATGCAGTTCTTCCTGATCGTCGCCATGCTGGTGCCGATCACCCTGGTCGGGCTGCACCGGGTGGGCGGCTGGGACGGGCTGAGCGACCGGATCCGGGCGGTGAACGCCGACGCGGCGGAGCAGTTGAACGCCTGGCCGGCCAGCAACCTTACCGGGATCGCCAACGCCACCCTGTCCGTGCTGGGCATCGTGTTCGGCCTCGGGTTCGTGCTGTCGTTCGGCTACTGGACGACGAACTTCGCGGAGGTGCAACGCGCTGGCGGCGAGGAACATGTCGGCGGCCCGGCGCACGCCGCTGATCGGCGCGTACCCGAAGGCGCTGATCGCGCTGGTCATCGTGATCCCGGGGATGCTGGCCGCGGTCCTCTCCCCGGAGCTGGCGCGGTACAAGGCGGCGGGCGGCACGTCGACCGAGGGCGTCACGTACAACAACGCGATCGAACTGCTCATCCGCGACCTGCTGCCCAACGGCATGCTGGGGGTGGCGATCACCGGGCTGCTGGCGGCCTTCATGGCGGGCATGGCGGCCAACGTGAGCTCGTTCAACACGGTGTTCACCTACGACCTCTGGCAGGCGTACGTGGTCAGGGGCCGGTCGGACGCGTACTACCTGCGGGTGGGCCGCACGGTCACCGTGCTCGGCTGCGCGATCGCGGTCGGCACCGCGTTCATCGCCAGTGGCTACAACAACATCATGGACTACCTCCAGACGCTGTTCTCGTTCTTCAACGCCCCGCTGTTCGCCACGTTCATCCTGGGGATGTTCTGGAAGCGGACGACGCCGCTCGCGGGCGGGATCGGGCTGATCGTCGGAACGGCGGCCGCCGTGACGGTGGACCAGCTCGTCCGCCACGACGTGCTGCACCTGGCGGGTCAGGGGCCCAGCTTCGTCGCGGCGAGCGCCGCCTTCGTCCTGGACATCGCGGTCAGCGTCGCGGTCTCACTGGCCACCCGGCCCAAGCCGGACAGCGAACTGGTCGGCCTGGTCTGGTCGCTGACGCCCAGGGACCGGATCAAGGAGGGCGACACCGCCGAGGACGCGGGCTGGTACCGCAGCCCCGCGCTGCTCGGGGCCGGGGCCCTGCTGCTCGCCACCGTACTCAACGTGATCTTCTGGTGAGAGGAGCGAGGACATGACGGATCCGACGACGGGGGCGGCCGGGCCGGCGGCCGTGAAGGCCGGGATCTTCGACCTGCGCCTGATCCTCGCGCTGCTCTTCTGCGTCTACGGCACCGTGCTGACCGTGCTGGGCGCCACCGCCACCTCGCAGGCCGACCTCGATCGGGCGGGTGGCGTGAACGTGAACCTCTGGGTGGGCGTCGGCATGCTGGTCGGGGCGGCGCTCTTCGCCGGCTGGGCGAGGCTGCGGCCGGTCCGGCTACCGCCGGGAGCGGCGGAGCCGACGGGCTCCACGACGGGCTCCACGGGGCAGGAGCAGTAGGGCCGCCGCGGGTCCGGGGTGGGGCGGCCGGTCGTGGCGGACGCCCGTCCTCCGGCGGCGGTGCCACCACCGGGCGGCGGTGTCACCACCAGGCCGGGCGCTGCCAGGGTTCCACGGTCACCCGGCCGACCGGGAGGATCACGGCGTTGCGACGGCGGCGCAGGGCGTCCGGGGTGTCGGCCCTGAGGAGTGCCGCCTCCCGCGCCTGGCCGCTGCTGTCGGCCCACTCGACGAAGGTCTGGGTACCGGCCCGGCCGTCGGGGTAGGTCACCGGGACGGTGACGCACCAGGGGCTGCTGCTGCGCCTGCTCCAGGCGGCGACCCGACCCGCGCCCCGGGCGGTGCGGGACGCCGCCGGCACCGGGGCGGGCTCCGATGGCGGGGCGAAGACGGATGTGAACATGGCTCTCTCCGGGTGTGACGCACCTGCGGAAGCCGTGCTGTCTTCTTCCGGGGTGGCGGATTCCGTCGCCGAGCGGCGTTTCGGACCGGCGGCGCTGTGGGGGCGATGCGGGTGGGGGCGGTGCCGTGTTCGGTACCGGGAGGAGAGCGGGGTGTGCTCCATCATGTTTCAACAGGTTCAAACACTTGTGAACAACATGAAACGCCGATTGCGGAAGGGCGTCAAGACCTACCGGACGGAATGTTCGCGTGCCGGGCGGCCCGCCGCAGTGGTCCGTCCACCGGCTCGGAACCCGCCGGGGAGCGCCTCGCCCGCCGTCGGATCCTGGCGCGGCCCACCCGGTCCACGGTCAGCGAGGTCCGCACGGAGCTGACCGGCCTCACGCAGTGCGAGGTCGACGCGGGGCTCGGCTTCGCCGAGGCGCGCCGAACGCCGGCGGCCGAACACCACACAGGACGCCACCCGTGGGCCGGCTGGGGTGACGACGACCGCCACCAGTTCACCCGGCAGTGCCGGGCCACCCGGACCCCCTCCCCTTCGGCCGGCACGACACCAACGCCGAAGCCGCCTTCACCGAGGCGTACGGCCTGCGCAGCCGGCCCGGCATGGCGCAGGCTCTGGAGATCGCCGGGCTCCCCCTGGAAGGCCGCCACCACCGGGACGAGGACGACGCCTGAAGCATCGCCGCGCTCATCCCTCCACCTGTCCGAGCGGACCGACCGGCCCCCGGCGTCGGCGGCTTGAATCCGCCCGCTGGCCGAGGGGCGCCACTGCCATCGGTGGATCCGGTCGGCAGGCCGGGACACTTCGCCGACGGTAGGCGCCGCGCCGGGGCGAGCAGCCTGCGGCCCGGGTGGTCGGGTCGGCTCAGTCGCGCAGATGGGCCGTGAGCACGTCGCCCGCCGGGTAGGGGCGCTCCGCGGGGAGTAACTGCCGGGCGGCGTCCAGCGCTCCGTCCCTCACGTGGGCGTGGATCGCTTGCGCGAGCGCGGTGACGTCGCGGATCGAAACGATCCACTCTTCCGCATAGCGCTCAGCGGCCTCGCCCGCGAGGCCGAGTTGCAGGGACCGGTGAGCGAGCGGCCGCAGGTGCAGATCGCGTTCGGGGTCCCACTGCACCCGGGCCGGGGCTCGCTTCAACCGGCGCTTCCAGTCGCCGCGGTCGGGATGCAGTCCGGGTTGGTAGTGGGCCAGGCAGGCGTTCTCCAGGGCCCATTCGAAGCCCTCGCGGGTGATCTCGACCGCCAGCACGGTCTCCTGGCCCTCCTTGCCCGCCCATCCGCAGCGATACATCATCCAGAGGAACGAAGGCTTGATCCACGTCATCCGGTCCCGCCGCCAGGCTGCGGGAAAGCGACCGTCCAGTGCGGCGGGCAGGCCGATCTCCGGCGCGTACGCCTGGTAGACCGTCACTGTCGTGTCCGTGTAGCTGGCGCGGATCTGGTGCTTGGGTTCTGACACGGTGACCAGAGTCGACGGTGGACGCGCTCGGCGCCATCGAATTACCCCGTCGAACCGGGCTGGTTGAGCGCTGAGCGCGGCCAGGCCTCTCGGGCCGGCCTCGGGCGGTGCCGTCCCCCCGTTCCTCCGGTCAGCCGATGCCCCGGGGCCCGGTGGGTCCGGTGGGGCTCAGACAGCGTCGAACGGCTCGTCGCTCCACCTGAACCAGGCGCGGCCGTCGCTGATGTGCAGGAGGAACTCCGCGACCGGACCTGACGGGGCCAGCAGCGTCAGGGCGGCCGCGATCCGGTCGTAGGAGTCGTCGAACCGCTCGAACTCCTCCGCCTCCACCAGAGCCAGCGACTCGTCGAACCACGGCTTCACCGCCCCGAACGTCGGCGCCGGCGCGAAGCGCCCGTGCAACCAGGGGAACTCGCTCTCGTCGATCACGATCTCGCCGAGCAGTTCCTCCTGGCGCATCAGACGCCAGACCTCCCCCTCGAATCCCATTGCGCCGGCTCCCCATCCCTGTCTGGACCTCGCAGGCAGCCTCTCACGAGGCACGGACAACGGGACTCCGGAACGCGATGGCTGAGCTTCCCGTCGCGACCGGCCGATCAGCGGGAGCTCCGGCGATCACCGTGGCCGATGCCGGTGGCCTTCCTCGGCGATCCACTGGGCGAGGGCGGCCAGGGTGGCCTCGGCGCTGTCCGCCATGCGGTCGCGCAGCGCGACGAGGTCGCCGCGGGTGCTGCCCAGTACCGGTTCTAGGCGCAGGAGTTGCCAGGACTGCTGGACGACGGTCCCGCGCCGCGCCCCCGCCGAACTCGTCGCCGCCTACCGCGCCCGGGTACCCACGGGCCACCGACGGCGAACTGCACTCCGACGTCCTGGGCGACGCGCTGTTCGGCAACGGCACCCGCCGCCTCGCGGACGCCCACGCCACCGTCTCCACCCCGGGCGGTGGGCGCACCTACGCCTACGAGTTCGCCTGGCGCACGAACGCCCTGCACGGCCGACTGGGCGCCACCCACACCGTGGAACTGCCCTTCGTCTTCCACACCGCCCACCTGCCACAAACTCCACGGGCCGCACGCACTGCTGGGCGCCGGCAGTCCGCCCGCCGGCCTGGCGCGGCGGACGCACACGGCCTGGACCTCCTTCGCCCGCACCGGCGACCCGGGCTGGGCCCCGTACGACACCGAGCGGCGCGCCACCATGCGCATCGGCCGGGAGTGGACCCTCACCCACGACCCCCGCGCCGCAGAACGCCGGGCCTGGCGCCACTGACCGGTGGCAGTCGCAGGCCGGTACGGCCCGGCCCGGGTCGGCCTGCGGGGCTCTGCCACCTCACTCGATATCACTCGATTCCGAGGGGTCCGACGCCCAGGTCCTCACGCATGAGGCGACGCATCCGCGCCATGGCCTCGCGTCGCCGCGCTATCAGGGGCGCGTCGTCGGCCGAGCCGACTGCCGCTCCCCGGGCGTAGGCGTCGCGGATCGCGCGCAGGCAGTGGAACGCCTCGTTCCCGGCCGCCACGACCGGCGACGGGCCCACGAGCCACAGGCGTTCGCTCGCCGTGTAGATGCCGGTGCGCCGCACCGCCTCCCGCACCGCCGCGTCGCGGGCCGAATCTGACATGTGGTCGCCCAGGGCGACGGCCCGGATCTCCTCACCCGCGGCCTTGAGCGCGGAGACGTACTCCGTGTAGACCTCGCGCCGCACGTCCAGCGCATGCCTGGCCTCCTCCCGCCGCCACCGGTTGCGGTCGGCGATCAGCGTGGCGGCGATGCCGATGACGGCACCGGTCAGTGTGGAGAGCAGAGGCGTCCAGTCCATGGGCCCCAGCTTGTCCAAACCGCTGCGCCGGTACCAGTGGCTTTCGCTGCGAACGCCCGGGACCGGCCACACGGAGCCCTACCGCGCGACGGGAAAGATTGGCCCCGCGGGCCTCGGGGCCGCGTGCGCGCGGTACTTCAGCGGCCGGGGACGACGGTGCCCTGGGTGGACGGCCTACCTTGTGCCGAGCCGTGCCGTGTCCGCGGCCAACCCGGTTTGTCCGCTGGTCACCTGGGCCGCGGCCGAATCCGGTGGATGGACAATCGGACATGCCTGCACTGTGGGAGCTTCATCAGGCCATCGGACAACGTGTCGAAGCCTGCGACGGGACACCCCGGGGCGTCCGGCACGGAGACGGTCCCCCGGCAGTCCCGTCCCGACCCCAGACACCCACGGCACTCGAAGGAGCTCGCCATGCTCAAGAAGCACCTCGCGACGGTACTCGCGGCCGCGGTCCTGGCCGGAGGCTTCGTCGGCCTCTCCGCCGGCGCGGCCCACGCCTACCCCCGGGTCAACAAGTGCGGCAGCGCGTACGACTTCAAGCAGAGCTGGGACATCACCGACAACGCCCGAACGAGCGTGGTGGTCGGCTTCATCGACATCTACTACAACAGCGGAAACGGGTTCAACTGTGCGATCGCCCGCGGGAAGGACGGGGCCGTCACCGGTCACCACGACATCCGGGTCGCGATACGACGTTCCGGAACGAGCGACTGGATCCAGGACGGCGCCGGCAGCAACTACTCCAGCTACGCGGGCCCGGTCTACACGTACGCCAAGGGGGCCTGCATCGACTTCGTCGGCGGGCTGATGTACAACGAGTTCGCAGGTCAAGGGGCATCCGGCTACAGCTCGAAGCACTGCGGCTGAAGCGAGGAAGACGTTCAGCGGCGGGGGGAGTCCCGGGCGCCGGGGCCCGGCAGCCGGAATAGTCCGAGCAGGGCCGAGGCTGGGCTGGTCATGAGTGAGATTCTTGTGACGGGCGCGACCGGCAACGTCGGCCGACACGTTGTTGCTCGGCTCCTGGCCGCGGGCGCCGGGGTGCGGGCGCTGGCGCGTGATCCCGAAACGGCCGGGCTGCCGGAGGGAGTGAAGGTCGTCAGCGGGGACCTGTCCGCGCCGGCCACGCTCGATGTGGCGCTGGAGGGGACCAGCGCAGTGTTCCTGGTCTGGCCCTTCCTGACGACCGAGGGCGCGCCCGCCGTACTGGAGGCACTTGCACGACGTACCGGGCGCATCGTCTATCTCTCGTCGTCGGGCGTCAACGAGGCGGCCGAGCGGCAGACCGATCCGATCAACCAGCTCCACGCCGACATGGAGCGCATGATCGAGGAATCCGGCCTGGAGTGGACGTTCCTGCGGTCGAACACCATCGCGTCCAACGCGCGAGGGTGGGGCGAGCAGGTCCGCGCCACGCGCACCGTTCGCGGTCCGGGTACCGCCGCTACCGCGGTGATCCACGAGGGCGACATCGCGGCTGTGGCGGTTCCTGTCCTGACCGGTGACGGGCACGTGGGCGCGAGGCTTGTCCTGACGGGTCCGCAGGTACTGAGCAGGGCCGAACAGGTCCAGGCGATCGGGGAGGCCATCGGCCGCCCGGTGGCGTTCGAGGAAGTCCCCGTAGAGGTCGCGCGACGGCAGCTGCTCGCGGACGGCAGGCCACCCGCACTCGTCGAGGCGCTGTTGGCCAGTGCCGAGACCCGGCCCGCATCGAACGTGATCACCTCCACCGTGGAAGAGATCACCGGAGTTCCCGCGCGCACGTTCCGCACCTGGGCGGAGGAGCACGCGGAGGAGTTCCACTAGGTTCGCCGTCCGGATCCAGGACACCAGCCAGCCCTCACCCAGCACCAGGCCCCGGCGATCCTCGGCCGCCGGGGCCTCGCCGCACTGCCAGGATGATCCGCATGAACGTCGAGATGTCCAGCCGGATCCGGGTGCGCGCCGCGGACGCCACGGACTTGCCGGCCCTCCTCGCCGTCGACGCGATCGCGGCTGCCGGCGACGAAGCGCGGGCCCGGAGCATTCGACGGTGGTTGGACCAGGGATCCGTCAGCGTCGCCGAAGATCCGTCAGGCATCCTGGGCTACGGCGTTCTGGAGTACACGTTCTTCGAACAGGGCTTCGTGACCATGGTGACGGTCTCGCCGGGCGCACGCCGACGGGGCGTCGGCGCCCGCCTTCTCCGGGCCGTCGAAGCAAGCTGCTCCACCCCGAAGCTGTTCACCTCGACGAACGTCTCGAACCATCCCATGCAGCTGCTGTTGCAGCAGCTCGGCTGGCACCCGGCCGGCCTGGTCCACGGCCTCGACGAGGCGGACCCCGAACTGTTCTACCTCTGCCCGCCCGAGCGGCTCCGGCCACGCTAGGGCGGACTCGGCCCACACCGGCGGGTCGGACCGCACACCGGTGAGCTTCCCGCGTCACGCTGGTCTCCACGCCGGACACCCACGACGGAAGGCTGGCCATGCGGAAGCTGATCTACGGCATGAACCTGACCCTGGACGGCTACGTCACCGCCGCCGGGGACGACATCGGCTGGAGCGGACCGCCGAGCGACGAGCTGTTCCAGTGGTGGCTCGACCAGGAGCGGGCGAGTGGCCTGACCCTGTACGGGCGCAAGCTGTGGGAGACGATGAGCTCCTACTGGCCGACCGGCGACGAGCAGCCCGACGCCACCACGGGGGAGATCGCGTTCGCGCGGAACTGGCGGGACACACCGAAGGTGGTGTTCTCCTCGACGATGACGGCCGAGCAGGTCGACTGGAACACCCGCCTGGTCACCGGCGACGCGATCGCCGAGATCACCCGGCTCAAGGCCGAGGACGGCGGCCCGATGACCATCGGCGGCGCGACGCTCGCCGGGGCTGCCATGCGCGCCGGGCTGATCGACGAGTACGCGATCGCCACCTATCCGGTCCTGGTGGGCGGCGGGACACCGTTCTTCACCGCGCTGGACAGCTGGGTGGACCTGAACCTGGTGGAGACGCGGACGTTCCCCGGCGGCGTGGTCATGACCAGGTACGAGACCAGGCGCTGAGCAGCGGGAGGTACCGGGGCGCGCGGGCTGCGGCGCGCGCCCCCGTTCGGGCCGGTGGCGACCACCCGATCCCGTCGACGAAGCGTGGCGCGGTCAGGGGTGGGGCCGGCCGGCCGACGTGCCGTTCACCCGGCGGGCACCGCCGTCGCCGGTGGGGGCGTCGTGGTCGCGGTCCTTGCGGGTGGGGGCGAGCAGGTCGAGCAGTGCGCTGATGCTGAGCCCGGCCTCGGCGGGGTGTCTGAGCAGGGTGCCGGAGGCGATGCTGTAGTGGGTGCGCCGCCCGGCACGGTCGCGGGTGAGGTAGCCGGCCTGGTCGAGGTCGGTCACGATCGCCTGGACGGCGCGCTCGGTCAGCTGGACCTCCACGGCGATGTCCCGCAGCCGGATGCCGGGGTCGCGGGCGATCGCGGCCAGCACGCGGGCGTGGTTGGTCACGAACGTCCAGCTTGTCCTCGCCGTGGGTTCCTCGTGTGCCATACCCCCTACCGTAAGACGAAAGATTCAGATTTCGCTACACCTGAATCGAACTTCGGGTATCTCTTGACGTGAATGTGGCTGCGGGCCACGCTGGAAGGGTCTCAGCCCGCCCCATCCCCCCAAGGACCCGGCCATGACCGAAGATCCGTCCGCTACCGGCGCCGCAGGGTGCTCCGCCGTGCAGCCGCCGTCCGTACCGCGGCGCCTGACCGGCGGCCCGGACCTCGCGGTCACCGCCGGAGCACACCGCACCCTGGTCCAGGTGGCCGGGGAGATCGACATGGACAGCGCGGACGGCATGCGCGAGACCCTGGAACAACTGCTCCACCAGAGCGGCACCGGCCTCGACCTCGACACCTCCGCCGTCACGTTCTGCGACAGCTACGGCCTCAACATGCTCCTGCGCCTGCGGCTGACCGCCCTGCGCGCCAAACGCCGACTCACGATCACCGACCCGGGCCCCCGCCTGGAGCGGCTCCTGGCCCTCACCGAGACCACCGCCCTGTTCACCCTCGACGGCCACCCCGACGGGGCCACACCGCCCGGCGGCACCCGCCCCGCCGACGCCAAAACCGGCCTCCACACCAAACCCCTCCACACCACCGGCCTCCTCAACGACACCCCGGCCGAGACCCCCGGCCCCATCCTCGAGGGGAAGCACCTGCCATGACCACCCCCGCCCCGGCCACCGGCCGCGCCCGCGGCGTGGTCCGCCGGCTCACCGCGCCCGCCCCCGCACGGATCCGCGCCGGAGCCGCACGCCGACTCCCGGCCGTCGCCGAACGGCCCGACCTCGCCGGCCTCGCCGACCAGCACAACAGCTTCGACCAGCGAGGCAGTGCGACGTGAGGGACGCCACCCGCTACGCCATCGCCGTCCGCGGCCCGAACGGCACGACACGCACCGTCATCGTGCACCGCACCGACTGCCTCGGACCGGCCCACGAACCCGTCTACGAGGACACCACCGGCGGATTCCGCTTCCAGATCAACGGCTCGACCGCCGAAGTCCTCGCCCTGCCCACCGGCTACGGCACCGCCCACCCCTGCCTGGAAGCCGTCCCGATGCCCTGACCCGCCCTACCGGCGGCCCCACTCCGGGCCGTCGCGGATGCCCGGCCCGCTCAGGCCGTCAAGATTTCTCCGTCCATCGGTCACATTCCTTCGGCGAGGTCCGTCGATGAAGTGAGGCGGACCGCCTGACCGACCGATGGAAGGACCACACGGTGCTGACGAACATCATGTACGTAACGCTCTATGTCACCGACCAGGACCGCGCGCTGAGGTTCTACACGGAGCAGCTCGGCCTGGAGAAGCGCGTCGACTACCCCGGTCCTGACGGGCGCTTCCTCACCGTAGGTGTCTCCGGCGGCCCGCTGGAGATCATCCTCTGGCCGCACGCCGCGGCCTCGGGGCAGCCGGCCGCGCTGCAGCCGGGCACGACGCCCGGTCCGGTCTTCCTCGAATCGGACGACCTGCGGGCGGACTTCAAGGTGCTCCGCGAGCGCGGTGTGACCTTCGACCAGCCCGAACCGGAGGACTACGGGTACGGGATCCGGATCGAGGCCGTGGATCCCGACGGGAACCGGATCTCGCTGCGCCAGCGGGCGACCTGGCAGAGCAAGGGAGATGCCTGATCCTTCGTAGGCCCGGTGGGGGCGGCGCGGTCCGGCGCCGGCCCCACCGGGCCCGAACCGATGCCGGCGGTCATGGCCAGGGCATTGACCGCAGACCCCGACCTGACGAGGTGTTCCAGCATGCCGATGAAGATCGACTCAAACATCGACTCGAAGATCGACTCGAAGATCGACTCAGTGATCGCACGACAGCGCGTCGAGGACCTGGAAGCGGCCATCCCCTTCTACGAACGGCTGACCGGCCGGACCGCGAGCCGCTTCACCTTCGCAGGTGTGCGGCTGGCGAGCGTCGGGCCCTTCCTGCTGTTCTGCGGTCCGGACGACGCGGTGCGGACGATCGCCGGAGTGAGTGCCACCCTGGCCGTCCCGGATCTGGCGGCAGCCGTCGAGGAGGGACGCGCGGCCGGTGCCACCGTGGTGATGCCGCCGCAACCCACCCCCAACGGTCACCGCGCGATACTGCGGCACCCGCACGGGGGCGTGTACGAATACGTCGGCCCCTGAGCCGAGGTCGGTCCCTGAGCCGAGATGAGGGTGAGGCCGGGTCCGGCAGCCCATCTCCAGGCCCTTCGTACGCGAGGCTGAGGTCGCCGCCCGGCTGCGGGCGGGATCACGGCCGCTGGCCTCTCAGCCACCCCGGTGCCCCGGCACCCCCACCCGTATGGCGTAGCCCTGTCCACCCGGGGCGATCGTTCGAGTGCGGTGGATTTCCCGGAATCCACCCGCCCGGCCGAGCCGCTCTGCCATGCTCGGCCCGACATCATCGGACTCCGGGTGACCGGTGTCTCACGCAGGGTCAACCCAGGTCGGAGTGGGCAGTGCAGTACACGATCAGTGCGACGGCGTTCCTCGCGATCATCATCTTCGTCCGGCTCCGGCGCCCCACCCATTCCCGCAGCCGCGTCGACGAGGGCTTCACCGTCTTCACCGCCGTCGTGTTCGGTGTCCTGATCGCCACCACGGCCTGGGGGCAGGCGATCCTCCAGCTCGTCGGCATCGCCGTCCAGGCCACCCACTGACCGGGGGACGGGAGCGGACCCCGACGTTCGAGGGGCCGCCCGGTCCGGGATGCGGTGACCGGGAGTCGGCGGCCGACCGCCCGCACACGGCGGCGGCGCTCCGGGGCTGCGGCCCCTACGGGAGCAGGGCCAGCGCCTCCTGGAGGTTGTGTTCGGCGATGCCCTGCATGAACTCCCGGTCGGGGAAGTCGCCCTCAAGCAGTCACAGGGGGCCGGCCACCAGGGAGAGGCGCATGGCCAGCAGGTAGAGGTCCAGGCGGCGAGGGTCGCGGCCGGGTCGGCCGGGACCGCCGCGGCCGCGCCGGCCAGCCCCGTACCGGTGACTCCCGCACCGGCCCAGCAGCTCGTACTGCACAGCTGGACCCTGCTCAACGAACACGGCCCGGGCCCCAACCCGGGCGAGCGGCTCACCGCGTGGGTCGACGCCCGTACGGTCGACGGCCGGCCCCGGGGTCACGTGGTGGTCCAGCACGTGTTCGAGAGGACCGGCACCACCCGGGCCGAGCTCGACGTCGACTGCCTGACCGTCGCCGGGGACGGCGCCATCACTGTGACCGGGCCCATCGCGCAGAGCGTGGTCACCCCGTACGGGGGCGAGCCGTACCTGTTCGAGGAGGGCCTGCACTCCGAGGCCGGCCTCGCCTTCTACCCGACCGACGAGCAGCACCAGCGCCGGGTCGGCCGGCAGCGGACCGGCGCCCCGGGGGACTCCGAGGTCGTCAGGTGCGGCGCGGTGTCGCCCAGCCTCTGGATCATCGACGGCGGGACCTTCCTGCGTCGCACGCGCTGACCGCTGCCGGGTCGGCGCCGGTCGAGCCGCGGCGTTCGCGACGCGACCGACTGGGCTAGCATGCCTCTCCGGCAAGCTCACCCATGATCGTCAACAGGGGAGAGCCCGCGTGGAGTTCAGGACGCGCGGGTGCGACGTGGAGCGAAGGACGGACGATGGCGTACGAGATCGTTGCTGAGCAGATCCGGATCGAGGCGGCCGCGGGGGCGCCGCCGATGGGGGCCTACCTCGCACGGCCCGCCGAGCCGGGGGACCACCCCGTCGTGCTCGTCGGGGCCGAGCTGTGGGGGGTGACGGAGGACGTCCGGAAGACGGTGCGGGACGTCGCCGCGCTCGGCTTCGTCGCCATCGCGCCCGACCTCTACTACCGTGCGGGCGAGGAGGGGACGGCCGCCGGCATGGCGCAGAGCCCCGAGAACCGCACCCGGGCCTTCGCCCTGCTCGACGGGTTCGCCCGGGACGAGGTGGAGGCGGATCTGCGGGCCGCCGTCGCGCATGCCCGGCAGTACGCGGGGGCTTCGACGCGTACCGCCATGATCGGCTTCAGCCTCGGCGGGCACATCGCGTACTTCGCGGCGACCCGCCTCGAACTGGACGCCGTGGTGGCCTACTTCCCCGGCTGGCTGACGACCTCGGGCACGGCGCTGAGCCGCCCGGCCCCGCTCGCCGAGGACACCCCGGCCATCGCCCGGGTGGGCACGCGCGTGCTGCTGTTCTTCGCGGGTCGGGACCATGTGATCGGCGCCGCCGAGCGCGAGGAGGTCGTCGCGGGTCTCGCCTCGGCGGGCGTCCCGCACGAGGTGGTCGTCTACCCCGAGGCGCAGCACGCCTTCTTCTTCCCGGGCCACCCGCCGTACGACAAGGAGTCCGCCGAGGACTCGTGGCGCAGGGCGGGGGCGTTCCTGAAGGGTGTGTGACCGCCTGCCGGCCTCCGCGCGCGGAGGCCGGCAGGCGGGGGGGGGGGGGGGGGGGGGGGGGGGGGGGGGGGGGGGGGGGGGGGGGGCACCCCCCCCAGCGATGCTCTCCCCAAAGGGCAGCCTCCACCAGGAGAGGGGATATGAGTGTAAGGGGGGGGTGGCCGC
>NZ_JBVHVO010000029.1:0-5347 GCF_055564815.1 Kitasatospora sp. NPDC028961 | reverse complement strand
GTGGTATTGGTAGGTGGGCGTCGAGCCCCCCCCCCCCCCCTCGCTCGCGGCCAATACGTACTCCCCCCTCCCCCCCCCCCCCCCACCCCCTCCCCCCCCCCCCCCCCCCCCCCCGCCCCCGCACCATGACCTCGCCGTGCGGCGCCTCCGGCAGGAGCGCGAGCCCGCTCCTCGCGTTGTCGGCGGCGTGTGCCAGGCTGGGCCCGATCCACCTGAGGAGGAGCAGCATCATGCACAGGCCGAGCCGGCCCGAGGATCTGGACCACGGTGACCGGGTGTGGGCGAGGGCTGTCGCCTTCGCCCTCCTGGAGGCCGCCCACGGCAACCCCGAGGGCTACTGGCTGGACGAGCACGGGGTGTGGTGCGACGCGACGGGCGGCTCCTACTGGTGGCGCGTCACGCGGTGCGAGGGCGGCGGCATCGTCTTCTGCGGGCAGGACTCCGACGGCAGCCGGACCCACGTCGACGGCCGGCAGATCGACTTCCTCGCCGGCGGCCCGTCGTGGCTGCCCTGGGAGGCGCTGCGCGAGGACGCCGAGGGAAACCTGTTCGGCTTCGTCTACTGGTGGCAGGCCGGGGCCTGGCACCGCATCCCGTACCCGGAGTCGCTCGACGACGACGGACTGTCCGGCGCCGCCGGGTGGTTGGGCTCGGAGGCGGAGTTCGCCGACGAGGCGGCCGAGCTCGCCGCCGTCCGGCCCGCGGACGCGGCGGCGTTCACCGATGCGCTCGCCCGGTTCGTCCGGCACGCCGAGGCGCGCACCGTGGACGCCGCGGTGGTGGCGGACCTGCTGGCGGCGGCCGGTCCGGAGCACGAGGACCGCCGTCCGCTCCTGCTGAAGCCGGCGCTGGACGTCGCCGAACGGGCCGGGATCACCCGGCCCGCCAGGCTCGGCTGATCGCCCCGGCCGGGGCCACGGCCGACGTGGGACGTGAGCGGGGCCGCCGCCGGGAACCACCCGGCTGCGGCCCCGCGACCCACCGACAGGACTACCGCATGACGGACCCTCAGGCGGCCAGCGTCTTGAGCGTCTCGAACGCGGTGTCCCGGGACTTCTCCGCCAGCGGCTTGAGCGCGGCCATCTGCGGCACGATCGCGGCCAGCGTCAGCTCGGCGTGGACGAAGGTCAGGTCGTCCGCCAGGCCGATCGCGCCCAGGACGGCGCGCAGGTACGGCTCCTGGTAGTCCCAGCCCTCACGGGGGGTGCCGGGGGCGTAGGAGCCGCCCCGGGCGGTGACCACCACGACGGACTTGCCGCTGAGCAGGCCCGGGTCGCCGCCGGGAGCCACCATGTGGGCCGGGGTGACGAGCCGGTCCACCCACGCCTTGAGCGTCGACGGGATGGTGTAGTTGTACATCGGGGCGCCGATGATCAGCGTGGTCGCCTCGCGCACCTCGGCGGTGACCGCCTCGCTGAGCGCCCGCTCCTCCGGGGTCTCGCCGTGCTCGCCGCTCGGGTCGAGCAGGGCCTCGCGGACGGCGTGCGTGATGTGCGGGACGGGCTCGGCACCCAGGTCGCGGTAGACGTAACCGCCGTCGGGGTGGTTCTCGCGCCACTGGGTGGCGAAGTAGGCGGACAACTCGCGGGACACGGAGCCGTCGTGACGAATGCTCGCGTCGATGTGCAGCAGGGAAGGCATGAAGGCGACCTCGGGTTGTATCAGGGGCGAATCAAAGCATCGCCACCGGTCGGCCGCGTCAGCGGTGTGACGCGGTCTCCGGTGCCGTTGAACCACGGGTGGTCATGGCCGGACACTCGGCCAGGCCCCCCGGACGCGTCTCCGCCGCCCGTTCGGCGCCGGTACGCGATGTCGACGGTAGACATTGACGCCGACGTCAAAGCAAGCGCTTCACCACTCCTGCCCACTCGCTGCGTCGACGAACCGGCTCCGCGGCGCCCTGCTCCGCCGCTCCCCCACCTGTCCGGCCGGCGCCCCGTGCTCAGCCGCCGCCCATCCCGCCCTGCGCGGCCACCATGGTCGTCCCCAGCCCGTCGACCGCCTTGGCCAGCCCGGGCGCCCGCTCCCCCAGCCGCGCGGTGAGGGCCGCGATGCGCCCGGCGTGCGTCCGCTGCTCCTGGCGCGACAGCACCAGCCGCACCTGCCCGTGCGCGGCCAGCGCCGCCAGCACCGCGTCCGCGAACGCCACCTCGCCCACCGGCTCCTCGCCACGGACCAGTTCGGCCACCCGGAGCTGCCGGTCCAGCGCCTCCCGGGGGTCGGGCATCGCCACCGGCCGCCGCGGCACGACGGGGCCGTAGGGGTCACGGTCCCGGACCGTCAGCACGCCGAGGACGGCCAGCCGCTGCTCGACGGCGTCCAGCGTCTCCTCGCGGCCGCGTTTGATCCACGACTTCCAGCCGCGCCGCCGTGCGGCCACCTCGGCCAGGACGGCGTCCAGCACCGGGTCCCCGGCGGGGCCGGCGCCGGGCGCCACCAGCACCCGGCCCCGGCCGTCCTCGACGAGGTCACCGCGGTGGGCCAGCTCGGCCAGCGCGGCGGCGCGCAGCAGGAACCCGGCCCGGGTGCGGTCCTGGAGGGCCTGGGCCCGGGTGTCGTAGGCCATCAGGTAGGTGGCCAGGTGCAGCGGTCGGCTCATACCGCCGACGATACGGCGCACCGCCCCGGCCGCCATCCGCCCGCAGGAGGGCATCGGCCTCCCACCTGCGGCGTACCCCGCGGCACGCATCCGAACCAGGGAGCTGCCCGGCCCCGGCCGCACCGGCCGCACCGACGAACCGGCCGCACCGACCGACCGGGGAGAACGGCCTGCGGGGGCCGGTGTCGGTGGCCCGGCATAGCGTGGCGCCATGACGCCTCTGGACCACGACCGGTACTGCGCCGAGATCGTCACGCAGACCGACCTACTGCGCGGCACCGTCGCCGGGGCCGACCTGACCCGTCCGGTGCCGTCCTGCCCCGGGTGGAACGTCGGCCAGCTCCTGCGCCACCTCGGCGGCGGCCAGCGCTGGGCCGAGGAGACCGTGCGCACCCGGGCCGCCGGGCCGCTCCCGGACCGGCACTTCCGCGATCTCGCCGCCTACGCGGACGAGGACCCGGCCGTGGTCGGGCCCTGGCTCGCCGAGGGCGCCCGGCGGCTGAGCGACGCGCTGCGCGAGGCCGGCCCCGACGCACCGCTGTGGACGCCCGTCCCCGGTGGCACGACGGCGTTCTACGCCCGCCGCTTCACGCACGAGACCGCGGTGCACCGCGCCGACGCGACGCTGGCCCTCGGCGCGCCCTTCACCCTCCAGCCGGACGTCGCCCGCGACGGCCTCGACGAGTGGATGGAGCTCGGCTCGCTGCCGATGCACTTCGAGGTCCACCCCCGGACCAGGGAGCTGCCCGGCCCCGGCCGCACCCTGCGCTTCCACGCCACCGATCCGGCCGGTGCCGAGGGAGCCACGGACTGGCTGGTCGACCTCACCGGTGACACCCTCGCCTGGCGCCACGCGGACGAACCGGGCGCCGTGACCGTCAGCGGGCCGCTGACCGAGCTGCTCCTGCTGGTCTACCGGCGCCGGCCGCCCGGGAGCGTCGGCGTCCAGGGGGACGCCGACCTGCTCACCTTCTGGCTGGACCGGGTCGGCTTCGGCTGACCGTCGGGGCGCCGGGGGTGAGGAGGCGGCTCTCTGCCCCGATCATCACCCGGACGGGTGCGGATCGGGGGCGCCTCGGCGGCGTGCGCGGGGGGGCGAGGGCGGGGTCGTGCTCGGACGTCCGGGTGCCGGTCCCTTGAAGGGTCGGTCGCAACGGCCGGCCCGTGGAGCCGACCGTCACCAGCGCCGGCCCCTGCGCCGACTTCTGGCTGCCGGGGCTCGTCGAACTGCGGCGACGGGACGGACGGCCGCGGTCGATAGGCGGGCTCCTCCTCCTTCCGGCGGAGCCCGCACGACACCCCCGGGGGAGGCCGTCGCGACCTCGGGCGGACGCCCGCCCCGGCGGGCCGGGGGCAGGCTGGCATCAGCCGGAAGGGAGTCCGGCGCTTCTCGGGAGGGACACCGTCATGACCGTCAGCACGCCACCGTCAAGGCTCCGCCGCTCGGCCGTCGGAGCCGCGATCGCCACCCTGACGACGGCCGGCCTCCTGGGCACCGCGGCGCCGGCGGCCCTCGCGGCGACGCCCGGTGGCGTCGTGGCCACCGTCCCGGCGCGGCCCGTGACCGACGCCGCCACGCTGGACCGGGCGATCCGGGCCGTGGTGTCGGAGGGCGGCTCCAGTGCCGTGCAGGCCGAGGTGCGCGAGGACGGCCGCCGGGTGTGGCGGGGCGCGGCGGGCGTCGCCGACCTGCGCAGCGGGGCGCCGGTGCCCGAGGACGCCCGGTTCCGGATCGGCAGCGTCACCAAGACCTTCGCCGCCACCGTGGTGCTCCAGCTGGTCGCGGAGGGGAGGATCGCCCTGGACGCCCCGGTCGAGCAGTACCTGCCCGGGGTCGTACCGAACGGCGGCGCGATCACCGTGCGCCGGCTGCTGAACCACACCAGCGGTCTCTACAACTTCACGGACGACGCCCGGTTCAGCACCGAGGGCGAGGCGGCCGAGCGCTGGCTGCGGGTCGGGCGCTGGACCACCTACCGGCCGCAGGACGTCGTCGACCTCGCCAACGCCCACCCGCCGTACTCGGAGCCCGGCCCGTGGCACTACTCCAACACCAACTACGTGCTGCTCGGGATGATCGTCCAGCGGACGACCGGGCACTCCTGGGCGGACGAGGTCGAGCGCCGCATCATCCGCCCGCTGGGCCTTTACGGGACGTCGATGCCCGGCTCCTCGCCCTTCGTCCCCGGGCCGCACGCCCACGGATACCTCCCGCGGGCCGACGGCCCGGTCGACATCACCCTGCAGAACCCCTCCGCCTTCGGGCCGGCGGGCGCCGGGATCTCGACCACCGCCGATCTCACCCGCTTCAATGCCGCGCTGCTCGGCGGCAGGTTGCTGGGCCCGGCCGAGCTGGCCGAGATGAAGCAGCAGGTCACCACGGACACCGGGGGCGGCTACGGGCTCGGGCTGGTGCGGTACCCGACCGCCTGCGGCGACTACTGGGGGCTCAGCGGCGGGATCGCGGGCTACGGCACGATCGTGATGGGCGACGCCGCCGGGCGCCGGCAGCTGGCGATCTCGCTGAATCCCTACGAGCTGAGCGAGGCGACCGGCCGCACCTTCCAGGCGTTGATCGACACGGCCACCTGCGGCAGCGCCGCCGCGCCCACGGCCTCCGCCGCCCCGCCCGGCCGCTGACCCCGGCGCGGCCCCCGGACCGGCGGGGGGGGGGGGGGGGGGGGGGGGGGGGGGGGGGGGGGGGGGGAGGGGAGGGGGGGGGGGGGGAGGGGGGGGGGGGGAGAGAGG
>NZ_JBVHVO010000028.1:83639-96381 GCF_055564815.1 Kitasatospora sp. NPDC028961 | reverse complement strand
GGGGCCCCCTAGGGGGGGGAAAAGCCGGGAGAGTCTGCGGGAGGGGGGGGGGCCCCCCCCCCCCCCCCCCGCCCCCGCGTGCGATCCGGTCCCGGCCAGGCCTGCGCCGTTCAGCGTTCGGCGCGGCGGGTCCAGTCCCCGGAGGGGATCAGCGCCGGGTGGGCCCGCAGACGGGCGGCGACGGCGGGGCCGGCCAGGTAGACCCAGGCGTCCTCGGTGGCTCCGGCCGCCGTCCGGACGGCCAGCCGCTCGCGCACGTACTCGCCGGTGCCGTCGGCCCGGCAGTCCTCCAGCCGGTCGAGCGCGGCGAGCGCGGCGGCGTACCCGCCGGGGCGCACGGTGATCAGCTCGCCGAGGATCCGCCGGCCCGGTGTGCCGTCCGGCACCGCGTACGGGAAGCCCGGGCCGTCGTGCAGCGCGGCACCCTCCAGTACGGCCGGCCGGATGTCCGCGCAGCGCCCGGCGAGGTGCACGGCGTGGTTGCGGCCGCCGGTGCGGAGCGTGCCGTAGACGAAGAACGGCAGGGCGCCGGGCCGGGCGCCCGGCGGGCCGGCCGTCGGCGCGTCGGCCGTCGGCGCGTCGGCTGTCGGTGCGTCGGACAAGGGGCCTCCCGGTGGGTGCTCCCCCGGCCGGGGGAGCGCCCACCGTAGCGCCCGCGCCGCGCGCGCCCCCGGGGCGGCGGCGACCGTCTGGTGATACCCACTGGCGCGCGGGTGCGGTGATGCGCTGTCATGGCGGTTGACCGCCAGTACCGTCCTAGGGGGACACCCATGACAGCGCCCGTCTCACGCACGCCCGCCAAGGCCCCGGCCGGCAGACCCGCCGACGCCGTCCCCGGTCCGGCCGGCCTGGGAAAGGCGGTCTGGCTGGCGCTCGCCGTGGTGTACGTGGTGTGGGGCTCGACGTATCTGGCGATCCGGATCGCCCTGGAGACGATGCCCTCCTTCCTCTCCGCCGGGGCGCGCTTCCTCGTCGCCGGGCTGCTGCTGGGCGGCTTCGTGCTGTTCCGCGAGGGGCGGGCCGGGCTCCGACTGGACCGGCGGCAGTTCGGCTCCTCCGCGCTGGTCGGCCTGTTGCTGCTGACCGGCGGCAACGGGCTGGTGGTGCTCGGCGAGAACTCCATCCCGTCGGGGTTGACGGCGCTGCTGGTGGCGGCCGTCCCGCTCTGGATGGTGCTGCTCACGGCGGCCACCGGTGACCGGCCCAAGCCCGTGGAGCTGTCCGGGGTGCTGCTCGGGCTGGCCGGGCTCGCGGTGCTCTCCGCGCCCGCGATCGGCGGGGACATCGCACCGGCCGGCGTGATCGCGGTCATCTGCGCCACGCTGACCTGGGCGGCCGGCTCGTTCGCCGCCAAGCGGATCCCGATGCCGGGCAACGTCTTCGCGGGGAGCGCGTACCAGATGATCGTGGGCGGGCTGGGCAACGTGGTGATCGGACTGGCCCGTGGGGAGCAGCACGGGCTGGACGTCGGCGCCTTCTCCACTCGGTCCTGGCTGGCGCTCGGCTACCTGGTGGTGGTCGGTTCGCTGGTCGGCTTCACCGCCTACGCCTGGCTGCTCCAGTCCGCGCCGCTGACCCTGGTCGCCACGTACGCGTACGTGAACCCGGTGGTGGCCGTGCTGCTCGGCTCGCTGGTGCTGGCCGAACCGCTGACCGGTCCCACCCTGGTGGGTGGGGCGATCGTGGTGGTCGGTGTCTGTCTGGTGGTCAGCGTCAGCCGGCTGTCGGCGCGGGCACCCCGGACGCCTTCGCGTAGGTGAGGACGAGCACGCCGTTGGCCAGCACCCGGGTGTCGACCAGGGTGAAGGCGTTCGGCGAGAACCCGGCCCGGAAGAGCGGGATGCCGGAGCCGACCGCGACGGGGTTGAGCTTGACGATCAACTCGTCGATCTCGGGAAGGAGTTGACCGGCGAGGTCGCCGCCGCCGCAGAGGTAGATGCCGAGGCCCTCCTCCTGCTTCAGCCGGCGCACCAGGTCGAGCGGCTCCTCCGCGGTGACCTCGACGGCCGGGTCCGGGCTGCTGGTGAGCGAGCGGGAGACCACGATCTGGCGCAGGTGGGCGTAGGGGCTGGAGAGGCCCGCGGCCAGGCCCGGCTCGTAGCTGGCGCGGCCCATCAGGACGGTGTCGAAGCGCTCGTTGGGCGTGTCCGCCAGGCCGAACGCGGCGCGGGCGGGGGTCGGCAGTGCGTCGCCCATCTCGCCGGTCAGGAAGGGGAGGGCCCCGGGGATGTAGGGGTCGAAGAACCCGAAGTCGCCGTCCGGGGCGGCGATGTAGCCGTCGAGGGTGGCGGCGACGTAGTAGGTGAGCTTGCGCATTCACGTCCTTGGAGACCCGGTCGAAGGCCCTGCGCCCCCAACCACGCCGGCTATAGTACTCAGTCTGTAGTGGTTGTCCAGATGTTTCTGAAGGAGGATCAGGGCCGTGGTCCAGAACCCCGCTCGCCGTACCGCCCTCACCGACGCCGCGATCGACGTCCTCGCCCGCGAGGGCGCCCGGGGGCTCACCTTCCGCGCGGTCGACGTACAGGCGGGCGTCCCCGCCGGCACCGCGTCCAACTACTTCGCCAACCGCGACGACCTGCTCCACCAGACCGCCCGTCACATCCACCACCGGCTCACCCCGGACCCGGCCGTCATCGCCGAGCTGCTGCGGGCCCCGCGCGACCGCGCCCTGGTCACCGCCCTGATGCACGACCTGCTGGGCCGGATCACCGTCGAGCGGGCCGGGTACCTGGCGCTGCTCGAACTGCGGCTGGAGGCCACCCGTCGGCCGGACCTGCGCGCCGAGCTCACCGGCACGATCCGCGAGCAACTGGAGGCGAACATCGCCTACCACGTGGGCGAGGGCCTCCCCGGCGACCGTGAGACGGTCGTCGTCCTCTACCTCGCGATGACCGGGCTGCTGGTCGAACACCTCACCCTTCCCGAGGTGCTGGGCGCCGACGGCCTCGCCGCGCTGGTCGGGACGATGGTCGAGCGGATCGTGCCGAGCGCCTAGCGGGAGCGGGCGGGCCGCCGCTCGGCGTCCCGTCGCCGCTCGCGCTCCTGGCGACCTGCTGGCGACCTCCTGTCGACGCCAAGAGGGGTGGCGGCGGCGCCCCGCCGCCGCCCGCTCAGTCGGCGGGGCCGTCGGCCCAGGTGACGAGCAGGGCGCTGAGGGCGACCCCCGGCCCGAGGCCGAAGACCAGGCCGCGCGCACCGGCGGCCGGGGGCGTCCGGTGGGTCCGGGCCAGGACGGAGAAGACCGTCGCCCCGCCCAGGTTGCCCTCCTCGGCGAGCACCGCCTTGGAGTGCCGGAGGAAGTCCTCGTCCACGCCGAGCAGGGTGCCGAGCCGGTCGAGGATCGCGGGGCCGCCCGGGTGCAGCACGCCGAAGTCGAGCTCCCGGGCGTCGTGCCGGTCCAGCCAGTCGAGCAGGGCCGGCCCCAGGTCGGTGACCGAGCGGAGCGAGGCCCGGGTGGAGGCGAAGTGGTCGCCGCGGTCGTCGGTCAGCTTGCGGTACCGGTCGGTGGACCCCGGCACGGTGTACTCGAAGCGGTGGCCGAGGCGCAGCCCGGGCGTGCGCCGCTTACTCGTGACGACGGCCGCGCCGACGAGGTCCCCCCAGAGCCCCTTGTAGATCTGGTCCTCGATCGACGTCCGGCTGTCCTGGTAGAGCGAGGAGAGCGACTCGCCCGCGACCACCAGGACGACGCCGCCCGGGTTTCCGGCCAGGTACTCCTGGGCGGCGATCAGGGCGTGCGCGCCGCCCGCGCAGGCCAGCTGCGTCATCGGCCGGCGGCTGATGTCCGGGCGGAGCCCGAGCCGCTGCTGGAGCAGGATGTCCAACCCCGGCACCCCGTCGCCGGTGGCACTGCTGACGACGACGCAGTCGACGTCCCCGGTGCCCGCCCCCGCGTTCGCCAGCGCCTCGCGGGCGGCGCTCTCGGCGGCGGCCAGCAGGTCGGCCATGGTGGTGGTCTTGCGCTCGGCGGCGGTGCGGTCGGGCGAGGTGACGACCTCGTACGGCTGGAAGTACCGGCGGGTGCCGGGCAGGTTGCTCAGGGCCATCCGTACCGTCTGGGCCTGCCGGGGCGAGTAGCCGGGATTGCGGGCGAGGATGTCGTCGCGTATCCGTTCGGCGCGGACGAGGTGGGGGCCCGCGACCACGGCCGGTCGGCCGACGTACGCGGTGGTCGGGGTAGGCATGTCGCGGCGTCCTCGGAGCGTCCGTACCGCACCCGGGCGGGTGCGGCAGTCGGCACCCGTGCGGTGGCCGTACGGAGCGCGTCGACACGCTGTGACGCACCGTGACACTCGCGGGATCCCCCCACCGGATACTGACGTACCCACGCTACCTGTCCCGCTCCGGGATTTCCCCCGGATGGTGGGCCTGATGGGGGTCGGGTGACCGTGGGTGCGCTCGGCACGGCCCCGGGCGGAGCACCGCCGCGACTACGCAGAGTCGCTGTCGGGGGGCGGGTCTCGGTGCACGGGGCGGTCGCGGGACCCGTGCACCGGGCCGGCTCAGCCGGCGTTCCCCAGCGCGGCCTCGCAGAGCCGCTCCGCCAGTTCGCCGAAGGCGGCGCCCAGTTCCTCGTCCGCGATGCCGGTCGCGTAGGCCTGGAAGGCGAGCGCCGCCTGGGCCTGGACGGCCGGCGTGGCGTAGCCCGGGTCGATCGGGTACGGCTCGCCGGGCGGCCAGGGGAGCGGCCAGTGCCGCGGCCACGGCAGCCGCCGGTCCGGCGGGGTCGGGCACCAGTCGTCCCCCACCTCGGTGAGGATGCCGCCCGGGTCTCCGCCGGACAGCCGGGCGGTGATGGCCGCGTTGGCCACCGCGTTGACCGTCCCGGCGACGGCCAGCCGCAGCTCGGTGGCGCCGGGCGGCAGCGGCTGGGGGTTGAGCCCGGCCTGCCCGCCGCCGTGCGCGGCCAGGTGGACGTGGCGGGTGGGCCCGAGGACGGGCAGGTGCGGGCGGATGCCGTCCAGGGCCTCGGGGTGGAGCCGGCCCAACAGCTGGAGCAGGGTGGCGGATTGGCTGACGAGGGTCATCGGGAACCCCTTCCGGGGTGACGGGGGTCGCTGCCGGTAGCCGATCGTATGCGGATCGTGCCGCCAGGCGGCCGCCGACACACCCTCAGTGCGCGGCGGCGAGCAGCTCCCGGGTGTAGTCGGTGTGCGGGGCGGCGAACAGCCGGTCGCGGTCGGCCGATTCGACCAGCCGGCCGCCGTGCATCACCGCGACGCGGTCGCAGAAGTGCCGCACCACGGCGAGGTCGTGCGAGACGAAGAGGAAGGCGACGCCCAGGCGTTCGCGCAGCTCCATCAGCAGGTTGAGCACCTGGGCGCGGACCGAGACGTCCAGCGCGGAGACCGGTTCGTCGGCGATGATCAGGCGCGGTTCGGGGGCGAGTGCCCGGGCGATGCCGATCCGCTGGCGCTGGCCGCCGGAGAACTCGTGCGGATAGCGGTCCAGGTGGCCGGCCGCCAGCCCGACCTGCTCCAGCAACTCGGCGGACCGCTCGCGCCGTTCGGCGGGGCCGAGGGCGGTGTGCAGGCGCAGCGGCGTGTCCAGGGTCTGGGCGACGGTGCGGCGCGGGTTGAGCGAGGCGTACGGATCCTGGAAGACCAGCTGGATCTCGCGGGCGAGCCGGCGGCGCAGCGCCCGGTCGGGGGCGGTGACGTCGATCCCGTCGTAGCGCACCCGGCCGGCGGTCACCGGCTGCAGGCCGGCCAGCACGCGCGAGGTGGTGGACTTGCCGGAGCCGGACTCGCCGACCAGCCCGAGCGTCTCACCGGGCGCGATCCGCAGGCTCACGCCCTCCACCGCGCGGACGGGTTCGCCGCGCCGGCCGGTGGGGCGCCGCCGCCCGGGGAAGTGCACGGCGAGCTCCTCGACCTCCACCAGCGGGCGGTCGGAGGCGGCGCCCGCCCGTGGCGCGAAGGTGAAGGACGGCGACGGTTCGTCGACGGTGGCCAGCGGTGTGCCCGGCACGGTGTCCGCGGTCAGCGCCGCGCCCACCAGGGCCCGGGTGTAGGGCTGTCGCGGCGCCGCCAGCAGCTCGGCGGTCGGCGCGGACTCGACCTGCCGGCCGTCGCGCAGCACCAGTGTGCGGTCGGTCGTCCCGGCCACCACGCCGAGGTCGTGGCTGACCAGCAGCACCGCGGTGCCGTGCTCGCGCTGCAACTCGCCCAGCAGGTCGAGGACCTGCCGCTGGACGCGGGCGTCCAGCGCGGTGGTCGGCTCGTCGGCGATCAGCACGTCGGGGTCGTTCATCAGTGCCATGGCGATCATCACCCGCTGGCGCATGCCGCCCGAGAACCGGTGCGGGTGGTCGCCGGCCCGGGCGGCCGGGATGCCGACCCGGTCCAGCATGGCGACGGCCCGCCGCCGGGCCTCGGCACGCCCGGCGCCCGGGTGGTGCAGCCGGTACATCTCGGCCAGCTGCGCACCCACGCCGTGGAACGGGCTGAGCGAGGTGAGCGCGTCCTGGAAGACCAGGGCGACCCGGCCGCCGCGCACCTCGCGCAGCACGGACTCACCGGCGCCGACCAGCTCCCGGCCGGCGAGCCGGATCGAGCCGGTGACGGTGGTGGTGCGCGGGTCGTGCAGGCCGAGCACGGCCAGGCCGGTCGCGGACTTGCCGGAGCCGGACTCGCCGACCAGGCCGAGGACTTCACCCCGGGCGAGGTCGAAGGAGAGGCCGCGGACGGCGTGCACGGGAGCGCCGCCGCGCGGGTCGGCGAAGGCGACGGAGAGGTCGCGGACGCTCAGCACCGCTTCGGTGGAGGGGGTCATCGGTACTCCAGAGGGGTCAGCTGAGACGGATGCGGGGATCGAGCCAGGCCACCGCGAGGTCGGCCAGGGCGACGAACAGCACCACGAAGCAGGCGGCGAGCAGGACGGCGCCGACCACGGCCGGCAGGTCCTGCCCGGAGACGGCCTCGGCGGCGAAGGTGCCCACGCCGTTCAGCCCGAACACCGTCTCGGTGATCACCGCGCCGCCGAGCAGCGCGCCGGCCTCCAGCCCGAGCAGCTGCACCAGCGGACCGGCGGCGCCGCGCGAGGTGTACTTGAGGTGGGTGCGCACCCGGCCGAGGCCCTTGCCGCGCGCGGTGCGGACGTACTCCTCGTTCATCGTCTCCAGCAGCTGGGAGCGCGAGAGCCGGGCGAAGACGGCCGAGTTGACGAAGCCGAGGACGAGCCAGGGCAGCAGCATCCCGCCCGCCCAGGCGGCCGGGTCCTCGGCCGGCGGGGTGTAGGAGGGCAGCGGCAGCAGGCCGGTCGAGTAGACCAGCGCCCACTGGGCGACGTACCCGAGGAAGTAGATCTGCACGCTGGCGCCGACCAGGGTGAAGCCGGAGAGCAGCCGGTCCGTCCTGGTCCCGTGGCGCAGGGCGGAGACGAAGCCGGTGCCGAGCCCGAACAGCACCAGGACGGCGAGCGCGCCGGCGGTGAGCGAGAAGGTCACCGGCAGGTGGTCGACCAGGGCCTCGGTGACGGGCTGGTGGAGCCGGTAGGAGTAGCCGAGGCAGGGTGCGTCGCAGTGGATGACCGAGCCGTCGACGTCCGCGATGTCCCGCCCGGCCACGACTCCGGCGAGGTAGTCGGTGTACTGGGTGAGCAGCGGCTGGTCCAGGCCCATGCTCTGGCGGACGGCCGCGACCTGGCCGGAGTCGCAGCGCGGGCCGCAGGCCGCGCGGGCCGGGTCGGCGGGAGCGGCGTAGAAGAGGGCGAAGGCGGCGGCGGAGACCGCGACCAGGACGGCGAGGGCCTGGAGGGTCCGCCGCAGGGCGAAGGAGAGCATGGCCGGTCCGGGGTCGAGGGGGGACGGGGTCGGGGACGGGACGGCGGGGGCGGTCGGGGCCGCCTGGGCGGTCCCGACCCCGCCCCCGCGGGCCGGGCGGGTCAGGACTTGAGGTAGAGCCAGGCCAGCCCGACCGAGCCGTAGATCGGGTGGACGAACGCCCCGCCGACGTTGCTGCCGCGCAGCTGGTTCACGGCCGGGTAGGCGAAGGGCAGCACCGGCACGTCCTTCATCACCGTCTGCTCCAGCGCGTACAGCTCCTTGGCCTTGGCGCGCGGCTCGCCGATCTGGTTGATCCGGTCGATCTCCTTGTCCACCTCGGCGTTGCGGTAGCGGGCGGAGTTGAGGTCGCCGTTGGCCCGGCCGTCGAAGGAGAACGGGACCAGCGTGGAGGGGGTCGGCCAGTCGACCGAGCTGGTCTCCTCGAACAGGTCGTACGGGGAGTCGGCGCGGTGCGCCTCGTCCAGCAGCGCCTTGGGGTCGACCGGCTTCGGCACGATGGTGATGCCGGCCTTGGCGAAGCCCTCCACGAGCACCTGGGCGACCCGCTGCCCGTTCGGCGTGGAGGCGTAGGCGTAGGTCAGCGCGGCCGGCGGCTGCTTGGCCCGGGCGAGCGCCTGCTTGGCGGCCTCCGGGTCGCCCTCCGGCTTGGCCGGGTACAGGTCGTACTTCTGCCAGTCGACCAGGGCGGGGGAGCTGAGCGTGGTGGCCAGCTCGCCGACCCGGGAGCCGCCCTGGACCTGGCGGGCCTGCTGGCGCGGGTAGGCCAGGTGCAGGGCCTTGCGGACCTCGACGTCCGGCACCCGCTCGTTGTTGATCACGAGCTGGGTGACGAAGGCGCCCTGGCGGCCGGAGACCACCAGCTCCTTGGCCTTCGGGTCGGTGTCCACGTTCTGGTAGAGCTCGGGGGAGAGCTGGGTCGCCACCGTGGTGGCGTCGGCGCCGCCGTCCCGGCCGGAGAGGATCTCCTGGTTGATGTTGAGCGCCTCCTTGCCGAAGGTGAAGACGAACCGCTCCGGGTACTGCGAGCGGATCGGGTCGGTCTCCGCCTTCCAGTGCGGATTGCGCTCCAGCACCAGCCGGGTGTTCTGGACGTGCTCGGCGATCCGGTACGGGCCGCTGGCGAACGGCAGCCGGTCGTAGTCCGTGCCGGTGTCCTTGTCCCTGCGCACCGGCGAGGAGGAGGACTGCGCGGCCATGTACGGCACGTCGGCCTGCGGCTGCGGGAAGTGCAGGACGAGGGTGCGGTCGTCCGGGGTCTCGATCGCGGCGAGGTCGCCGTCCTGCGGGCCGGCGTACTTCTTGCGCGCGTCGTCGTAGCTGGCCTCGCCGGTGAGCCACTGCGGCCAGTACGGCGGGCCGACCTCGTAGCCCTTGCCGAAGGAGCGCTCGATGCCGTACTTGACCTGCTGGGAGGTGATCGGCTGCCCGTCCTCCCAGGCCACGCCCTCCTTCAGCCGGTACGTCCAGGTGCGGCCGCCGTCGGCCGGGGTCCCGGTGTCGGTGGCGAGGTCGCCGACCAGCCTGGCCCTGCCGTCCACCACCTGGTACTGGGTCAGCTGGCGGCCCCAGAGCAGCGAGGTGTTGTACGCGGCGCCGGCGTAGACCTTCTGCGGGTCGAGGTGGCGGAAGTCGGTGGTGTTGTAGACGTTCACGGTGCCGCCCGGGCGGGCGCCGGGGACGGCGGGGGCCGGGCCGGCGCTCTCCTTCTCGGTGCCGAGCGCGGCGGTCAGCGGCGAGGACTCCCGGGCGGTGGCCCCGGCGCCGGTACCCGGGGTGGAGCCCGCGCCGGCCGAGCAGGAGGTCGCCAGCACCGCGGTGGCGACGACGGCGAGGGACGGTTTGATCCAGCGCATGGCGGAACTCTCCTTGCCCCGGAGACGGGGCGGTCGGGTGAAAAGGGAGGGAGGGAGGAGGGGAAGGCGGCGCTCAGCGCGCGGCGCGCGGGTCGAGCGCGTCCCGGACGGCGTCGCCGAGCAGGTTGAAGGCGAGCACGAAGAGCAGCAGTGCCACGCCGGGGAAGAACATGTAGGTGGGGTCGGCCTGGAAGACCTCGGAGCCCCGCGCGATCATCCGGCCCCAGTCCGGGACGGGCTCGTTGATGCCCACGCCGAGGAAGGACAGCACCGCCTCGGAGGCGACGAACGTCGGCACCGCCATCGTGGCGTGCACCAGGAGCTGCGCCCGGACATTCGGCAGGAGTTCGCGGAACACGATATGGAATCCGCTCGCCCCGAGCGCCCGGGCGGACTGCACGAAATCCCTTTCCCGAAGTGACCGGACGGCGGCCCGGAGGGAAAGCGCGAGCGGAATCCAGCCGAACGCGGAGAAGACCAGGATCAGCACCAGGAACTGCATCCACTCGGGTTCGGCGGTGTCCGGGTCGACCAGCCGGGACTGGATGACGGGGCTGAGCGCGAGCAGCAGGAGCAGGGTCGGAAAGGCCAGCAGCACGTTGGAGAGGAAACCGAAGAGCCGGTCCGTGATCCCGCCGAGGTAGCCCACTGCGACGCCGGCCAGCACCCCGAGCGTGGTGGTGACGGCGGCCGAGGCGAAGGCGATCAGCAGTGAGGTGCGGATGCCGTAGAGCAGCTGGGTGAGGACGTCGCGGCCGAGCCCGGGCTCCAGGCCGAACCAGAAGTCGGCCGAGATGCCGCCGTTCGGCGCCATCGGCAGTCCGCCGTCGCTGAGCAGGCCGGGAGTGTTCTGGCCGTAGTGCTCCACCGGGTTCCTGCCGTAGAGGGCGGCGATCAGCGGGGCGGCGAGCGCGAGCAGGAGGAAGGCCACGACGACCGCGAGCGCGGTGGCCGCGACCCGGTCGCGGCGGATCCGGCGCAGCAGGCCCTGCGGGGCCCGCGCGGCGGTGGGCGCCGTCCCGGCGGACGGCTCTGCGACTGTCTCGACCACTGCCATGAGAGGCGTACTCCCCGAATTCTCCGCCGCCCCGTGGGTGAGGGTGCGCTGGTGTGCGTGTGACGGCCGGCCTGCGGGGGTTTCCCGGCGGCCTGCCGAACGCCATCAGATCGGACGCCGCCGGATTTCCGCAAATCATTCCCGACGGAGTTCGGGTGCAATGTTTCGGGAATTGTGACGGCTTCATTCCACCGCAATACTGCCGTTGCAGAAGAACGGTCATACCGGGGCAAAGGAGGCGGCCCGTCCCGCATTCTGAGATCTCCGCCACAGGGGCCGGGGCATTGGTACGATCCCGGTGAGCCGCGACTGGCGCGCACGGATGGAACCGACCATCGGGAAGCGGCTCCGTGCACCCGCACGCCAAGTTGCCGAGCGCCTGGGCCGTCCGTACTCGTCCACCCGTCACGAGGAGACCGCCTTGGCCACCCCCGTCAGCCCTGCCGCGCCCGACGCCGCCGCAGCGCACACCGCCGCACCGCACACCGCCGCGAGTGCCACCGCCAACACCGCCTTCCGCGGTGCCCTCGACGTCGTCCGCGAGGTGGAGCCGAGGATCGCCGCCGCCATCGGCCGGGAGATCGACGACCAGCGCGCCTCGCTCAAGCTGATCGCCAGCGAGAACTACGCCTCCCCGGCCGTTCTGCTCGCCATGGGCAACTGGCTCAGCGACAAGTACGCCGAGGGCACCGCCGGCCGCCGCTTCTACGCCGGCTGCCGCAACGTCGACACGGTCGAGACGATCGCCGCCGAGCACGCCCGCGCGCTCTTCGGCGCGGACCACGCCTACGTCCAGCCGCACTCCGGCATCGACGCCAACCTGACCGCCTTCTGGGCCGTCCTCTCCCAGCGCGTCGAGAGCCCCGCCCTGGAGCGCGCCGAGGTCCGCAACGTCAACGACCTCACCGAGCAGGACTGGGCCGAGCTGCGCCACGAGCTGGGCAACCAGCGGATGCTCGGCATGTCCCTGGACACCGGCGGCCACCTCACGCACGGCTTCCGGCCGAACATCTCCGGCAAGATGTTCGAGCAGCGCAGCTACGGCACCGACCCGGTCACCGGCCTGATCGACTACGACGCGCTGCGGGCCACCGCCCGCGAGTTCCGCCCGCTGATCCTGGTGGCCGGCTACTCCGCCTACCCGCGACTGGTGAACTTCCGCGTCATGCGCGAGATCGCCGACGAGGTCGGCGCGACCCTGATGGTCGACATGGCGCACTTCGCCGGCCTGGTCGCGGGCAAGGTGCTCACCGGCGACCACGACCCCGTCCCGCACGCCCACATCGTCACCACCACCACCCACAAGTCGCTGCGCGGTCCGCGCGGCGGCATGGTGCTCTGCACCGCCGAGCTGGCCGAGCACGTCGACCGCGGCTGCCCGCTGGTCCTCGGCGGCCCGCTCTCGCACGTGATGGCCGCCAAGGCGGTCGCCTTCGCCGAGGCCCTCCGCCCCGAGTTCCGCACGTACGCCCGCGGCGTCGTCGACAACGCGCGGGCCCTCGCCGAGGGCCTGCTGCGCCGGGGCGGCACGCTGGTCACCGGCGGCACGGACAACCACCTGGTGCTCGCCGACGTCTCCGGCTACGGCCTGACCGGCCGGCAGGCCGAGGCGGCGCTGCTGGACTCCGGCATCGTCACCAACCGCAACTCCGTCCCGCAGGACCGCAACGGCGCCTGGTACACCTCCGGCGTCCGGCTCGGCACCCCCGCGCTGACCACCCGGGGCCTGGGCACCGCCGAGATGGACGAGATCGCCGCCCTGATCGACACCGTCCTGCGCGCCACCACTCCCGTCGCGACCTCCGCCGGCGCGCCGTCCAAGGCCCAGTACACCCTGGACGACGCGGTCCGCGAGGGCGTCGCCAAGCGCGCCGCCGACCTGCTGGCGGGCTTCCCCCTCTACCCGGGCGTCGACCTGGTCTGAGGCCCGGGGGGGGGGGGGGGCGGGGGGGGGGGGGGACGTGGAGGAGTGCTCAATACTCCAGCGAACTTAGACGCAGGAAATCCCCCCCGCCGGCGCGGCCCAACTCGCGGCCAAGGCCC
>NZ_JBVHVO010000028.1:0-83629 GCF_055564815.1 Kitasatospora sp. NPDC028961 | reverse complement strand
CCTCTCCTCCCCCCCCCCCCCCCCCCCCCCCCCCCCCCCCCTCTCCCCCCCCCCCCCCCCCCCCCCCCCCCCCCCCCCCCCCCCCGCGCCGGCGTGCTCAGTACTGCAGCGACTTGAGCTGCAGGAACTCCTCCAGGCCGGCGCGGCCCAGCTCGCGGCCGAGGCCCGAGTTCTTGTAGCCGCCGAACGGGGCGAGCGGGTTGAAGCGGCCGCCGTTGAGGTCGACCTGGCCGGTGTCGAGGCGGCGGGCGAAGGCGGCGGCGGTGTCGGTGTCCGCCGCCCAGACGCCGCCGGCCAGGCCGTACTGGGTGCCGTTGGCGAGTTCGGCGGCGTGGTCCTCGTCGCGGTAGGCGAGGACGGCCAGCACCGGGCCGAAGACCTCCTCCTGGGCGACCGTCATGTCATTGGTGACGTCGGCGAGGACGGTCGGCCGGACGTAGAAGCCGGTGTCCAGACCGGCCGGGGCGTCCGCCCCGCCGACGACCAGCCGGGCGCCCTCGGCGAGCGCGCCGGTGATGTAGCCGCGCACCCGCTCCCGCTGCCGGGCGCTGACCACCGGGCCGATCCGGGTCCGCGAGTCGGCCGGATCGCCCGGGAGGTACTTGGCGGCGGCCTTCGCGGCGAGTCCGACCGCCTCCTCGTACTGGTCCTGGTGCACCAGCAGCCTGGTCCAGGCGCTGCACGTCTGACCGGAGTTGGCGAACACGTTGGCGACGTTGACGTTGACCGCCCGGGCCAGGTCGGCGCCGGGCAGCACCACGTTGGCCGACTTCCCGCCCAGCTCCAGCGCGACCCGCTTGATGCCCCGCCCGGCGGTCTCGGCGACGGTCCGGCCCACGGCGGTGGAGCCGGTGAACGAGACCACGTCCACCTCCGGGTGCCCGACCAGGGCCGCGCCCGCCACCGCACCGGTGCCGGTGACCAGGTTGAACACCCCGGCGGGGAAGCCCGCTTCGTGGACCAGCCGCGCGAACAGCCGGGCGACCAGCGGGGCGTCCTCGGCGGGCTTGAGCACCACCGGGCAGCCGGCCGCCAGGGCCGGCACGACCTTGGCCACGATCTGGTGCAGCGGGTAGTTCCACGGCGTGATCGCCGCGACCACCCCGGCCGGCTCGGCGAGCACCACCGAGTTCCCGATCCGCTCCTCGAAGGGGTACTCGGCGAGCAGCGCGAGGTAGGAACCGGCCACGGCCAGCGGCAGGCCGGCGTGCACGGCGGTCGCGAAGCCGATCGGCGCGCCCAGCTCGGCGACCACCGTGTCGGCTATCTCCTCCTGGCACCCGGCCAGGCCGTCCCGCAGCCGGGTGAGCAGCGCCAGCCGCTCCTCGCGGGAGGTGGCGGCCCAACTCCGGGCCGCCCGGCGGGCGGCGGCCACGGCAGCGGCGACGTCGGCCGTGCCGCCGGCGGGGACGGTGGCGAGCACCTGTTCGGTCGCCGGGTTCAGTACCGTGATCGACCCGGCGTCCAGCGAGGGCCGCCATTCGCCGTCGATGTACTGGTCGCCGTACTGGGTGCCCTGCTCCGCGTCCTGCTGCACCGGGTGGTCCTCTCATCGGATCGTCCGCCCGAGGAGCCGCGCGGGGCCGCCGCTGGGGGCCGCCGGAGGTCGCTCGGGGGTCGCTGGGGGTCGCTGGCCAAAGGGCCAGTCAAGGCCGCCCGGGCAGCCCGGCGCAAGAGCCGGACCCCCCTACTGCCCGGCCTCCTACCTCTCCGGCCCCTACCGCCCCGGGGATGGTGACAAAACGGGCACGCGAGCGGCAGTATGGACGAACCGGTCCTCCCGGGCCGCCGTCCCGCCGAGTGCTCACAAACGCGCACCGGACGAAAACGTTCGTGCGACATCTCCTCAACTCCGGACAGCGGACGGTAGATTGCGGCGCACTCCGGTGTGCGTCACTACCGTGGGCAGCGGGTTCGAACGGCGTCCGCCCACGCCGGTCCGCAGGCTGCTCCGGAAGGCCGGGCGGTGACGTCCGTCGCCGGCCCGCGCACCCGTGCGGCGGGCGGGTCCGCGCCGGAGGTCGTTCCCAGTGGTCGTCCGCACCGTGTGAGGAGCAACTTCGTGACCGACGCCGCGCTGAGCGCCGAGCAGTACCGGCCCACCGAGCCGGGCCGGCTCGATGACGTCCCCGGCTGGTTCTGGGACCACGACCGCCACCTCTTCGAGTGGTTCCTCGACCGCCAGGAGAAGGCGGGCGTCACCGGGGACCTGCTGGAGATGGGCGCCTACCTGGGGCGCAGCGCGATCGTGATCGGCGACCACCGGCAGCCCACCGAGACCTTCACGGTCTGCGACCTCTTCGACTCGGACGCCCCGGACGACGAGAACGCCGCCGAGATGTCCATGTCCTACCGGAAGTCGCTCACCCGGAAGGCGTTCGAGTCCAACTACCTGTCCTTCCACGACGCACTGCCGGAGATCATCCAGGCGCCCACCTCGGCACTGGCCGACGGCCGCCTCCCGGCCGGCGCGTTCCGCTTCGTCCACATCGACGCCTCGCACCTCTACGAGCACGTGGTGGACGACCTCCGGGTGGCCCGGGCGGCGCTCCAGCCGGAGGGCGTGGTGGTCCTGGACGACTACCGCTCCGCGCACACCCCGGGCGTCGCCGCCGCCACCTGGGAGGCGGTGTTCAACGGGGGCCTCACCCCGATCGTGCTGAGCGAGAGCAAGTTCTACGGCACCTGGGGCGATCCGGAGCCCGCCCGGCGCGCCCTGCTGGCCCGGACCGGGCTGGCCGAGGGCGTCCAGCTCGCCGTCGAGCACCTGAACGGCCAGCGGGTGGTCCGGGTCGGCGGCAGCTCCCACGGCATCGCCCCGTTCCGTCCCTCGCGCCACCACGACCGGCTGGCCGCCGAGGCCGCCCGCCGGGAGGCGGAACGGGCGGAGGCGGAGGCCCTGCGCGCCCAGCAGGAGGCCGACGTCGACCTCGCCGTCCGCCGCGCCCGCGCCGCCGAACGCCGCCGCCCCGCCAACGTCGCCAAACGCGTCGCGGGCGACCTCCTCCCCCCGGTCCTCACCGCCGCCATCCGCCGCGCCCGCCGCGGCTGACCACCCCGGCGCGCGCGTCCGCACCACGCCGAAGGGGCGTGCCGGCGGGTCGGCACGCCCCTTCGGCGTGGTGCGGCGGGTCGGTCAGACCCGGGAGGCCTCGCCGGTCTGGCGGGGCAGGGTGGCCGCGGGGCCGGCGGCATCGGCGGCGGCCGTCTCGGCCAGTTCCCGCTTGACGGCGGCCAGCGAGGGGTTGGCCCAGGCGCTGGCCACGCCCCAGCGGTAGAAGGCGAGCCCGATCAGGGCGACGATCAGCAGGTCCCAGCCCTCGGGGAGGTAGCCCCGGCCGCCGAAGTCCTCGCTGCCGGCCCAGGAGACGGCGGCCATCACGAACAGGTAGGCGATCATCCAGGCGCCGGCCTTGAGGTGCGGCTTGAGCTCGGCCCACGGCTTGCGCAGCTCGTACCAGGCCCAGATCGGCAGGCCGGCGGCCATCAGCAGGATGACCTTGCCGGTCAGCGGCCAGCGGGCCCAGTAGAGCACCAGCGAGCCGAAGACCATCGCCACCGGGGCGATCACCGGCATCGCGCGCAGCCGGACCGGTCGCGGCAGCTCGGGGGCGAGGCGGCGCAGCGCCATCACCGCGACCGGGCCGGTGACGTACGAGATCACGGTGGCGACCGAGACGATCTCGGCGAGCGAGCCCCAGCCGCGGAAGACCGCCAGGAAGAGGAAGGCGATCAGCAGGTTGAGCAGCAGAGCCGGGCGCGGGATGCCGGTCCTGGGGTCGACCCGGCCGAAGATCCTGGGCAGGTGGCCGTTCTCCTGCACGCCGTGGATCATGCGCGAGGTGGTGGCAGCGTAGATCATGCCGGTGCCGCTGGGGGAGACGAAGGCGTCCGCGTACAGCAGCAGCGCGAGCCAGTTGAGGCCCCAGGCGATCGACAGGTCGGCCAGCGGCGAGGTGTAGCCGAGCCCGCTCCAGCCGTTGCTCAGGTCCGCCGTCGGGACGGCGCCGAGGAAGGCCACCTGCAGCGCGACGTAGATCACCAGGGCGATCAGGATCGAGCCGATCACGGCCTTGGGCAGCGACTTGCCGGGGTCGCGGGCCTCGCCGGCCAGGTTCAGCGGGGACTGGAACCCGTTGAAGGCCCAGACGATGCCGGAGACGGCGACCGCCGTGAACACCGCGCTCCAGCCGTTCGGCGCGAAGCCGCCGTGGTCCGTGAAGTGGGCGGTGTCGAAGTGCGCCAGCAGCAGGGCGCCCGCGGTCAGCGTCGGCACGACCACCTTGAACACGGTGATCGCGGTGTTGGTCTTGGCGAACAGCGTGATCGCGAACCAGTTCAGCGCGAAGTAGCCGACCAGCAGCACGCTCGCCACGGCGACCCCGCTGACCGAGAGCTCCTCGCCGTCGAACAGGCCCTTCGCCCACCCGAAGTGCCAGGAGCTCATGTACTGCACCGAGGCGGTGGCCTCGCCGGGGATCACCGAGACGATGGCGATCCAGTTGGCCCAGGCCGCCAGGTACCCGGCGAGCGAGCCGTGCGAGTACTGCCCGTACCGCACCATCCCGCCGGCCTTGGGGAACATCGACCCGAGCTCGCTGTAGGTCAGCGCGATGGTGAGCGCGACCGCGGCGCCGATCACCCAGGCGACGATCGAGGCCGGTCCGGCGAGCCGGGCGGCCCGCTCGGCACCGAAGAGCCAGCCGGAGCCGATGATCGAGCCGAGGCCCACGGCGGTGAGACTGATGGTGCCGAGCGAACGGCGGTAGTGCTGATGGGAAGCCGTCGTCGACTCAGGCGCGCTCAACGTATCGGTCCTCTGTCTCCTGGGGTTCCGGACAAACGCACAGCAGACTATGGTGCGAAATAGGACGAAAACCTCAGATGAAGCTCAGATCATCCGATTGTTGCCATCTCGTGTCCGAAGATCGGACACGTACGGACCCCCGGTGGCCTCGATCCGCAGTACCCCTGTGCCCCTGTGCCGCCCCATTGCCGCAGAGCCACCGGCGCGGGCTCCCGCCGACCCGTCCGGGCAAAAAGAAATTCCCCGCCGAAACTCTTTCGAGTTCCTGCGGGGAATTGTTCTGGTGTCCGAGGGGGGACTTGAACCCCCACGCCCGATAAAGGGCACTAGCACCTCAAGCTAGCGCGTCTGCCATTCCGCCACCCGGACAGGGTGTGTGCTTCGGGGACTTTCTGCTCGCCCCCTCGGCGACAGAGAGAACATTACCAGGGTTCTGGAGTGCTTCTCACCTGCGTTTCCCCGGTGGGGACCACCGGGGTGGCGGGGATGGGTCGCAGGACTGAGCGAAGCGGTGGTTCAGGGGCGGGAAGTGGTCGGACTGTGACCGGCGGGCGGTCGGGAGCGGGCGGGAGTGGTCCGACACGGGCAAGTTGTCGACGGTGCGGCCGTGCCGGGGGCGGCTCTCCTAGCCTCTGTGGACCGAGGGCGCCATGAGCGGAACGCCTGATTCCCGGGGTCGCGGACGAAGGGCGGCTGGACGTGGAGCAGATCAGCGGGGCGGCGGAGGCCGAGCCCAGACGTGTGGCGTCCGGATGCCCGGCATCCGGACGCGCCGGGAGTGGGCCGGCCGAAGGGGTGTGGCGGTTCCCGGTGCCGGCGGTGGAGGCCTCGGTGCCGCGGACCAGGCACGCGGTGCGGGACCGGCTGCTGGCCCAGGGGATGGCGGGGGTGCGCTACCAGGAGCTGGTGGACGACCTGCTGCTGATCGTCTCGGAGCTGGTGGGCAATGCCGTGACGCACGCCGCCGAGCTGTCGCCGGAGGTGACCACCGAACTCGTGGTCGGAGCGGGCTGGGTCCGGGTGTCGGTCGAGGACGGCGACCCGTACCGGCCGAAGGCCCTGGAGAGCGACGCCGGGCGGACCGGCGGGCGGGGGCTGCTGCTGGTGAAGAGCGTCACCCTGCAGGCGGGCGGGGTCTGCGACGTGGAGCGGACGGGGGAGGGCGGCAAAGTGGTCTGGGCCTCGCTGCCCATCCCCCGGGAGGACACGCGGTAGCGGGTGGTCCTACCAGTCCCGGCCGGCGATCTCGCGGATGCCGGGCAGCGCGGCCTCGAAGACGGTCCGGAACCACACCGAGAACGGCCGCTCGTCCTGGAGCTCGCGCAGCTCCTGCGCGGACACGAAGGCGAAGTCGTCCACCTCGTCCGGGTCGGGCACGACGTCGGCGGTGACCAGGCCGACGAACAGGTGGTTCCACTCCCGCTCGATCAGGCCGGAGGCCTCGTCCGGCAGGTCGTACCGGACGGTGCCGGCCTCGCAGAGGAGCGCGGGGGCGACGCCCAGCTCCTCGGCGGTGCGCCGGGCCGCGGCGACGAACGGCGGCTCGTCGGGGTACGGGTGGCCGCAGCAGGTGTTCGACCAGACGCCGGGGGAGTGGTACTTGCCGAGGGCCCGGCGCTGGAGCAGGAGCCGTCCCTGGCGGTCGAAGAGGAACACCGAGAACGCCCGGTGCAGCCGGCCCGGCTGCTGGTGGGCCCAGTGCTTCTCGGCGGTGCCGATCGTGACGCCCTCGTCGTCGACGAGCTCCAGCAGGATCTCGGTGCCGGCGGGCGCTCCGGCCGCGGCTCGGGGGTCGGCCGTCACGTCGGTCTCCACGTCGAGACCGGTGTCGATCTCCGAGGTGAAGTGCGTCGGGCTGGTCGGCGGACTCTGGGGCATGAGGCCTCTTTCGGGGGCAATGGGAGCACCGGTGGCGTCGTGCCCCAGTCTGCCGTACGGGTGGCGGTCCGCAGGCGTCCCACACACAACAGGGCGGATCATGACCGTTCCCGCACCATTCCCGGTATCGGAATGGGCGACGGATTAGTAGAGGCGTTCGGAACGCGTTCGGCGCCCGTTCGATTCCGACGGCGTGCGGACGGTGAACGGACACCTCGACGGCACCCCTCCTTCACCACCGCCGGACCCGGTGTCCGCCCGGGCCACCGGCCGCGTTCGGGCTGGTCGCCACGGTCGCCTACCATCACTGATGACACGGTGCCCGCATCCTCGCCGGCATCGGCGCGCCACCCCGACGGCCTGCGGCGGCGCACGGTCCGGCGGCTTGCGGCAGCGCACAGCCCGCCGGGCGGCTGCGGCGTTCGGCCCGACGGATCAGCACAGCACGACGGATCAGGAGACCCCGCATGATCGGCCTCGTTCTGGCAGCCGGCGCCGGCCGCCGGCTGCGCCCGTACACCGACACCCTGCCGAAGGCGCTGGTGCCGGTCGACGGGGAGCGGACCGTCCTGGACCTCACCCTCGGCAACTTCGCCGAGGTCGGCCTGCGCGAGGCGGCGATCGTCGTCGGCTACCGCAAGGAGGCGGTCCAGGACCGCAAGGCGGCCCTGGAGCAGAAGTACGGCGTGAAGCTCACCCTGGTCGAGAACGACAAGGCCGAGGAGTGGAACAACGCCTACTCCCTCTGGTGCGCGCGCGAGCTCTTCGGCGAGGGCCTGCTGCTGGCCAACGGGGACACCGTGCACCCGGCCTCCGTCCAGCGGACCATGCTGGAGGGCAACCGGCGCCTCACCGAGGAGGGCCGCGCCCCCGGCATCCTGCTCGCCCTCGACACGGTGAAGAAGCTCGCCGACGAGGAGATGAAGGTCGTCGTCGACCCGGCCACCGGCATGCGGCGCATCACCAAGCTGATGGAGCCGGCCGAGGCGACCGGCGAGTACATCGGCCTCACCGTGATCAACCCGTCGGCCGCCGCCGACCTCACCGACGCGCTGCGCGCCACCTACGAGCGCGACCCGCAGCTGTACTACGAGGACGGCTACCAGGAGATGGTCGACCGCGGCCTGCGGATCGACGTGCAGCCGATCGGCGAGGTCTCCTGGGTCGAGGTCGACAACCACGACGACCTGGCCAAGGCGCGGGAGATCGCGTGCCAGTACTGACGCGGCTGGTGCCGTCGCCGGTCTTCGTGGAGATCCGCTCGGGGGCGCTCGACGCCCTCGGGGGGATCCTCGCCGACCAGCGGCTCTCCACCTCGGGCCGGATCGCGGTGGCGATCAGCAACGGCTCCGGGGCGGTGCTGCGCGAGCGGCTGGAGCCGGCCCTGCCGGGCGCCGACTGGTACAACGTCGACGACGGCAGCCTCGACAGCGCGGTGCGCCTGGCGGACGCGATGCGCGGCGGCCACTACGACGCGATCGTCGGCCTCGGCGGTGGCAAGATCATCGATGCCGCCAAGTACGCCGCCGCGCGGGTCGGCCTGCCGGTGGTCGCGGTGGCCACCAACCTCGCGCACGACGGCATCTGCTCTCCCGTCTCCACCCTCGACAACGACGCCGGCCGGGGGTCCTACGGCGTGCCCGGCCCGATCGGCATCGTGGTCGACCTCGACGTGATCCGGCAGGCCCCGCCGCGCTTCGTGGCGGCCGGCATCGGCGACGTCATCTCCAACATCTCCGCCTGCGCGGACTGGGAGCTGTCCCAGGCCGAGACCGGCGAGCCGGTGGACGGACTGGCCGTGGCGATGGCCCGTTCGGCGGGGGAGAACCTGCTGCGGCACCCAGGAAACCTTCAGGATCAGGACCTCCTGACAGCGCTCGCGGAAGCCCTGGTACTGTCCGGCATCGCGATGAACATCGCCGGCAGCACCCGGCCCTCGTCGGGGGCCTGCCACGAGATCTCGCATGCCCTGGACGTGCTGTATCCCAAGCGATCCGCCCAGCACGGCGAACAGGTCGGCCTCGGGGCCGCCTTCGCCAGCTTCCTGCGGGGCGAGCGCGAGCTGACCGGTCTGATCGTGGAGCGCCTGTCGCGCCACGGCCTGCCGGTGACCGCAGCTCAGATCGGCTTCACCGAGGCGGAGTTCACCGAGGCGGTGCACTACGCTCCGAACACCCGCCCGGGCCGCTTCACCATTCTTGAGCACCTCGACCTCTCCCCCTCAGCGATCAGGGACGCGTACGCCGACTATGTCCAAGCCGTCAACAGCTGACCCCGCCACGAAGGGCTCGCCCCCGGCCCCGGTGGATCTGACCCGCCGCCCCTCCGTCGAGGAACTGCGCGCGGTGATCCACCCGGAGGGCATGCTCCAGCGCCGCAGCGCGGAGCACTGGGCGGGCCGCCTCTACATGCGGCGGATCTCGCTGCGGATCACCCGCGTGCTCTCCACCGTGACGGCGATCACGCCCAACGGTCTGACCTACCTGATGATGCTGACCGGCATCCTGGCCGGTGCCGCGCTGATCGTCCCGGGCCTCACCGGCGCGGTCCTCGGCGCCCTGCTCATCCAGGTCTACCTGCTGCTGGACTGCGTGGACGGCGAGGTCGCCCGCTGGCGCCGGCAGACCTCGCTCACCGGCGTCTACCTGGACCGGGTCGGCCACTACATGTCCGAGGCGGCCCTCCTGACCGGTCTCGGCCTGCGCGGCTGCGACCTCTTCCACCGGAGCGGCACCGCCTCGCACTGGGAGTGGGCCTTCCTCGGCACGCTCGCCGCGCTCGGCGCCATCCTGATCAAGTCCGAGACGGACCTGGTGGACGTGGCCCGGGCCCGCAGCGGTCTCACGGCGGTCGAGGACAGCGCCTCGGTGCCGCGTTCCTCCGGCGTCGCCAGGGCCCGCCGGGCGGCCTCCTTCCTCAAGTTCCACCGGCTGGTGGGCGCGGTCGAGGCCTCCCTGCTCATCCTCGCCGCGGGCGTCGCGGACGCCGTGCACGGCGGGCTGCTCTTCACCCGGCTCGCGGTGGTCGTGCTGGCCGCGATCGCGATGCTGCAGACCGTGCTGCACCTGCTGAGCATCGTCCTCTCCAGCAGGCTCCGGTGAGCGCCGTGACGGAGCACCTCCCGGCCGCCGCCGACACCTTCCGGCTCGGCGCGGTCATCATCACCATGGGCAACCGCCCGGCCGAGCTGAACGCGCTGATCGAGTCGGTCCGCGCCCAGGAGGGCCCGACCGTCGAACTGGCCGTGGTCGCCAACGGCGCCCCGCTGCCGCCGCTGCCGCCGGGCGTGCGCAGCGTCGAGCTGCCGGAGAACCTCGGCATCCCGGGCGGCCGCAACGTCGGCATCGAGCTGTTCGGCAAGGACGGCCGGGAGGTCGACGCCGTCCTCTTCCTGGACGACGACGGCCGGCTCCCGGGCACCGACTCGGCCCGGCTGCTGCGCGAGGCCTTCAGCGCCGATCCGGAGCTGGGGATCGTCAGCTTCCGGATCGCCGACCCGGACACCGGCGTCACCCAGCGCCGGCACGTCCCCCGGCTGCGCGCCAGCGACCCGCTGCGCTCCTCCCGGGTGACCACCTTCCTGGGCGGTGCGAGCGCCGTGCGCTGCACGGTGTTCGAACAGGCCGGCCAGCTGCCCGCCGAGTTCTTCTACGCGCACGAGGAGACCGACCTCGCCTGGCGCGCGCTGGACGCCGGCTGGGCCATCGACTACCGGGCGGACGTGGTGCTCCACCACCCGACCACCTCGCCCGCCCGGCACGCCACGTACTTCCACAACGTGGCCCGCAACAGGGTGTGGCTCGCGAGACGGAACCTTCCGGCCCTGTTCGTGCCTCTCTATCTGGGAACCTGGTTCCTGCTGACCCTGGCCCGCCGCCCCTCCCCGGAGGCGCTGAAGGCCTGGTGGGGCGGGTTCCGGGCGGGCTGGCGCGAACCCTGCGGTACGCGGCGGCCCATGCGATGGCGTACCGTTTGGCGACTGACCAGGCTGGGCCGACCGCCGGTCATCTGATCGTACGGTCGGGCGGCCCCACGATGATTTGAACCGGACGGTTCAGTCGTCGTACGGTCGTCCGATCGCAGCGGCCGGTGACCACGCACCGGCCGGACTCCCCCGTGATCCGAGTGGATCCCCCTCGGCGAAAGGCCGGCGGACCCCCGTCGACCGGCCTCCCCGACGATCCCGCGCGAAGGACGAATGTGTCGACAGTGAGTGAACCCGTCAGCCTCTCAGCCCCGAGGGGGGCGGACGCGGGCCTGACCCCCAAGCAGCTTGCGGACAAGTACGGTCTCGCGGTCAGCGGCAGACGACCCGGCCTCGTCGCCTACACCAAGCAGCTGTGGGCCCGCCGGCACTTCATCTGGGCCTTCGCCACCGCCCGCCTGGTGGCCCAGTACACCGACGCCAAGCTCGGCCAGCTCTGGCAGGTCGTGACCCCGCTGCTGAACTGCGCCGTGTTCTACCTGGTCTTCGGTGTGATCCTGCGCAACAAGGACGGGTTCCCGGAGGGCACGTACACCGCGTGGCTCTGCATCGGTGTCTTCGTCTTCCAGTTCACCCAGAACGCGGTGCAGTCCGGCACCCGGGCGATCTCCGACAACCTCGGCCTGATCCGCGCCCTGCACTTCCCGCGTGCCTCGCTGCCGATCGCCTTCACGGTGATCCAGCTCCAGCAGCTGATGATCTCGATGGTGGTGCTGGTCGGCGTGGTGCTGGCCAGCGGCATCGAGCCCGGCCGGACCTGGCTCGCGGTGGCCCCGGCGCTCCTCCTGCAGTCGATGTTCAACACCGGGGTGGCCCTGGTGATGGCGCGGATCGGTTCCAAGACCAGTGACATCTCCCAGCTGATCCCGTTCGCGATGCGCGCCTGGATGTTCCTCTCCGGCGTGATGTTCAGCATCCAGGACAAGATCAACGGCTGGCCGGAGTTCTGGCAGAAGGTGATGCAGCTCAACCCGGCCTCGGTCTACATGGACCTGATCCGGCACGCGTTCGCGCCGGTCATCTACAACAAGCACGTCCCCCAGCACCAGGTGTTCCCGCCGCACCAGTGGACGTACGGCATCGCCTGGGCGGTCGGGATGTTCGTGATCGGATACGTCTTCTTCTGGAAGGCCGAGGAGGAGTACGGCCGTGGCTGACACCGACCTGCGAAAGGGCCTGACCGTGCAGGACAGCGACGTCGCACGCGAGCCCACCGTCGTCGTCGACGACGTGCACATCGTCTACCGGGTGCACGGCGCCGGCTCCGGCAAGGGCAGCGCCACCTCCGCGATCAGCCGGATCATCAGCCGCAAGCGCTCCGCGGGCGTGCGCGAGGTGCACGCGGTGCGCGGGATCAGCTTCACCGCGTACAAAGGCGAGGCGATCGGCCTGATCGGCTCCAACGGCTCCGGCAAGTCGACCATGCTGGCCGCCATCGCGGGCCTGCTGCCGACCGAGAAGGGCGGCATCTACACCAACGGCCAGCCCTCGCTGCTGGGCGTCAACGCGGCGCTGATGAACGAGCTCACCGGCGAGCGCAACGTCGTCCTCGGCTGCCTGGCGATGGGGATGACCCCGGCCCAGGTGCGGGAGCGCTACCAGGACATCGTCGAGTTCTCGGGCATCAACGACAAGGGCGACTTCATCTCCCTGCCGATGCGCACCTACTCCTCCGGCATGGGCGCCCGCCTGCGGTTCTCCATCGCCGCGGCGAAGACCCACGACGTGCTGCTGATCGACGAGGCGCTGGCCACCGGCGACCAGGCGTTCCAGCAGCGCAGCAAGAAGCGGATCGACGAGCTGCGCGGCTCGGCCGGTACGGTCTTCCTGGTCAGCCACGACAACAGCTCGATCCGCGAGGTCTGCGAGCGGACCATCTGGATCGAGGCCGGCGAGCTGGTGATGGACGGCCCGACCGAGGAGGTCGTGAGCCGCTACGAGCGCGGCGACCGGCCGTAGGACCGCAAGGGCCCCGCACGGAGGGCCGGTGACCGGGGCAGCCCGGCCGCCGGCCCTCCGTCGTTCCCCGGCCCGCCCGACCCCGGGTGGAACCCCGCCGTCCCCCGGGTGGCCCGCCGCTGCCCGGGTGAGCGCCCCGCGCGCCGGGTGGGGCGCCCTTTTCCGGCGCGGGCGGTGGTGTCAGGCTGTAAGGCGCGGGGGTGGTGTGTCGCAGGTGACCCCCGATATCGGACGCGTGTCCGACTCGGGCCGGTCGTACCGAGCGGTGTAGAACGGGGGAGTGACAGCAGTGTCGGCTTCGGCCCAGCCCAGTAGTGAGTCCCGGCCCGGCGACGGGACGGCGGACGGTCCAGCGGGAGTGACCCTGGACAAGGCGAGCGCGGAGAACTTCCCGGTCGCCCCGTTCTTCCTGCCCGCCGCCTGGCGCGACGACCTGATGGCCGTCTACGGCTTCGCCCGGCTCGTGGACGACGCCGGCGACGGCGACCTCGCCGACCCGGCCGGCGCCGCCCGGCTGCTCGGGGTGGCCGGGCGGCCCCCCGCCGTCACCCCTTCGGCCCAGCCCGCCCCGCCGGGTCCGGACGAGGTCGCCTTCCGGCTCGCACTGCTCGACGGGCTGGAGCGGGACCTCGACCGGGTCTTCGAGACCGCCCTGCGCCCCGCGGCCGCCGAGGCGCCCCGCCACCCGCTGATGCGCGCGCTCGTCCCGCTGGTGGACCGGCACGCGCTGACCCCGGAGCCGTTCCGCCGTCTGATCGAGGCCAACCGGGTGGACCAGACCACCGCCCGCTACGCCACCTACCGGGACCTGGTCGGCTACTGCACGCTCTCCGCCGACCCGGTGGGCCGGCTGGTGCTGGCCATCGCGGGCGTCTCCACGCCCGAGCGGATCGAGCTCTCCGACGCCGTCTGCAGCGGCCTCCAGGTGGTCGAGCACCTCCAGGACGTCGCCGAGGACCTCGCCCGCGGCCGGATCTACCTCCCGGCCGAGGACCTGGCCCGCTTCGGCGTCACCGAGGCCGACCTCGCCGCCCCGTCCGCCGGCGACGCGGTGCGTGAGCTGGTCGCCTTCGAGGTCGGACGGGCCCGCACCCTGCTGGACCGCGGCGCGCCGTTGGTAGGTACGGTTCGGGGGAGGCTTCGACTGCTCCTGGCGGGATTCACCGCCGGCGGGTACGCGGCCCTGGCCGCCATCGAGGGCGCCGGGTACGACGTGCTCGCCCAGCAGACGAAGCCCGACAAGCGCCGCCTCGCAGCGAAGGCGGCGGCCATCTTCGCGAAGGGAAGGTGAACGCCCGAGTGGCGGCATCACCACTGGCGTCGGCGCAGGTCATGGCGGCGTACCGGTACTGCGAGGCAGTCACCGGACTGCAGGCCCGCAACTTCAGCTACGGCATCCGCCTGCTGCCGGAGCCGAAGCGGCTGGCCATGTCGGCCCTGTACGCCCTGGCGCGGCGGGTCGACGACATCGGCGACGGCGAGCTCCCCGCGGACCGCAAGGCCGAGGCACTGCTGCGCACGCGCGAGCTGCTGGACGAGATCCGCGCGGGGTCGGTGTCGGAGGACGACACCGACCCGATCAAGGTCGCCCTGGCGGACACCGCCCGGCGCTTCCCGATCCCGCTCGGCGGCTTCGACGAGCTGATCGACGGCGTCGAGATGGACCTCAAGGGCGCCGAGTACCAGACGTACGAGGAGCTCAAGGTCTACTGCCGCTGCGTCGCCGGCGCGATCGGCCGGATCTCGCTCGGCGTGTACGGCTGCGACGACCCCGAGCGCGGGGCCCGGTACGCCGACACGCTGGGCCTGGCGCTCCAGCTCACCAACATCCTGCGCGACCTGCGCGAGGACGCCCTCAACGGCCGCACCTACCTGCCCGCCGAGGACCTCGTCCGGTTCGGCTGCGAGCGGGGCTTCGCGCTGCCCAGGCCGCCGGCCGGCGCCGACTTCACCGGTCTGGTCGCCTTCGAGGCGGCCCGGGCCCAGGCCGCCTTCGAGGAGGGCCTGCGGCTGCTGCCGATGCTCGACCGCCGCAGCCGCGCCTGCACCGCGGCGATGGCCGGGATCTACCACCGGCTGCTCGGCCGGATCGCCGCCGACCCGGAGTCGGTGCTGCGCGGCCGGGTCTCGCTGCCGGGCTGGGAGAAGGCGTACGTGGCGCTTTCCGGGCTCGCCGGGGGGCGTTCTTGATTCTCGCCGCACTTCTGTCACGCTGTGTCAGCGGGGAATCACTTATGGGTAGAGCCGTGTTGACCACCGTGTTGGGCACGACCGTGTTGACCACGAGCGCCCCGGACCGGACCGGGTCGGGCGCCGGATGCGAGGGGGAGGGCCGATGACCGGGCGAGCCGATGCCGCGCGCCCGGCCGCCGTCGTGGTCGGCGGCGGCCTGGCGGGCATCACCACCGCGCTCCGGCTGGCCGAGGCCGACCACCGGGTCACCCTCGTCGAGGGCCGTCCCCGGCTGGGCGGCTTGGCCTTCTCGTTCCAGCGCGGCGAGCTGACCGTCGACAACGGCCAGCACGTCTACCTGCGCTGCTGCACCGCCTACCGGGGCCTGCTGGACCGGCTCGGCGCGAGCCGGCTGGTCCACCTCCAGGACCGGCTGGACGTCCCGGTGCTCGGGGTGTCCGGGCCCGCGGCGGCGCCGGTGCGCACGCTCGGCCGGCTCCGCCGGGCGGGCCTGCCCGTCCCGCTGCACCTGGCCGCCAGCCTGGCCACCTACCCGCACCTGGCTCCCGCCGACCGGGCCCGGGTGGTCCGCGGCGCGATCGCGCTCCAGGGCCTCGACCTCGCCGATCCGGCGCTGGACGCGGTCTCGTTCGGTGACTGGCTGCGCCGCAACGGGCAGAACGAGCGCACCATCGCCGCGCTCTGGGACCTGGTCGGCGTGGCCACCCTGAACGCCCGGGCCGACCAGGTGTCGCTGGCGCTGGCCGCGATGGTCTTCAAGACCGGCCTGCTCTCCGATCCGGGCGCCTCCGACATCGGCACGGCAGCCGTCCCGCTCGGCGTGATCCACCACGACCGGGCGCTCGCCGAGCTGGAGCGCGCCGGCGTGAAGGTACTGCTGCGAGCCCGGGCGACCGAGCTCAAGCCGTCCGCCCCGCAGCACGCCGTCCGGCTGGAGAGCGGCGAGCTGCTCATGGCCGACACGGTGGTGCTGGCCGGCACCCAGGACACCGCCGCCGCCCTGCTGCCGCCCGACGCCGTCGACGCCCAGCAGCGGCTGGCCGGCTTCGGCACCGCGCCGATCCTCAACGTGCACGTGGTCTACGACCGCAAGGTGCTGCGGCGCCCGTTCTTCGCCGCGCTCGGCTCGCCGGTGCAGTGGGTCTTCGACCGCACCGCGCACTCCGGGCTGGCCGCCACCGAGCTGGGCCGGGCCCACCCCGGGGCCCAGTACCTGGCGCTCTCCCAGTCCGCCGTCCAGGACGAGATCGACCTGCCGGTGGCCGAGCTGCGCCGCCGCTACCTGCCCGAGCTGGCCCGGCTGCTCCCCGCCGCCGGCGGGGCCGAGGTGCTGGACTTCTTCGTCACCCGCGAGCGCACCGCCACCTTCGACCCGGCCCCGGGCACGGCCGCCGTCCGCCCGACGGCCCGCACGCACGTCCCCGGCCTGCTGCTGGCCGGCGCGTGGACGGCCACCGGGTGGCCCGCGACCATGGAGGGCGCCGTCCGCAGCGGCCACGCCGCGGCCGACGCGGCGCTCGCCGGCGCCGGCACCCGGCTCCCGGTGGACCGCGGCGACGGGAGGTGGCCCCGGTGACCCAGGGCCCCGCCGCCGGTCCCGGCGACCCCGCGAGATCCGGCCGCCCCACCGCCGGCCGCACCGGTCTCATCGACATCGCAAGCGCCCGGCCGTCCCGCGCGGCCCGGCACCACCAGGGAGAGGGAACGCACGTGGAGTCACGCACCGGCACTGCCGTCGGAGGCACGGCGCACGCCGAACCGGTCTCGGTGCCGGAGCTGCTCGCCCGCAGCCGCACGCTCTGCACCCCGCCGTTGCGGGCCGCCGTCGCCCGTTTGGCCGCACCGATGGACACCGTCGGGGCCTACCACTTCGGCTGGATCGACCGGGACGGCACGCCGGCCGCGGGGGACGGCGGCAAGGCCGTGCGCCCCGCTCTGGCGCTGCTCTCGGCCCAGGCCGTCGGCGCCCCGGCGGAGGCCGGTGTGCCCGGTGGGGTGGCCGTTGAACTGGTGCACAACTTCTCCCTGCTCCATGATGATCTGATGGACGGTGACGAGACCAGACGGCACCGGGCCACCGCCTGGACGGTCTTCGGACCGGCCCAGGCGATCCTGGTGGGCGACGCCCTGGCGACGCTCGGTACCGAGGTGCTGCTCGACGCGGCCACCGCCGGTGGCACGAGCCCCACCGACGCCGCGCGCGCCGTCCGGCTCCTCACCACCGCCACCCGTCGGCTCATCGACGGCCAGGCCATGGACGTCGCCTTCGAACAGCGGGACAGCGTCACCGTCGCCGAGTGCCTGGAGATGGAGGGCGGCAAGACCGCCGCCCTGCTCGCCGCCGCCTCCGCGATCGGCGCCGTCCTGGCCGGCGCCGACGACCGGGTCTCGGACGCCCTCCAGCGCTACGGCCACCACCTCGGACTGGCCTTCCAGGCGGTGGACGACCTGCTCGGCATCTGGGGCGCCACCGAGGTCACCGGCAAGCCGCACTGGGGGGACCTCCGCCAGCGCAAGAAGTCCCTGCCGGTGGCCGCGGCCCTCGCCGAGGGCGGCCCGGCCTCGCGCCGGCTCGCCGAACAGCTGGCCGACCCCTCCGGGCGCGGCGAGGAGAGCGAGCCCGAGCTCGCCGCCCGCGCCGCGCTGATCGAGGAGGCCGGCGGCCGCGCCTGGACCCAGGAGGAGGCCCGCCGCCAGCACACGACTGCCCTCGCCGCTCTGGACGAGGTGCCCATGCCCGATGTGGTGCGCGAGCACTTCGTCGCACTCGCCGAATTCGTGGTGGTACGAGAGAGGTGACGTTACGTTGACAGCAACCGCGGACGGCCGGCTCGACCCTGAGTACGATTCCGAGCCGGTCGCGGTGGGCGACCGCCCCCCGGCGCTGCTGAGCGCCGGGCGGTCGGTCGACCGGCCCGACCAGGAGCAGGACGGTCCGCTCTCGGCCGAGGAGGCACTGGCGCGCGCCACCACCCACCTGCTCTCGCTGCAGAGCTCCGAGGGCTGGTGGAAGGGCGACCTGGAGACCAACGTCACCATGGACGCCGAGGACTTACTGCTCCGGCAGTTCCTCGGGATCCGGACGGAGGAGCAGACCAAGGCCACCGCCGAGTGGATCCGCTCCCAGCAACGGGAGGACGGCACCTGGTCCACCTTCCACGGGGGACCGGCGGAGCTCTCCACCACGGTCGAGGCCTACGTCGCCCTCAAGCTCGCCGGTGACGATCCCGACGCCCCGCACATGCTCGCCGCCGCCCGCTACGTCCGGTCCGCCGGCGGCATCGCGGCCGCCCGGGTCTTCACCCGGATCTGGCTGGCCCTCTTCGGCTGGTGGCCCTGGGCGCGGCTGCCCGAGATGCCACCGGAGATCATCTTCCTGCCCAAGTGGCTCCCGCTGAACATCTACGCCTTCGGATGCTGGGCCCGGCAGACCATCGTGCCGCTCACCATCGTCTCGGCGCACCGCCCGGTGCGCCCCGCGCCGTTCCCGCTGACCGAGTTGCACACCGACCCGGAGCACCCCTTCCCCGAGCGCCCGCTCGCCCCCGCCACCACCTGGGACGGCGTCTTCGAACGCCTGGACAAGGTGCTGCACGCCTACCACCGCCGGGCGCTGCGCCCCCTGCGCCGGCTCGCCCTCTCGCAGGCCTGCCGCTGGATCGTCGAGCGGCAGGAGGCGGACGGCTGCTGGGGCGGCATCCAGCCGCCCGCCGTCTACTCGCTGATCGCCCTGCACCTGGAGGGCTACGAACTCGACCATCCGGTGATGCAGGCCGGGCTCTCCTCCTTCGACCGCTTCACCGTGCACACCGAGGACGGCCGGCGCTGGCTGGAGGCCTGCCAGTCCCCGGTCTGGGACACCTGCCTGGCCACCATCGCGCTGGCCGACGCCGGGCTGCCGGCCGATCACCCCGCGCTGGTCTCGGCCGTCGACTGGATGCTCGCCGAGGAGATCACCCGGCGCGGCGACTGGTCCGTCCAGCGGCCCTCGCTCGCCCCCGGCGGCTGGGCGTTCGAATTCGAGAACGACACCTACCCCGACATCGACGACACCGCCGAGGTGGTGCTCGCCCTGCGCCGGGTGGCCCACCCCGATCCCGCCAAGGTGACCGGCGCGGTCGACCGCGGGGTCGGCTGGAACCTCGGCATGCAGTCCAAGAACGGCGCCTGGGGCGCCTTCGACGTCGACAACACCAGCACCCTGCCCAACAAGCTGCCGTTCTGCGACTTCGGCGAGGTGGTCGACCCGCCGTCCGCCGACGTCACCGCCCACGTGGTGGAGATGCTCGCCGAGGTCGGCAAGGGCAAGGACCCCCGCACCCGCCGGGGCGTGGAGTGGCTGCTGCGCAACCAGGAGGCCGACGGCTCCTGGTTCGGCCGCTGGGGCACCAACTACATCTACGGCACCGGCTCGGTGCTGCCCGCCCTGGTCGCGGCCGGCGTCCCGGACGAGCACCCGGCGATCCGCCGCGCCGTCCGCTGGCTGGAGGACCGGCAGAACACCGACGGCGGCTGGGGCGAGGACATGCGCTCCTACGAGGACCCGGCCCGCTGGGCCGGGCGCGGCGACTCCACCGCCTCGCAGACCGCGTGGGCGCTGATGGCGCTGCTCGCGGCCGGCGAGGGCCCGGACGGCCGGGCCAACCCGGCGGTCGTGCGCGGGGTCGACTGGCTGGCCCGCACCCAGCTGCCCGAGGGCACCTGGGACGAGCCGCAGTTCACCGGGACGGGCTTCCCGTGGGACTTCTCCATCAACTACCACCTCTACCGGCTGGTCTTCCCGGTCACCGCGCTCGGCCGGTACCTGCACGGCACTCCCGCCACCGGCCGGGACAGCGTCCCCGGTGCCAAGGGCGCCCCGGCCGGCGGCAGCCCGGTGATCGGGGCGGCCCGGTGAAGCCCGCTCCGCTGCTGGTGCTCTGCGCACTCGGCCCCGAGGTCTGGGCCCTGCGCGGAGGGGACTGGCGCGGCGCCGCCGGCGGGCCGCCGGTACTGGTCCGCACCGGTGTCGGTCGCCGCCGGGCCGCCCACACGGTCAGACGGCTGCTCACCTCGGCCCCCGGCGGCTACGGCGCCGTCGTGGTGGCCGGATTCGGCGCGGCCGTCGCGCCGGGAATAACACCCGGTGACGTGATCGTTGCGGACGGCGTGCGCGATGCCGAGGGGAACCTCTTCGCGGTCGACTCCGGGCCCGAGCTCAGCCGGGCGCTGAAGACGCGTGGGCTGACGGCCCACACCGGCGTGCACCACACCGCCGACCACGTGGTGCGCGGTCTGGAGCGGCGCGCCCTGCACCTGCAGGGCGCACTCGCCGTCGACATGGAGGCCGCGGCGGTCCTCGCCGCCCTCCAGGAGATCCGCCCGGCCCTGCCCGCCGCCGTCCTGCGGGTGGTGGTCGACACCCCCGAGCGCGAGCTGCTGCGCCCGGGCACCCTGCCGGCCGGCGTCCGCGCCTGGCGGACGCTGCGGGCCACCGTGCCCGCGCTGGTCGACTGGCACGAGCAGAACCGGCCGCGGCAGGCAGGCCCGCGGTCCGCAAGCCTCAACCACCCCACACCCTCGACGCTCCCTCAGGAGGCGAGCTAGCCATGGCCATGCCGTTGCGCCAAACCGTGCGGGTCGGCACCTACCTCATGCAGCAGAAGCTCAAGCGGCGGGACAAGTTCCCACTGATCGTCGAGCTGGAGCCGCTCTTCGCCTGCAACCTCGCCTGTGAGGGGTGCGGCAAGATCCAGCACCCGGCGGGTGTGCTGAAGCAGCGGATGCCGGTCGCCCAGGCGGTCGGCGCGGTGCTGGAGTCGGGCGCCCCGATGGTCTCGATCGCCGGCGGCGAGCCGCTGATGCACCCGCAGATCGACGAGATCGTCCGCCAGCTGGTGGCGCGCCGCAAGTACGTCTTCCTCTGCACCAACGCGCTGCTGCTGCGCAAGAAGCTGGACAAGTTCACCCCCTCGCCGTACTTCACCTTCACCGTGCACATCGACGGGCTGCGCGAGCGGCACGACGCCTCGGTGGCCAAGGAGGGGACCTTCGACGAGGCGGTGGAGGCGATCAAGGAGGCCAAGCGGCGCGGCTTCCGGGTCACCACCAACAGCACCTTCTTCAACACCGACACCCCGCAGACCATCATCGACGTGCTGGACTACCTCAACGACGACCTCAAGGTCGACGAGATGATGATCTCCCCGGCGTTCGCCTACGAGAAGGCGCCCGACCAGGAGCACTTCCTCGGCGTGGAGCAGACCAGGGAGCTCTTCCGCAAGACCTTCTCCGGCGGCAACCGGCGCCGCTGGCGGCTCAACCACAGCCCGCTCTTCCTGGACTTCCTGGAGGGCAAGGTCGACTTCGAGTGCACCGCCTGGGGCATCCCCAACTACTCGCTCTTCGGCTGGCAACGCCCCTGCTACCTGATGGCCGACGGGTACGTGCCCACCTACCGCGAACTGATCGAGAAGACCGACTGGTCGAAGTACGGCCGCGGCAAGGACGCGCGCTGCGCCAACTGCATGGCGCACTGCGGCTACGAGCCGACCGCCGTCCTCGCCACCATGGGCTCGCTCAAGGAGTCGCTGCGCGCGCTCACGGAGACCGTCGGCGCCAACCGCGGTCGCTGACCGCGCCCCGCCCGGCACGGGGTCGCCCCCGTGCCGGGCGGTCCTGCCACAGGGGGGCACCACAGCACTGCTCCGAGTCGTGAGGTGAACACATGCCACTGCTCTCCGGCGTCACGTCCCCGGCCGACCTCAGAAAGATCCCGGCCGCCGACCTCCCACTCCTCGCCGACGAGATCCGCGCCTTCCTGATCGATGCCGTCACCCGGACCGGAGGCCACCTCGGCCCGAACCTCGGGGTCGTGGAGCTGACCATCGCGCTGCACCGGGTGTTCGACTCGCCCTACGACCGGATCGTCTGGGACACCGGCCATCAGAGCTATGTCCACAAACTGCTCACCGGGCGGCAGGACTTCTCGAAACTGCGTTCCAGGGGCGGCCTGTCCGGCTATCCCTCGCGCGCGGAGTCCGAGCACGACCTGGTCGAGAACTCGCACGCCTCCACCGCCCTCTCCTACGCCGACGGCCTCGCCAAGGCCGCCCAGCTGCTCGGCCAGCACGACCGGCAGACCGTCGCGGTGATCGGTGACGGCGCGCTCACCGGCGGGCTCGCCTGGGAGGCGCTCAACAACATCGCCGAGGCGCGGGACCGCCCGCTGGTGATCGTCGTCAACGACAACGAGCGCTCCTACGCCAGGACCATCGGCGGCCTCGCCCACCACCTCGCCACGCTGCGCACCACGCAGGGGTACGAGCGCTTCCTCGCCCTCGGCAAGGAGGCGCTGCAGCGCACCCCGCTGGTCGGGCAGCCGATCTTCGACGCGCTGCACGGCGCCAAGAAGGGGTTCAAGGACGCCTTCGCCCCGCAGGGCATGTTCGAGGACCTCGGGCTCAAGTACCTCGGCCCGATCGACGGCCACGACCTGGGCGCCGTCGAGCAGGCGCTGCGGCAGGCTCGCGGCTTCGGCGGCCCGGTCATCGTCCACTGCCTGACCGTGAAGGGCCGCGGCTACGGTCCGGCCGAGCAGGACGAGGCGGACCGCTTCCACGCCGTCAACCCGATCGACCCGTACACCTGCCTGCCCATCGCGCCCAGTGCCGGGGTCTCCTGGACGTCGGTGTTCGGCGAGGAGATGCTCGCGCTCGGCGCCGAGCGGCCGGACGTGGTCGCGATCACCGCCGCGATGCTCCAGCCGGTCGGGCTGGCGAAGTTCGCCAAGGCCCACCCGGAGCGGACCTTCGACGTGGGGATCGCCGAGCAGCACGCCGTGACCAGTGCGGCGGGGCTGGCCACCGGCGGGCTGCACCCGGTGGTCGCGGTCTACGCGACCTTCCTCAACCGGGCCTTCGACCAGGTCCTGATGGACGTCGCCCTGCACCGGCTGGGCGTGACCTTCGTCCTCGACCGCTCCGGGGTGACCGGGCCGGACGGCGCCTCGCACAACGGCATGTGGGACATGTCGATCCTCCAGGTCGTCCCCGGCCTGCGGCTGGCGGCCCCGCGCGACGCCGACCAGCTGCGGGCCCAGCTGCGCGAGGCGGTGGAGGTGACGGACGCGCCGACGGTGGTCCGGTTCCCCAAGGGGAACATCGGGCCGGCCGTCCCGGCCGTGGAGCGGATCGGCGGCGTCGACGTGCTGCTGCGGACCGGCGAGCTGCCGGAGATCCTGCTGGTCGCGGTGGGCACCATGGCGGGCGCCGGGCTGGACGCGGCGCGTCTGCTGCTGGCCGAGGGGTTCACCGCGACGGTCGTCGACCCGCGCTGGGTCAAGCCGGTCGACCCGGCCCTGCCCGCGCTGGCCGCCGCGCACCGGCTGGTCGTCACGGTCGAGGACAACGGCCGGACCGGCGGCGTCGGCGCGGCGGTCGCCCAGGCGCTGCGGGACGCCGACGTGGACGTCCCGGTGCGGGTGCTCGGCCTGCCGCAGGAGTTCCTCGGCCACGCCGCCCGGGGCGAGATCCTGGAGGAGACCGGGCTGACCGGCACCGGGGTCGCCGCGCAGACCGCGGCTTTCGCCAAGAACCTGCTACCGACCCGAGGAGCGAACCAGCGCCATGCAGGCTGACCCCGGCAACGAACCCCGCTTCGACCTCGCCGCCCTGCTCGCCGAGCGCGGGGGCGAACGGTACGAGCTGCACAGCCGCCACCTGAATCCGCAGCTGCCGCGGATGCTGCACACCATCGGCTTCGACAAGTACTACGAGCGCGCCGAGGGCCCGTACTTCTACGACGCCGAGGGCAACGAGTACCTCGACATGCTCGCCGGGTTCGGCATCTTCGCGCTCGGCCGGCACCACCCGGTGGTGCGCGGGGCCGTCCAGCAGGTGATGGACCTCGACCTGCCGGACCTGGTCCGGTTCGACTGTTCGCCGCTGCCCGGCCTGCTCGCGGAGCGGCTGCTCTCGTACGCGCCGGGGCTGGACCGGGTCTTCTTCGGCAACAGCGGCACCGAGGCGGTCGAGACGGCGCTGAAGTTCGCCCGCTATGCCACCAGGCGCCGGCGCGTGCTCTACGCCGACCACGCCTTCCACGGGCTGACCACCGGTTCGCTCTCGGTCAACGGCGAGAGCGGGTTCCGCAAGGGCTTCGATCCGCTGCTGCCGGACACCGCGATCCCGCTCGGCGACCTCGGGGCACTGGCCAAGGAGCTGAAGAAGGGCGACGTCGCGGCCCTGATCGTGGAGCCGATCCAGGGCAAGGGCGTGCTGGCCCCGCCGCCCGGCTGGCTGCGGGCGGCGCAGGAACTGCTGCACGAGCACAAGGCGCTGCTGATCTGCGACGAGGTGCAGACCGGCATCGGCCGGACCGGGGAGTTCTTCGCCTACCAGCACGAGGAGGGCGTGCTGCCCGACCTGGTCTGCGCGGCCAAGGCGCTCTCCGGCGGCTACGTCCCGGTCGGGGCGACGCTCGGCAAGGGCTGGATCTTCGAGAAGGTCTACTCCTCGATGGACCGGGTGCTGGTGCACTCGGCCAGCTTCGGCTCCAACGCGCAGGCGATGGCGGCGGGCCTGGCGACCCTGGAGGTGATGCGGGACGAGAAGGTGGTGGAGAACGCCCGCGCCGTCGGGGACCGGTTCCGGGAGCGGCTGGCGGCGCTGGTCGAGCGGTACGAGCTGCTGGCCGAGGTCCGCGGCCGGGGCCTGATGATCGGCATCGAGTTCGGCCGGCCGAAGTCGCTGAAGCTGCGGACCGGGTGGACGGCGCTGCAGGCGGCCCGCAAGGGCCTGTTCGCCCAGATGGTGGTCGTCCCGCTGCTGCAGCGGCACCGGATCCTCACCCAGGTCTCCGGCGACCACCTGGAGGTGATCAAGCTGATCCCGCCGCTGATCATCACCGACCGGGACGTGGACCGGTTCATCGACGCCTTCACCGACGTGATGGACGACGCGCACCGCGGCAGCGGCCTGATGTGGGACTTCGGGCGGACGCTGGTGAAGCAGGCGGTCGGCAACCGCTGAGCGGGCCGGGCCGCGGCGGAGTGGGAAGTCGGCCGGTCCGACTTCCCACTCCGTGGGAGACACCGCGTCAGAGCTCGGTCCGGCGGCGCCGGATGACGATGACGAGATCGACCACGGCGAACAGGGTGAGGAGCCCGCAGGCCACCGCGAATCCGGTGAGCGTGCCCCGGCCGGGCGCGCCGTACGCCGGGGCGTTGGCGGCCCATATCGCGAAAGCCACCGTCGCGACGGCGAACAGCGGGGTGAAGGTCAGGGAGAGCAGATAGCGCAGTTTGAGGTCGCTCCGGGCGGTACTGGGTTCGGTGCCGCTGCGCCAGCGCCGCGGCGTCGTGGCTCGCATACCCGCGCACCTCCCGTCGGACGGGATCCGGTCTACGATTCCAGCGTACGTCCGGGTACGAGTGGGGGAGGGGCGATGCCGGAAGCGGACGCGGAGGGCTACGCGGGCCTGCGGGTCGAGCGGGCGCGGGAGCTGGCCCACCGGGACGGCTGGACCTCGGTGCGGGTCCTCCAGCCGGGGGCGATGATGACCATGGACCACCGCGAGGGGCGGCTCAACCTCGCGGTGCGCGACGGGGTCGTGGAACGCAGCTGGGAGGGGTGAGCGCCGGCCCCCGGCGCCGGGCGGTCCGCTGTTCGAGGGCGGTCACCAGGGGCTCCAGCAGGGGCAGCGAGAGCAGCACCAGCAGGCCCGCGGCCCAGCCGGCCAGGACGTCGGTGACCCAGTGGGTGCCCAGGTAGATCGTGGTGAGCCCGACCGAGGTGGCGGTGGCGCCGGCGAGCACCGCGCCGCCGCGCCGCCACCGGACCGCCAGGTAGGCCAGGACGCCCCAGGTGACCACCGCGTTGGCGGTGTGCCCGGAGGGGAATATGGTGCCGCCGGAGAAGAGTTCGGGCGAGCCGACGTAGTGCGCGTAGTGGGGGCCCAGCCGGCCGGTGACGATCTTCACCGCGCCCACCGTGACGTTGAGCAGCAGCAGGGCCGCCCCCATCACCAGCAGCGGGCGCAGGCGCCGCAGCCGGAGGGCGCGCCAGCCGAGCCAGGCGAAGGCCGCGACGGCGGACGGGCCGCGCTGCCCGGCCACCACCCAGTTGTCGAGCAGCGGCTGCGGCCCGGGCCACCGCTCGTAGGGGCGGGCGAGGCGCACCGCCCAGTCGAGGTCGACCAGCGGGGTGTCGAGGAGGACGCCCGCCACCACCATCAGGTAGCCGAGCGCGGTGAGGGCCAGCAGCCCCGCGCGCCGTCGGCCGAGCGGGGGCCAGCCGGGTTCTCCGGAGGTGCGGCGGGAGCGCTTGCGGCGGGTGGTCGGGTTCTCCTGCAATTCACTCGGCGCTCGCACGCCGGTGACCCTACCCAGTGGACCGGCGTGACTCCCGGTGGAATTCGGAATTCTTCGGAGCGGCGTTTGAATGACCGGATCGCCATCGCTCCGGTCCGATTTCCCGATATTCCCCTGTCGAATGTGCGAGCGAACACCGATCGCCCATTCCCAAGGGCGGGCAAAACACACGGAGTGGGAGACCGGCCACGCCGGTTCCCACTCCGTGGTAACCCTGTGTAGGTTCGATGGCTCAGTCGAGGGGACCGCCGGCCACGTAGATGACCTGGCCGGAGACGAATCCGGCGCCCTCGCTCGCCAGGAACGAGATGGTGTGCGCGACGTCCTCGGGCACACCGACCCGCTGGACCGGGATCTGCGAAGCGGCTGCCTTCTTGAACTCCTCGAACTCCATCCCGACCCGGGCGGCGGTGGCCGCCGTCATGTCCGTGGCGATGAATCCGGGGGCGACCGCGTTGGCGGTGACGCCGAAGCGGCCGAGTTCGATGGCGAGGGTCTTGGTGAAGCCCTGCAGACCGGCCTTGGCGGCGGAGTAGTTGGCCTGGCCGCGGTTGCCCTGGGCCGAGGAGGAGGACAGGTTGATCACGCGGCCGAAGCCGGCGTCCACCATGTGCTTCTGCACCGCGCGGGTCATCAGGAAGGCGCCGCGGAGGTGAACGTTCATGACCGTGTCCCAGTCGGACTCGGACATCTTGAAGATCAGGTTGTCGCGCAGCACGCCCGCGTTGTTCACGAGGACGACCGGCGGGCCGAGTTCGGCGGCGATCCGGTCCACGGCGGCCTGCACCTGTCCGGCGTCCGAGACGTCCGCTCCGACGGCGATCGCCCGGCCGCCGGCGGCGGTGATCCGGTCGACGGCGTCCTGGCCGGCCGCCTCCTCCAGGTCCAGCACGGCGACGGCGTAGCCGTCGGCCGCCAGCCGCTCGGCGGTGGCGGCGCCCAGGCCGCGTGCGGCGCCGGTGACGACGGCGACCCTGGGGGCGGTGCTCTGCTCGGTCATGCTCGCTCTCGTCTCTCTCGGATCTCGCCGGGAGGCTCCCGCGGAGTCGCCCGGCGGGGGGTGGACCGCTGAGTGGGCCACACCCTACCGGCGAGTAAGGTGCGCGGCCAGGGTGGAAGGCGCAGGTGACCGAGGGTAAGGACCGGCCGGTCGGCTTTCTCCTGCGAACGGGTTACCCACGGGTCGGCACGGCGCGTAAATATGCCAATGTTGCCGAACCTGCGTCTACTATCCGCCCCCGCCTGCCAGCAAGGGCCAGCCGTTTGTATAGTGTCCGCCAGCAGCCACCGGCTGCACGGCTGGAGCGCCCTCCCTCACAGCGGGACGCCCACTCGCCGTTACTGCCCCACCCGGGTGTCCCACACACACCGGGTGTGACATCGGGACGGATACATGGTGCTGGGGGAGATCCCGACGACCCGCGTGTCCGCGCGACTGCAGCAGTCGCCCGGGCACCTGATCCGCGTTGCACAGCAGGTACACACCCGTCTGTGGTCCGAACACGTCGGAGCCGATCTCACGGCTCCGCAGTTCGCCGTTCTGCTGGTCCTCGCCCTCGAACCGGGTGCTGACCAGCGGACGGTCGGCGAGCGCGCCTCGCTGGACAAGGCCACGATGGCCGAGATGGTCGCCCGGCTCGTCCGGCGCGGCCTGGTGTTGCGACGCCGCGATCCGGCCGACGGCCGGCGCAAACTGCTCGCTCTCTCGCAGAGCGGCGCACAGGCGGTGCGCGAGGCCACCGGCGGAGTGGTCCGTGTGCAGCGCACGCTCTTCGAGCCGCTCGCGGCCGAGGAGCAGCTGGAGATTGTCCGGGTGATGGCCAAGATAGCCAGGCTTGAACCCGCCGCGGTCGCCGTCCTCACCGACGCGCGGCCGATGCTGGACGCCCAGCGGGCGATCGGCTATCTGATCAGGGTGAGCCAGCAGGTGCACACCAAGCTCTGGTCGGAGCACGTCGGTTCGGAGCTGACGGCGCCGCAGTACGCGGTGCTCGACGCCCTCGAACTGGAACCGGGCGCGGACCAGCGCACGGTCGGAGAGCTGGCCTCGCTGGACAAGGCCACGATGGCCGAGATGGTCAGCCGGCTCGTCCGGCGCGGCCTGGTGCAGCGCCGGCGCGACCCTTCGGACGGGCGGCGCAACCTGCTGTCGCTCTCGCCGGCGGGTCAGGACCTGCTGCACCGTTCGGCCGCGGGCGTCGCCCAGGTCCAGCGGCTGCTGCTCGGTCCGCTGGACGAGGACGAGCACGAACCGGCGATGGCGCTGATCGCCAAGGCGGCCAGGCTCTAGCCTTCGCCTTCGAAATCCAGCCAAAACGATTCGCCAACGTACCGAAGGCCGCCGACCCGAATGGGGGAAGGCGGCCTTCGGTGTTGACGGCCCTTCAGGAGCACGGCGACGGCTCCGTGCTCACCGAGGGTGTCAGCTCCAGTCGAACTCCTGCGGGTCCGGACCGATCCGCACGCCGGTGGCCAGGCCGGCGATCGCGGCGAGGTCGGCCGCGTCCAGCTCGAAGCCGGCCACGTCCAGGTTCTCCTTGATCCGGGAGGGGGTGACCGACTTCGGGATCGCGACGACGCCGCTCTGCAGGTGCCAGCGGAGCACCACCTGGGCGACCGTGCGGCCGTGCTTCTCGGCGATCTGCGCCAGCACCGGCTCGGCGAGCAGCTCCTTGCCCTGGCCCAGCGGGCTCCAGGCCTCGGTGGCGATGCCGTGCCGGGCGTGGAAGGCGCGCAGCTCGTCCTGCGGGAAGTACGGGTGCAGCTCGACCTGGTTCAGCGCCGGCACGACCGAGGCCTCGTCGAGCAGGCGGGTGAGCTGCTCGGCCCCGAAGTTCGAGACGCCGATCGACTTGACCCGGCCGTCGGCCAGGAGCTGCTCGAAGGCCTTCCAGACGTTCGGGAAGGTGCCGTGCATCGGGCGCGGCCAGTGGATCAGGTAGAGGTCGAGGTACTCCAGGCCGAGCTTGGCCAGCGAGGCGTCGAACTCGCGCAGCACCGCGTCCCGGCCCTGCGGGCCGGACCAGTCACGGGTGCCCGAGTTCCAGAGCTTGGTGGTGACGTAGAGGTCCGCACGGGCGACGCCGCCGCCCGCGATCGCCTCGCCGATCGCCCGGCCGGTGCCGGCCTCGTTCTCGTAGATCGCCGCGGTGTCGATCGAGCGGTAGCCCGACTCGACGGCGGTGCGGACGGCGGCCGTGGCCTCGGCGTCCGGGACCTGCCACACGCCGAAGCCCAGCTGCGGGATCTGCGAGCCGTTGTTGAGGGTGACGCTGGGGATGCTGCTCACGGGAAGGGGTGCCCTCCTGGTTGTCCATAGGTTCGTGTGGACCAACCGGCCCGTTGTCCGGATTGTTCCCGGTCGGGCAAAGAATCTTCTGACGCGTTGTACCGGCGTGCGCAGGAGGTCCGGGAGGGGGCGCGCGACGCGGAAAACCTGTTGCGCAGCTCACAGTCGCCTTGGCAGGCTCGCTGCCATGACCTCCTGAGCAGCCCCCCGGCCGTGACCGCACCGGCCCCATCCTCCCCTTCCCCCACCACGTGCTCCCGACGCCACCGCGCGACGAGCACGTCGTCGCCATTCGCCCGCACCACCCCCAACGGAGCGTCATGCCGCTCAAGACCCTGCCGCTGGCCGATCCCGGCGACCCGGATCTCTCCTCCCCCCTCGCCTTCCTGCGCTGGCTGCAGCGCAGCCAGCGGCGCGGGCAGGTGCTCGCCACCTGCTGGTCGCTGCTGGAGATGGGCAGCCGGGCGGCCCTGCCGCTCCCGGTGGGCCTCGGCGTCCAGGCCGCCGTGGACGGCGACGCCGCCGGCCTCCGGTGGGCCGGTGCCGCCGTGCTGGCCCTGGCCGTCGTCGCCGCCTTCGGCGCCGTCATGCTGCACCGCCAGGCGGTGTGGAACTGGATCCACGCCGCCACCCAGGTCCGCCAACTGGTCTCCCGTCAGGCCTCCCACCTGGGCGCCGGGCTGTCCCGGCGGATCGCCACCGGTGAGATCGTCGCCGTCGGCAGCGGGGACGTCGAGAAGATCGGCTGGTACGTCGAGCTGGTCGCCCGGCTCCGCGGCGCGGTGCTGGTCTGGCTGGCGGTCAGCGCCGCGGTGCTGGTCGCCGAGCCCGTCCTCGGCCTCGCCGTGCTGCTCGGCGTCCCGGTGCTGGCCGCCTCCGTCTGGCCGCTGCTCGGCCCCTTCGAGCGGCGCTACTCCGAACAGCGCGCGCTCGGCGGCAAGGCGACGGAGCTGGCCGCCGACACCGTGGCCGGGCTCCGGGTGCTCCGCGGCATCGGCGGCGAGGAGCTGTTCCTCGACCGCTACCGGGCGGCCTCCCAGAAGGTCCGCGCGGCCGCCGTCCGCTCGGCCCGGGTCTGGTCGCTGATGCAGGCCCAGCAGGTCCTGCTGCCGGGCCTCTTCGTGGTCGGCGTCACCTGGTACGGGGCCCGGCTGGCCGCGGACGGGGAGATCGGCATCGGCACCCTCGTCGCGGTGTACGGCGCCACCGCCTACCTGGCCGCGCCGCTGCGCATCCTCGGCGAGGCCGCGCACGCCTGGAGCGTCGCCCGGGTCTCCGCGGGTCGGGCCGTCCGGGTGCTCTCGCTCAGCCGGACGACCGGCACCGCCGAGGCCGTGCTCACCGGGCCGGGCCGGGCCGACCTGTTCGACCCGATGACCGGGCTGACGCTGCGGGCCGGTGAGCTGACCGCCGTCGTCTGCGGCGACCCGGACTTCGCCGGGGCGCTGGCCGGCCGGCTCGGCGGGCACGTCCCGCTGGGCGAGGGGGAGCGGGCGCAGCCCTCCGTCCGGCTCGGCGGCACCGAGCTGGACGCCGTGCCGCTGGCCGAGGCCCGGGCGGCGGTGCTGGTCCACGACAAGGAGCCGGTGCTGCTCTCCGGCACCCTGGCCGAGCTCTTCGACGTCCCCGCCTCGGGCCGGGTCACCCCCGCCGAGGCGCTGGCCGCCGCCCGCGCCGAGGACGTCCTGGACGCGCTGGTGGACGGCTCGCCCGAGTGCGCGGGGGACGCCATGCGGGCCGGGATCACCGAGCGCGGCCGCTCGCTCTCCGGCGGCCAGCGCCAGCGGCTGGCGCTGGCCCGCGCCCTGCTGGCCGACCCGCCGGTGCTCGTCCTGGACGAGCCCACCAGCGCGGTCGACGCCCACACCGAGTCCCGGATCGCCACCGGGCTGCGTGCGAGCCGGGAGGGGCGCACCACGGTGGTGTTCGCCACCAGCCCGCTGCTGCTGGACCAGGCGGACCGGGTGGTGCTGCTCCAGGGCGGCCGGGCCGTCGCGGCCGGCCGCCACCGCGAGCTGATGCGCACCGAGCCCGCCTACCGCGCCGTGGTCACCCGCGACGAGGAACCGGTCGCCGTCGGGGAGGGCGTATGAGCCCCGCACCCGTCCGCCGCCCCGCCCAGCCGAGGAGCACCGCATGAAGCCCCCCGCCCATCAGGAGCAGGGACCGGCCACCACCCTGCCGGTCGGCTCGCCGGCCACCGTCCGCGCCTACCTGCGGCTGCTCGCCCGGCGGCACCGCGCCGGCTTCGGCGCCGTGGTGGGCCTGCACTCGGTGGCCACCGTGGCCGGCCTGGTCGGGCCCTGGGTGCTCGGCACGCTGGTCGAGTCGCTGGCCACCGGCACCGCCGGGTCCACCATCGCGGTGGCCGTCGCCTGGTACCTGCTGGCCCTGGTGGTGCAGTCCGCCTTCACCTGGTGGTCCCGGCTGCGCGGCAGCGTCCTCGGCGAGCGGGTGCTGGCCGACCTCCGGGAGGACTTCCTGGTCCGGTCGGTGACGCTGCCGACCGGTGTGCTGGAGCGGGCCGGCACCGGGGACCTCGTCTCCCGGGGCACCACCGACATCGACCGGCTGGACAAGTCGGTCCGCGAGGCGGTGCCCGAGCTGGCCGTCGCCGTGGTCTCGCTGCTGCTGGTGCTCGGCGCCCTGGTGGTGACCTCACCGCTGCTCGCGCTCACCTCGCTGATCGGCCTGCCGCTGCTGCTGGCCAGCTCGCGCTGGTACTTCCGGCGCGCCCCGCAGTCCTACCGCAACGAGTCGGCCGGCTACGCCGCGGTCAACACCGTGCTGGCCGAGACGGTCGACGCCGGGCGGACGGTCGAGACGCTGCGCCTGGGCGACGACCGGGTCCGGCTCACCGACCGCAAGCTCGGCGAGTGGCTCGCCTGGGAGCGGTACACCCTCTGGCTGCGCTCGGTCTGGTTCCCGACCATCGACGCGGTCTACACCCTGGCCGTGCTCGGGACGCTGGTGCTCGGCGGCCTGTTCACGCTGGAGGGCTGGATCACCGTCGGCCAGCTGACCACCGGGGTGCTCTACGCCCAGGCGCTCACCGGCCCGGTCGACCTGATCCTGCGCTGGTACGACGAGCTGCAGATCGGGCAGGCCTCGCTGGCGCGACTGGTCGGGGTCCGTGAGGTGCCCGAGCACGAGAGCGACGAGTCCGCCCGCCCGGACGGCCGGCACGTGCGGGCCGACGAGGTCCGGTTCGGCTACCGCGAGGGCGCCGACGTGCTGCACGGGATCAGCCTGGACGTCGCTCCGGGCAGCCGGGTCGCCCTGGTCGGTCCCTCCGGTGCGGGCAAGTCCACCCTGGGCCGGCTGCTGGCCGGGATCTACGCGCCCGGCCGGGGCAGCGTGACGCTGGGCGGGGCGGCGCTCTCGCGGATGCCGGCCGAGCGGGTCCGGGCGGAGGTGGCCCTGGTCAACCAGGAGCACCACGTCTTCGTCGGCACCCTGCGGGACAACCTGCGCCTCGCCGCGCCGGACGCCGCCGACACCGAGCTGCGCGCCGCGCTGGACGCGGTGGACGCCGGGGAGTGGGTGGACGCGCTGGCGCAGGGGCTGGACACCGAGGTCGGCTCGGGCGGCACCGCGCTGACCGCTCCGCAGGCGCAGCAACTGGCGCTGGCCCGACTGGTGCTGGCCGACCCGCACACCCTGGTCCTGGACGAGGCCACCTCGCTGCTGGACCCGAGGGCCGCCCGGCACCTGGAGCGCTCGCTCTCGCGGGTGCTGGAGGGCCGGACGGTGATCGCCATCGCGCACCGGCTGCACACCGCCCACGACGCGGACGTGATCGCCGTGGTCGAGGGCGGGCGGATCAGCGAGTACGGCAGCCACCCGGAGCTGGTCGCCGCGGGCGGTCCGTACGCGGCGCTCTGGCGGTCCTGGCGGGACGAGCGGTAACCGGGGGGGCAGCGGCCCCCGGGCGCCCCTGCTGCCCCCGACCGGCCGCCACCGGTGGTCGGCCGCTCCCGGTGGCACAGCGCAAACCCGCACGGGGCAGGGTTGCCCCGTGCGGGTTACTCCCGGGCGCGTAACCGGACAAGTCGGTCGATCGGCCCGCAGACTGCGCGTGTGACCAAGATTTCAGACGGATCCTCCAGCACCCGGCGCAGCGAGATCGGTGGCATCCCCACCCGGTACATCGGGATCGGCGTCATCGTCGTGCTCGCGGTGTGGTTCCTGTTCGCCAACCTCGACAAGGTGAAGATCCAGTTCTGGGTGTTCACCGTGACCGCGCCGCTCTGGATCGCGCTGCTCGCCACCCTGCTCGCGGGTGGTGCGCTGGGGTGGCTGCTGAAGGGGCGGAGCACCAAGTGACGGCACCGCCGGGGGCGTCCGCCTTCGAGCCGCTGATCGAGCTGCGGGGCGTCAACAAGCACTTCGGCGAGCTGCACGTGCTGCAGGACATCGAGCTGACGGTGGGTCGCGGCGAGGTCGTGGTGGTGATCGGGCCCTCCGGCTCCGGCAAGTCCACGCTCTGCCGGGCGATCAACCGCCTGGAGCCGATCGAGTCGGGCAGCATCTCGATCGACGGCAAGCCGCTGCCCGCGGAGGGCAAGGGGCTCGCCCTGCTGCGCGCGGACGTCGGGATGGTCTTCCAGTCCTTCAACCTGTTCTCCCACAAGACCGTGCTGCAGAACGTCTCGCTGGCGCAGATCAGGGTCCGCGGCCGGCCGCGCGCGGAGGCGGACGCGAAGTCCCGGGCCCTGCTGGAGCGGGTCGGGCTGGTCGCCCAGGCGGACAAGTACCCGGCGCAGCTCTCCGGGGGCCAGCAGCAGCGCGTCGCGATCGCCCGGGCGCTCGCCATGGAGCCCAAGGCACTGCTCTTCGACGAGCCCACCTCCGCCCTCGACCCCGAGATGATCAACGAGGTGCTGGACGTGATGCGCCAGCTCGCGCACGAGGGCATGACCATGGTGGTGGTCACCCACGAGATGGGGTTCGCCCGCGCGTCGGCCAACCGGGTGGTGTTCATGGCCGACGGGCGGATCGTCGAGGACCGTGCCCCCGAGGACTTCTTCGGCGCGCCGGAGAGCGAGCGCGCCCGGGACTTCCTGTCCAAGATCCTGAAGCACTGAGGCGGGCGCCGTGACGAGGAAGTGGATGCTCGCCGCCGCGGCCCTGATCGTGCTGCTGGCCGGCTGCGGCAAGGAGGGCACCCCGCCGCCGAAGGGTCCGCAGCCCAGCGCGCTGCCCAGCTACCAGGTGCGGGACGCCGCCGGCATCACCGGTTCGCCCACCCTGGACGCGGCGCGCGCCCGGGGCCACCTTGTGGTGGGGGCCAAGGAGGACCAGCCCTACCTCGGCCAGAAGAACCCGGCCACCGGGGAGTACTCCGGCTTCGACATCGAGATCGCCAAGATGGTCGGCGCCGACCTGGGCTTCGCGCCCGACCGGATCGAGTTCCGGACGATCGCCTCCGCCAACCGGGAGACCGCCCTGCAGAACGGGCAGGTGGACTACTACGTCGGCACCTACACCATCAACGACAACCGCAAGAAGCTGGTCGGCTTCGCGGGGCCGTACTACCTGGCCGGCCAGTCGCTGCTGGTGCGCAAGAGCAACGACACCATCCACGGCCCGGAGGACCTGAACGGCAGGAAGGTCTGCTCGGCGGCGGGCTCCACCCCGTACCAGCGGATCCAGAAGCAGTACCCCGACGTCAAGCTGATCGGCTACGACACCTATTCGGCCTGCGTGGACAACCTGATCACCGGCCAGGTGGACGCCGTCACCACGGACAACACGATCCTGATGGGCTACGCGGCCAAGGTGCCGGACGAGCTCAAGGTGGTCGGGCCGCTGTTCTCCCAGGAGCCGTACGGGATCGGGACGCCGAAGGACGACACCGTGCTGCGCTACGCGCTGGACGACGCCCTGGCGCACCACGAGGAGAACGGTGACTGGAAGCGGGCCTACGACGCCACCCTCGGCCTGTCCGGGGTGCCCGCGCCGACCCCGCCGCCGATCGACCGGTACTGAGAGGGCCGCCCCGTGAAAACGCTGACCGACAACTGGTCGACCTACTGGGAGGGCTTCCTCGGCACCCTCTCGCTGTTCGTGGTGAGCGCCGTGCTCGCCCTGGTGCTGGGCGTGCTGATCGCCGGCTTCCGGGTCTCGCCGGTGCGGCCGCTGCGGGTGTTCGGGACGGTCTGGGTGACGCTGCTGCGCAACACCCCGCTGACCCTGCTCTTCTTCATCGTGGTGCTGGGCCTGCCGCGGTTCGACATCACGCTGCCGTTCTTCACCTTCGCGGTGCTCGCGCTCGGCTGCTACACCTCGGCGTTCGTCTGCGAGGCGATGCGCGCGGGGGTCAACACCGTTTCCAGCGGCCAGGGCGAGGCGGCCCGGAGCCTGGGCATGACCTTCGGGCAGACGATGAGCCTGGTGGTGCTGCCGCAGGCGTACCGGTCGGTGGTCGCCCCGATCGGCAGTGTGATGATCGCGCTGGCCAAGAACACCGCGATCGCCGGCTCGTTCAGCGTGACCGAACTGCTCGGCAGCTACCGGACCATCAACGAGCTGGGGTACAGCATCATCTGGACCTTCGTCTGGATCGCCGTCGGCTACCTGATCATCACTCTGGCCGTCAGCGCGCTCTTCAACGTGCTGGAACGACGAGTGGCGGTGTCGCGATGACGGTGGAATCCTCGGCGCTCTACGACATCCCCGGCCCCAAGGCGCTGGCCCGGCACCGGCTGTACGGGCTGATCGCGCTGGTCGCGATCGCCGCGCTGATCGGGTGGATCGTCTACATGCTGTTCCACACCGAGCAGTTCACGTACCAGAAGTGGATGGCCTTCGAGTACCAGGGCGTGCAGGACCTGCTGCTGCGCGGGCTGGGGAACACGCTCAAGGCCTTCGGATGGACGGTGCTGTTCGCGTTGCCGTTCGGCGCGCTGTTCGCGGCCGGGCGGCTCTCCGACCACCGGGCGGTGCGCTGGTTCTCCACCCTGGTGGTGGAGTTCTTCCGGGCCATGCCGGTGCTAGTGATGATCTTCTTCATCTTCGTCGCGCTCAAGGTGGAACCGCTCTGGGCGCTGGTGGCCGGTCTGGTGCTGTACAACGGGTCGGTGCTGGCCGAGGTGTTCCGGGCCGGTGTGCTCGCGGTGCCCGCCGGGCAGCGCGAGGCGGCGTACGCGCTGGGCATGCGCAAGACCCAGGTGATGTCCTACGTGCTGGTGCCGCAGGCCAACCGGGCGATGCTGCCGGCCATCATCAGCCAGCTGGTGGTGGCGCTCAAGGACACCTCGCTGGGCTTCCTGATCACCTACGAGGAGTTCCTGCACGCGGGCAAGCTGATCGCCACCAACCTCGACTACGACCTGCCGTTCATCCCGGTGGTGATGGTGATCTCGCCGATCTACATCGGGATGTGCCTGGCGCTCTCCTGGCTGGCCCGGTGGGTCGAGGCCCGTACCCGGCGCAGTCCGAGCACCCAGGGCGGCGCACCGGTCGCCGAGGCCGGACTGGTGCTGGGGCTGCCCCCGGAGGAGTAGGAGCGGCGGGAACGCACCGGAGAAACCATAGGTGCGGGCGGGAATAGCTCCGGCATCTCCAAAGTCTGCTTATGATTCCTGGGACCAGGGGCGCGGGCAGGTGGAGGGGCAGTGGAGCCGGTATTCGACTCGCGGCACATCAGGACCTTCCACGAGGTCGTCCGGGCCGGCTCCTACTCGGCCGCCGCCCGCGAACTCGGCTACACCCAGCCCGCCATCACCCAGCAGATGAAGGCGCTGGAGCGGTCCGTCGGAGTGCCGCTGTTCACCCGGGCCGGGCGCGGGCTGCGCCTCACCGAGGCCGGTGAGGCACTGGCCCGGCACGCCGAACTGATCCTCGGCAGTCTCGCCGCGGCCCAGCAGCAACTCGGCGCGCTCGCCCGGCTGCGCGCCGGGAGGGTCCGGGTCTGCGCGTTCCCGAGCGCCAACGCGACCCTGATACCCCAGGCGATGGCCCGGCTGCTCGCCGAGCACCCCGGGGTCCGGGTCGAACTGCTGGAGGCCGAACCGCCCGACTCCGTGCAGCGGCTGCTGCGCGGCGAGTGCGACATCGCGCTCTCCTTCCGCTACCCGGGCGTCGCCGCCGAGCTGCCGCCCGAGCTGGACGAGATCCCGCTGATGGAGGACCTGCTCACGGTGCTGCTGCCGGTCGGCCACCCACTGGGCCGCCGGCACGCCGTCCGGCTGGCCGACCTCGACGGCGAGCGCTGGATCGCCGGGTGTCCGCGCTGCCGGGCCAACCTGCTGCACGTCTGCGCCGAGGAGGGCTTCGCACCCGACATCGTCTTCTCCACCGACGACAACCTGGCGGTGCAGAGCCTGGTCGCCGCCGGGGTCGGGATCGCCCTGATGCCCGCGCTGGTGCTCTCCTTCATGTGCCACCGCAAGGTCACCGGGCGCGCCGTCGAGCCGCACCTGCGGCGCCAGGTGAGCGCGTACGTGCTCCGCGAGCACCGCCGGATCCCGGCCACCGCGCTGGTGCTGGACCAGTTGCGGTCCGCGGCGGCCTCGCGGGTGGGCTGCTGATCCCCGCCGTTGGAAACCGGCCGTCGGCCCGGGGTCAATCCATAAGCGGGGTTTGGGGAAGAGCGAAAGAACCCTCCTTGGACGTGATGGGTCGGTCGGGGCCAACCTGCTGGCATGACACCCTCCGCCACGGTCGGCAGCGACCGGCTCACCGAGCGCATGACCGCCCTGGTCGGCGAGATCCGCGCGGTCGTGGACCGCGGCCTGCCGCCGGAACTCACCGCCTACCTGGTCGGTGAGCGACTCGCCCCGCACCTGGGCGACGCCGGCCTGCTCACCGAGGCGCAGTGCGAGGGGGATCCCGACCGCTACCGCCAGCACGTCCTGCACGCCGAGGCCGACGGCGGGTTCTCGGTCGTCGCACTGGTCTGGCTGCCAGGCCAGGAGACCCCGATCCACGACCACGTCTCCTGGTGCGTGGCCGGCGTCCACCAGGGCAAGGAGAGCGAGACCCGCTACCGGCTGGTGTCCGACGGACGCACCGCCCACCTGGTGGAGACCGAGCACGTGGTCGGCCCGGCCGGCACCGTCGCCGCCTTCGCCCCGCCCGGCGACATCCACCTGGTGCGCAACGCCTGCTCCTCCACGGCCATCTCGATCCACGTCTACGGCGCCGACGTCTCCCGGCTGGGCACCAGCATCCGGCGTGTCTACCGGCTGCCCGCCGACGGGCGGCGGTGAGCCCGCCGTGGCACTGACCCTCCGGGACCGGCCCGTCCGCACCCGCGCACTGCCCCCGCTCGGCGGCGACGTCCCCGGGCTGCTGCTCGCCGCCCTCGGCGTGGCCGCCGCGCTCGCGATCCACCAGGCCGTGCCCGCCGTTCCCAAGCTCACCGCCGCCGTGGTGCTCGGCATGGCCGCCGCCCACCTGCCCGGGCTGCGCCCGGTGGTCCGCGGGGTGGCCCGGCCGGGCCTCTCGACGGCCGGGAAGCGGCTGATGCGGCTCGGCATCGTGCTGCTCGGCCTCAAGCTCGGCCTGGACGACGTGCTCGGCCTCGGCTGGGCCACCGTCGCCATGGTGGTCGCCGTGGTGGCCGCCACCTTCGCCGGGACCGTCTGGCTCGGACGCCGGCTCGGCCTGCCGGGCGACCAGCCGCTGCTCGTCGCCACCGGGTACTCGATCTGCGGGGCCTCGGCGATCGGCGCGGTCAGCCAGGCCGCCGGCAGCGAGGAGGAGGACGTCGCCGCCTCCGTCGCGCTCGTCACCCTCTGCGGCACCCTGGCCATCGCCGTCCTCCCGCTGCTCCACCAGCCGCTCGGGCTGGACGACGCCGGGTTCGGGCGCTGGGTCGGCGCCAGCGTGCACGACGTCGGGCAGGTGGTCGCCACCGCGCAGACCGGCGGGGCGGGTGCGCTGCGCGAGGCCGTCCTGGTCAAGCTGATGCGGGTGGTGCTGCTGGCGCCACTGGTCGCCGGGGTCGCCGTCGCGATGCGGCGGGCGCGCCGGGGCACCCCCGGGGCCACCGGCAAGCGGCCGCCGATCGTGCCGCTCTTCGTGGCCGGGTTCCTCGCGATGATCGCGCTGCGGACCACCGGCGTGCTGCCCGACCGGGCGCTCACGCTGGCCGGGGACACGCAGGAGCTGCTGTTGGCGGCCGCGCTGTTCGGCCTCGGCAGCGCCGTGCACCTGCCGACCATGCTGCGCACCGGCGGGCGGATCGCCCTGCTGGGGCTGGCCTCCTGGGTGATGGTCGCCGGCGTCAGCTACGCGGGGGTGCTGATCACGACGTGACCGGCGGGGCGGTGGCCTCGGCTATTGTCGGGCGGGTACTCGTTCGCCGAGCCGTTCTGCACCCGAGCCCGGGAGGAATCGCCGCATGTCCATCGCACTGCCCGCACGGGACGACCAGGAGGCCGTCGTCACCCTCGACCGGCGGGAGGGCCCGTTCGGCGAGGTGGTGCTGCGTCGGCGCGGACGGCACTTCGAGATCATCGCGAACGGCTGCTTCCTGATGGACACCGCCGACGGCCGCTCCGAGCGGCTGCTGATTCAGGCGGCGCTGGACGAGCTGGACCGCACCGGTCCCGGGGTGGAGCGCCCCTCGGTCCTGATCGGCGGGCTCGGCGTCGGATTCTCGCTGGCGTACGCGGTGGCCGAGGCGCGCTGGGGCCGGATCGCGATCGTCGAGCGCGAGAACGCGATCATCGACTGGCACCGGAGTGGCCCGCTGGGTGCCTTCTCCGGCGGCGCGCTGGAGGACGAGCGGGTGGCGGTGCTCCACACCGACCTGCTGGAGTACCTGGCGGCGGCGGACGGCGAGCGCTACGACGCGCTCTGCCTGGACATCGACAACGGCCCGGACTGGACGGTCACCGACTCCAACGCCGGGCTCTACGGCGCCGACGGGCTGGCCGTGCTCTGGCACCGGCTGCGGCCGGGCGGGGTGCTGGCGGTCTGGAGCGCGCAGCCCTCCCCGGACTTCGAGGAGGCGCTGCGCGCGGCGGGCTTCTCGGACGTGGTCACCCACGAGATCGAGGTCGCCCGGGGAGTGCCGGACGTGGTGCACCTGGCCCGGCGCGCCGACTGAGCGCCGCGCCGGACCGGGTCGTACTGGGCGGGACCGGGTCGTACTGGGCCGGGCTGTACCGGTGGCCTACTTCAGACCGTTGTCCACCGCGGCCATCAGCTCGCCGTTCGGGGTGTCGCCGTCGAAGGCCCACACCATCGCGCCGGCCAGCCCCTGGGACTTGATCCAGGCGGTCTTGCGGGCGATCTCGATCGGGTCGTCGTAGGTGTAGAGGACGGTCCCGTTGTAGATGTACGCGTGGCCGGCCACCGGGTCCCGGTAGAGGGTGTAACCGCCGCCGGTGGCCATCTGCTTGAGCTTCTTGTAGTCCTCGAAGCCGGCCTCGTACGTCCCCGGGCCGGGGCCCGTCGCGGTCTGGAACAGGCCGTTGGTGGTGCCGCGCGGCACCCCCGTCCAGCCGCGTCCGTAGAACGGGATGCCCAGGGTCAGCTTGCTCTTCGGAGCGCCGCCGTTGAGGTAGGCGTTGATGGCGATCTCGGAGCTGAACTGCCGGTCCGGGGTGCTCGGGTCACCGGCCGCGAGCTTGATCGCGGACTGCTGGTTGGTGCTCATCTCCCAGCCGCCGTGGTAGTCGTAGCCCTGGATGGTGGCGAAGTCGAAGGCGCCGAACAGCCCGGGGACGTCGATGCCGGCGGTGACCTTCGCCGGGTCGGCCGGGAGGAAGGCGCTCAGCGTGTAGTGCTTGGCGGTGGTGGCGCCGAGGGCGTCCAGCTGGCGGCGGAACTCCTGGGCCAGCAGGGTGTAGTTGGCCTTGTCGGTCGGGCGGAAGATGTTCCCGTCGTGCCCGCCGGAGGCCGGCCACTCCCAGTCGAGGTCGATGCCGTCGAAGATGCCGGCCGCGCTGCCCGGGCCGCCGCGGCCGTCGATGACCGGCAGGTTGCCCTTGATGTACATGTCGATGCAGGAGCTCACCAGCGCCTTGCGGGAGGCGTCGGTGGCGGCCGCGTCGGAGAACCACTTGCTGTACGACCAACCGCCCAGCGAGATCTGGATCTTGAGGTTGGGGTACTTGGCCTTGAGCTGCTTCAACTGGTTGAAGTTGCCCGCCAGCTTCTGGTCCCAGGTGTCGGTGGTGCCGGCCACCGAGCTGCCGGCGTCCCAGCCCTTGCCGAAGTCGGCCCAGGCGTCACCGGCGCCGTCGCCCGCGTTGGGGTCGTTGTCCGGTCCGGCGGCCTTGTTGGTGATGAAGCACTGCTTGGTGGTCGGGTGGATGTTGGCGAAGGCGTAGTTGAGCGTGGTGAGCCGGCCGGCCGAGCCGGAGGTGTCGAGCTGCTTCACGCTGTACCCGCGGGCGTAGATGCTCCACTGGGTGAAGTAGCCGATCTTCAGCGCGCCGGGGTTGCTCCCGCCGGGCTGGGTCTTGCCGGTGACGGCGTTCGACGCGGGGGAGACGTTGCCGGCCGCGTCCCGGGCCTTCACGGTGAAGGTGTACGAGGTGTCCGGAGCCAGGTTGCCCACGGTGGCGGAGGTGCCCGTGACGGTGGCGGCGAGCGCGGTGCCGTTGTAGACGTCGTAGGCGGTGACCCCGATGTTGTCGGTGCTGGCGCCCCAGGTGAGCGAGACGCTGTTGGCGTCCGAGCCGGTGACCAGCGGGGTGCCGGGGGTGGTCGGTGCCTGGCGGTCCGGGTCGGTCGGCGGCTTGGTGGTGGCGGTGACCGGGCCGGCGGCGGCCGAGCGGTTGCCCGCGGCGTCGAAGGCCTGGACGGTGAACTGGTAGGCGGTGCCGGCGGTCAGGCCCTGGACGGTGACCGCCGTGGTGGCGCCGTCCGTGGTGGCGACCTTGGTGGCGCCCTGGAACACGTCGTAGCCGGTGACCCCGACGTTGTCGGTGCTCGCCGTCCAGGCGAGGTCGACGGTGGTCTGGGTGGTGGTGCCGGCCTGGAGGCCGCCGGGCACGGTCGGCGCGCTCTGGTCCCCGCCGGCGCCGTCGCAGGGCTGGCCGTTCAGCTTGCAGTTGAGCAGCGGCTTGTAGGCTCCCGAGTAGGCGATGTTGAAGCCGAAGTTGTACGTGCCGCCCGGCGGCAGGTTGCCGGCCCAGCTGGGGTTCTTGACCGTGACGTGCGAACTCGCCGTGGTGTAGCTCGCGTTCCAGAGGGAGGCGACCGTGTTGGCGGCCGGCAGGTCGAACTCCAGGGTCCAGCTGGGCAGGGTGGCGCTGGAGCCGTTGGTGATGGTGTAGCTGCCCTCGTAGCCGGTGCTCCAGTCGCTGCCCTTGGTGAACGTCGCGGTGGCGGACCCGGCGGCGTGGGCGGCGGTGCTGGGCAGGGAGACGGCGAGCAGCGGGACGATCAGGGTCCCGGCCGCCAGCAGCGGCAGCTTGATCCGACGTCGGCGCATGGTTGTGGCTCCTGTCCTGGGGCCTCCGGGCATGCCGGGTCGCCCCGTTACCTGTGGGGAGGTGTCAGGTGCGTGGAGCAGCGTGCGGGAGCTCCGGGCCGTCGGGCGGCGCGGAACCGGAGACCTCCGGCCGTCGGGGTGCCGTCAGGATCCTGTGCTCCCCGAGGGTAGGGAGCCGGTCGGCAACTGGCAATAGGTCTGTACCAGTTGACGGTGGTGGACATGTCGGGTGGCGCGGTCGCCGGTCGGTGGGGCCGGGCGCGGACGCGCACCGGCGGCCGCCCCTGGTGCGGGGCGGCCGCCGGTGCGCGGTGGTCCGGGCCTCAGCCGAAGGGGCTGGTCTCCGGCGCGGCGGCCGGTGCGGCCTCGGGGGCGGCGGGGGCGGGGGTGTCGGCCGGCAGCGGGGCGAAGGGGTTGAAGTCCGGCGGCGGGACCATCACCGGGGTGCCCTTGGGGCCGCGCGCCGGGTCGTCCGGCCCGTCCTCGGCCGTCGGCAGGGTGACGGTCGGCGCGGGCACGGTCGGCGGCGCCGAGGGCGGCGGCGGCACGGCGGCGGGCTGCGGGAGGGTGGTGCCGAACGGGTCGCTCGGCCGGTCCTCGGCCGTCACCGTGCCGAACGGGTCGGCGGCCCGGGGGGCGGCCGGTGCGGCCTCGGGGGCGGCGGGGGTGTCGGCCGGCAGCGGGGCGAAGGGGTCGAAGTCCGGCGGCGGGACCATCACCGGCGTGCCCTTGGGGCCCCGCTCCGGGTCGTCGGCGGTCTCCGGCACGGTGGTGTCGGTGAGCGTCGCGGCCTGCGGGGCGAAGGGGTCGAAGTCCGGCGGCGGGACCATGACGGGGGTGCCCTTGGGGCGCCGCTCGGCCGCCTCCGGACTGTCGTCCGGCACCAGGAGGGGCTCGACGGGCGTCGGGTCGGCCTCGGGGGCGAAGGGGTTGAAGTCGGCCGGGGGGACCCGGACCGGCGTGCCGCGCAGGTGGACCGGCAGCGGCGTGGCGTCGTCCGGAACGGGCGCGGCGGCCTGCTCCGGGACGGCTTCGGCGGCGAACCCGGCCGTCGCGGCGAGCGCTTCGGCCGCCGGAGCGGGCGTCGGAGCCGGAGTCGGGGCCGGGTACGGCTCGGCGGGGACGCCGTGGGCGGGGGTCGCGGCGGGCGCCGGCGCGAAGGCGCGGACCGGCGGGGTCAGCTGCCCGGCCACGCCGTCCCAGCCGAACTGGACGCTCTTCAGCAGCTCGGCGAAGGCCTCCGTGTACAGCTCCCAGTCCTGCTGCTGCGCCGTTGTGAGCTGGACGCAGAGCACCGAGACACCGTCCGGCAGCGGCACGAACGCCTCCACCACCGAGGTGACCGCCCAGCGGCGCCGGCCGTCGTCGGCGAGCGGACCGGGGACGGGGACGCTGCGGCCCTCGACCAGGACGGCGGCCGGGCCGGCCGGCAGCAGCACCGTCCAGACCTCGGCGTGCCGGCGGACGGTGGCCAGTTCGGTGGCCAGCCCGGAGATCGGCAGCGGGTGGCGGGCGAGCGAGACCACCAGGGTGGCCTCGGTCGGCCGGCCGGCCACCTCCAGGGCGCAGACCCCGGCGTAGACCGTGCCCGAGGCGGTGATGGTGTCGGCCAGGGACGCGGCGATCACCGCGAAGTCGCGGCGCGGCGCCGGACCGGCGCCGCTGAACAGCTCCTCGGCGACCTCGGCCAGGTGCGCGGTCAGCTCGGCGGCGGCCGCACCGGTGGCCGGGTCGACGCCCTTGGCGGTGGCCGCCGCGCCGGCCCCGGCCGGGCCGGCGGGCACGGTACGGGCGGAGACGCCGACCGGGCCGCCCGGGGAGGTCAGCGGGTGGAAGCCGGGCGGGACGACCAGGCGGACCTCGGCGCCGGCGCCGGTGGCGAGCTCCACCGGCTGCCGGGTCTGCTGTCCGGCGGCGAGCGCCGCCAGCGCGGCGGCGAACGGCGGGCGCAGCTCGGGGGCGGCGACCTCGCCGGCCACCGGCAGCCCGAACAGCGCGGCCGTGGCGGTGCCCCGGTCGGCCACCGCGCCGCGTACCGGGCCGCCGCCGTAGCGCGCGAGCAGCGCGTCGCCGGCCAGCTCGGCCAGCGGGGCGCCGGTGCCCGGGCGGGCCGTCCCGGCGGTGACCACGGTGCCGAGCCGGTCGACGGCGTCGTGCACCGGACCGTTGGGCGCCAGTGGGAGGTTGAAGAGGGCCTCGGCCGCCGGGTGGGCGCCGGCGGTCAGGGCCGTCAGCGAAGCCGCCGGGTGGCGCGAGGTGTGCTTCTCGAAGAGGGCTTCGGTGAGCGCGCCGAGCGTCGCGGACACCTGCTCCGCCGGGGCGAAGGGATTGGCCTCCGTGGTGAACTGGCCGTCCTGGGTCAACTGATGAGCCCCCCGCTCTGCTGCGTGTGCGTTGGTGGTTCGGCGGATCCGGGCGCGCTCGTGACCGGCGCGGCGTCAGATCCGTGCCCATTCCTATCAGAGGCCGCCGCTGTGGCAGAACCGGCGTCCGCCGGTTCAGTTCGCGGGCTCGACCGCCAGCGCGGCGACCGCGTCCGCGATGCCGGGAACGGCGAACAGGCCCGCGAGTTCGCGCACCAGCCGCCCGGCCGGGCCGGCGGGGTGCTCGGCGGCGAAGAAGCCGGCGAGTTCGGCGGCCAGCGCGGGCTCCCGGGCGGCGGTCAGCGTCAGGGCCGCGACGAACTCCTGGACCAGGTGCAGCTGGAGCTCCTCCAGCGGCACCGAGCGCTCGCCCAGCCACTCCAGCGAGGTGATCTCGGCGTTGGCGATCCAGGCGCGGACGGTCAGCCGCAGGCCCGGACTCGGCGAGGGGACCGCCAGGTGGCTCAGGATCTGGTCGTGCGCGGCCCGCCGGACTTCGTCGATCACCGCCGACGTCCCGGCGCTGGCCGCCACCGAGCCGCCGCGCAGCAGCGCGGCGAAGCCGGGACCGTGGCTCTGCACGAAGTCCAGGTAGCGGCCCATCACCCGGTACAGCCGCTCGGAGAGCGGGCCGTCGGCGGGCTCCTCGAAGCGGCCGGCCAGCTCGCGGCCGGCCCGGCGCAGCGACTCCTCGTACAGTGCCTGCTTGCCGGGGAAGTAGTGGTAGACCAGCGGGCGGGAGGCGCCGGCGGCGGCCGCGATGTCGTCGATCGACACCTCCTCGGGCGGGCGCCGGCTGAAGAGGTCCAGGGCGACGGCGATCAGCTGCTCGCGCCGCTCGTCCACGCTGAGCCGCCGGCGCGGGCGCTCGCCGCCCTTCCCGGCCGGTGCGCCGGCGGCGGTGCCGCCGGGTGCCGCGAGGTCCGGGGTCGCGCCGTCCGGGGCGCCGGTGCGGCCGGCGGCCCGGCCGCTGCTCCGGGCGGTGCGCGGGGACGTGGGCGCCGCCGACGGCGTACGGGAAGCCATGGGCGTCACCCTATCCGGCCCGGGCGGCCGCCGTGGATCTTGTCCGGTCGCCGGGAACCGGGCCTACCGCGCCGGGTGCCGTTCCCGGTAGCGGCGGTACGCCTCCAGGCCGTCCGGCACGAACGCGTCGGCCGCCAGCCGGGCGTCCAGCTCCTCCGGGGTCAGCCAGGCGTGCCAGGCGACCTCGGACTCCTGCGGCGCGACCGGACCGTCCCAGCGCGCCTCGTACAGGTCGCACCACCAGGAGAGCCCCTCCTGCCGGAAGAGGAACTTGAACAGCGGGCGCGGCTCGATCCCGCTGACGCCGAGCTCCTCCTCGGCCTCGCGGACGGCGGCGCTCGCGTACGTCTCGCCGGCGCCGACCACGCCGCCGACGAACATGTCGTGGAAGCCGGGCGCGAACAGCTTGGTGTCGGTCCGCCGGTGCACGAAGATCCGCCCGGTCCGGTCGCGGACCAGGATGAACACGCAGCGGTGGGTCAGCCCCCGCCGGTACACCTCCCCGCGCGGGGCGGTCCCGATCACCCGGTCGTGCTCGTCGACGACGTCCAGCAGTTCATCGGCAGGGTTGGTCATGACGGACAGGTTAGGGTTTCCGGGCCCGGTTCGAACGCGGGCACGACAGGATTCGGACGACTCCGGGGGCGCGCGGTGACGGAGATCTGGGGCGAGACGGCCGAGGGCTTCGAGCCCGTACGGGAGGCCTTCTCGCGCAACTTCCAGGAGTACGGCGAGCTCGGCGCGGCGTTCGCGCTGTACGTGCGCGGGCGCAAGGTGGTCGACCTGTGGGGCGGCGACGCCCGGCCCGAGGTCGGTGGCCGGCCCGCGCCGGCCGTGCCGTGGACGGCGGACACCGCGCAGGTGCTGCGCTCGGTCACCAAGGGCCTGACCGCGACCACGGCGCTGCTGCTCGCCGAGCGCGGGCAGCTCGACCTGGACGCGCCGGTGGTCTCGTACTGGCCGGAGTTCGGCGCGGCGGGCAAGGGCGGGGTGCCGGTGCGCTGGCTGCTCTCGCACCAGGCCGGGGTGCCGGCGCTGGACGTGCCGCTGCGGCTGGAGGACGTGCTCACCTGGGAGCGGGCGGTCGCGGCCGTGGCCGCGCAGGCGCCGGCCTGGGAGCCCGGCACCGCGCACGGCTACCACCCGTACACCTTCGGCTGGCTGGTCGGCGAGGTGGTCCGCCGGGTCAGCGGGCGCACGGTCGGCCAGTACTTCGCCGAGGAGATCGCCCGGCCGCTCGGCCTCGACCTGTGGATCGGGCTGCCGGCCGGCGCCGCGCCGCGGGTCGGCCGGCTGGTGGACCTCCCCGCTCCGGAGGCCGCCCGGACCGGCCCGAGCGGGCTGCGGCTGCGCCCCAAGCAGGTGGTCCGGGACGCCTACCAGGACCCGGCCTCGCTGACCGCCCGGGCGTTCGCCTCGGTGCGGCCCGGGGTGGACCTCAACGACCCGGCGGTGCAGGCCGCCGAGATCCCCGGGGCGGGCGGGATCGGCACCGCGCGGGCGCTGGCCCGGTTCTACGCGGCGCTCGTCGGCGCGGCCGACCGGGAGGGCGGGGCGCCGGGCACGGTGCCGGCACCGTTGCTGGGGCCGGAGGTGCTGGCCCGCGCGGCCGGGCCGGTGGTCAGCGGGCCGGACCGGGTACTGATCGTCAACTCGACGTTCGGCCTCGGCTTCTTCCGGCACGGCCCGACCGCGCTGATGGCCTCGCCGGCGAGCTTCGGCCACCCGGGCCGGGGCGGCTCGCTCGGCTTCGCCGACCCGGAGCTCGGCCTCGGGTTCGGCTACGTCACCAACGGCATGCAGCCCGGGGTGACGGGAGACGTCCGCTCCCGCCGGCTGATCCACGCGGTGCGCGGCTGCCTCGGGCTGTCCTGAGCGGCGTCAGGCTTGGCCGGTCTCGAAGCGGCTGATCCGGTTGCCGTCGACGACGAAGCGCCAGGCGGTGCGCATCTCGCCCCAGGTCTCGTTGCTGTAGTTGGCGATCAGCGCGCGGCCGCCGTCCGACTCGGACTGGACGTCCATGTGGCCGCGGCTGGTGAAGATCTCACGGTCGATCCAGTCCGCCAGGTCACGGTCGGCGCCGTCGTCGGACATCGTGGCGTCCTCGGTGAGCAGGGCCGTGAAGGCCGCGCGGTCGTTGGCGTTGATCGCGGCGACGGCGGCCCGGACGGTCGGGTCGGAGAGCTTGGCGATGGCGATGGTCACGGTTTCTCCCAGGGTGAAGGGGGACGGGACTCCTGTCTAAGGCGTCCGCCGGGCGTGTCCGGGCATGTCGGCGGCGCGTCGGTGATTTTCGGTATTCATGTGCTTTGATCCCGATATGGGTGATTTGCTCACGGAAGGGAGTCCCATGGGTCCGGCCGAACTGCTCGTCCTGGCGTTCCCCCGGCAGACCATCACCGTCGAGGCGGCCACCGTGCTCGGCAAGCTGCGCACCGGGGGCGACATCCGGGTGGTCGACTCGCTGGTGGTCACCCGGCACGTGGACGGGGAGGCGACGTACGGCGAACTCGCCGACTACGAGGACCTGCGCGGCATCGTCCCGGACGGGCACGCCGACCTGCCGCTGATCGGGCCGGAGGACGCCCAGGAGGCGGCCGAACTGCTGGTGCCGGGCACGGTGGCCCTGCTGGTGCTGATCGAACACGTCTGGGCACGGGAGGCCGCCGAGGCCCTGAGCGCCGTCGGCGGGCGGATCGCCTCGGGCGTCCGGATCCCGCCCGAGCACATCGACGAGGCCGTCCGCGCCGCCGAGGCGCACCGCGCGGCCGGGAAGTGAGGACGCCGTGATCCGATCCTCGGGGCCGATCCGGCCGGTGCGGGTGCAGCGGCCGGTGGGCGCGCCGCTGGTGCGCGGACCGGTGCTGGGCGCCGCGGCCGGCCGGCCGCCGGGCGGGCCGGTGACCGAGGGCGCCGGACCGGTGAACGAGCCGGTGAACGAGCCGGCGGTCGGGCCGCAGATCGCGGACATGCTTTTCGACCTGGGCCGGCTGGCCCGGCAGGGCTTGCTCACCCCCGAGGAGTTCGCGACCGCGAAGGCGCGGCTGCTCGGCGGGTGAGCTCGGGAGAACCGCGGTGCGGCGCCTCGCAGGGGGCGCCGCGACGCGGACCACGGGGAGTGGTGGCGGAGTGGGAAGTCGGCCGGTCCGACTTCCCGCTCCGCCTTTCGCGTCCGTCGGGAGCGCCCGCGGCCCGGCCGGGCGTCCGGCGCCCGGCCTAGAAGAAGCCCAGGGCGTCCGGGGAGTAGCTGACCAGCAGGTTCTTGGTCTGCTGGTAGTGCTCCAGCACGGCCTTGTGGTTCTCCCGGCCGATGCCGGAGTTCTTGTAGCCGCCGAACGCCGCGTGCGCGGGGTAGAGGTGGTAGCAGTTGGTCCAGACCCGCCCGGCCTGGATCGCCCGGCCGGCCCGGTAGGCGGTGGCGCCGTCCCGGCTCCAGACGCCCGCGCCGAGGCCGTACGGGGTGTCGTTGGCCTGGGCGATGCCGTCGTCGAAGTCCTCGAAGCGGGTGACCGAGAGGACCGGGCCGAAGATCTCCTCCTGGAAGATCCGCATGCTGTTCACGCCCTCGAAGACGGTGGGCGTCACGTAGTAGCCGCCGGCCAGCGAGCCGCCGAGGTCGGCCCGCTCGCCACCGGTCAGCACCTTGGCCCCCTCGGCCTGGCCGATCTCGATGTACGAGAGGATCTTCTTCAGCTGGTCGTCGCTGGCCTGCGCGCCGACCTGGGTCGCGGTGTCCAGCGGGTCGCCCTGGCGGATCGCCCGCACCCGCTCCAGGCCGTCGGAGAGCAGGCGGTCGTAGACGGCGGACTGGATCAGTGCCCGGCTCGGGCAGGTGCAGACCTCGCCCTGGTTGAGGGCGAACATCGCGAAGCCCTCCAGGGTCTTGTCGTAGAAGGCGTCCTGCTCGGCCGCGACGTCGGCGAAGAACAGGTTGGGGCTCTTGCCGCCGAGCTCCAGCGAGACCGGGATCAGATTGCCGCTGGCGTACTGGGAGATGAGCCGGCCGGTGGTGGTCTCGCCGGTGAAGGCTATCTTCCGGATCCGGGGGCTGGAGGCCAGCGGGCGGCCCGCCTCCAGGCCGAAGCCATTGACCACGTTGAGCACGCCGGGCGGCAGCAGGTCCGCGGTGAGCTCGACCAGCAGCAGGATCGAGGCCGGGGTCTGCTCGGCGGGCTTGAGCACCACCGCGTTGCCGGCCGCCAGCGCCGGGGCGAGCTTCCAGACCGCCATCAGGATCGGGAAGTTCCACGGGATGATCTGGCCGACCACGCCCAGCGGCTCGTGGAAGTGGTACGCCACGGTGTCCTCGTCCAGCTGGGAGAGGCCGCCCTCCTGGGCGCGCAGCGCGCCCGCGAAGTAGCGCAGGTGGTCGACGGCCAGCGGCAGGTCGGCGGCCAGCGTCTCGCGCACCGGCTTGCCGTTGTCCCAGGTCTCCGCGACCGCCAGCTCCTCCAGGTGGTCGGCGATCCGGTCGGCCATCCGCAGCAGCACCTGGGCGCGTTCGGCGGGCGGGGTGCGGCCCCAGGCCGGGGCGGCGGCGTGGGCGGCGTCGAGCGCGGCCTCGATGTCCTCGGCGGTGCCGCGGGCGACCTCGGTGAAGACCTCACCGGTGACCGGGCTGGGGTTCTCGAAGTACTCGCCGCGGACCGGCGGCGTCCAGCGGCCGCCGATCCAGTGCTCGTAGCGGGGCCGGTAGGCGACGATGCTTCCGGGCTGACCCGGGGGCAGGTAGACCGTCATGTGCTGGGTGCCTCCTCGCGCTGTCGGGGCACCGCCGCGGCACGCTGGCCGGGCGGTGCGCCGGGCCGCACCGGCGGCCCGGCGGAGGGTGCGGCCGTGCACGCGGGCGGGGCGCCGCCGGGGCGCCCGCCGCTGGGCGTGTCGGACACGCCCTGGCACCCTAGCCGCGGACGGCGCCCCGCGGCTACCGTCCGTACGGGAGGGGTCCACGGAGGGTGCGCGTTCCGGCCGATTCCCGCCACGGCCGGGGCCCGGGCCGGGCGTTCGGGACCGCCCGGCCGGCGCGGGGCGGTCCGGTTCAGGCGGACTGGTACCGGCCGGTGCGCGACTCCCAGCTGAGGTAGCCGGCCAGCCAGGTGACCAGGCCGTCGGCGTACCGCCCGGCGATCGCCCGCTCCACCCGGGCCAGGCCCAGCTCCCGGAAGACGTCGGGGAGTTGGGCGTGCAGCTGGCGGCAGCGCTCGACCATCAGCTGGGCCTCGGCCATCACCACGGCGCAGGCCTCCTCGGCCGAGCAGCGGCGCTCCCGCTGCACGATCATCACCAGGTTGTTGACGTCGCCGCGCGGGGCCTCCAGGGGGAAGGACCGGACGTCGTTGCTGAGCGAGGGGATGTCGGCGGCGAGCTGGCGCAGTTGACGCAGGACCGGGTGGTGGAGCACGGCGGCCGGCACCTCGAAGTTGCCGAGCCGCTCCACCATGTCGAAGATCGTCTCCATCGCGGCGGTGCCCCGCCTGAGCACCAGGTACCCGTCTCGGTCCGGCGGGCGCGCGGAGATCCGCCCGGCGGCCTCGGCCGGGTGACTGGCCAGGTACCACTCCCAGTTGTAGGCCGCGCGGGCCTGCCAGCGGGCGGGCATGCCGCGCACGCTGCGGTCCCAGAGGTCCGCGAACGCCGTCTCGACGGGGGAGGAGGCGTCGGGGCGGGCGCCGTGCAGGACGGCGATCAGCCGCTCGCAGATCGGGGCGACCTCGGTGGGGCGCCGGCCCAGCGGGCCGTCGAACTGGTCGTCGAAGAGGAAGTAGAAGCCCATCAGGTCGGCGGCCAGGGCGAGTTCGTCCGGCCCCGAGTCCGGGTAGCCGAGGGCGGCGAGGTCGACCACGTCCCAGTGGGCGTAGGAGGGGTGCGCCGGATCCGGGAGCAGTGGATGCCGGGTCAGCCAGGCGCGGTGCAGCTCGGCGGCGTGCGGGCCGTGCGGGCTGCGGCGGTGCGGGAACGGAATCTGAAGTGAGGTGTCGTCAGACATCGGACTCCCGGTGCGGCGGAGGGTGGGGGCGCTGGCGGTACTCGTGCTGATTGTGGGGGAGTTGGTGTGGCGGGTTTCCATCAGGGGGTCCCACAAGGAAGATCAACTCGGTGGGAATGCCGTAGAGTATCGGATGCAATGATCGGACGTTAGGGATATAGGGCAATTGCCCTTGGCAAGCCGTCCGAACCCTCAATCTCGGCCCCAGCCTGCGCGAATGCTGCGCAACGCGCCCCCAGCGGCGCTAATCTCGGCTCCACGGGCAGGGAACGGTGAGGCGGAGGCACGACGGTGACCGAGCAGCGACACGAACTTCGGGCGGAGGCGGCCGGCGCGGAGAAGCAGGACGCGGACGCCCTGTCACCCCGGGTCAGGCTGCGCGACCGCGACGCCGAACTCCGGTCGGCCGAAGCCGCGGTGGAGAAGCTCTGCCGGGAGTTCGCGGCCGGCGGCACCGAGATCGGCGAGCTGCTCACGTTCTCCGGCCGGCCCGGCATCGGCAAGACCAGCCTGCTCCACGAGGTCCGCCGGATCGCCAAGCTCCGCGAGGGCGCCACGGTGCTCTTCGCCCGCGGCGGCGAGCGCCAGTTCAACGAGCCGTACCACGTCCTGCGCCAGCTGCTCCAGCCCGTCCTCGGCGACCTCGCCCCCGACGAGTTCCGGCAGGTGATGGGCACCTGGGAAGAGGTCGTCGGACCGGCCATGGGCCTCAAGCAGCCGAAGAGCGGGGCCCGCCGACTCGATCCGCAGGGCGTGCGCGACGGCCTCGACTACGTCCTCACCCAGCTCGCCCCGCGGCGCGCCCCGCTGGTGATGATCGTCGACGACCTGCACTGGGCCGACCTCGAATCGCTCGGCTGGCTCACCCAGTTCGCCGTCCGGGCCCGCGAGTTGCCCGTCCTGCTGGTCTTCGCCTACCGGGAGGACGCCGCCGACTGGCAGCCCGAGGCCCAGGACCAGCGGTGCGCCGTCACCGGGCTCGCCACCCGCCGGCACGAGCTCAGCAGGCTCTCGCTGGTCTCCGTCACCGACATGATCCGCGCCGAGTTCGGAGCGAAGGCCGAGGACTCCTTCTGCTACGAGTTCTGGAACGTCGTCAACGGCAATCCCTACGAGGCCGTCGCCCTGCTCGACCAGGTCCGCGACCAGGCGCTCGAACCGGTCGAGGAGAACTCCCAGCAACTGCGCGAACTCGCCGTCGACGCCACCGGGATGACCCTCAAGCGCTGGCTGGACCGGCTCGGCGCGACCACCCTGCGGTTCGCCTGGGCCGCCGCGATGCTCGGCACCGACATCCGGCCCGAGCTCGCGGCCCGGATCTCCACCCAGAGCGCCGAGGGCTCCCGCGAATCCATCAAGCAGCTGCGCCGCCAGCGCGTCCTCACCCAGACGCCCAACGGGAACCTGGAGTTCGTCCACCCGCTGATCGGCAGCTCGATCTACAACACCATGCCGGAGTCCACCCGCACCGGGATGCACGGCGTGGCCGCCGCCGAGATCGAGAACGCCGGACTCGGCCTGCTCGCGGCCTCCCGCCACCTGGTGGAGACCTTCCCCGGCGAGGGCGACGACCGCACCGTCCGCAAGCTGCGCCGGGCCGCGCAGGAGCACCTGATGATCGGCGCGCCCGAGGCCGCCCAGCGCTGCCTGCACCGCGCGCTCGCCGAGCCGCCGGACGACGAGGACCGCGCCGAGGTGCTCTACGAGCTCGGCTGCTCCGCCCTGCTGACCGACCCCGGCGCGACCGTCAACCAGCTGCGGCTCGCGCTCGACCCCGAGGAGGGCCCGCTGCGCCCCGCCCTGCGGGTGGACGCCACCTTCCGGCTCTCGGAGGTCCTCGCGCACAGCGGCCAGCTCGGCGAGGCCGCACGGGTCTGCCAGGAGGAGGCCGAGCAGACGGTCGGCGACCCGGCCGGTCGGCTCCGGCTGGAGGCCGCCTCGTTCATGTGGCACGCCTACCGCAAGTCCGAGGAGGACGGGCCGGGCCGCTCGGAGCGGCTGGGCGCGCTCTGCCGCAGCCTCACCGGCCGGGAGGCCGCCGACCGGGCGGTCCTCGCGTTGCGCGCCTGGGACCTCACCCTGCGCGGCGAGCCCTCCGCCGAGGTGCTGCGCCACGCGGACCAGGTGCTCGACCAGGGCCGGCTGCCCAAGGGCCTCGGCTGGACCGACAACACCTGGGGCTTCGAACTGCCCGCCACGCTCGGTCTCTCGTACACCTACAGCGATCGCATCGCGCAGGCCGAGCGGCTCTTCGGGGACGCCATCGTCCAGTTCGAGGTGGCCGGCTGGAGCGGCGCGCACCGCGGCTTCGCGTACTTCCTGATGGGCCTGGCCCGGTTCCGCCGGGGCCTGCTCGCCGAGGCCGAGGACTTCCTGCGCCGCGCGCTGCGGCTCTCCGAGCGGATCGGCCCCAAGCTGCCGCTCGCCTGGGACGCGGTCGGCGTCCTGGTGGACACCCTGATCGCCCGCGGCCGGATCAACGAGGCCTGGGAGCTCGCGAGCGGCTTCGGGTTCAGCCCGCCGTACCACGAGACCGCGATGGTGCTGCCGGACGCGGCCTCGCTCTACGGCAAGCTGCTGCTCGCCAAGGGCCGCAACGCCGGGGCCGCCGCCGCGCTCACCCAGGCCGGTGCCCAACTGGACGCCCGGGGCTGGCACAACACCGTCTGGGCGCCCTGGGCCGGCCACCTCGCCATCGCGCTCGCGCAGGACGAACCCGACAGCGCCCGCGCCTACGCGGAGCGGTCCGTCCGCGACGCCCGCCGCTTCGGCACCGCCTCGGCGATCGGGACCGCGCTGCGGCTGCACGCCCAGATCGAGGACGGCCAGCAGGCGGTGGAGCTGCTGGAGCAGGCCGTGCGCCACCTCGGCCAGTCGCCCGCCGGGTACGAGCACGCCGTCGCCCTGGTGGAGCTCGGTGCCGCGCTGCGCCGGGTCGGCCGGCTGGAGGACGCCCAGGAGTACCTGTACCAGGGCATCGAACTGGCCCAGCACTGCGCCGCCGACGGCCTGGTCGAGCAGGCCCGCCGCGAGCTGGCCAACTACGGGCTGCGGCCCAACCGGCTGGCGGACGTCCGGGAGATCCTCAGCCAGCCCGAGTGGGACGTCGCCCGGCTCGCCGTCCGCGGATTGCCGGCCCAGCGGATCGCCGAGGAGCTCGGCGTCCACCTGAGCCTGGTCAACCGGCGGCTGGCGGCCGTCTACCGCAAGGCGGGCAGCGGGCCGGACGGCCTGGCCTCGGCCCTCGGCATGCCGCCCGAGCAGCCCGGCAGTGCGGACTAGCCCGGCGGCACGGACCAGTACGGCACCAGGGATCAGCACGACAGGACGATCCAGCACGACAGGACGAACCAGCCCGGCGGTACGGGCCGACGCGGCGCCTCGGGGAGCGGCGGGTCGGACCGGTACCCCGGGGCGGTGCGCGCGACGCGGCGGAGCGGCGCCGCGCGAGGGACCGGCGGACGGCAGTGGGACAACGGCGCGCGGGGGCGACATGAGCGCCCTCGCCACCGGCCCGCTGACTAGGCTGGCCCACGGGGCTGCGGGCCCCGGACGGACCCGGTACCAGGGGCCGCGGCACGCCGCGGCCGTCAGTGAGGAGCAGGACATGTCGACGCCCCCGGCGAACGGCTCGCAGCCGACCAGCGTGCGGCACGAACCCCTCGAACCCGCGGGCGCCGGCGCCGCGATCGAGCGCTGGACCCTTCGGGCCGGCCCGTACGAGGCGAGCGTGCTGACCCTCGGCGCCACCCTGCACACCCTGAGCGGCCCCGACCGGGCCGGCCGGACCGGGCAACTGCTGCTCTCCTCCGACCGGTTGGCCGAGATCCTCGGCCCGGCCCGGCACTACGGCACCGTCGTCGGCCGCTACGCCAACCGCATCGACGGCAGCAAGGTCACCATCGACGGGGAGGAGCACCCGCTCGCCCCGACCGGCGGCGGCATGACCCTGCACGGCGGCCCGGACGGCTTCGCCCACCGGATGTGGGAGGCCGAGGAACTGCCCACCGGTGTCCGGCTGCGCCTGCACAGCCCCGACGGCGACCAGGGGTTCCCCGGCGCGCTCGACGTCACCGTCGACTACACACTGACCTCCGCCGGCGAGCTGACGATCGCCTACCGCGCCGTCACCGGCCGGCCGACCGTGATCAACCTGACCAACCACGCGTACTTCAACCTCGCCGGCGAGGGCAACGGGGACGTCCTCGGCCACCTGCTCACCCTCGACGCCGACGCCTACACCCCGGCCGACGAGCGCCAGATCCCCTACGGCCGCACCGAGCCGGTGGCCGGGACGCCGTTCGACTTCACCGTCGCCCGGCCGATCGGCAAGTCGGTGCACGACGAGCACCCGCAGCTGACCGGTCCCGGCGGCTACGACCACAACTGGGTGCTGCGCCCGCGTCCGGCCGACGGCACCCCCGCCCGGGCGGCGCTGCTGGAGGAGCCGGTCGGCGGCCGCACGCTGGAGGTACTGACCACCGAGCCGGGGCTGCAGGTCTACACGGCCAACAAGTTCCAGGGCGCGGTGACCGGCGCGAGCGGCGTCCCGTACGGGCCGTTCGCCGGGATCGCGCTGGAGACCCAGCACTTCCCGGACTCCCCGCACCACCCGGACTTCCCCAGCACCGAGCTGCGGCCGGGGGAGGAGTTCCGCTCGACGACCGTGCTGCGCCTCGGCGTGAGCTGAGCCGGCCCGGTGGCGGGCGGCGCGGGGCCCGGGGCAGTCCCCCCGGACCCCCGGGTCGGCTCCTGGCCGCCTAGCCCCGCCTCTCGCCACCGGTGAGGCCCCTCGCCCCCCGAAGCCCGGCCGGCCGGGCCGGGCCGTCAGCGTGCCGGGAGCTCCCGGCGCATGCAGAGCCGTGGCCAGCGGTCCAGGCCGTGCTCGGCCTCCCGGCGGCGGATCTCCCGCAGGCCGGGGGTGATCTCGCCGTCGGCGAGCGGCCGGAAGCCGCAGCGCGCGTAGTAGGGCGCGTTCCACGGCACCTCGGCGAAGGTGGTGAGGGTCAGTGCGGGCGCGTCGGTGCCCGCCGCGAGGTGCTCGATCAGCGCCCGCCCGATCCCCCGCCGGGCGTGGCCGGGGTGGACCGAGACCTGTTCGATGTGCAGGGCGCCGTCCACCGGCTCGGCCAGCAGGTACGCGACGGGTGCTCCCCCGGTGCCGGGCGCGACCAGCGCGACGCCCTCGTCCAGGTAGCGGGCGAGTTCCTCCGGGGTGGGCGGCTCGTCCTCGGCGATCTCCGGCATCCCGATGGCGGCGAACGGCGCCCCGGCGGCCCGTTCCAGTGCGCACAGCAGCGGCAGGTCTTCTCGCGTGGCGGCTCGGATCAGCATCCGTCCAGTCTGCTGCAAGGGCCTTGCCGCAACCCAGCGTATTTTCCGACGGTCGGGTAACGGGGCGAACCGGACATAAGGATTCAGGATCTTCGCCTGTCAACTACCGTGCGGCTACGTCCAGGACACGTGGGCGTAACGATCGGCGATTCTTGCAGAAACTTGCTGCAAGGGCTTTCGGTGATGATTGCGCCGCTGTTAACTTCCTTCCCGAGCCCGACCGCAGCAACGGTGCGGTCGGGACGAGGCAGCCATTATGCGCCTGTCTCACACATCTCGGGCACCCCCACCCCTCCCAAGGAGTTCTCATGCGGCGTGGCATCGCGGCCTCTGCCCTCGTTGTGGCCCTCGCGGTCTCGATGGCTGCCTGTGGCAGCAGCGGCTCCAGCTCGGACGGCAAGGCCGACGGGCCGGTCACCCTCACCTACTGGGACACGTCGAACGCGACCAACGAGGCGCCGAACTACCAGGAACTCACCAAGAAGTTCGAGGCCGCCAACCCGAACATCAAGGTCGACTTCGTCAACGTGCCGTTCGACCAGGCGCAGAACAAGCTCCAGACCGCCATGGGGGCCAAGGGCGCTCCGGACGTGTTCCGCTCCGAGGTCGGCTGGACCGCCGCCTTCGCGAAGGCCGGCTACCTGGAGCCGCTCGACGGCACCCCGGCCGCCGCCGACTCCGCCGCGTTCCAGCCGACGCTGATCCAGCAGGCCAAGTACGAGGGCAAGATGTACGGCGTCCCGCTGGTCACCGACACCCTCGGCCTGCTCTACAACAAGGAGCTCTTCACCAAGGCCGGCATCACCGCCGCGCCGAAGACCTGGGACGAGCTGAAGACCGCCGCCGCCGCCGTCAAGGAGAAGGCCGGCGTGGACGGCTTCTGGCTGAAGGCCGCCGACGGCTACTACGCCATGCCGTTCCTGTTCGGCGAGGGCACCGACACCGTCGACGCCGCGGGCAAGAAGATCACCATCACCTCGCCCGAGGCCGTCAAGGGCATCGAGACCTACAAGTCGCTGTTCACCGCGCCGGGCACCGCCAAGGCCGACGTCACCACCGACGCCTACGCGCACATGATGGACGCCTTCAACAGCGGCAAGGTCGCGGCGATCATCCAGGGCCCCTGGGAGATCACCAACATCTACAAGGGCTCCGCGTTCGCCGACAAGACCAACCTCGGCATCGCCCCCGTCCCGGCCGGCTCCAGCGGCAAGTCCGGCGCCCCCACCGGCGGCCACAACATCTCCGTGTACGCGGGCGCCGACAAGGCCCACAAGGCCGCCGCCGAGAAGTTCGCCGCCTACATGACCTCGGCCGAGAGCCAGGCCTTCATCGCGCAGAAGAACTCCACCCTGCCGACCCGCGCCGACGCCTTCACCCCCGAGGTCAAGGCCGACCCCGGCATCGCCGGCTTCCAGGCCGTGCTCCCCAGCGCCAAGCCGCGCCCCGAGCTCGCGGAGTACAGCTCGCTGTTCGCCTCGCTCGGCACCAACCTCGGCAAGGTGGTCCAGGGCACCGGCACCCAGGACGGCCTGAACACCGTCGCCACCGACTACGCCAAGCTCCTCCCCGGCTTCGCGAAGTAGTCCACCCGGCCGTCCGGCCCGCCGTCACTCCCGGCGGGCCGGACGGCCAGACCCGTAGCAGCAGTCGCCGAAGCGAGGCGGCGGACCTCCTCCGAGAAGGTGTCGAACAATGTCAGTCGCCGTGCAGGGCGCCACCGGCCAGGGCGGCCGGGAGCGCGATCCGCGTCCGGGCCTGATGGAGCGCCTCAAGCGCTCGTACGCCAAGCACTGGTACGCCTACGCGATGATCGCGCCGGTCGTGCTGGTGCTGGGCGGGCTGGTGCTCTACCCGCTCGCCGAGGGCATCTGGCTCACCCTCACCGACGCCAACAGCCTCAATGCCGCCCGCACGATCGGCGTCAACGAGATCCCGGCCAGCTACCACTTCGTCGGCTTCGACAACTACGCCGACATCCTGTGGGGCCCGGGCTCGTACGACCGCTTCTGGTCGCACTTCGTCTGGACCATCGCCTGGACGGCGCTCTGCGTCTGCCTGCACTACACCATCGGCCTCGGCCTCGCCCTGCTGCTCAACCAGAAGCTGCGCGGCCGTGCCGTCTACCGGATGCTGCTGATCCTGCCCTGGGCGGTGCCGACCTTCGTCACCGTCTTCTCCTGGCGCCTGATGCTCGCCGACGGCGGCGCCGTCAACGGCCTGCTCTCCGCCCTGCACCTGCCCGAGCCCGGCTGGCTGGACGACCCGGTGGCGCAGAAGGCGGCCGCGGTCCTGGTCAACACCTGGGTCGGCGTGCCGTTCATGATGATCTCGCTGCTCGGCGGCCTGCAGTCGATCCCGGCCGAGCTGTACGAGGCCGCCGAGATGGACGGCGCCACCGCCTGGCAGCGGTTCCGCCACGTCACCCTGCCCGGGCTGCGCACCGTCTCCTCGACCGTGGTGCTGCTCGGAGTGATCTGGACGTTCAACCAGTTCGCCGTCATCTTCCTGCTGTTCGGCGGCAACGGCGCGCCCGACGCCCAGCTGCTGGTCACCTGGGCCTACCGGCTCGGCTTCGGCCAGCAGCCCCGGGACTATGCGCAGTCCGCCGCGTACGGCGTGATCCTGCTGTCCATCCTCATCGTCTTCACCTCCTTCTACCGACGCTGGCTCGCCCGCAACGAGCAGGCCAACGGCTGACGCCGACCGGTAACCAAGCGACCCACGAAGGCAGGTAACCCCGATGAGCACCACCACCGAACGACCCACCGTCCTCGTCGCCCCGGCGGCGGCGGCCGCCAAGCCGGTCAGGACCCGTCGCCGCGGCGAGTCCGGCCCGCTCGGCAAGGCGCTGGCCCACGGCGCCCTGATCCTGGCCAGCCTGATCGCGCTGTTCCCGGTGGTCTGGATCCTCTACGTCTCGCTCGGCCCGGACAAGACCGACTACCTCCACCCCGGCGAGATCATCGACAAGATGACCCTGTCGAACTACCACACGGTGCTGTTCGACACCGACTTCTTCACCTGGTTCGGCAACGCGTTCCTGGTCTCCGGGGTGACCACGGTGTTCGGCGTGCTGATCGCCGCCACCACCGGCTACGCCGTCTCCCGGATGCGCTTCCCCGGGCACAAGCCGCTGATGTGGTCGCTGCTGGTCACCCAGATGTTCCCGATCGCGGTACTGATCGTGCCGATGTACACGATCCTGTCCGAACTCGGCCTGCTGGACAGCTACCTCGGTCTGATCCTGGTCTACTCGACCACCACCGTGCCGTACTGCGCCTGGCTGCTGAAGGGCTACTTCGACACCATCCCGGTGGAGATCGACGAGGCCGGCCGGGTCGACGGGCTCACCCCGATCGGCACCTTCTGGCGGCTGGTCCTGCCGCTCGCTCGGCCGGGTCTCGCGGTGGCCGCGTTCTACTCCTTCCTGACCGCCTGGGCCGAGGTGGCCTTCGCCTCCACCTTCATGCTCAGCTCCGACAAGTACACCCTGGCCGTCGGCCTGCAGACCTTCGTCAGCGAACACGACGCCCAGTGGAACCTGATGGCGGCGACCGCGGTCCTGATCGCGATCCCGTCCTCGGTCCTCTTCTACCTGGTGCAGCGTCACCTGGTCACCGGCCTGACCGCCGGCGCCTCCAAGTCCTGACCTGCCGCTCTCTAGTCCCAAGGGATACCGTCCATGACCCAGAACCTGGCCGACACCTCCCGGCCCGCCGCCGACGCCACCGCTCACGAGGCAAGCACCGGCGCGTCCAGAGGCTGGTGGCGGGATGCGGTCATCTACCAGGTGTACCCGCGCAGTTTCGCCGACTCCAACGGTGACGGCATGGGCGACCTGCCCGGCATCCGCAGCCGTCTGCCCTACCTGCGCGACCTCGGCGTGGACGCCGTCTGGCTCTCGCCGTTCTACGCCTCCCCGCAGGCCGACGCCGGCTACGACGTGGCCGACTACCGCGCGGTGGACCCGATGTTCGGCACCCTGCTGGACGCCGACGCGCTGATCCGCGACGCGCACGGGCTGGGCCTGCGGATCATCGTGGACCTCGTCCCCAACCACTCCTCCGACCGGCACGAGTGGTTCCAGCGCGCCCTGCGCGAGGGCCCGTCCTCCCCGCTGCGCGAGCGCTACCACTTCCGCCCCGGCAAGGGCGAGAACGGCGAGCTGCCGCCCAACGACTGGGAGTCCATCTTCGGCGGCCCGGCCTGGACCCGCACCGAGAACCCCGACGGCACCCCCGGTGACTGGTACCTGCACCTGTTCGCGCCCGAGCAGCCCGACTTCAACTGGGAGAACGGGGCCGTCGCCGACGAGTTCCGCTCGATCCTGCGGTTCTGGCTGGACATGGGCGTCGACGGATTCCGGATCGATGTCGCCCACGGCCTGGTCAAGGCCCCCGGCCTGCCCGACATCGGCGGCGGCGACCAGCTGAGGCTGCTCGGCAACGACGTCATGCCGTTCTTCGACCAGGACGGCGTGCACGAGATCTACCGCAGCTGGCGGAAGATCCTCGACGAGTACCCGGGGCAGCGGATCGGCGTCGCCGAGGCGTGGACCCCGACCGTCGAGCGCACCGCCAACTACGTGCGCCCCGACGAGCTGCACCAGGCCTTCAACTTCCAGTACCTGGGCACCTCCTGGGACGCCGCCGAGCTGCGCTCGGTGATCGACCTGTCGCTCGACTCGATGCGCCCGGTCGACGCCCCCGCCACCTGGGTGCTCTCGAACCACGACGTCACCCGGCACAGCACCCGGTTCGCCAACCCGCCGGGCCTGGGCACCCAGATCCGCACCCCCGGCGACCGCGCGCTCGGCCTGCGCCGGGCCCGCGCCGCCACCCTGCTGATGCTCGCGCTGCCCGGCTCGGCGTACGTCTACCAGGGCGAGGAGCTCGGCCTGCCGGACGTCACCGACCTGCCCGACGAGGTCCGCCAGGACCCGTCCTTCTTCCGCAAGGCCGGCCAGGACGGCTACCGCGACGGCTGCCGGGTGCCGATCCCGTGGTCCGGCACCGAGGCCCCGTACGGCTTCGGCCCGACCCCCGGCGGCCCCAGCTGGCTGCCGCAGCCGGCCGAGTGGGCCGGGCTCAGCGTCGAGGCGCAGACCGGTGACCCGACGTCGACCCTGGAGCTCTACCGCAGCGCGCTGGCCATCCGCCGGGAGCAGTCCGGGCTGGGCGCCGGCACCGGGGTCGAGTGGCTGGCGAGCCCCGAGGGCACCCTGGTCTTCCGTCGCGGCTCCTTCGTCTGCACGGTGAACACCACCGCCGAGCCGGTGCGGATACCCGCGCCGGGCCGGCTGCTGCTGTCCTCCGCGGACGCCGCGCCGGAGGCCGCCGACGCCGGCGGCGAAGCGGTTCTCGGACCGGACAGCACCGACTGGTGGGCGGTCTGACGTGGTTGCAATAGGCTCTGGGACCGTGACTACGGCGCGACTATCAGACATCGCGGCGCAGGCGGGGGTCAGCGAAGCCACCGTCTCCCGCGTACTCAACGGCAAGGCGAACGTTTCCGCCGCCACCCGGCAGACCGTGCTGGCGGCGCTGGACGTGCTCGGCTACGAGCGGCCGACCAGGCTGCGCCAGCGCAGTGCGGGACTGATCGGGCTGATCACCCCGGAACTGAGCAACCCGATCTTCCCCGCGCTGGCCCAGGTGATCGAGCAGGTGCTGAGCCGGCACGGGTACACCCCGGTGCTCTGCACCCAGACGCCCGGCGGCTCCACCGAGGACGAACTGGTGGAGATGCTGGTCGACCGGGGCGTGGCGGGCATCGTGTTCGTCTCCGGCCTGCACGCGGACACCACCGCCGACCACGACCGGTACGCCCGGCTGACCGGCCGGCAGGTGCCGTTCGTCCTGATCAACGGCTTCAGCGAGAAGATCGACGCGCCGTTCATCTCGCCGGACGACCGGGCCGCGATGTGGATGGCCGTCCAGCACCTGGCCGAGCTCGGCCACGAGCGGATCGGCCTCGCGGTCGGGCAGAAGCGGTACGTCCCGGTGCTGCGGAAGATCGAGGGCTTCACGGCGGCCCTGCGGGAGGTCCTCGGCCGGACCGAGGAACAGGCCCGGGAGCTCGTCCACCACACGCTGTTCAGCGTGGAGGGCGGGCACGCGGCGGCCGGCGCACTGCTCGACAAGGGCTGTACGGCGATCGTCTGCGGCAGCGACATGATGGCGCTCGGGGCGATCCGCGCGGTGCGCCAGCGGGGGCTGTCCGTTCCGCAGGACGTCTCGGTGGTCGGGTTCGACGACTCGCCGCTGATAGCTTTCACCGAGCCGCCGCTGACCACCATCCGCCAGCCGGTCGAGGCGATGGCCACCGCCGCCGTCGACGCCCTGCTGGAGGAGGTCGGCGCGAACGCCGCCCAGCGCGGTGAGTTCATGTTCCAGCCGGAGCTGGTGATGCGCGGTTCCACGGGCGCCTGCGCCCGCTGAGACGACGACCGGGGCCCCGGAGGACGATCCAGTCCTCCGGGGCCCCGTCCTGTCCGCCCTCAGCCCTCCTGCGCGGTCGGGCGCTGCTGCCCGGTCCGCTGCCCGTCGGCGGCCTCGCCGGTCCGGCTCTCGGTGCGCCGCCCCCGGGCGAGGTAGTCGCGCAGGATCAGCTCCACCGCGTCCTGCGGGTTCCTGGTGCCGGAGAGCATCATCGCGTCGATCGCGAGATTGGCGTCGAGCGTGACGGTGACCTGGGCCATGTGACTCCTCCTCGGGTGCGGAGAAGCAGCATGCCCGCCGGGCCCGGGTTTGGCCATGCCCGGGCCCGCGCCGTCCCGCGCGCGGGCGTGCCGGAGCCCCCGGGGAGGAGCGACCAGACTCCCCCCGGGGGCTGCGGCGGACGGTGCGGACCGCGTGCGGACCGCGCGCGGGATCAGACCCGGCCGGCGAAGTCCGGGGCCCAGTTGGCGATGGTCTGGGTCCGCACGCCCACGCTCGGGTTGGCGGCCTCGACGTACTTGCCGTCGCCGATGTAGAGCGCGACGTGGTAGACGCCCGAGTCCTGGCCGTTGTTGGACCAGAACAGCAGGTCGCCGGCCTTGAGGGCGTCCAGCGAGACGTGGGTGCTGGCGGCGGCCTGGTCGGCGGCGACCCGCGGGACGGAGACGCCCGCGGCGCGCAGCGCGGCCTGGGTCAGGCCGGAGCAGTCCCAACCGCCGTTGCCGGTACCGCCGTAGACGTAGGCCTGGCCGACCTTCGACTGGGCGAAGGAGACCGCGGCGGCCATGCTGCCCGTGGCGGCCTGGGCCGGCGCCTGGGCGGCGGGCTTGGCGGCCGGAGCCTGGGTCTGCGCGGCCGGCTTGGTGGCGGTCGCGGTGGAGCCGTCGGCCTTGCCGGTGGCGCCCGAGGAGCGGTTGAACCAGTCGAAGCCCTGGCCGGACTCGTCCGAGGCCCGGGTCTTCGCGCGGTCGCCCAGGCTCAGGTGCTGGCCCGGGTAGATGACGTGCGGGCCGTCGCCGAGGGTGCCGCGGTTGAGCTCGTAGAGCCGCTCCCAGCCGCCCTGGACGTTGTTCTTGTCGGCGATCGAGGAGAGCCAGTCGCCCGCGACCACGGTGTAGTCGGAGGAGGCCTGCGCGTCCTGGCGGTACTGCTGCCAGTTCCGGCCCTGCGACTGCTGGGCGGAGTCGGCGGTGGCCGGGGCCTCGGCGGCCTTCGGGGCGGCCTTGGGCGCGGCCGGCTTGGCGGCGGGGGCGGGGGTCTGCGCCGGGGCCGGGGTGGCCTTCGGGGCGGCCGGCTTGGCGGCGGTCGCGGTGTCGACGGCGGCCGGGGTGCCGCCCTTGGTCAGACCGGCCTGGACGGAGCAGACGGGCCAGGCGCCGGGGCCCTGGACGGCGAGCACCTTCTCGGCGACCGCGATCTGCTGGTCCTTGGTGGCGAGGTCGGCACGCGCGGCGTAGCTGGTGCCGCCGAACGCCGCCCAGGTGGAGTTGGTGAACTGGAGGCCGCCGTAGAAACCGTTGCCGGTGTTGATGCTCCAGTTGCCGGTGCTCTCGCACTGGGCGACCTTGTCCCAGGTGGCGACCGAGGCGGCCGAGGCGGAGCCGGCGGTGAGGCAGGGGATGGTGAGGCCGATACCGACGACGCCGAGGGTGGCGATCGCTCGGCGGGTGCGGCCGGACAGGCGGGTGCCGTTGGTGGGCAGCATGGTGACGCGGTCCTCTCCCACGCCTGCGAGGTGAGCTGTCGGATTCGGGCTGGAGTTGCCCGGCCGCGCTGTGGACGCGGCTTCACCCCTAGCCCCGAACCGGTACGAACCGGTCCCGGGCGACTTACCTGTGGTTCCCCCGCTCCTGCCGTGGTGCGTTCTGCGCTGCCAGCGCACCCGACGGCAGGACTCGGCGTTGCGGGTGGGCTGGGTCCGTGTGGCCACGAACGGGGAGCACGTTAAGCAGACTTAAGTTCAAACCGCAAACATGTGTGACGGTCATCACAGTTTATGAAGAGCGTGCTGAATGGCTGTCCACCATGATCAGAAATGACCGATTTCGAGCAACGCCCGTCGGAGTCACGGCAACTGCCTATGCTTCAGGGCATCAGGACCGACGCGGCCGTCTGGGGGGAGGGCTTCGCAGCGATGGCCATGGACGAGGGTCCGGAGGCCGGTGCGCCGGCCGAGCGGCCACGTGGGACGCACCGCCGGGCAAAACACCGCAGAGCGGACATCCCGCCCGCCGAGCCCCGAACTCCCCTGCCCCGGCGGACGATGCTGCGCTGGCTCGCCGTCGGCACGGTCTTCGCGGCGGTCGGCGGCGAGGCGCTGCGGCGCTCCCTGGACGGCCGCTCCGCGCCCGTCGCCGCCCCGGAGGACCCCGCCACGGAGCCGGGAGCGGCCGACCCGGCCGCGGCGCACCGGCACGGCGCCGCGTCGCCCTCCGGGACGCCCGGGGGCGCCACCGACGGCGCCCCCGCCGAGGGGGCGGCCGCGCCCGGGCAGCCCACCGCCGGAGCCGCCCCCGCGCCCACCCCCGACCAGGGCGGCCGCCCGTGGTCGGACCAGGCCGGCTGGGGCGGCCGGGTACCCGGACCGCAGAGCGCCGTCCGGATCACCGACCGGGTGCTGCTCGACACCGACGCCGCGATCGGCTCGCTGCTGGTCGAGCCGGGCGGTGCGCTCACCTTCGCCGCCGACCGCAGCCTCACCCTCGCCGCCGCGGGCAACGTCGAGATCCGCGGCACCCTCGCGCTCGCCCCCGAGGGCGCCGCCGTGCACACCGTGCGCTTCCCCGCCGTCGACGAGCGGCGCTTCCGGGGGGACGGCATGAAGGTGGTCGACACCGACGTCGGCCTCTGGGTCACCGGCGCCGGGTACCTGCGGCTGGACGGCGCGGCCAAGACCGCCTGGGTGCGAGCCGACCGGGCACTCGCGGCGGGCGACACCACCGTCAGCCTGGCCGCGTCGCCCACCGGTTGGCTGCCCGGCGACGAACTGGCCGTCACCCCGACCGGTCCGCCCGGCGAGGACGGCTTCTCCACCCGCTACGACCTCGCCGTCGTCCGGTCCGTCAGCGGATCCACCGTCACCCTGGAGGCGCCGCTGACGTACGCGCACCCCCGGGTGGCCGCCGGAGGGGGCGTCACGGTCGGCGCCGAGGTGCTCAACCTGACCCGCAGCGTGCGGATCGAGGGCACCGCCGAGGGCCGCGCCCACGTCCACCTCACCACCTCCCGCCGGGCCGACCTGCGGCACGCGGCGCTGCGCTGGGTCGGCCCGCGCACCGACACCGCGGAGTCCTGGAAGGGCCCGGACGGCAGCGCCCCGGTGACCGCCCCGGTGCTCGGCCGGTACGGGCTGCACTTCCACATGCTGGGCGACACCACCCGGGGCACCGTCGTCGAGGGCCTGGTGGTCCGCGACGCGGGGAGCCACGCCTTCGTCCCGCACGCCAGCCACGGCATCACCTTCCGCAGCTGCATCAGCCACGACACCTGGGAGGACGCCTACTGGTGGGACGGCCCGCCGGACACCCGCACCCCGCAGCAGCCCTCCGACGACATCGTCTACGAGTCCTGCGTCGCCTCCCGCACGCGGCTGGAGCCCAACCCGCGGGCCTACCGGCTGACCGGCTTCAACCTCGGCGCCGGCACCGGCGGCAAGGCGCTGGACTGCGTGGCCGTCGGCGTCCAGGGGGCCGACGGTGCCTCCGGCTTCGAGTGGCCGGAGAACAGCGAGGGGGTCTGGACGTTCCGGCGCTGCCTGGCCCACAACAACCTGCGGGACGGCATCTTCGTCTGGCTGAACGCCCAGCAGCACCACGTGGTCACCGAGTTCGCGGCCTACCACAACGGCGGGTGGGGCATCGAGCACGGCGCGTACCTCAACGACTTCGACTACACCGCGAGCGTGCTGTACGGCAACGGCGGCGGGGGAGTGGCGCTGCACTCGCTCGGCCGGGACAAGGGGACCGTCTTCGACGGCCTGCTGATCGACGCCGCCGGGCAGAGCGACTACGGCGTCTCCACCGCGCGCCACGAACTCGCCGGGGAGGCGGTCACCTTCAGCCGCAGCCGGTTCACCGGCCACCGCCGGGCCGGGATCGCCTTCCGGGCCACCCCGGACGGCAAGCCGGACGACATCCTCGTCCTGGACTGCGAGTTCGACGGCAACGAGCTCTGGATGGACCCGGAGTCCGCGCCGCCGAAGAACATCCTGCTGCGCCGGGCGGGGCAGTCCGAGGTGCTCCAGGTGCGCAAGGCGGACGGTGGCGGCGGGCGGTCGCCGTGGAACGCCACCGGCGTGCCGGTGGCCGCCTTCGCCGCGCAGTCCCGGCCGGTGCAGCTGCCGGCGCTGCGGCTCAAGGACGCGGCGGCGGCCACCGGCCGGGTGGATGGGCGGACCTGAGGCGGGCCTGAGGCCGGGTCCCGCACCGACGCGCCGCGGACCGGTACGCCGCGGACCGGTACGGCGCGGGCCCGTACGGAGAGGGCCGGTGCGGCGGGGACACGGACGGCGGGGGGTACGGCGAGGGCCCGGAGCGGGCGCGCTCCGGGCCCTTCGGCGCTCGTGGTCCGCTACTCGGCGGCGGCCTCCCCGGCCTCCTGGGCAGCGGCCTCCTCGGCGGCGGCCTGCGCGGCGAACGCCTCGGGGGCGACGGCCGGCAGCACGGCGAGGTAGGTGGCGGCGATCAGCTGGCCCACCGTCGGGTAGGCGCCGAGCGGCGCGGCGCTCGGGCAGCCGGTCTCCTCGGCGGCCGTGGCGAGCAGCTCGGAGTCGGCCTCCGGGCCGATCACCAGCGGGGCCAGCGCGGGGCGCTGGGAGCCGGTCTCCTTGAGGTGCGCGACGGCGGCGGCCACCGAGCCGGGCACGTCGAGCGCGGCGGGCACGACCGGCACCGCGAGGCGGGCGGCCAGCAGCACACCGGTGATCCCGGCCGCCGCGGCGGCCTCCTCGCCACCGACGGTGGTGAGGACGACGCCGTCCGCGGCCGTCGCGATGGCGAACAGCCGGGCGCGGTCGGCGCGGGCCAGCCCCGCCTCGGAGAGCCGGACGTGGACGGCCTCGGCGAGCAGCGGGTGCGGGCCGAGGACATCGGTGACGTGGGCGCCGTACTCGGCGGCCAGCGCGTGCAGTTCGGTCAGGAACCCGTGCGGGCCGGGGACCAGCGGCACCACGACCGGGGCGGGCAGGCCGGACTCGGCGGCGTGCGCCAGCAGTTCGGCGACGGAGTACTCGTCACGGCCGGGCTCGCTCCCGCCCGCGCCGCTGTCGAGGTAACCAGCCGCGGTCTGCACGCCGTTCTGCTCGCTGCGTACGATCGACAGCAGTTCCTCGACCACGGAACGGGACTCCGGCCCGGCGGTCGCGGGCACCGCGAGCACCAGGGCCGGGGATCCGGCCGGGATCTCGGGGCGCTCGGGGCGTCGGTGGCGCCCCCGCGCACGGGAGCCTGGGGTGCGGACGGGCAGTGGCGCGCCCGGGATGGCTGCGGTGCTCATGGCGGAGATCGTAGGACATCCCCCGGCCAACGCTGCAGTCGGCTGCCGTACCGGGAGGGGCGGGGTGCCCGAAATTCGGACATACCGTAATCAATCCCTATGTGGCTACCACTTCTGCCTGAGACGTGACAGGAGGTGCCGCGCGTTGCGGCGGTGGCGCGTGAGATGTCTCACAGCATACGGACGGTCTGACGGAGGGTCACGGCGGTGCGACTCCGGGCGCCCGAAGATCAACATTCAGCGGGTGGCCGCCTACGGGCGGTTATCGGAGTCTTCCCGATTGCCCCGGATATGTCCGCTTACGTTCCCTCAGGTGTCGAGGCGGTGAAGAGTTCCGATTTGTCGACGAAAGGCCCGTGCACCTGCAACGTCCCGTGCTGATGCACGTGCACTGGAGCTATCATCACGTCAAGTGAGGCGTTGTGCCGGGCCGGTACGGGGCCGGCCCAGTCGTTCGGCTGCGAGCCGGGGCGCCGAGCTGGACGACTACTCCGGAGCTCTTCGGGAGATTTCTATGCACGACAGGTACGACACGTACAACGGGATGGCGGCTGCGGACCTCAAGGACGTGGTCTGGCAGAAGAGCCTCCACAGCAACTCCCAGGGCAATTGCGTCGAGTTCGCCGCGCTCCCGGGGGGCGACGTGGCGATGCGCAACTCGCGCTTTCCCGATGGTCCGGCACTGATCTACACCCGGGCCGAGATCGCGGCGCTGCTGCTGGGCGCCAAGGACGGGGAGTTCGACCACCTGGCGGTCTGAGCGTTTCGTCCTCTTCGCCATCGGGGGGCCGTCGTGGGTGCTGACACCACGACGGCCTTTGTCTTCTCCGCCCGGCCGCCCCGTGGTGGGCGTCGTGAGCGGGTGCCGCCGGTGCGGCCGTCGCTCCGGGAGGCTGTCACCGGGCGATCGCGCGACCGGCTGCCGCCGACCGGTCGCCGTCGGGCCGGGGCTCGCGGGCGGGCCGCGGCGGACCGGGCGCCGCACGTCTGCGGCCAGGAGCGTGCGCGGCCGCGGATCGGGAGCGGTGCCGCCCTCCCGGTGCCGCACCCCGGGAGTGGTGCCGTCCTCCCGCCGGCCGCGGCGCACGGCTAGGCCGAGCGGCGGTGCCGCCCGCCGAGCTCCGCCAGCGCGCCGGCCTCGGGCTCGAACAGCGCCCAGACCACCTTGCCGCCGCCCAGCGGGTGCCAGCCCCAGGACCGGCTGAACGAGTCCACCAGGTGCAGCCCGCGACCCGATTCGGCGACGAAGTCCGCCTCCCGGGCCACCGGCCCGGTGCTGCTGGGGTCGCTGACCGCGCAGACCACCTGCGGTGCGCGGTGCACCAGGCTTATTCGGATCGGTAGCCGCCCCTCGGGAGCGGGCTGGGTGGGAAAGTCGTAGTCGTCGAGCGCGCCGCCCGTCGCACCGGGGCACGCGCCGATGGCGTGCCGCAGGGCGTTGGTCACCAGTTCCGAGGCCACCAGCGCGACGTCGTCGAACAGTCCGCTCAGTCCCCAGCGCTGAAGAGCGGTCCTGGCGAAGTCGCGGGCGGTTCTGACAGCTTCGTAGCGAGGGGCGAGCGTACAGGTGACCACATGGGGATCGACTGCCAAGGCCGTACCGGTGCTCATGAAGAGCTCCTCCCATAAGGGGGCGGACACGGCTGGACCCGCCGGGGTCATGCCGGTCACCTCCGACTCGCTAGGCCGCGCGGCCGACCCCTCGACCAGTCGCGCGCGCACACGAAGGCCCGGTGGCGCGAGGGCGCTGCCGGGCTGGTGCGCGGAGTCGCGCGTGGGGTCGACGCGGAGCCCGCGGGATTGCCAGGGATGTGCAGGTGCACGTGCACCATCGTCCTCTGCGCTCACTGCAGATGCAAGAGTCGATTCACGTGCAGTCGTTCAAATGGCATATGCAAGCGCCGAATGCACGTGCATCCTGGTGTGAGGAGTGCAGAACTGATAGGAACATCCGTCAGTATCGGCACCGTGAGCGCTCAACTGATGGCAGACTGTGCGCTGTTTGCCCTAGGTGGAGGTTTCGACCGCATGACCACAGTTCAGCCGGGCGGCGGCTCGATGGTCCGCCGGATCCTCCTCGGCTCCCAGCTGCGCCGCCTCCGTGAGGCGCGCGGCATCACCCGCGAGGACGCGGGCTATGCGATCCGCGCCTCCGAGTCGAAGATCAGCCGCATGGAGCTCGGCCGCGTCAGCTTCAAGGAGCGCGACGTCGCCGATCTGCTCAGCCTCTACGGCGTGGACGACGGCGGTGAGCGCGAGGCCCTGCTCGGCCTGGTCCGGGAGGCCAACAAGTCCGGCTGGTGGCACAGCTTCAACGACGTGCTGCCGGGCTGGTTCCAGACCTATGTCGGACTGGAGGAGGCCGCCGCACTGATCCGCACCTATGAGGTCCAGTTCATCCCGGGCCTGCTGCAGTCCGAGGAGTACGCACGGGCGGTTTTCGGTCAGAGTCGCCCGGTGATCAGCGAGGACGAGGTCGAGCGGCGGGTGAGCCTGCGGCTGCGCCGCCAGAAGCTGCTCGCCGAGGGCAGCAGCCCCCGGCTCTGGGCGGTCATCGACGAGGCGGCCCTGCGACGGCCGGTCGGCGGCCCCAAGGTGATGCGCGGTCAGGTGCAGTACCTGATCGACGTCGCCGAGCAGGCCAACGTGGTGATCCAGGTGATGCCGTTCCGCTTCGGCGCCCACGCCGGGGAGTCCGGGGCGTTCACGATCCTGCGCTTCCCCGAGCAGGACCTCGCCGACGTGGTTTACCTGGAGCAGCTCACCAGCGCGCTCTACCTCGACAAGCGCGACGACGTCGACGCGTACATCCAGGTCATGGAGCGGCTCTGCGTCGACAGCCTGACGCCGGAGCGCACCATCGACCTGCTGGCGTCGATCCTCAAGGAGCGCTGACCCGGCCCGGGCGACCGGGCACCGAACGGCCGCCGGCCGCCGCGTTCACCCGCGGGCCGGCGGCCGTTCGCGTTCCGGCGGCTGCGGCTGCGGGGGGAGGCCGAGCGGCCAGTCCAGGCCGTAGCGGCCGAACAGGTCGGCGCGGATCAGCGCCAGCGGCAGTTCGGCACCCGGCAGCAGTACCCCGATGCAGCCGCCCATCAGCGCGCTGCGCAGCACCGCGTGCTCGGCGAGCGGGTCGGGCGCGCCCCAGTCGCGCAGCAGCCCCTGGAGGATCGCGCCGAGCTGCCGCTGCTCCGGGTCCTGGACGAAGGCGCCGGTGTCCGGGTCGAGGATGAGCGCGAGGTGCGAGCGCATCACCCGGGGGTGGTCCATCGCCAGCCCCAGCACGGTGTCGATCGCGCGGGCCAGTCGGGCCTCCGGCGAGGAGCCGGGCTCCATCGCGTCCAGGGCGGCCGACAGCGCCAGGTGCATCATCCGGTGGGTCGCCGACTGCATCAGCAGCCGTTTGCCGTCGAAGTAGTACGAGAGCAGGCCGCGGGCGAGGCCGGCCCGCTCGGCGATGTCGGTCAGCGTGGTGCCCGCGTAGCCGTGCTCGTCGACGAGTTCGACGGTGGCGCGCATGATGCGCCGGCGGGAGCGTTGACGCATTTCCTCATTGACCGAATCCCCGCGAGGTGCCATCGTGTCTGCTCCGTACGTTCGTTGGCTCCTGGCCAATATACTGGCGGCGCGAGCCGCCGATCCGTGGAACCCCGCACTCGGGCGGGACTGCGGGGATCGGCTCGTACGGACGCGCCGGCTCCACCGACACGGGGGTTTGGTGGAGCCGGCGCGTACCTGAGGTCGAGGACGGGGCCGGGCTGGTGGGGTCAGCTCTTGGTCAGGACCTCGTCCCGTCGGTCGGCCAGGTCGACGGACGGATAGTCATAGTCCGGGACGGAGACCGTAGTTGACCGCTTGCGCCGGTCGAGCACGGCGCCCGCGGTGGCGATCAGGAAGCCCAGCGCGGCGATCCCGGTGATGAGGACCAGGGCGGGCCGGTAGCCGTCCAGCTGGGCCTGGGCACCGTCCCCGCCGCCACTGCCCGCGGTGATCATCGCGGTGGCCCCGGCGAGCACCACGGCCGTACCGACCTGGATCGCGGTGTTGACCAGCCCGGAGGCCAGGCCCTGCTCCTCGTCGCCCACGCCGTCGGTGGCGGCGATGTTCACCGAGGGGAAGGCCAGGGCGAAGCCGACGCCCAGCAGGATCATCGACGGCAGCACCAGGGTGAGGTACGAGCTGTGCTCGTCCAGCCGCAGGAACAGCGCGAAGGCGGCGGTCAGGGCGAGCAGGCCGATCGGCAGCAGCCGGCCGGTGCCGAAGCGGTCCACGATCGGGCCCATGAACGGGGCCGACAGCGCGATGAAGGCGCCGGCCGGGAGCAGTCCGAGCGCCATCTGCAGGGCCGACCAGCCGAGCAGGTGCTGGAGGTAGAGGGTGACCACGAACTGGAAACCGCCGTAGGCGCCGGTCATGGTGAAGGCGATCACGTTGGCCCGGGCGACCGAGCCGTTGCGGAAGATGCCGAGCCGGACCAGCGGGTGGGCGGTGCGGCTCTCGGTGACCAGGAAGGCGGCGGCCAGGGCGGCGACCACGACGAGCGAGCCGAGGGTGCGCAGGCTCAGCCAGCCGGCGCCCTGCGCCTCGGTGACGGTGAAGACCAGGAGCAGCACGGTGAGCGTGCCGGTGATCGCGCCGAGCACGTCGTACCCGCCCTTGGCCCGCTCCTCGACCGGGCGGGGGAGCAGCCGGATCGCGAAGAGCAGGGCCAGCAGGGCGACCGGGACGGGCATCAGGAAGGTCCAGCGCCAGCCGACAGAGGTGAGCAGGCCGCTGAGCACCAGGCCGAGCGAGAAGCCGCTGGCGCCGCAGGTGGTGTAGATGGAGAGCGCCCGGTTGCGGGCCGGGCCCTCCGCGAACGTGGTGGTGATGATCGACAGGCCGGCGGGCGCGGTGAAGGCCGCGCTGACGCCCTTGAGGAAGCGGGCGGCGATCAGCAGGCCGCCGTCGTCGACCAGGCCGCCGAGCAGTGAGGCGCCCGCGAAGACGCCGAGGGCGACCAGGAACACCCGGCGCCGGCCGAGCAGGTCGGCGGCGCGCCCGCCGAGCAGCAGCAGCCCGCCGTAGCCGAGGACGTAGCCGGAGACCACCCATTGCAGCGCGGAGGTGGAGAGGTGGAGTTCGGAGCCGATGGACGGGAGGGCGACGCCGACCATGGAGACGTCGAGGGCGTCCAGGAACATCGCGGCACAGAGCACGATCAGGGTGCCCCAGAGGCGGGGGGTCCAGCGCAGCCCGGAGGCTGACGGGTCGTCGGTTGCGGGGACGGTCGCGGTGGTCATGGGGAGGACACTACATGCACGTGCATTCATTGCAAGTGAATTTAATGCGGCTACATAAGTTTCATGTGCACGTGGTACTGTGGCCGGGTGGCTGAACTCGACTCTCCGGCGGAGGCAGGTCTGGTCGCCGAATGGCGAGACCTGCTGGCCCGCCATGCCGCGACGTCCTGTGCGCTCGATCGCGAGCTGGGTGAGAAGTACGACCTGGGCGTGAGCGAGTTCGAGGTGCTGGAGCGCCTGGTCGAGGAGCGCGACAGCGCGGTCGGCCACCAGCTGCGGGTCCAGGAGCTGGCCGACACCGTCCATCTGAGCCAGAGCGCGCTCTCGCGGCTGATCGGCCGGCTGGAGAAGGCCGGGCTGGTGACGCGCGCGATGTGCCCCAACGACCGGCGCGGCATCCAGGTGGCGCTCACCGAGGCCGGCTGCCGGCGCTACGCCGAGGCCCGGCCGCTGCACCGCGAGGTGCTCGCGCGCACGCTCGGCTCCCCGGTCTCTCCCGACCCGGTCGCTCCCGGCACCCCTTGCGGGGAGTCGGCGCCAACCTGACGCTCCGTCACCGGTTCGCCGAGGGCGGGCCCGTAGGCCCGCGCCGGAATCAGAACAGGGTCGAGAGCCCCGGTGCGGCGGCCAGCAGGACGGCGGCGGCCGGCGCGGCGAGCGCGGCCAGGGTGAGCCGCAGCCGGTGGGTGACGGGCAGCCGGGGCCGCCCGGCGAGCAGCCGGTCCACCCGCTTCGGGGACTGCGCCAGCCCCGGCGGGCAGGAGCCGAACACCCCGCGGTCCAGGTTGAGTTCGGCCAGCGCCACGGCGGTGGTGTGCCGCCCGTGCCGGCGGGCCGCCCGGTCGTCCGCGGCCAGCTCCACGAGTTCGCCCACCTGGTCCCGGAAGGCGCTGAACACGCCGACCCCGGGGAACCCCGAGGCGAGGGCCTGCGAGCACTGCGACAGCCAGTGGTGCCGGGCCCGGACGTGTCCGCGCTCATGGCTCAGCACGGCGGCCAACTCCCGGTCCGTCAGCTGCTGGAGGGCTCCGGTGGTGACCACCAACCGGGAGTTGTGACCGGGCAGCGACCAGGCCTCCGGGCGGACGTTCTCCAGCACCACCAGCCGCTCCCGGCGGTGCTTCAGGGTGTCGATGGACCCCGGCAACTCGGGAGCCCGGCTCGCCAGTTGGGCGTGCCGCCGATTGCGCAGGGCCTTCGCCGAGCGGACTTCGCGGGTCAGGGCCAGCACGGTCTGCACGCCGCCCGCCGCCAGGACCGCGGCACAGAGCCGCCCCCAGCCCTCGGCGTCCTGGAGCGCGTACGCGGCCTCCACGCCGTGCGGCGCGCCGGTGAAGAGCAGTACCCGCAGCTCCGGCAGGGCGGCCGAGGCGGCCAGGACCAGGCTCAGGGCGCAGCACAGCAGGACGGCGACCACCAGGCACTGCCAGACCAGCAGGGCCAGCACGGGTTCGCGCTCGGCCCAGCGGGCCCGGGCCAGCAGCCGGGGCGCCACGGTCGAGAGCAGCAGTCCGAGCAGCAGCAGGCCGAGCAGGGCCGTCATGGCATGGGCTCCCCGAGTACGCACGGAACGCGACAGCGCGCTCCTTGCCAACCTAAGCGCTGCCGGCGTCCGGAGGAACGGCTTTCGGCCGCCCAGTGACCAACGCCACGCCCCGGGCCGCGCGGGCCGCTCTCACATCGTCAGGAGCATGGCGAACATGCCCAGGCCCATCGCCAGCCGGCAGGCCCGGGGCAGCCCGGCGGTGCGCAGGCTCCCGGACACCTGGCCGCCCGGTGCGGCCAGCAGGTGGCTGCCGGCCCAGAGCGAGTAGCCGCCGAAGTAGAGCAGCAGCGCGCCGGTCAGCAGCGGGGCTCCGGCGCTCGCGCCGTGGTGATGGCCGTGGGCCGGCGCGGCCGCCATCGCGAGCGCCATGTACGTCATCGCCAGTCCGCCGACCGCGTGGTGCAGCCGGTGGCCGCGCCCGGTCCGGTCGCGGGCGGCGGCCAGCAGGAAGAGCACCGCGGGGAAGCCGAACAGCCAGACCCAGAGCACGGCGGGGACGGCGGCCCCGGCGAGGGCCATGGCCGCCATCCCGAGCCCCATCAGGGCCTCGGCGGCGTCCGACTCGTGGGCGTGGCCGCGGCCCGCCCCGGCGTCCGCCGCGCACGGGGTGCGGCCCAGGCGGCTGAGGCAGTAGGCGCCGGACGTGGCGGTGAGGGCGGCCAGCAGCCAGCTGACCAGCACTGGACCGTGCAACGGCGGCCTCCCGGAGAACGCGGACAGACGTGCTGTCCACGATCACCGGTCGAAGCCGCGCGCAGCAGGGCGCGAACGGGGGCGCATGGGAGTGACGGGCGTAGTGATTCCTCCGGAGACACCCCCGAGGCCCGGGTGCACTGGTCCGTTCGAGTGATACCTGTTCGTTCGGTCGAGGACCTGCCGGCCGAGCGGCGGGGCCTACGGCGCCAGTCGTCCCGAGGCGACCACCCGGCTCAGGAACCGCCTGGTCCGGTCGTGCTGCGGATCGCCGAACACCTGCTCCGGCGGGCCCTGTTCGAGCACCACCCCGGACTCCAGGAAGCAGACCTGGTCCGCCACCTCACGGGCGAAGCCCATCTCGTGGGTGGAGACGACCATCGTCATGCCCCGCTCCTTGAGGTCCCGCACCACCGCGAGCACCTCGCCGACCAGCACCGGGTCGAGCGCGGCGGTGATCTCGTCGAGCAGCAGCAGCCGGGGCCCGGTGGCCAGCGCGCGGACGATGGCGACCCGCTGCTGCTGCCCGCCGGAGAGCCGGTCCGGGTACTCCCGGGCCTTGGCCGCGAGACCCAGCCGGTCCAGCAGCTCCAGCGCCTCGGCCTCGGCCTCCGCCCGGCCGCGCCGGTGCACCCGGCGCGGCGCCAGCGTGACGTTCTCCAGCACCGTCATGTGCGGGAACAGGTTGTACGCCTGGAACACCACACCGATCCGGCGCCGGACGGCGTCCTCGTCGGTGCGCGGGTCGGTGATCTCCGCGCCGTCCAGGAAGATCGCGCCGTCGTCGATCCGCTCCAGCAGGTTGGCGCACCGCATCAGGGTGGACTTGCCGGAGCCGGACGCGCCGATCAGCGCCGTCACGGTGTGCTCGGGCACGGCGAGGTCCACGTCGCGCAGGACCAGCTGGGAGCCGAAGCTCTTGCGCACCGACTCCAGCCGCAGGACCGGGTTGGTCGTCACACGGCACCTCCCTGGTGCTGACGGCGGTTCATCCGGCGCGACAGCCAGTCGGTGAACCGGGTGAGCGGCACGGTCAGCACGATGAAGACCAGCCCGGCCACCACGTACGGGGTGTAGTTGAACGACCGGCTGGCGATGATCTTCGCCGCGTACACCGCGTCGATCGCCCCGCCGATCGACACCAGGCCGGTGTCCTTCTGCAGGCTGACCAGGTTGTTCAGCAGCGGCGGCACCACCCGGCGGACCGCCTGCGGCAGCACCACGTGGCGCATCGCCTGCGCGTTGCTCAGCCCGAGCGAACGGGCGGCCGCCCGCTGGTCGGGGTGCACCGAGTCGATGCCGGCCCGGAAGACCTCGGAGACGTACGCGGAGTACGTCAGCACCAGCGCGGCGCCGCCGAGCAGCATCGGATCCGTGGTCACCCCGGTCAGCCGCAGCGCCGGCACGCCGGTGATCATGACCAGCAGACAGATGATCATCGGCAGACCGAGGAAGAAGTCCACGTACGCCGTGGCCAGCAGCCGTACCGGCAGGAAGACCGGTCCGCGCAGCGTCCGCAGCACCGCCAGCAGCAGGCCGAGGACCAGGATCAGCACCCCGCAGCCGAGCATCAGCTCCAGGTTGATCCGCAGGCCCCTGAGCACCTCCGGCAGCGCCCGGCGGGCGTAGTCGGCGTCGAAGAAGGCCTTCCGGGTGGCCGCCCAGCCGGGGGAGTTGACCACCAGCAGGGAGAGCGCCACGGCGGTCACCAGGGTCGACGTCCCGGCGATCAGCGCGGCCCGGCGGCTGCGGCCGCGCCGGTACGCCTCGTGCGCCAGCCGCCGCGCGGACGGGCGGTAGTTGTCGTCCGGCGCCGGCCCGGGCGGGTCCGTCCGCCGGCGCCGGCGCAGCCCGGTGCCGCTCCCGCCGCCGGCCTTGCGGGGACCGGCCGCGGCCTCGGCGCTCATCGGGGCCCCGCTCACTTCAGGACGGGTGCGGAGACGGCGTCGGAGAGCCACTGCTTCTCCAGCTTCGCCAGCACGCCCTCGGCCCGCAGGGCGTCCACCGCCCGCGTGACGCACCCGGTGAGCCGGGAGCCCTTGTCCAGCACCAGCCCGAACTGCTCGCCCCGCGCCGCCCCTTCGAACTGCCCGACCACCTGGGCGTCCGTCACCTCGGCACCGGTGATGTAGAACGCCGTCGGCAGGTCCACCACCAGGGCCTCGATCTGGCCGTTCCGCAGTGCGGCCTTCGCCAGGTCGTTGGAGTCGAACACGGCCGGCTGCACGGTCGGCCGGATGGTGTCGGTGACGACCTCCAGACTGGTGGTGCCCACCTGCGCGCCCAGCTTGGCGCCCTTCAGGTCGGCGACGCTCTTCGCCCCGGCCGCCTTGGAGCTCTTCAGCGCGATCACCGCCTGCCGCACGTCGTAGTAGCCGGAGGAGAAGTCGACGGCCTGCTTGCGCTCGTCACTGATCGACACCTGGTTGATGTCGAAGTCGAAGTCCTTGGCGCCCGGGGTGGTCGCCTTGCCGAACGGCGCCGCCACCCAGGTCACCTTCTCCTTCGGGTAGCCGAGCTTCTCGGCCACGGCGTACGCCACCGCCGACTCGAAGCCCTTGCCGTTCTCCGGCTTGTCGTCCGTGAACCAGGGGTCGTAGGCGGGCTGGTCGGTGCCGATCGTCAGCGTTCCCGCGGTGCGGGTGCCCAGCGCACCCGGCGCGCAGCCGTCGGCCGTCCCCGGGGCACTCGCGGCGGCGCCCGTGCCGGACGCGTCGGACGCGGAGTCCTGCGGGGCGCACGCGGTCAGCGCGGCGGCGGTGACCAGCAGGGCGGCGAACGGCTTGCGGAGGGAGGTCATGGCGGGGCTCCTGGAAAGAGGGACCGGAAAGAGCGGGGAGCGAGCGGCGCGGGGGCCCGGGCCGGGCCGGCACCCCGGCGGGTCACTTCCCCCCGGTGGCGGCGCCGGAACACAGGCGGCATGGTCGGCGTACGGGGCCGCGTCCGCGGCGCCCCCGAGCCGGATCAGCGGCAGCGGCAGAGACCGCGCGCACAACAGCTGGAAGACACCCGGAGCAGGTCGATGTGGCGTCGCGCCACCAGGATCACCGCCGGGAGCATGGCGGGAGGTTCGCATCCCCACGGCGCGGCTGTCCAGAACATCCAGATGACCGTCCACATGTCGGACAAGCGGTTTCGGAGCCCCGAACCGGGAGAATCGACGGCAGGGCCCCCCTTGAACAGGAGAACCTGTCGTACTTATGGTGGTCCTGTTGAAATACCTCCTGTCGAAGTGAGTCCACGATGCAGAATCTTTCGCCAAGGCTCGCTGTGGCGGCCGACGCCCCGGTCTCGACCCACGCCGGCCACCCGGCCTGGCTCCGTCTGAAGGACGCGGTCGAGGCCCTGCGCCCGCTGCAGTCCAAGGACGGCTCGATCGACCTGTCCGCCGTGCAGCGGCACACGGTCGACCCGCTGGTCGCCACGGTCCGCAGTGCGATCGCGGAACTCGCCCCGCTCTTCCCGCACGACGCCGCCTACCTCGCCGCCGTCGACGCGGACCTGGCCAAGTGGGCCGACACCGGCTACCGGGAGCCCGACTTCCTGGACTCGCTGCTCGCCTTCCAGCCCGCCGACCAGCGGGAGGACGGCCTGGAGCACCTGGTCGTCTTCGCGATGTACACCCAGAACGGCAACCCGAACCGCAACCTGGAAGCCGTCCTGCTGCGCGTGGTCTGGCCGGACTGGCTGGCCGAGCTGGAGCGCACCCGCTTCGACAACCCGATGTTCGTGCCGATCACCTTCACCGACTTCACGGCCGGCTACGACACCAACTCCGCCGTCCTGTTCCCCGAGACCGTGGCCGTGCGCAAGGCGCCGGAGCGCTTCACCTGGGGCGGCATCTTCTGCGACCGCGAGGCCGCCCGCTTCCGCGCCGTCACCACCAGCGCCGTCCGGCAGCTCGGCCTGGAGATCCCGGCCGACGCCGAGGGCCTGCTGGAGGACCAGGAGCGCGCCCAGCAGACCTTCGTGCTGTGGGACCTCGTCCACGACCGCACCCACAGCCACGGCGACCTGCCGTTCGACCCCTTCATGATCAAGCAGCGCAGCCCGTTCTGGATGTACGGCCTGGAGGAGCTGCGCTGCGACCTCACCGCCTTCAAGGAGGCCGTGAAGCTGCAGGCCGAGGGCTACGCCCAGGGCCGCGACGTCCAGTACGCCATCCTCTTCGACCGGATGTTCCGCTTCCCGGTCAGCGGTGACCGCGTGCGCAACTACGACGGCATGGGCGGCCAGCTGCTCTTCGCCTACCTGCACAAGCACGACGCGCTGCGCTGGCGCGACAACCGCCTGAGCATCGACTGGGACCGCGTCGCCGACGTGACCAACGCGCTCTGCGGCGAGATCGAGACCCTGTACCGCGACGGCATCGACCGCCCGAAGACGGCCCACTGGATCGCCGCCTACCAGCTGGTCTCCCGCTACCTCACCCCGCACCCCGCCTCCACCTGGGCGAAGGGCCCCGACGCGCTGCCGCTGGACACCGCCGACGGCAAGGCGCTCAACAAGGCCCTGTGCGACGCCGTCCACCCGGACGAGTTCCCGTTGAGCATGTTCTACGAGGCCCTCGCCAAGAAGCTCGGCGGCGTCATCGCCGCCACCACCGGCATCACCGGCGCCGGCATCCAGGAGGTCGCCGCGTGAGCACCCACCTCGAAGGCAAGGTCATCGCCGTCGCCGGAGCCAGCGGCCCGGCCGGCCAGGCCGTGCTGCGCCGGCTCGCCGCCGACGGCGCCACCGTGATCGGCGCCGACATCGACCCGCAGCGGCTGGAGAAGGCCCTCGACACCGTGCGCGGGGCAGTCCCCGGCGCCCGGGTCAGCGGCCAGGTCATCGACCTGCTCGACCCGCAGGAGGTCCACGACTGGGCCGACCACCTGGAGGCCGAGCACGGCCACGTCGACGGCCTGCTGCACCTCGTCGGCGGCTGGCGCGGCAGCAAGAAGTTCTTCGACACCCGGATCGACGACTGGGACTTCCTGCACGACACCGTGGTGCGCACGCTCCAGCACACCTCGCTCGCCTTCCAGCCCGCGCTGCTCCGCAGCGAGTCCGGCCGGTACGCGATGATCTCCGCCGCCGCCGCCCACAAGCCGACCGCCGGCGGCGCCGCCTACGCGGCGGCCAAGGCCGCCACCGAGGCGTGGACGCTCGCCATGGCGGACTCCTTCAAGAAGGAGACCACCGCCGAGGACGGCGAGCCCACCGCCGCGGCTGCGATCCTGGTGATCAAGGCGTTGGTCAGCCCCGAGATGCGGGCGGAGAAGCCGGACGCGAAGTTCGCCGGCTTCACCGACACGGCCGACCTCGCCACCGCCCTGGCGGGCCTCTGGGACCGCCCCGCAGCAGAACTGAACGGACAGCACCTGTGGCTGACAGCCCGATGACCGAACCGACCCCCACCGACGCGGTACGGCGGCACGACCCCGCCGTCCGCGGCTTCGCCAGCGACAACTACGCCGGCGTGCACCCGGAGGTCCTCGCCGCGATAGCGCTCGCCAACGGTGGCCACCAGGTCGCCTACGGCGAGGACGACTACACGGCCCACCTGCAGGACGTCTTCCGCCGCCACTTCGGCGAGCACGCCGAGGCGTACCCCGTCTTCAACGGCACCGGCGCCAACGTCGTCGCCCTGCAGGCGCTGCTCCCGCGCTGGGGCGCCGTCGTCGCGGCCGAGAGCGCCCACATCAACGTGGACGAGGGCGGCGCGCCGGAGAAGATGGGCGGCATCAAGCTGCTCACCGTCCCCACCCCGGACGGCAAGCTCACCCCCGAGCTCATCGACCAGCAGGCCTGGGGCTTCGGCGACGAGCACCGCGCGCAGCCGCTCGCGGTCTCGATCACCCAGAGCACCGAGCTCGGCACCCTCTACACGGTGGAGGAGATCCGGGCCATCGTCGACCACGCCCACCAGCTCGGCATGCTGGTGCACGTGGACGGCTCGCGGCTGGCGAACGCCGCCGCCTCGCTCGGCGTGCCGCTGCGCGCCTTCACCACCGACGTCGGCGTGGACGTGCTGTCGTACGGCGGGACGAAGAACGGGCTGCTCTTCGGCGAGGTCGTGGTGGTGCTGAACCCCGAGCGGGTCCGGAACATCAAGTACCTGCGCAAGACGTCGATGCAGCTGGCGTCGAAGATGCGCTTCGTGTCGGTCCAGTTCGAGGCGCTGCTCGCGGGCGACCTCTATCTCCGCAACGCCGGCCACGCCAACGCCATGGCCAGCCGGCTGGAGGCGGCCGTCCGCGGGATCGAGGGCGTGACCGTCGTCCGCCCGGTCGAGGCCAATGCGGTGTTCGCGATTCTCCCGCGCGAGGTCAGCGAGCGACTGCAGAAGCGTTACCGCTTCTACTTCTGGAACGAGCACACCGGCGAGGTCCGCTGGATGTGTTCGTACGACACCACCGAGGCGGACATCGACGCCTTCGCGGCCGCCATCGCCGAGGAGATGGGCCGCGCCTGACGGCGCCGGTGACCGCGGATCGTCCCGTCCTGCGACAGCAGGGCGGGACGATTTGCATGTGGCGGGCCGGTCCCCGTACAGTTCCGGAGTCGCACCGAGAGGGGCGGCGGAATGCGAATCCGATGAATGAAACTCCGGAAAAC
>NZ_JBVHVO010000027.1:21487-99507 GCF_055564815.1 Kitasatospora sp. NPDC028961 | reverse complement strand
AACCCGGAAGCTAAGCCTCACAGCGCCGATGGTACTGCAGGGGGGACCCTGTGGGAGAGTAGGACGCCGCCGAACAATCATTCCAAAGAACCCCCCGGTCCGTAAGGATCGGGGGGTTCTTTGCGTTTCCCTTGACGTATCGTCAGAGCATGGACGATCAGGACGCGCAGCAGGAACGGGTCTACGAGGGAACGCCGGGGACCGGCGAGGGGGCGGTCGTCGCTCGCGAGGTGCTCCGGCCGGAGGCGCGCGACGGTGCGCTGCGCGTGCTGACGGAGGCCCAGGCGGTGGACGGCCGCGCAGCGGTCTCCGAGCAGGGGCGTCTGCGGCTCCGCTCCTCGGACACGGCCCGCCCGGGAGTCGTCCACTTCGTCCAGCGGGCAGCAGATCCGGCACAGCCGGTGGACGACCTCGTCGGCTACGCGCAGCTGGAACTCCCCCAGGGCGACCCGGCCGGCGCCAACCCGTCGGCCGAGCTCGTGGTGGCGCCGGCCGCCAGGGGCCGCGGCTTCGGCCGCCCGTTGCTGGACGCGGTACTGAACGAGGCACTTCGGGCCGGCCGCGACCACGTCGACGTCTGGGTGCACGGCGGGCACCCGGCGGCCCGCCACCTGGCCGGGAAGTACGGCGCCGAGCTGGTCCGCGAGCTGCGGCAGATGCGCCGCACCGGTCCGCAGACCGAGGCGGTCGCCCTCCCGGACGGCATCGAGCTGCGGACCTTCCGCCCCGGCGAGGACGACGCCGAGTGGCTGCGGTTGAACGCGCTGGCCTTCGCGCACCACCCGGAGCAGGGCTCCTGGACCGAGCAGGACCTCGCGGACCGGCTGGCCGAGCCGTGGTTCGATCCGGCGGGCTTCTTCCTCGCGACCCGCGGCGGCCGGGCGGTCGGCTTCCACTGGACCAAGGTGCACCCGGCGGCCGCCACCGAGCCGGCCCTCGGTGAGGTGTACGTGGTCGGCGTGGACCCGGCGGAGCAGGGCAGCGGCCTCGGCCGGGCGCTGACCGCGGCCGGCCTGCGTCACCTGACCGGCGGCGGACCGGGCGAGCGAGGGCTGGAGACGGTCCTGCTCTACGTGGACGCGGACAACCCGGCCGCCGTGCGCGTCTACGAACGACTGGGGTTCACCGTCCACGAGGTCGACCTGATGTACCGCGTCCAGTACCGCGGGCCCGCAGCAGCCGAATGAGACCGGCCGAATGAGACCGGCCGAGCGACCCCGCGCGCCGATGTCGTACCGCGACCGGGCCGCCACCCGATCGCAGTAGGGTTGATCGCGCGGGTACCCGTCGGCAGGCACGGAACCACGGTCCGGCGCGGCGCCGGGACGGCATAGCGGACAGTCGGGGCCGAAGCAACGGGTGGGCCGCCAAGCCCCGGCTCCGACCGATTCAGCTTTCCTCCTGGCCATGCGGTGTTTACCGTGGATTCAATTGCTGCCGCGAAGATCACAGGATGAAGTCCGTAGTGTCTCGCTCGTGCAGCGTCGGCGACGCCTGCCGGCCGGTCCCGTGTTGACCGCGCCGGGCGGGTGGGCGTTGGCGCTGGGCGAGGACGACGGCCCGCAGAGCCTTTCCCGTCCGGACGCCGTCCTGCTGGAGGAGCTGGAGCCCATGAGCATCCCCCGCCCTGTCTCTGCCCCGCTGTCCCCTCCGGCCCGGATGTCCAGTGCGCTGGGGATACCGCCGGAGCTTCCGGCCGCGGACGACGAGCTGTTCGACGAACTGCCCCAGGGCCGTTTCCTGGACCGCGAGCGCAGCTGGCTCGCGTTCAACGAGCGGGTGCTGGAACTGGCGGAGGATCCGCAGATCCCGCTGCTGGAGCGGACCAAGTTCCTCGCGATCTTCGCGAGCAACCTGGACGAGTTCTTCATGGTCCGGGTGGCCGGCCTGAAGCGCCGGATCGCCACCGGGGTGGCCCAGCGCAGTGCCTCCGGCCTCCAGCCGCGCGAGGTGCTGGACCTCATCTGGACCCGTTCGCGCGAGCTGATGGCGCGGCACGCCGCCGCCTGCCAGCAGGAGGTCCTGCCGGACCTCGCGAGCGAGGGCATCGAGCTGGTCCGCTGGCCCGAGCTGGCCGAGAAGGAGCAGGCCCGCCTGCACACCCTGTTCCGGCAGAAGATCTTCCCGGTGCTCACCCCGCTGGCGGTGGACCCGGCCCACCCGTTCCCCTACATATCGGGACTCTCCCTCAACCTCGCCGTGGTGGTGCGCAATCCGGTCTCCGGGCACAAGCACTTCGCCCGGGTGAAGGTGCCGCAGTCCCTGGCCCGCTTCCTGGAGGCCTCCCCCCAGCGCTACGTGCCGCTGGAGGACGTCATGGGCGCCCACCTGGAGGAGCTCTTCCCGGGGATGGAGGTGCTCGCGCACCACGCCTTCCGGGTCACCAGGAACGAGGACCTGGAGGTCGAGGAGGACGACACCGAGAACATCCTCAAGGCCTTGGAGAAGGAGCTCATGCGGCGGCGCTTCGGCCCGCCGGTGCGGCTGGAGGTCGAGGAGTCGATCGACCCGTACATCCTGGACCTGCTGGTGCGGGAGCTGAACATCACCGAGGCGGAGGTCTTCCCGCTGCCCGGTCCGCTCGACCTCACCGGTCTGTTCGGCATCGCCGACCTGGACCGCCCCGAGCTGAAGTACCCGAAGTTCGTCGCGGGCACGGCGCGTGGGCTGACCGACGTCGAGTCGGCCTCGCAGCCGGACATCTTCGCCGCGATGCGCGAGCGGGAGGTCCTGCTGCACCACCCGTACGACAGCTTCTCGACCTCGGTGCAGGCCTTCCTGGAGCAGGCCGCGGGCGACCCGGACGTGCTGGCGATCAAGCAGACGCTGTACCGGACCTCCGGTGACTCGCCGATCGTGGACGCGCTGATCGACGCCGCCGAGTCGGGCAAGCAGGTGCTGGTGCTGGTCGAGATCAAGGCGCGCTTCGACGAGCAGGCCAACATCAAGTGGGCCCGCAAGCTGGAGGAGTCCGGCTGCCACGTGGTCTACGGCCTGGTCGGGCTGAAGACGCACTGCAAGCTGTCCCTGGTGGTCCGCCAGGAGGGCGACACCCTGCGCCGCTACTCGCACGTCGGCACCGGCAACTACCACCCGAAGACGGCCCGGCTGTACGAGGACATCGGGCTGCTGACCTCGGACCCGCAGGTCGGCGCGGACCTCTCGGACCTCTTCAACCGGCTCTCCGGCTACTCGCGCCGCGAGTCCTACCGGCGGCTGCTGACCGCGCCGCGCGGCCTGCGGGACGGACTGATCTCCCGGATCCACAACGAGATCGCCCATCACCGGGCCGGCCGTCCGGCGTTCGTGAAGATCAAGGTCAACTCGATCGTCGACGAGGCCGTGATCGACGCGCTGTACCGGGCCTCCCAGGCCGGGGTGCCGGTGGACGTCTGGGTGCGCGGGATCTGCGCGATCCGCCCGGGTGTGCCGGGGCTGAGCGAGAACATCCGGGTGCGCAGCGTCCTCGGGCGGTTCCTGGAGCACTCGCGGATCTTCGTCTTCGGCAACAACGGGGACCCGGAGGTGTGGATCGGCAGCGCCGACATGATGCACCGCAACCTGGACCGCCGGATCGAGGCGCTGATGCGGATCACCGACCCGGCGCACCGGGCCGAGCTGTCCGGGCTGATCGACCTGGGGGTGTCGGACGAGACCGAGTCCTGGCACCTCGGGCCGGACGGCGCCTGGACCCGGCACGCCCAGGACGCCGAGGGCAAGCCGCTGCGACACGTCCAGGACCTGCTCATCGACTCGCGCCAGCGCCGCCGCGCCGCCACCGCCCGCTGACCGCGAGCCGCCGCCACGACCCATGGAGCGACCCACCGGGGCGAGCCGCCGACACGGGCCGCCCAGCGTCGGGATCCGCTGCTGCGGTCGGCCACCAGCCCCGGGGGACGGCTCCGGGGGAACGGGGATCTACCTAGTCATGACCGATGCGCCGATGACGGCCCAGACGGCCTCCACCGCGACCGCCGGGGACATCCTCTCCAGCCATCTCACGGCCCAGGCCGGGGCGTTCCTGCGGGCCCTGCCGATGGCCGTGGGCGAGGTCGGCGCCAGACCGGGGGCGGCCGTCGTCCCGTCCACCGGTACGGCCGGACTGCTGCGGGCGGTACGGCGGATCGGCGGGCTGCTGCACACCTTCGGCGGGTCCTTCGACCAGGCCTGGGCGCAGGAGTCGCGCACCGAGCTGCGCTGGCTGCTGAACCTGCTGGCGCTGGAGCCGGGGTACGTCCGCCGGTCGGCCCGGCTGCTGGGCGCGCTGGACGCGCTGACCGGCAGCGAGGCGGACGGTCCCGGCATGCTGGCCGGCCACGCCGGGGCGCCGAAGGCGCGGGCGCTGCTCGACCGCCAGCTGACGCTGGCCCGGACCAGGGCGCACTCGACCGTGCTGCAGGAGCTCCGTTCGGCGCGGCTGCACGCGCTGGCGGACCGGATGACGCTGCTGGTCGCCGAGGCGCCGCTGCTGGAGACGGCGGGCGGCCGGGCCGGCGCGGTGCTGCTGCCGCAGGCGGCGACGGCGTTCGGCGCGCTGACGGCGAGCGCCCAGCAGCTGCCGCTGCGGCGGGCGGCCACCCCGTACGGCGGGGACGGTCTGCGCCGGCTCGGCGCGGTGCCGGCGGCCCGGGGTGCGATGGACGCGGACGCGGCGCTGGCGGCGGACGACGCGCCGTGGCACCGGGTGCGGATCCTGGTGAAGCGGGCCCGCTACGCGCTGGAGGTGTGCGGCCTTCCGGCCGCCGAGCTGGACGCGCTGGACGAGGTGTTGCGCCGGCACCAGGAGGCGGCCGACGCGGCGGTCACCGCGGCCACGGCGGCGCGGACGCCGAGGATCACACCCGCGACCGCCTACGTGCTCGGCGTGGTGCATGCTGATCAACGACTGGAGGTGGAGGCGGCACGGTACGCCTTCGGCCGCCGGTGGCCCGAACTCCCGCCGGGCCTGGACGGCTGGCTGGAGATCCCCCCTGCCGAGGGCTGGGGGTACACCCCCGGACCCCGGACGGCATGACGTGCACGACCGCCTGAGCACCGAGCGGGCCCACGGCTCGACCATCAGCAGCCCGCGGCCCGGGCGGGGGCCGGTGGTGCTGGCCGCCGGTGCGGTGCTCTGGCTGCCGGGGCGCCCGAAGAAGAGCGGCCGGCTCGGGCGGCCGCGGATCGCGCTGATCCACCGCCCCAAGTACGACGACTGGAGCCTGCCGAAGGGCAAGCTCGACCCGGGGGAGGGCGTGGTCGAGGCGGCGCTGCGCGAGGTGCGCGAGGAGACCGGGTTCTCCTGCGTGCTGGGGGACGAGCTGCCGACGCAGCACTACCTGGCGCAGGGGCGGCCGAAGGAGGTCCGGTACTGGGCGGCGGTGCCGGCGGCCGGGGAGTTCCGGCCGAACCGGGAGGTGGACCGGCTGGAGTGGCTGCCGGCCGGGAAGGCCAGGGCCAGGCTGACGCACGAGCGCGACCGGGTGCTGGTGGACGCGCTGCTCGGGATGCTCGGCGCGCGGCCGGTCCGGTCCTCGTAGCCGGGCCCGCCCTCCTGGCCGGACCGGTGACGGAACGCCGGCAGTGATCTTCCCGCGCCCTGCTCGTGACGCAACCGTTACTACCTGACGTAGTTTCCTGTCATCCGTCCGAGGTTCACTCCCCGTTCACTTCCGACCGGCTGACGTGTCACTTACCCGGCTTAACTTCGGGGTTACCGGAGGGCCGCACGGGCCCCGGACCACAGCAAAACCCGCGCCCCGCCGTCCTCGTACGGTCCGCGTGCCGGGCAATGCCACAGAAAGGGACACCCCTGTGAAGCTCCAGCGGAACGGCCGCTCCAAGGCCCTCGCCATCGGTGCCATGGCGCTCGTCAGCTCGCTGTCGCTCGCCGCCTGCGGTTCGGACGAGAACAACACCAACGCGTCCGGCGGCAGCGGCTCCGCCTCGGCTCCCGCGATCGCCTGTGGCAGCAAGCCCGCCGCCCTGATCTCCGCGGGTTCCACCGCGCAGGGCAACGCGATCGACGTCTGGAAGAACAACTTCGGCGCCGCGTGCTCCGGCTCCAGCATCAACTACGGCGGCGGCGGCTCGGGCGCGGGTGTCCAGCAGTTCAACCAGGGCAAGATCCAGTTCGCCGGTTCCGACTCGCCGCTGAAGCCGGCCGAGGTCGAGGACAGCAAGAAGGTCTGCACCGGTGGCCAGGGCATCAACCTGCCGCTCGTCGCGGGTCTGATCTCGATCGTCTACAACGTGGACGGCGTCGACAACCTGGTCCTGGACGGCGCGACCACCGCCAAGATCTTCGACTCGCAGATCACCAAGTGGAACGACCCGGCGATCGCCGCGCTGAACCCGGGCGCCAAGCTGCCGGACGCCGACATCCAGGCCGTCCACCGCACGGACGACTCGGGCACCAACGAGAACCTGACCAAGTACTTCGCCAAGGTCTCCAACGGCGCCTGGAGCTACCCGGCCGCCAAGGCCTGGGCCGGCAAGGGCGGCCAGGGCGCGAACGGCTCCGCCGGTGTCGCGGCCCAGGTGAAGCAGGTCAAGAACTCGATCAGCTACGCCGAGCTGTCCTACGCGCAGAGCAACAACCTGAAGAGCGCCGCGATCGCCACCGGTGCCTCCAAGCCGGTCGAGGCCACCGCCGCCAACGCCGCCACCACCTTCGCCAAGGCGAAGATCGCTGGCACCGGCAGCGACCTGGCGCTGACCCTCGACTACGGCACCAAGGAGGAGGGTTCCTACCCGATCGTCCTGGTCACCTACGAGATCGTCTGCGACAAGGGCAACAAGGCCGACACCCTCGACGCGCTGAAGGCGTTCCTGACCTACGCCGCCAGCGACGCCGGTCAGAAGGCGGTCGGCGACACCGGCTACGTCGCGCTCCCGAAGGAGCTGACGGACAAGGTCAACGCGGTCATCCCGACCCTGGCCTGATCCAGCCCGACCTCCGGTGGAGCGGCCCCGTGGACGAGGGGGCCGGGGCCGCTCCGCCGGACAGCACGACTTCGCCATGAGCACGTCCGGGGCACCGCCGCCAGGGTGCCGCCCCCTCGGGGCAGCACCACCAGACCGGAGTAGACCACATGACTTCATCCTCCCCTGCCGCCCCGCGAGGCAGGGAACGCCGCAAGCGTGACAGCCGGCTCGGCGACAAGATCTTCATGAACGCCGCCCGTGGGTCGGGCATCCTGCTGCTGGTCATCATGGCCGCCATCGCAGGCTTCCTGACCTGGCGCGCGGGCATCGCGCTGAGCAAGAACGAGGGCAACTTCCTCACCACCTTCGAGTGGACGCCGGACGCCGCGAAGCCCGTCTTCGGCATCGCCGTCCTGGCGTTCGGCACCATCATCAGCGCGGCGCTCGCGATGGCGATCGCCGTCCCGGTGGCCATCGGGATCGCGCTGTTCATCTCGCACTACGCGCCGCGCCGGATCGCCCAGCCGTTCGCCTACCTGGTGGACCTGCTGGCCGCCGTGCCCAGCATCATCTACGGCCTCTGGGGCGCGCTCTTCCTGGTGCCGCACCTCTACGGGCTGACCAGCTGGCTGGACGAGTACCTCGGCTGGACGTACGTCTTCGACCAGTCCCGGGTCGGCACCGTGCCGCGCACGCTGTTCACCGTGGGCATCCTGCTGGCCATCATGATCCTGCCGATCATCACCGCGGTGACCCGGGAGGTCTTCCGGCAGGTGCCGCGGATGCACGAGGAGGCGGCGCTCGCGCTCGGCGCGACCCGCTGGGAGATGATCCGCACCGCGGTGCTGCCGTTCGGCCGCCCCGGCATCATCTCGGCCTCGATGCTCGGCCTCGGCCGTGCGCTCGGCGAGACCATCGCGGTCGCGGTGGTGCTCTCCTCCAACAACGTCCTCTCGCTCCACCTGCTCGACCCGGGCGGTGGCACCTTCGCGCAGAACATCGCGCTGAAGTTCGCCGAGGCCCAGCCCTTCGGCCGGGACGCGCTGATGGCCTCCGGCCTCGTCCTGTTCGTGATCACCCTCGTGGTGAACGGTGCCGCGCGGCTGATCGTCGCCCGCCGCAAGGAGTACTCGGGGGCCAACGCATGAGCGCCGCGACCACGTCCGTTCCGGCGGACACCCGCCCGGTCGGCCGCCCGCTGACCTCCAACCGCCTGCCCAGGTGGACCCCGGCCGCCGTCGCCGCCGGCTCGATCGCGCTCGGCTGCGGGATCGGCGCGGTCGGCGGGCTGGAGAGCCACCTGCAGTGGGGCCTCATCTCGGCGCTGCTGTTCCTGGGGATCAGCTACGGGCTCGCCGCCCGGGTCGAGGGCCGCCGCCAGGCCAAGGACCGGTTCGCCACCTCGGTGGTCTGGGTCGCCTTCATCCTGGCCGTGGTGCCGCTGGCCGCGCTCACCATCTACACCGTCCAGCAGGGCGCGGAGGTGGTGAACGGCAACTTCCTGACGCACTCGATGAAGGGCGTCCGCTACTCGGGCCCCGGCGGCGGCATCTACCACGCGCTGATCGGCACCATCGAGCAGGTCCTGCTGGCCACCGCGATGGCCGCCCCGATCGGTCTGCTGACCGCCGTCTACCTGGTCGAGTACGGCCGGGGCCGGCTCGCCAAGGCGGTCACCTTCTTCGTCGACGTCATGACGGGTGTCCCGTCGATCGTCGCCGGTCTGTTCATCCTGTCCCTGTGGAACATCGCGCTCGGCTTCTCCTACTCGGGCTTCTCGGGCTCCCTCGCGCTGGCGATCCTGATGATGCCGGTCGTGGTCCGTTCCACCGAGGAGATGCTGAAGCTCGTCCCGAACGAGCTGCGCGAGGCGTCGTACGCCCTCGGCGTGCCGAAGTGGAAGACCATCCTGCGGATCGTCCTCCCCACCGCGATCGGCGGCATCACCACCGGTCTGATGCTCGCGGTCGCCCGCATCACGGGCGAGACCGCCCCGGTGATGATGCTGGTCTTCGGCGCGGACTTCATCAACAGTGACCCGTTCAACGGGCCGCAGCAGTCGCTGCCGATGTACATCTGGCAGCAGTACGCGGTGGTGAACAACGACTACGGCTACGCCCGTGCCTGGGGCGCGGCGCTGGTGCTGATCGCCTTCGTGATGGGGCTCAACCTCATCGCCCGGGGCATCGCACGCTGGCGTTCGCCCAAGGGCGGACGCTGAGCGCCCGACTGACGTACGACCCAGAATTCATTAGCGGCCCCCGGCCGCGGGCGAGAGAAGTAACGATCATGGCCAAGCGCATCGACGTCAGCGGACTGTCCGCCTTCTACGGCACCACCAAGGCCATCGAGGACATCTCGATGAGCATCGAGCCCCGCTCGGTGACGGCCTTCATCGGCCCCTCGGGCTGCGGCAAGTCCACCTTCCTGCGGACCCTCAACCGGATGCACGAGGTGATCCCCGGCGCCCGCGTCGAGGGCAAGGTGCTCCTGGACGACGAGAACCTCTACGGCTCGCACGTCGACCCGGTCGCCGTCCGCCGGGCGGTCGGCATGGTCTTCCAGCGGCCGAACCCGTTCCCGACGATGTCGATCTACGACAACGTGATCGCCGGGCTGAAGCTCGCGGGCGTCCGCAAGAAGTCCGTCCTGGACGGCGTGGTGGAGAAGTCCCTCAAGGGCGCCAACCTGTGGAACGAGGTCAAGGACCGGCTGAACAAGCCGGGTGCCGGCCTCTCCGGCGGTCAGCAGCAGCGCCTCTGCATCGCCCGCGCCATCGCGGTCGAGCCGCAGGTCCTGCTGATGGACGAGCCCTGCTCGGCGCTCGACCCGATCTCCACCCTCGCCATCGAGGACCTGATCGGCGAGCTGAAGTCCCAGTTCACGATCGTGATCGTGACGCACAACATGCAGCAGGCGGCCCGCGTCAGCGACCGCACCGCCTTCTTCAACCTCGCCGGGGTCGGCCAGCCGGGCAAGCTGATCGAGCTGGACGACACCCAGCGGATCTTCTCCAACCCGTCCGTGCAGGCGACCGAGGACTACATCTCCGGCCGCTTCGGCTAGACCGCCCGGAGCCAGAGCTGCTTCGTGGTGCTGCATGGCGGTGCCGCCGCGAAGTATGAGGAAGGGCCCGCCCCCGAGACGTGGGGGCGGGCCCTTGCCATGTCCGCCGGCGCGTCCTGTCCGGCCCGGCGTGTCAGCCCCAGAACAGGTGGACGAACCAGTACATCAGCGCCGCGACGATCGCGGCGGCCGGCATCGTGATGAACCAGCCGAGCACGATGTTCTTCGCGACGCCCCAGCGGACCGCGCGGATCCGCTTGGTGGCGCCCACGCCCATGATCGCCGAGGTGATCACGTGGGTGGTGGAGATCGGCGCCTTGAACACGAACGAGGTGATGTACATGACCGTCGAGGCGGTGGCCTCGGCGGCGAAGCCCTGCGGCGGGTCCAGCTCGATGATCTTGCGGCCGAGGGTCCGCATGATCCGCCAGCCGCCCGCGTAGGTGCCCAGCGAGAGCATCGTGGCGCAGGAGATCTTGACCCAGACCGGGATGTCACTGCTGTCGTGGTGGCCCGAGATGGTGAGCGCCATGACCACGATGCCCATGGTCTTCTGGGCGTCCTGCAGACCGTGCGCGAGGGCCATGGCGGCGGCCGACGCGGTCTGCGCGACCCGGAAGTTGCGCTTGGCGCGGTGCGGGTTGGCCCGCCGGAAGATCCACAGGATCGCCAGCATGACCAGGTACCCGCCGACCAGGCCGACGATCGGCGAGACGATCATCGGGATGACGATCTTGTCGAGGACGCCGCTCCAGATCACCTCGGTGCCGCCGGCCAGGGCAGCTCCGACCATGCCGCCGAACAGCGCGTGGGAGGAGGAGGACGGCAGGCCGAAGTACCAGGTGACCAGGTTCCAGGCGATCGCGCCGACGAGGGCGGCGAACAGGATCGCCATGCCCTGGTTGCCGGTCGGGGTGGCGATGATGCCCTTGGAGACGGTGTGCGCCACGCCGCTGCCGAGGAAGGCGCCGGCCAGGTTCATCACCGCGGCCATCGCGAGCGCGGCCCGCGGGGTGAGGGCCCGGGTGGAGACCGAGGTGGCGATGGCGTTCGCGGAGTCGTGGAAGCCGTTGGTGTAGGTGAAGAAGAACGCAACGCCGAGGACGGCGATGAGTGCAGCCAGGTCCACGGGGGTCAGGACTCCTTGACGGCGATGGTCTCCACCGTGTTGGCGACGTGCTCGAACGCGTCCGCCGCCTCCTCAAGGACGTCCACGACCTGCTTGAGCTTGAGCACCTCGATGGCGTCGTACTGGCCGGAGAACAGGTGGGCGAGCAGCTTGCGGTGGATCTGGTCGGCCTGGTTCTCCAGCCGGTTGACCTCGATCCAGTACTCGGTGAGGTTGGACATGGTGCGCAGGTTCGGCATCGCCTCGGCGGTGAGCTCGGCGGCGCGCGCCAGCACCTCGATCTGCTGTTCGATGCCCTTGGGCAGGGTCTGGATGTCGTAGAGGACGACCAGGTCGACGGCCTCCTCCATGAAGTCCATGATGTCGTCCAGCGACGAGGCGAGGCTGTAGATGTCCTCGCGGTCGAAGGGCGTGATGAACGACGAGTTCAGCTGGTGGAAGACCGCATGGGTGGTGTCGTCCCCGGCGTGCTCGGCGGCGCGCATGCGCTCGACGATCTCCGCGCGGGCCGACACGTCTGATCCCAGCAGTTCCAGCAGGAGCTTCGATCCCACGACGAGGTTCTCCGCGGCGGCGGCGAACATGTCGTAGAAACTCGTCTCCTTCGGGGTCAGGCTAAAACGCACGGAAATCTCCGATGTGCGGGGTAGGGACTGAACGATGCTAGGTGCAACCAAGCGCAATTGCGCAAACGGGGTGGTGCGAGGGGAGGCGGATCCTCCGCTTCCGTTTGGTCGCCGTAGTGGTGCACCCGGCCCGCACACCCATGTGCGGACGTGAGCCCCCAGTCTGACGGAACCTCGCGCGGTTTGCCCCTGCCGTGCGCGCGGAACAGCGGGGTGTGGCCCGGACGGGGGAACCACCCTCCGGGCCGGCCCCGGAGCCCGGCCGGACCCCGCCCGGAGCCTGTCCGGGGCCGCTCCGGGCCGTGGACCGCGCCGGAGGAACACCACGACCGGCCCCGGTGTTGGACACTGGAGGCCGACGCAGCCACCCAGGCATCCAGACGAAGGCGGGCCGATGACCACGACGGAAGCGCGCACCGACCCGGACCAGGCGCCGGGGGGCGAGCCGTACGGCGCCGCCGCCGGGCCGGCCGCTCCGGAGGCGCCCGCACAGCACGGTGGGCACGGCGGACACGGTCCGCACGGGTACAGCGCCCAGAAGGACGCCCACCTCAAGCGCCTGCGCCGGATCGAGGGCCAGATCCGCGGCCTCCAGCGGATGGTCGACGAGGACGTCTACTGCATCGACGTGCTGACCCAGGTGTCGGCCGGTACCAAGGCCCTGCAGTCCTTCGCGCTGTCCCTGCTGGAGGAGCACCTGCGGCACTGCGTCGCCGCGGCCGCCGAGGAGGGCGGCGCCGAGCTGGACGCCAAGGTGGCGGAGGCCACCGCCGCGATCGGCCGGCTGCTGCGCAGCTAGCCCCTCGGCCGGGGGCCTAGGAGCTGCCCTGGCGGCTGGTTCCGGGGCCCGCCGCGGGCCCGGCTCCGGAGCGTCGGCCGGCGCGTCCGGGCGCCCGCTCCTGGGGCGTCCGGTGCCCCGCCTCCGACGGCCGGTCGGCGGCCGCGGCGCCGTCGGGCCGGTCCAGCAGCAGCACCTCGTCGATCCGCTCCGGCGGGAGCCGGTCGCCGTCGCTGGCCGTGGCGGCGATCATCAGCTCGCCGGCCAGGTCGATCTCGTCGAGGGCCGCGTCCTCGTGGCCGCCGCTGCGGCCGCCCGTGGACGACACCACCTGCACCACCCCTTCAGCGCCTCGCCAGCCCGGGCGGCAGCCACCCGATGTCCAGCCTAGGCACTTCGCAGCCCGTCCACATGGCACGGACGGGCCATCTCGGCGCCGCCGAAACGGGTGGGCCGCGCTGCCCGGGGTGGCCCACCCGATCCGGCGGCGTCCCCGCCGCCGGCTACTTCGGGCTTTCCGTGGGCTTCATCGCGTAGATGTCGGCGGCGGGCGGCTCGGCCGCCTCCACCGGTTTGCCGAAGTCCGACAGCGTGGTGGTCGACGTCACCTTCACCTGGTCCTTCGCCTCCTTGGACCCGGCCACGCCGGCGAAGGTGAAGATCTCGACCACCTTGTGCAGCCGCCCCTGCTCGTCCAGCCAGGCGTCGTACGGGACGTCCTTGACCGTGAAGGTCTGGGAGCCCATCCGCAGGCCGTCCCCGCCCCGGCCGCCGGTCGCGTCCGCGGCCTTGGCGAGGTCCAGGGTGCCCCGGTAGTGCTTCAGCGGGACCCCGTCGACGGTCTCGGTGCCGACCAGGTCCGCCTTCTGCGCCCCGCGCAGCGCACCCGCGGCGGAGGCCGGTTCGGTGGCGCCGCCGCTGACCAGGTTGCCGTCCGGCAGCTGGCGCACGTCGAGCTTGACCCACTTGCCCTCGGGCACCTTGGCGCCGCTGTTCTGCAGGTAGACGGTGCCCGGCAGGACCACCTCGACGATCTTCCCGGTGGTCGCCGCGCCGGGTGGCACCGCGACCTCCAGCCGCCCGATCCGCTTCACGTAGTCGTAGCCGCCGGTGCCGGTGAAGACGGCCTTCTTCTCGGCCGACTCGGTGACCAGTTCGGTCGCGGTGTGCGCGGAGCCCGTCCGGCCGGTGATGTCGGCGGCGCTGCGGACGGCCGTCACCGGGTCGGCGGAGAGCCGGTCGGCGCCCGCCTTCTGATCGGCCGAGCCGCCGGAGTCGGCGGTGGCGCCCGAGCAGCCGGCCAGCCCGGCGAGCGCGGCGGCGAGCACGGCGGCGCCGGCCGCCGAACGCAGGTGGGGCAGTGGGCGACCGTGCCGCCGGCCGCTGCGCTGCTGGTCGGTCATCTTCATCCTCGCGACAACCCCCTCGGGCCCCGACTGCCCCGCCGGCCACCACCACCGGGTGGGCAGAGCTCTTTCCGGGCAAACGAGTTGGGCATCGAAGGGTTACCCGGCACCCGGCGCACGGCGGGCGTCGCGCGCCGGGTCCCGGGCGCGTTACGGTGAAGCACGTGCACAGTGAGCTGCCGGCCGAGCCCGGCACCGCCCGGATGCCCGAGCACCGCGTCGAGATCAGCGAGCGCGGTTCCTTCTGTTTCGCTACCTGCGCGTGCGGCTGGTTCTCACCGGCCCGCCGTTCCCGGGATCTGACCAGACGCGAGGCCGCCGACCACCTGGCCGGGACCGGCGCCGGCCGGACGACGATCTAGCGCCGGCCGGACGACGGTCTGGCGCCGGCCGGACGCGGCCTCGATTGCCCGCCGCTAGGCCGCGAGATCGGACTCCGGCGGCTGTTCGCCGGACGTCACGGTGCCGCCCGTCCGCCCCCGGCGGCCGCCGCGCGGGCGGTTGCCGGACTGCGGTGCCCGGATCAGCGGGGCGACAGCGGTGCGGCTCAGCGCGTGGCAGAGCGGGACCAGCACGGCCATCGCGATCGGCGCCAGCAGCAGGACCACCGCGGTGGCGAGCGCGAAGCCGCCGATCACGTCGGTGGGGTAGTGGACGCCCATGTACATCCGGCAGAAGCCCTGCAGCAGCGCGAGGCCGCCGGCGATCCAGCCCAGCCGCCGGTTCACCAGGAACAGGGCGACCGCGATGCCCATCGACATCGTCGAGTGGTCGCTCACGAAGGAGTGGGTGCCCTCCTTGCCCTCCACCAGGACGTCCAACCCGGCGTGGTCGACGAACGGCCGCGGGCGGTTGACGATGGCGGCGATCGGCAGGTTTGCCAGCTCGGCGAGGGCGACCGCGAGCGGCGCCCAGAGCAGGCCGGCGACGGCCACCGGGGCGTCCGGGCGGCGTCGCGCCTGGAGCCAGCCGACCAGCCCCAGCAGGGCCAGGCCGATCAGGATGCCGTACTCGCCGATCCAGGAGACCGAGTGGTCCAACCACTGCGGGGAGCGCTTGGCCAGGCCGTTGACGGCGTAGAGCAGTCCGAGGTCGGGGTTGGTCGTGTCGGCAAGCGGCGTCGACACGCCGCACCTCCTTCTGGTTCCGCAGCACCTGTTCGATCCGGCCGTGGCCCGCCGTCCCCGCCCTATTCAGGGAGCTGACGTGGAGCCAACGAACTCAACGTCATAACCGGTGCACAGCGTTCCACGGAAACGCGCGGTTATGGAAACTTGACTCAGCGTCCACAGCGCACTCACACCCGGGGGCCCGGAGGGTTCAGCTCTTTGCAGCGTTTTGACCTGCACCTGTCGGGGAGGGGCCGGCCGCGACCGTCCGGCGGGACGCCGCGGAGCCGGGCGCGCCGAGGGCGGACGGCGGTGCGGGGGCGGCCTGGTTGGCCGGGGCGGCGGGGGTCGACGAGGCCGGGGAGTCCGGGGTGCCCGGGCGGCTGGGGCCGGTGATGCTGCCGTCGGTGTTGCGGACCGGCAGCGCCTCGGCGCCGTCCGAGGTGACCCGGGTGGCGCCGATGTACTCCTTGCTGTCGATCTTGTCGTAGCGGATCACCGCGCCGGTGTGCGGGGCGTTGATCATGTAACCGCCGCCGACGTAGATGCCGACGTGGTGGATGGTGCGCGGGTCGCCCAGGTCGGTCGCCCAGAACACCAGGTCTCCCGGGCGGAGCTGGTCGCGCGAGGGGTGCTGCCCGGCGTACCACTGGTCGTTGGCGACTCGGGGGAGCGTGATGCCCACGCTGGCGTACGCCGCCTGGGTCAGCCCGGAGCAGTCGAACCGCCCGTTCTGCGAGGGCAGGCCCTCGCCGCCCCACAGGTACGGGGTGCCGAGCTTGGTCTGGGCGAAGTAGATCGCCCCGGCCGACTGCTGGGAGACGGCCACCGGCGCGGTCGGCGCGGTGAAGCTGCGGGCCATGGCCTGGATGTTCTTCACATAGCCCTGGGTCTCCTTGTACGGCGGGATCCCGCCGTACTTCGTGACCGCGTACGGACCGGCGTTGTAGGCGGCCAGCAGGTTGGCCTGGCGGTCGCCCGGGACCTTGGCGACGTCGTCGGCGAGTGCGCAGTCGAACGTGGCGGCCGAGGCGATCGCGTCCAGCGGGTCCCAGACATCCTTCTTGCCGTCATTGTTGCCGTCCGTGCCGTATGTTCCCCAAGTGGCCGGCATGAACTGCGCCATTCCCTGCGCGCCGACCGGCGATCGGGCGCCCGGGTCAAAGCCGCTTTCCTGGTACAGCTGCGCCGCGAGCATCGGCGGGGAGATCTCCGGGCAGAGCGAGCCCCACTGCTGGATCGGCCCCTGGTAGGCCGCCGGAACGGTGCCCGGGGAGAGCGCGGCGCGATTGGCCGACTGCTGCGGCGCACCACTGGCCGCATACGTCGCAACCGTGACCAGCCCGATGAAGCCGACCGCTACAACTCCCGCAGCGGCGGCGGCCGTACCGGCCTTCCGGAGTACCATCAGCACCATCCCGACGAATCGTCAGTCGAAGTGTCCCGGAAGGCGTTGCTCACCGCAATCATCAGAGATACAAAGAGTGAGCGCTATCCTTCGTACGGTGGACATCCTCGCGTACGTGTCCGGTGCCGCACGACCAATCCGCGAGAAGCAGCCAAGTCGACATCAGATCTGGCCAAGAATAGGTACCGACCCTTCGCGCGGACGGGGTCTGGGCCCTTGAATTTGCCTGATCGGGCGGTGAGATGGAAATGAACCTGAGCAGCGTGGACAGACTCGCGATCGGCCACCTGGCCGAAGACCCTCCTAAGAAGCCGAATATCGACACCATCATCGGCGGGATCGCCCCGGACTGGGGCCCGTTCGCGAGTCTCGGGTCGGAGGCCCGGGTGATGGTCGAGGTCGTCATGGCCGTGGCGATCCTGGCCTGCCTCGGCCTGGCCGTCTGGGGCGCGGCCAAGCAGCGGATCGGTGCGACCGCGATGCGGGACAGCTTCGGTGCCGAACAGGGCAAGGGACTGATCATCGCCGGGCTGACCGGCGTGTTCATCATTGGATCACTTGGCACTCTGTTCACCATTGTGTACGGCATGGCCATCTGACGATCGGACAGTTCGGGCGCGCGTGGGCGGCACGGCTGTCCGCCCGCCCGGCCGCCGGTTCCGTCGGAGCCCCCGTCGGGAGTCCACCCCACCACCCCTCCCTCCGCGCCCGCCCACGGGCGGAGGGGCCCCCGGAGCCTCCCCGGCTCCCAGCACCAGGAGGGCCGCCGTGCCGTTGTCCGACGACCAGCCGCACACCCGTACGCGGCTGCCGGTCGGCGAACAGCCCTCGTCCCAGCCGACCGCCCGTCAGCCCCGACCGCTGCGGACCCTGCTGGCCGTCCTGGTGGTCGTGACCCTGCTGGTGGTGGCGATCTCCATCGCCAACCGCGGCAAGGCCGACCCCGGCTCCGGGCCCGCCCGCTCGGCCGACGGCGTCGCCCCCACGGCCGCCTCCGGCGCCGGGCCGGCACCCAGCGGCGACCAGCCCGTCGGCACCACGACCAACGGGATCGCCGGCGGCTTCCCGCACACCGACCAGGGCGCGCAGTCGGCCGCCACCAACTACGCGGTCGCCATCGGCTCGGCCGACATGTTCCGCACCGACAGCCGCCACACCATCGTGACCACCATCGCCGACCCGTCGGCCGTCGCGGCCCTCCAGACCCGCCTGGACCAGGGGTTCACACCCGAGACCGCGGCCAGGTTCGGTGTCGACGCGCAGGGGCGCGCACCCAAGGGGTTGACCTTCGTCAGCCGGACTGTTCCGGTCGGGACCAAGAGCAGTGGGTACAGCTCGGAGAGCGTCAAGGTCGAGGTCTGGTGCACGGGTCTGTTCGGCCTGGCGGGTGAGCGCTCGGTCCGTCCGGTCTCGGAGGAATGGTTCACGCTGACTCTCAGCCTGCGGTGGACCGGTACGGACTGGAAGCTCACCGACTACAGCCGGGTGGCGGGCCCCGCACCCGTCCCGCCGGACCAGCAGGCCGCGACTGCCGAGGAGATCACTGGTGCCGTCGAGCAGTTCGGAGGCTTCCGCTATGCCCGCTGACGCTGGTCCGGGTTCCGTGCGACGTGGGTTGGGCAGGCTGGCCGCAGGTGCGGTGGCAAGCGTTCTCCCGGTCGTGCTGACGGCCGGGCGGGCCTTCGCCGAGCCGAGCCCCTCGCCGACCTCCGGCCCGACCAATACGAGCTGCCCGGGAGTGCCGCTTCCCGGCAACGACGTCTACTGCGCGCCGGGCGGCAGCGGTACGCTCCCCGGCTCCGGGACCGTCGGGAGTGTCACCGATCCGCTCGGGGCGCTCGCGAAGGGGTGTGCGCAGGCGGCGTCCTGGGTGGTGCGGAAGCTGTCGGGGGCCATCGACGGGACGACGCAGGTGGACTTCACCAACGCGTCGTTCCTGCAGCAGTACGCGGTGGTGTTCGCCGCCTCGACGATCATCACGCTGGTGCTCTGGCTCCTGGCGGTGACGAAGCGGGCGGTGCGCGGCGCGCCCCTGACGACGGCGATCTCGGAGGCGATCGGCTTCCTGTGGCTGACCGTGGTGGCCTCCGCGTTCACGCCGCTGATCCTGTACACCGTGGTGAGCGCGACGGACGGGCTGACCACGGCGATCGCGGTGGGGACGAAGTCCGACACCGGGACGTACCTGGGCGGGTTCGCGGACACCTTAGAGAAGGGTGACATGGGCGGCGGCCCGCTGATCCTGATCATCGTGTCGCTGGTGGCCGTGCTGGCGGCGGCGGTGCTCTGGGTCGAGCTGCTGATCCGGGCGGCGATGCTGTACGTGGGCGCGCTGCTGGGGACGGCGGTGTACGCGGGGCTGGTCGACAAGCAGCTGTGGAAGCACGTGCGCCGTTGGGCCGGGGTGATGCTGGCGGTGGACCTGGCGAAGCCGATCATCGTGATCATCCTCGGGCTGGCCGGCGCGGTGGCCACCGGCGCCGGGGCCAACGACGACTTCGCCCGGGTGCTGTCGGGCCTGGCGATCCTCTTCCTCTCGATCTTCGCGAGCGCCTCCGTCTACCGTTTCGTGCCGGGCTTCGGCGACGAGATCATGAGCATGCGCCATGCCCGGGCCAGCGCGGTGTCGGCCGGGTCGGCGATGATCAACGGCACGGCGAACCTGGTGAAGCAGGGCATCAGCACGCACGGCGACCGCGGCGCGCAGGGGGGCGGCGGCAGCCCGGGGGTGGGCGGCGGCTCGGTCGCGCCGGGCATCGCCGCCCACGCGACGCGGTCCCCCGCGCCGCCGCCGCAGGCCTCGCCGGCCTCGGCCTCGACCCGCGACAGCAATCCAGCGAAGGGAGGGTGACGGGTAAGTGAGCAGCGAACCACTCGGCCAGTACGGCGCCCAGTACGCCCAGCCGTACGTGCACCAGCGCCGCACCTACCTGATCGGCAAGGCCCGCCCGAACGCGCCGATCGGCCGCAACCGGGAGTCCGGCGAGATCGTCCTGATCATCTTCGGGGCGTTCCTCGGCATGCTCTGGGGTCTGCTGATGCCGATCCTGCCGCTGCGCATCGCGGGTCTGGTGGGTCTGCCACTGCTGGCGATCGCGGCGGTCTACGTGCCGTACCGGCGCCGGACGTTCTACAAGTGGGTGGAGATCAACCGCACCTACCGCCGGACGGTGCGTAGCGGCCGGGCGGTGTGGAAGTCGGACGTGATGGACGCCGGGACCCGGATGGACGGGCGGGAGGTCGAGGTCGGCCCGCCGCCCGGGGTGGGGCGGCTGCGCTGGCTGGCCGCGCCGTTCGGGCCGGACGAGGTCGGGGTGCTGATGCACCTGGAGCGGCGGACGGTGACGGCCGCGATCGAGATCGAGGGCCCGGGCGTCGGCCTGCGCGACTCGGAGGACCAGGAGGCCCTGGTCGACCGGTTCGGCACGCTGCTGAAGCACGTCGCCAACGGCGACGGCTTCGTGACGCGGCTGCAGATCCTGGCCCGTACGCTGCCGGCGGACCCGGACGCGCACGCCAAGGACGTGGAGCGGCGCGGCGACCACAACGCGCCGGGCTGGCTGAAGGACTCGTACGACCAGCTGCAGTCGATGGTGTCGACCTCCTCCGAGCAGCACCGGGCGTACCTGGTGGCCTGCATGCACTACACCCGTGACCTGGCCGCCGAGGCGCACGCGATGGGCCGGACGGCGACCGGGCGGCGGGCCCGGGACGACGAGGGCCTGGCCGCGGTGATGGCCCGTGAGCTGACGGACATCTGCGCGCGGCTGGCGGAGGCCGACATCCGGGTGCGCCAGCCGCTCGGGCAGGCGCGGCTCTCCTCGCTGCTGCACTCGATGTACGACCCGGACCACCCGATCGACCACATCCAGGCGATGTCCCGGCGCAACGCCTGGCCGGCCGAGCTGGACGCGACGAACCCGCAGTACCTGGAGGCGAAGACCCGCGAGTCGGCGACCCGCGCGCCCTGGTGCCACGCCACCGCGTGGATCAAGGAGTGGCCGCTGACCCCGGTGGGCGTCAACTTCCTGGCGCCGCTGCTGGTGCACACCCCGGACGTGATCCGGACGGTCGCGGTGACGATGGACCTGGAGCCCACCGACGTCGCGATCGAGCGGATGCTCACCGAGAAGACCAACGACGAGGCGGAGGCCAGCCGCGCCGCGAAGATGAACCGGACGGTCGACCCGCGCGACCTGGCCCACACCGGCCGGGTCGACCAGCGCGGTGACGACCTGGCCTCCGGCGCGGCCGGGGTGAACCTGGTCGGCTACATCACCGTCTCCTCGCGCAACCCGGAGGCGCTGGCCCGCGACAAGCGGACCATCCGTGCCTCGGCCGGCAAGAGCTACCTCAAGCTGGAGTGGTGCGACCGCGAGCACCACCGGGCGTTCGTCAACACCCTGCCGTTCGCCACCGGCATCCGCCGCTGATCCACCTGGAGGCCCCGCATGGCGATCGGCAACCTCACCGACGCGTTCACCAGCCTGATGTTCGGCAAGGTGGAGACCACCCGGCTGCCGGTGCGCACCTCCACCGGCCAGGCGCAGGCGGTCTACCTGCCCACCGCCGCGCCGGGGCTGGGTGACTCCGGCGTGATCATCGGCCGCGAGGTGTACAGCGGCAAGGGCTACGTCTACGACCCCTTCCAGCTGTACGGGCAGCAGCTGCCGGCTCCGCACTGGCTGGTGCTCGGGGAGTCGGGCAACGGCAAGTCCGCGCTAGAGAAGACGTACGTGCTGCGCCAGCTGCGGTTCCGCGACCGGCAGGTGGTCGTGCTGGACGCGCAGGGCGAGGACGGCGTCGGCGAGTGGAACCTGATCGCCAACGCGCTGGGCATAAAGTCGATCCGGCTCGACCCGATGGCGGCCCGGGACGGCGGGGTGAAGCTCAACCCGCTGGACCCTGCGATCACCCAGACCGGCCAGCTGTCGCTGCTGCGCACCATCGTCGAGGTGGCGATGGGGCGCGGGCTGGAGGAGCGGGCGGGGTTCGCGCTGAAGGCGGCGCACGCCCATGTGATCGCCTCGGTGACCGACCGGCAGCCGGTGCTGGACGACATCATCGACACCCTGCGCAGTCCCGAGCTGGCCTCGGTGGAGTCGCTCGGGGTCGGGGTGGACGAGGTGCAGTCCTGGGGTCTGGACGTGGCCCTGGTGCTGGACCGGCTGGTCGACGGTGACCTGCGCGGCATGTTCGACGGGCCGACCACTGACGGCATCGACCTGGACGCGCCGCTGATCGTGTTCGACCTGTCGCACATCGACCGGAACTCGATCGCGATGCCGATCCTGATGGCGATCGTCGGCGTCTGGCTGGAGCACACCTGGATCAGGCCGGACCGGCGCAAGCGGATCTTCCTGGTGGAAGAGGCCTGGCACATCATCAACAGCCCCTTCGTCGCCCAGCTGTTCCAGCGGCTGCTGAAGTTCGGGCGCCGGCTCGGTCTCTCCTTCGTGGCGGTGGTGCACCACCTGTCCGACGTGGTGGACGGCGCGGCCGCCAAGGAGGCCTCGGCGATCCTCAAGATGGCCTCCACCCGGACGATCTACATGCAGAAGGCCGAGGAGGCGAGAGCCACCGGCCGGGTGCTGGGTCTGCCGCGCTGGGCGGTTGAGATCATCCCCACACTCTCGCCCGGCATCGCGGTCTGGGACGTCAACGGCAACGTCCAGGTGGTGAAGCACATCATCACCGAGGCCGAGCGGCCACTGGTCTACACCGACCGCGCGATGACGGAGGACACGGTCGCCGAGCGGACCCGTGCAGAGCGCCAGTTGGCGTCCGAACCAGGTCTCTGAACCCCGCTCCGGCGTGCGCCGGAGCCCCCGCCGCGTCAGTCCGGTCCGGCTCCGGGCCGCTGCGGCGCGCCCGTCCGGCGGCCCGCCGTGCGGCGACGGTTCGTCAGCAGGTAACCCTGTCGTTACGTCCAGGGTCCTGACAGCTACGCGCGTTGACTCTAGGCTGCACTGGCGCAACGCCTCCCGTCGCCCGTCCACGCATGTCGACCGCCGGGCGCTCTCTCAAGGTGCAGGGGACCTTCATGCTCACCGTCAGATCCCGACGTGCCGTTCTGGCCGCCGTCGCCGCGGCCGGCCTCGTCGGCACCGTGGCCATGCCGACCGCCGCCCAGGCCGCGGACGCCAAGCGTCACAAGACCGTCAACCTCCAGCTGCTGGCGATCAACGATTTCCACGGCAACCTGGAGCCCCCGGCCGGTTCGTCCGGCACCATCCGGGAGATCGACCCGGCGACCGGACAGCCGGTCAGCACCCCGGCCGGCGGCATCGAGTACCTGGCCACCGCGCTGCGCCAGGCCCGGATCCCGGCGGACGACTCGATCACCGTCGCCGCCGGTGACATCGTCGGAGCCTCCCCGCTGACCTCGGCGCTCTTCCACGACGAGCCGACCATCGAGGCGATGGACAAGCTCGGCCTGGACGTCACGGCGGTCGGCAACCACGAGTTCGACGAGGGCTCCAAGGAGCTCATCCGCCTCCAGGACGGCGGCTGCCACCCGGTGGACGGCTGCTACGAGGAGGGGCGCAAGTTCAAGGGCGCCAACTTCAACTACCTGGCCGCCAACGTCACCAACGAGAAGACCGGCAAGCCGATCCTGGCCCCGTACTGGGTGACCAGGTCGCAGGGCGTCAAGGTCGGCTTCATCGGCGCGACCCTGGAGGGCACGCCGAACATCGTCACCGCCGAGGGCGTCAAGGGCCTGAAGTTCGGCGACGAGGTCGACACGATCAACAAGTACGCGGCCGAGCTGAAGAAGCAGGGCGTGAACTCGATCGTCGCCCTGATCCACGAGGGCGGGCTGCCGGCCAGCAGCACCTACAACTACGACTGCGGCGCCGCCGGCGAGGGCATCTCCGGCCCGATCGTCGACATCGCCAAGAACCTGGACCCCGCGATCGGCGCCATCGTCACCGGTCACACCCACAACGCCTACGCCTGCACCATCCCCGACCCGCAGGGCGTGCCGCGCTCGGTGACCAGCGCCGCCTCCTTCGGCCGGCTCTACACCGAGATCGACCTGAAGCTCGACAAGACCACGGGCACCATCGTGCGCCCCTCGGTCAAGGCCGAGAACCACATCGTGCGCCGCACGGTCGAGAAGGCCCCGGACATGACGGCGCTGATCGACCACTACTCCAAGCTGGCCGCGCCGATCGCCAACCGTCCGCTGGGCTACATCGCCTCGGACATCAACGGCCGCGGCAACAGCGACCTGGAGAAGCCGCTCGGTGACGTGATCGCCGACGCCCAGCTGGCCGGTCTGGCGCCCGCCGACAAGGGCGGGGCGCAGCTCGCCTTCATGAACCCCGGCGGCATCCGCTCGGACCTGGTCTACAAGGCGAGTGGGGCCGAGGGCGACGGCGTGGTGACCTACGGCGAGGCGTTCACCGTCCAGCCGTTCACCAACATGATGCAGGTCAAGACGCTGACCGGCGCCCAGCTGGTCCAGCTGCTCCAGCAGCAGGTGAGCGGTGCCAACGCGGCCTCGCCGAAGATCCTGCAGTCCTCCAAGGGCCTGACCTACACCCTGGACATGCGCAAGGCCGGTGCGGACCGGGTGCTCGTGGACTCGATCCGGCTGAACGGTGCGGCGATCGACCCGGCCGCGAAGTACCGCGTCGCGGCCAACGAGTTCCTGGCCGGCGGCGGCGACGGCTTCCCGGCCTTCGCGGCCGGCACCGACAAGCTGGTCGGCGCCTCCGACCTGGATGTCTTCGCCACCTACCTCGGTGCCAACAGCTCGGCGGCCGCGCCGCTGAAGGCGCCGGCGCAGGACCGCATCAAGGTCATCGGCCCGGGCGTCGACAACGACTGACCGGAGCCGACGGAGGAACGGGCGGGGCGCTGTCGGGGCGCCCCGCCCGTTCCGTCCGTCCGGGCCCGGCCGCTAGCCGGCCGAGGGGCCGCCCGGCAGGCGGACGGTGGCCAGGGCACCCGGGCCCCCGTCGTGCGCCGGGCCGAGCGACACCTCGCCGCCCGCCTCCCGCACGCTCTGCGCGACGATCGACAGCCCCAGGCCGGATCCGGGGAGCTGGCGCGAGGACGGCGAGCGCCAGAAGCGGTCGAAGACGTACGGCAGCTCGTCCGACGGGATCCCGGGGCCGTGGTCCCGGACGGTCAGCACGCCCTGGTGGAGCCGGACGTCGATCGCGGCGCCGGGCGGGCTGTACTTGACCGCGTTGTCCAGCAGGTTGATCACGGCGCGCTCCAGCGCGGCGGCGTCGCCCTGGACGAACCACGGCTCGATGTCGGTCTCGAAGACCAGCCCCGGACCGCGCAGCTTCGCCCGGGCGACGGCCCGGTCGGCGAGCTCGTGCAGGGCGACCACCGCCAGGATCCGGCCCGGTTTCGGCGTGTCGGGCCGGGAGAGCTGGAGCAGGTCGCCGATCAGGACGGTGAGCTCCTGCATCTGCGCCTTCATGTTGCCGAGCAGCTTGGTCCTGGTCGCGGCGGGCAGCGGCCGGCCGGTGTCGTCGCTGCGGATCATCAGGTCGACGTTGGTGCGCAGAGAGGTGAGCGGGGTGCGGAGCTCGTGCCCGGCGTCGGCGATCAGCCGCGTCTGGCGGTCGCGGGAGTTGGCGAGCGCGGTGCTCATCGAGTTGAACGAGGCGGAGAGCCGGGCGATCTCGTCGCTGCCGTGCACGGGGATCGTGCTGCCGACCTCCTCGGTGCGGGCGATGTGCTCGACCACGTCGGTGAGCCGGTCGACGGGCTTGAGCGCCGAGCGGGCCACGAACCGGCCGGCGACCCCGGCGAGGATGATGCCGCCGAGGGCCACGCCCCCGAGGATCAGGGCGAGGTTCTGCAGGGACTCCTCGGTCGACTTGGTCGGGGAGGCGACCATGATGAGCACGGAGGAGTGGTTGGTGGCGACGGCTGTGGTGATCTTGACCGTGGCGGGATCACCGTTGGTGAAGCGGCCGTCGCGGATGATCGACTGATTCGGCTTCAGTGCGAACGCCCGGGCGTCCTCCGGCTGGATCACGATCGCCCTGGTGGCACTCGCCGGCAGGGTGACGCAGGCCGGGTCGGCCCAGACGAACTGGGTGTCCCGGGCGGCGGGGCCACCGCCCGGAGGCTCCGGCAGGGTCCCGGCCTCCTTGGCCTGCTGGACCATCTTCAGGGCGGCTTCCGGGGTCGTGGCGCACGGAAGGCTCAGCGGGGCCGCGCGGGGAGGCGGCACGTTCTGCAGGTCGTTGCGGACCTGTCCGTACAGCTGCTTCTCCACGATGAACCAGCAGGCCAGCGCCGACAGGGCGATCGCCACCGCCACCGCCGCCGCCGTCAGGAAGGTGAGCCGGCTGCGCAGGGACTGGGCGCGGTACCAGCGGGCGAGCCGCTGCCGGCGGTGGACGCGGGGCGGTAGCAGGGGCGGGGGCGGGGTGGCGGTGTCGCTCACGCCGAGGTGCCGGCGGCCGGGCGGAGGGCGTAGCCGACGCCGCGTACGGTCTGGATGATCCGGGGCATGCCGCCCTGCTCGGTCTTGCGGCGCAGGTACATCACGTAGACGTCCAGGGAGTTGGAGGAGGGCTCGAAGTCGAAGCCCCAGACCGCCTTGAGGATCTGCTCGCGGGTGAGCACCTGGCGGGGGTGCGAGAGGAACATCTCCAGCAGCATGAACTCGGTGCGGGTCAGCTCGACCGGCCTGCCGGCCCGGGTGACCTCGCGGGTGGCGGTGTTCATCCGGAGGTCGGCGAAGGCCAGGACCTCGCTGTCGTCCTCGACGGCCGCGGCGCGGGCGGCGGCCTCGGTGGCGAGGGCGTTGCGGCGGAGCAGGGCGCGGACCCGGGCGAGCAGTTCGTCGAGTTCGAAGGGCTTGGCGAGGTAGTCGTCGGCGCCGACGTCCAGGCCGGTGACCCGGTCGCCGACGGCGTCGCGGGCGGTGAGCATCAGGACCGGGACGGTGTCGCCGCGCGAGCGCATCCGGCGGACGGCGGTGAGGCCGTCCATCCGGGGCATCATGATGTCCAGCAGGACGAGGTCGGGCTTCTCCCGTTCGACGGTCTCCAGCGCCTCGTAGCCGTCGGTGGCGGTGGCGACCTCGTAGCCCTCGAAGGCGAGGCTGCTCTCCAGGGCGTCCCGGAGGGCGGGTTCGTCGTCGACCACGAGGAGCCGGGCGGAGGCCGGTCCGGGCTCGGCGGGGGTGCGGTCGTCGGCGGCCGGGGTCATGGGCGGTTGCCCTTTCTCGTCGTCTCTCCTCGGCGGAGAGCCTGTCGGGAGCCTGCTGGAGTGCTGCTGCTGGGGTGTTGCTCGGGTGCTGCTCTGGTGCTGCGGGAACTGCCGGGGGCGCTGCTCGGGTGCTGAGGTGACCTGCTCGGAGTAATTGTCCGTCTAGATGTTCTGCCCGGCCTGCAGCTCGGGCAGCACCTGCTTGATGTCGTTGATCGGGATGGCGAACCCGAGGCCGACGCTGCCGGCGGTGCCGCCGCCGGCCGTGGAGCTGGAGCCGCCGGCCGAGTACATCGCCGAGTTGATGCCGATGACCTGGCCGTTCGCGTTGATCAGCGGGCCGCCGGAGTTGCCGGGGTTGAGCGCGGCGTCGGTCTGGAAGGCCTTGTAGGTCGCGGTCTCACCGCTGTTCTGCTGCGGGGTGCTGCCGCGCAGACCGGGCAGGTTCGGGAAGCCGAAGCCGCCGTTGCCGCTGGTGGTGCCCTCGTCGACCTGGACGGTGACCTCGCGGTTCTCGGCGCTGATGATGCCGGAGGTGACGGTGCCGGTGAGGCCCTCCGGGTTGCCGATGGCGACGACCGCGTCACCGACCCCGACGGTGGAGGAGTCGCCGAGGGTGGCGGGGCTGAGGTTCTTGGCGCCGCTCGCGGTGATCACGGCGGCGTCCAGGGACTTGTCGGTGCCGGTGACGGTGGCCTTGGCGGTGGAGCCGTCCTTGAAGGTGACGGTGACCTGACCGCCGTCGGAGGCGCCGGAGACGACGTGGTAGTTGGTGAGGATCCGGCCGTCCTTGTCGAGCACCACGCCGGTGCCGGTGGCGGTGCCGTTCGCGGTCTTCACGGTGATCTGGACGACGCTCGGCGAGACGGCCGAGGCGATCGCGGCGACGTCGGCGCTGCCGTCCGAGCGGGCGGAGACCGGGCTGGCGATGGTGCCGGTGCGGGTGGCCGAGCCGTGTTCCTGGGCGGCGACCACACCGCCGGTCACCCCGCCGAGGACGGCGGCGACCGCCGCGACGGCGGTGACCAGCGCGACCCGGCGGCGCAGGAGGCCGCGCCTGCCCCGGCCGCCGTGCCCGCCGTGGGACGTCGGTCCGTCGGCGGCCGGGGGCGCCGGCGGCATCGGCGGGGCCGCGGGCGGGGGAGGGGGCGGGGTGCCGACCGAGGGGTGGCCGGCGGCCGGGTACCCGGTGGTCGTGCTGTCGAGGACGGTGCCCTGGACGACCTGTCCCTCGGCGGGGTGCGGGTGTCCGTGCGGGGCCCGGTACGGGTCGTACTGCTCGCTGCCGTGCTGCTGATCGCTCATGCCGACCAACGTCCGCCCGCCGGATGAGGATCCGATGAGAACGGGGTCAGAAGCCCCCGAGAAGCCCGTTGACTTCTCATAAAGCCTGGTCAGGCCGGGACCGCCGCTAGGACGGCCGAGTCTCCTGCGGCGCGCTCGGCCGGCAGCCGCAGGAACGGCGGATGACCAGGCGCGACGGGAACTTCCGGACCCGCTCGGTGTCCGAGCCGGGCACCATCAGCGAGTCGTCGAGGACGAGGTCCACCGCGGCCCGGGCCATCGCGTCGCGGTCGGAGGCGACGGTGGTCAGCGGCGGGTCGGCGAAGGCGGCCTCGGGCACGTCGTCGAAGCCGGCCACCGCGAGGTCCTCCGGGACCCGCAGGCCGAGCTCGCGGGCGGCCCGCAGCACGCCGATCGCCTGGTCGTCGGTGGAGCAGAAGACGGCGGGCGGCCGCTCGGCCGAGCCCAGCAGGCCGAGCGCGACCTCGTAGGCGCCGTAGCGGTGGAAGGGCGCGTCGATCAGGTGCGGTTCGGTGGGCAGGCCGTGGGCGTCCATGGCGCGCTGCCAGCCCTCGACGTGGTCGATGACCGGGTCGCCGGGGGCGGGGGACTCGACCGGGCCGCCGAAGCAGGCCACGTACGGGTGCCCGTGCTCCTCCAGCAGGTGGCGGACGACGGCCTCGGCGCCGGCCACGTCGTCGGTGACCACCGCGACGTCGTCGATCGCCTCGGGCCGGCGGTGCAGGAGCACCACCTTGGCGCCCTCCATCGCGGCGAACTCCTCGGCCGCCCGCTGCGAGGGGCCCTGGCTGACCAGGATCAGGCCGGAGACCCGCATGCCGAGGAAGGCGCGGACGTAGTGCACCTCGCGGTCGTCCACGTAGTCGGAGTTGCCGATCAGGACGAGCTTGCCGCGCTCGGAGGCGGCGCGTTCCACGGCGTGCGCCATCTCGGCGAAGAACGGCTGGCGGGCGTCGGGGACGACCATGCCGATCAGGTTGGTGCGGCGGGAGGCCATCGCCTGGGCGACGCTGTTCGGCCGGTAGCCGAGCTGCTCGATCGCCGCGAGCACCTTCTCCTTGGTCGCGGGCGCGACCGGGCGCGGCCCGTTGTTGATGACGTAGCTGACGACCGCGGTCGAGGTACCAGCCAGTCGGGCTACATCGTCGCGCGTCACTTTGGCCACGGGAGGAGTCTACGCGTGTGGCGTCCGCCCGGGCAGTGGTAGCTCGGCTGCTCGGCGGATGCCGGCAGGACAGCGCGGGGCGAATCCGGACAGGCCGGGCGGCGGTCGGCCGCCCGGCCGGCGGTCAGGCCTCCAGCGAGGCCGAGGAGCGCTGCGCGAGGTCCGGCCGTTCGCCCTTGTCCGGCTTCTCCGGGACGACGAAGCGGTAGCCGACGTTGCGCACGGTGCCGATCAGCTGCTCGTTCTCGACGCCGAGCTTGGCCCGCAGGCGCCGGACGTGGACGTCGACCGTCCGGGTGCCGCCGAAGTAGTCGTAGCCCCAGACCTCCTGGAGCAGCTGCGCCCGGGTGAAGACCCGGCCGGGGTGCTGCGCGAGGTACTTGAGCAGCTCGAACTCCTTGAAGGTGAGGTCGAGCACCCGGCCCTTGAGCTTGGCGGAGTAGGTGGCCTCGTCGACCGAGAGGTCGCCGTTGCGGATCTCCATCGGGCTGTCGTCGGTGGTCACCTGGAGGCGGCCGAGGGCGAGCCGCAGCCGGGCCTCCACCTCGGCGGGGCCGGCGGTGTCCAGCAGGACGTCGTCGATGCCCCACTCCGCGGTGACGGCGGCCAGGCCGCCCTCGGTGACCACCAGGATCAGCGGTGAGCCGATGCCGGTGGAGCGGAGCAGCTGGCAGAGGCTGCGGATCTGCGGCAGGTCCCGCCGGCCGTCGACCAGGATGACGTCCGCGCTGGGGGTGTCCACCAGGGCGGAGCCCTCGGCGGGCGCCACCCGGACGTTGTGGAGCAGCAGGCCGAGGGCCGGCAGTACCTCCGCGGAGGGTTGCAGCGCGTTGGTGAGGAGGAGCAGAGAACTCATACCCGGTAGTCCCCTTTCCGGGTCGTCGCGGTCGCGTGACGGCTGCCGCCACAGCCGGTTGGCGCACGTGCGAGGAGGTGTCGCGCGCGGGCCCCGGGTGGGGCGGCGGCGGGCGACGCGAGGGAGGTGGGGGAGGAGGCCAGGCGTTCACCGGAGGATTCACCGGCGTGCACGGCAGAACGAGGCGTGCGTCGGAGGTCCCGCAACCCCTGGTGCACCGTTTCTGCCCTGCCCATCCCGTGAACCTTCCGGTCTGTCCCGTCCCGGGCGGCGGCCCGGAGCCGGGATCCGACACCCCGTCCTGGTCCCGGTACGTCGTTGTGCCGGGAATGGCGGGGCGGTTCCTGCTCCGCGCCGGGGGTGGGCCGACGAATCGCAAGAACGTCCGTACTGGCGTCCTGAAAGCACGAAAGGATCCGGGGGCGACTCTGCCCGGATCCCTCAGGGGTCGAGGATAGCCGACCTGCACTCTCGCCGGGAGGGCTCGAAAGCGGCCGTTCGGCCTTTTCGGGCACGCCGGGGGTGAGCCTGACCACAGCGTCGCGCGGGCGCCGGCACCCGCGCGGCCAGGGCGATTGCCGGTCGGGTCGGCGGACACGCCATCATGGGACGCGTATCGGCGGCACCGTACGCGTACCTCTTTCGAGTGGTGTTCGGCCGCCGGTGGGGACCCGCCCGGGGCACCGGGCCCGGGCGAGGACGACGAGAAGGGGTTGCCATGGGCGCGACCACCGAACCAGCGGGCGCCGCTCCGGTGAGCGGGACGATCCGCTACTGGGCGGCGGCGAAGTCGGAGGCCGGGCTGGCCGAGGAGCCGTACGAGGCGGCGACCCTGGCGGAGGCACTCGCGGCGGCCAGGACGCGGCACGCCGACCGGCCGAAGCTCGTCCGGTTGCTCGGACACTGCTCCTACCTGGTCGACGGCTCTCCCGTCGGCGGCCGTGACCACGCGACGGTGTCCCTCACCGAGGGCGGCACGGTCGAGGTGCTCCCGCCGTTCGCGGGAGGGTGAGCGGCGTGACGGACCCGAACAACGTGAACGGCGGCCCGCAGGGCACCGGCCCGGGCGGCTGGCAGCAGCAGCCGCAGCAGCCGCCGCATCCGCAGGCGCAGTCCCAGCATCCGTACGCCCCCCAGCAGGGGTACGCGCCGGAGCCGCAGGAGCAGGTGGCCCGGCCGTACGCCCCCGCCCCCACTCCCGTCGCGGGCCGGGCACCGGGGCAGCCGGGGCAGCCGGAGCACCCGGGGAGCCGGCCGCCGGCCGGTGCTCCCGGGCAGCCGCCGCCGTACGGCGGCGGCCCCGCGCAGCAGCCGCCCCAGCAGCCGTACGGGCAGCAGCCCCCGCAGTCTCCGCCGTACGGACAGCCCCGGCCTCCGCAGCAGCCGTACGGGCAGCAGCGTCCGCAGGCCCGGCCGGGCGGTCAGCAGCAGGCCGGACCGCAGCAGGCCGGACCGCCGTACGGGCAGCAGCCGCAGCCGTACGGACAGCCGCCGTACGGACAGCCGCCGTACGGGCAGCAGCCGCAGCCGTACGGACAGCCGCCGTACGGGCAGCAGCCGTACGCCCAGCCGCCCGTCGACGACGCGGCGACGGCCCTGCTCCCGCCCGTCCCGCCGATGGACGACGCGCCGACGACGCTGCTCCCGCCGGTGGTGGTGTCGGGGGCGATGCCGCCCGCGCCGGCCCCGGCCGCGAACCCGGCCCCGGCGCACGTCCTCGACTCGCCGACCATGACGCTCAAGCGCCCGACAGCCCCCGCCGACGGCCCCGGTGCCCCCACCGGCCGCCGCCGCGCCGGTGCCCCGCACGGCGGTGTGCCGGGTCGACCAGGCACCGTCGCGCCCGGACCGGTCGCGCCCGGTTCCGCCGCGCCCGTCCGGACCGGTTCGCCGATCATCGACCCGGGTCTGCAGCCCGCCCTGATCACCGCCGGTGCGGCCGCGCTGCTGGCCGGGGGCGCGGCGATCGGGCAGCCGGCGCTGGCGCTGGTCGTCGCGCTGCTCCAGGTGCTGACCGCGGCCGGCTGGTTCCGGCTGAACGGCATGTGGCCGGCCCGCCAGGGCATCGCCCTCGCCGTGCTGGCCGGTCTCACCGCCGACGTGGCGGTGCTGCTGGCCGACTCGGACGGCGGGGCGGCAGCCGTCGTCGGCACCCTGGGCGGGTTCTTCCTGCTGGTCCTGGTGCTCCAGACGTTCCGCCCCTCGGACCCGAAGGAGCGGTTCTACGCGCTCACCGTGCTCGGTTCGGCCAGCGTGGTGACGGTGCTCTGCACTGCGCTGCTGCTGGCGGACTGGGTGCCGGCGGCGGTCGGCGCGGTCGCGCTGGCCACCGTGCTGGCCGCGGCGCCGCTGCCCGGTCCGAAGCAGCTGGGCCCGGTGCTCGGACTGCTGGCGGCCGTGGTGTTCGGCCTGGTCGTCGGCGCCCCGTTGGCGCTGGGCGTGCTGGCGGGTCTGGGCGCCCTGGTCGGCCGCCGGGTGGCCGGGTACGACTTCCCGTCCCGCTTCGTGCACATGACGGCGGGCGTGGCCCTGCCGCTGGCGGTGGCCTCGCCGCTGATCTGGATCGCCACCCGGCTGCTGGCCGGCTGAGGTCCGGCGGCACGCCCCGCGACGCCCGGCTCCGGAACCATGGTCCGGAGCCGGGCGTCGTACGGTCGTGCGAGCGCGGTTGTCGCGGCGGCCGGCCGGGCGGCGCGCTCGCGGGCCCGGTGGCGCCGACCGGACCGACGAGTAGGACCGGACCGACCGGTAAGACGAGATCGACGAAGAGAACGACGCGTACGACGACAGCGGCGGGCGACGACGGGGGAGAGCGATGCGCGGTTGGCTGAAGGCGACGATCGGCCTGGTGGTCCTTTCCGGCCTGCTGGTGGGCGCGGACCGGATCGCCGTGGGCCTGGCCGAGGACGAGGTCGCCGAGCAACTGGTGAAGAGCGGCCGGATGAGCCATCGGCCGGACGTGTCGATCGGCGACGTCCCGTTCCTCACCGATCTGCTGTCGAAGAAGGTGGACGACCTCCGGATCTCGGCCGACGGGCTGACCGTCGGTGACGGTACCCACCAGGTGGCGCTGCACTCCTTCGAGGCCCGGCTGTCCGGCGTCGCGGTGAGCGACAGCCTGCGCAGCGCCACGGTGGCCAAGGGCAGCGGCAGCGGCCTGATCTCCTACGCCGACCTCGCCCAGCTGCTGCCGCCCGCCGCCGAGATGGTGCCCGCCGCCGGGAAGCTGCCGGTGGCCCCCAACGCCCGGCTGAGCCTGTCGTACGGCGGGCCGGGCAGGATCAAGGCGGCGCTGGGCCCGCTCGCGGTCGGCGAGGGTTCGGTGCACAGCCAGGGCAACACCGTCACGACGGACGGGTTCCAGCTCAGCGGGGTGGCCGCGATGGTGGCGGGCCTGACCAACCAGAAGGTGGATCCGGTCAGTTTCACCCTCGACCAGCTCCCGGCCGGGCTGAAGCTGTCCGGGGTGACCCCGAAGGAGGAGGGCCTCCAGCTGTCCTTCCAGGGTGACGGCGTGACCCTGATCGGCTGACGCCGGCCGCACCGCCGGCCCGCACCGCCTGCCGCGCCACCGGCCCGCACCGCGCCGTACCCCGTACCGCCGTACCCCGCACTCCTTGCCCCTGTTCCGCTCCGCGAGACGCGCTGTCCAGCGCCGACCGTGGAGCGGTGTGCTTCCCGCCCCCGGCCGTCCCCCGGGGAGGCCCCGAACGGCGGTTGGCCGGTTCCCGCCCACCATGAGAAGGTCAAATCTCGTTATCTGAGCCATCTGATCTCAATATTCGATACGCTGGTGACAGCGGGTGCCCCGTGTCCCTAGCATCGTCGGCATGAAGCGACAGACGGACCTCACGAAGCGGCGGGCGGTAGACCTGTGCCGCGTGGCCGCCTGTCTGTGTCGAATGCGCTAACTCGGCGTCTTTGCAGGGCATTTCCCGCCCGCCGCCGATTTTCCCGGTGATCTGGCCCGGTACCCCGTACCGGCCGTCCCCGCTGCACACCGCAGTCCACCGCTCGGAACAGTGCGCCTCCCTGGTTCGTCCCATTATTCGGACATGAATTCGGAACGGCCGCCGACGAGCACCCGCAGCAGCACCTTCCGCAAACCGCCCTCGGATGGAGAACACCACCATGAGCCGCAGCGACGTCCTGGTCGACGCCGACTGGGTCCAGGCCCGCCTGGACGACCCGAAGGTTGTCATCGTCGAGGTCGACGAGGACACCTCCGCCTACGACAAGAACCACATCCGCAACGCCGTCCGGATCGACTGGAAGAGCGACCTCCAGGACCCGGTCCGCCGCGACTTCATCGACCAGGCCGGCTTCGAGGCGCTGCTGAGCGCCAAGGGCATCGCCAACGACGACATCGTGGTGCTCTACGGCGGCAACAACAACTGGTTCGCCTCGTACGCCTACTGGTACTTCAAGCTGTACGGCCACGGCGATGTCCGCCTGCTGGACGGCGGCCGCAAGAAGTGGGAGCTGGACTCCCGCGACCTGGTCGCCGAGGTGCCGGCCCGCCCCGCGACCGAGTACAAGGCGCAGGCCGTCGACTCCTCGATCCGTGCCTTCCGCGACGACGTGATCGCCGCCATCGGCACCCTCAACCTGGTCGACGTCCGCTCGCCCGACGAGTTCTCCGGCAAGCTGCTCGCCCCGGCCCACCTCCCGCAGGAGCAGTCGCAGCGCCCCGGCCACGTGCCGAGCGCCCGCAACATCCCGTGGGCCAAGAACGCCAACGACGACGGCACCTTCAAGAGCGACGACGAGCTGAAGGCCCTGTACGAGGCCGAGGGCATCGACCTGGCCAAGGACACCATCGCCTACTGCCGCATCGGCGAGCGCTCCGCGCTCACCTGGTTCGTGCTGCACGAGCTGCTCGGCCAGGAGAACGTGAAGAACTACGACGGCTCCTGGACCGAGTACGGCAGCCTCGTCGGCGTGCCGATCGAGCTCGGCAACTGAACCGCCGGCTCCACCCGTAAGGCTGAAGGGAAGACAAGACATGTGCGGTGCGAAGGCCGGTGGGCCGGACCTGGCAGGAGTTGACGTGGCGAACGAGACGATCATCCAGGGTTCCGTGACCCGAGACGGCGAGCCGGTGAACGGCTACGTCCGGCTGCTCGACGAGGGCGGCGAGTTCACGGCCGAGGTGCCCACCTCGGCGACCGGCCAGTTCCGGTTCTTCGCCCGCCCGGGCAAGTGGACGTTGCGCGCGCTCGTCCCGGGGCAGACCGTGGACCGCCAGGTGGTCGCCTCCCAGGGCAACCTGACCGAGGTCGCCATCGCCGTCTGAGCGCTCTGACGCCGCTCCGAGCGCCCCGCGTGCGCTTCGCACGCCGAGCGCTCCGGGTGACCGAGTGCGCCGGATCCGGCCCGAAACGGCCGGATCCGATCCCGAGGGCCCCTGCTTCCGCAGGGGCCCTCGGTCGTACGGTGGAAGCGTGCAGGGGAGCCGGCGGCATCGCTACTACTTCGCCATGATGGGCGTCTGCCTGGGGCTGTTCGTCCTGGCCTGGGGCGTGGTCCGGTTCTGGTCCGTCCCGGCCGCGATCGGCATGTGCGTGGTCGCGATGGTGATCCCGCCCGCCGCCGCGGTGTTCGCGAACAAGCGGGACCCCGAGGACGACTGGTGGAACGACCCGCGCTGGGAGGACCCGAAGTGGGACGACCCCGGTCACGACCGGGACCACCCGGACCACGAGGGGCGGCGGGGGCCGGATCAGTAGACGAGGGCCTGCACGCCGTCCGCCATGATCTCGCTGACGAAGACCTGCGCGCCCGCGATCCGGACGCCCTCGACGGTGTCCTTCTGCTCGATCCCGCGCCGGGCCGCGCACTGGGTGCAGAGGGTGACGGTGCCGGCCGCCAGGATCGACTCCAGCAGGTCCGGGAGCGGCGCCGCGTGCGGCAGCTCGAACTCCGCCGCCCGCCCCGGCAGGGCGAACCAGGACGACTCGCCGGTGAGCCAGAGCGAGACCTCGATCCCGCTGGCGACGGCCACCGCCGCCACCGTGAAGGCCTGCGAGCAGCGCTCCGGCGCGTCCGCACCGGCGGTGACCTTGATGACGAGCTTCTTCGAGTCGGACTTCGTATCGGAGGACATGCCGACACCCTAGATCCCGGCGAAATGCCGACGTGGTGGGGCTCACCGAGACCCGTCGTCACCCGGCGGATAGAGTGAGCGCCAGCAAAATCCACCACACTGTCGCCGCCCTGGGAGCCCCCCGTGTCCGGTCTGGAAATCTTCTTCGACGGTCTGCTGGCCCTCATGGCCGTGCTGATCACCTGGTTCGCCATCTTCTCGGTGATGAAGCTGTACCAGGGCCAGCGCTGAGTCCGGCTGCCGTACGGTTGAAGCTGCCCCACATCGTCGACGACAGCGACCAGGAACATGATCGAGATCCCCTCTGACCTCCACAAGGACGTCGTCCCGCTCGCCTTCCTCCTCGGCACCTGGGAGGGCGCGGGCGTCTACGCGCCGCTGCCCGGCGAGGAGGCCGCCGGTGCGGAGAAGTGCAACTTCGGCCAGGAGATCGTCTTCCGGCACGACGGCCGGCCGTTCCTGGAGTTCCGCTCCCGCACCTGGGTGCTGGACAGCGAGGGCGAGAAGGTCCGCCCGCTGGAGAACGAGCACGCGTTCTGGCGCGTGACCAGCAACCAGCACGGCACCAGCGGTGCCCGCGGGATCGAGATCTCCTCCGTCCGGGACGACGGCGCCGTCGAGATCTGGTACGGCGAGCTGGCCGACGGCAAGCCGCAGATCGACGTCTCCACCGACGCGGTGGCCCGGATCGAGGGCTCGCCGGAGTACTCGGGCGGGAAGCGTCTCTTCGGCTTCGTCAACGAGGAGCTGCTCTGGGTCGGCGAGAAGGCCGCCCCGAACGTGCCGCTGCGCCCGTACATGTCGGCGCAGCTGAAGAAGGTGCTCAGCCCGGCCCAGTTGATCAAGGACATCAACGACCTGCCGGACGACGGCATCGCCTTCTTCCGCTGAGCACGGCGCACCGCTGAGCACGGCGCACCGCTGAGCACGGCGCACCGCTGAGCACGACTCACCGCCGGGCACAGCCCACAGCCCACCGCGCACGAGGTAGGGACCGGCCGACGGCCGGTCCCTACACTTGCATCAGGACCCCCGACCTTGGCAGGGACAGCACCGTGGCGGACACCGGCACCACAGACTGGCAGCTCTCCGGCGACTGGAAGGCCGATCTGCGTCAGCGCGGCTACCGCCTCACGCCCCAGCGCCAGCTCGTCCTGGAGGCGGTCGACGTGCTCGACCACGCGACCCCGGACGACATCCTCGGGCACGTCCGCCGGACGGCCAGCGGCATCAACATCTCCACCGTCTACCGGACCCTGGAGCTGCTGGAGGAGCTCGGCCTGGTGTCGCACGCGCACCTCGGCCACGGCGCTCCGACGTACCACCTGGCGGGCCGTCACCACCACCTGCACCTGGTCTGCCGGGACTGCGAGAAGGTCACCGAGACCGGTACCGAGATCGCCCGCCCGCTGATCGAGAGCCTGCGCGAGCAGCACGGCTTCGACACCGACCTCAAGCATTTCGCCATCTTCGGCCGCTGCGCCGACTGCACCGCCAAGCTCGCCGAGGACCGGCCGTAAGCTGGCCGGTATGAAGAGCCCGCTGCTTGCGCTGCCCGGTGCCGTCCCCGCCGAGGGAACCGACGAGGGCGTGGCCGCCCACTACGGCGACATCTTCCGCGAGCAACGCAACCTCGCGCGGGGCAGCGGCTTCGTGGACCTCTCGCACCGCGGCGTGATCACCGTGACCGGCGACGACCGGCTGGCCTGGCTGCACCTGCTGCTCACCCAGCACGTCAGCGAGCTGCCCGTGCAGCAGGCCACCGAGGCGCTGGTGCTCTCCCCGAACGGACACGTCGAGCACGCCCTGTACCTGGTCGACGACGGCACCACCACCTGGGCGCACGTCGAGCCGGGCACGGCGCAGGCGCTGCTCGGCTACCTGGAGAGCATGAAGTTCTTCTACCGGGTCGAGGTCGCCGACGCGACCGCCGACTACGCGGTGGTCCACCTGCCGGCCGGTTCCACCGCCGCGGCGGACGGCGCGGCGGCGGTCCGCGAGCTGGCCTACGGGCGGGACCTCTTCCTGCCGCGTGCCGAGCTGGCGGCGCTGACCGGGAGCTACGGCCCGGCGGCCGGGATCTGGGCGTACGAGGCGCTGCGGATCGAGGGCCACCGGCCGCGGCTCGGCTTCGAGACCGACCACCGGACCATCCCGCACGAGGTGGACTGGCTGACGACCGCCGTCCACCTGCAGAAGGGCTGCTACCGCGGCCAGGAGACGGTCGCCCGGGTGCACAACCTGGGCCGGCCGCCGCGCCGGCTGGTCTTCCTGCACCTGGACGGCACCGAGGAGACGCTGCCCCCGCACGGTACCGAGGTGCGGCTCGCCTCGGACCCGGACGGCCGGGCACTGGGCTTCGTGACGTCCTCGGCGCGCCACCACGAGCTGGGGCCGATCGCGCTGGCGATCGTCAAGCGGAACGTCCCGGTGGACGCGGTGCTGCTGGCCGGGACGGTGCCGGGGACGCAGGACGTGATCGTCCCGCAGTAGCCGGGCCGGTCGGGCCCCGGTCCGGTCAGACCTCGACCAGGACGGTGAACGGGCCGTCGTTCACCAGTGCGACCCGCATGTCCGCGCCGAAGCGGCCGGTCTCGACCTTGGCGCCCAGGGCGCGCAGCTGGGCGACCACCTCGTCCACCAGCGGCTCGGCGACCGGGCCGGGGGCGGCGGCGTTCCAGGTGGGGCGGCGGCCCTTGCGGGCGTCCCCGTAGAGGGTGAACTGGCTGATCACCAGGAGCGGCGCGCCCAGGTCCGAGCAGGACTGCTCGACCCCGTCGGCCCGGGCCTCGTCCGGCTCCAGCAGTCGTAGCGTCCAGAGCTTGCGGGCCAGTTGGGCCGCCTTGGCGGGGGTGTCCTCGTGGGTGACGCCGACCAGGACGCAGAGCCCCGGTCCCTCGATCGCGCCGACGGTCTCGCCGGCCACCGTCACCCTGGCCTCGGTCACTCGCTGCACCACTGCTCGCATGCGGCCATTGTGCCGGAGCGGGCGGCGCGTTCCGGCGGCCCCCTGAGGGGCGTGCGGCAGGCCCGTACGCGCCGGGTGGTGCGCGCCTGCGCGCCAGGGGATGCCGCTCTCGCTGCGAAAAGCCCCGGTCATATCAGCCACCCCCGTTCGCCAGGGGGCCGTTCGGGTGCACGAGCGGTGCACCGGCGGTGGGCGGGGTGGCACGCTGGGGCGGTACGAGGGTCCGGGGCGCCAGAGGTCCGCCGCGCCGGGTCCGTTCGGCCGGGTGGTCGAGTCGGTAGGTCAGGCGTTCTGGTGGTGTCGCCCCGTGGGGTGGCATCGGCGGGGGCGGGAACCTTTCGGGGGCGATCGCGCGTGCCATCGGACGGGTGTGCGCGGCGGGTACGCGCGACGGCCCGCCCGGGGGGACGGGTCGGACCGGCGGCAGGCGACGGGGTGCCGCGAGCGGGCGGGATCGGACGACGGCAGGTGGTTGGTTGATGGACGCGAGCAGCACGGCACGGGGCCGGTCCGGGCAGACGCCCGAGGGGCCGGAGCCGGTGGGGGGCTACTCCGGCCCGGCAGCGGGTACGGAGGGTGAGCCCGATCTGGGGCGGTTGGGCCTGGAGCAACTGCGCACCCTGCGCCGGGAGACCCTGGAGCAGGAGGCGGACCTCTCCTATCTGCGGCGCCTGCTGCACGGTCGGATGGACATCCTGCGGGCCGAACTCGACCGCCGGCCGGGCGCGCTCCTGGTGGCGGCCGGGGGTGAGAGCCCGGCGGGCGGCGCGCTGCTGGACCGGCTGCCGGCCATCCTCACCGATGCCCCGTCGACGGTCCGCCGCTCCGCCCGGCACGTCACCCTGGGGCCGCCCCGCGGCCAGCAGTCCCAGCTGGAGGCGGACGCCCTGATGGGCGATGTCCAGCTGGCCGACCTGGCCGCGCACCCGCCCGAGGAGCTGCTGGCCGCGCTGGACCGGCTGCGCGCGCACGAGCGCGAGGTGTCCGGCCGGCGGCAGCTGCTGCTGCGGACGGCGGACGGCTGCAGTGCCGAGATCACCCGCAGGTACCGTGATGGGGAAGCGCGGGTCGACGACCTGCTCGCGGGCGGCCCGCTCTGACCGGGTGAGGCGTCCGGGGCGGGTGCGGGCGGTCCGGCTCGCCCCCGGCCCACCCTCACCCCGGAAGGCTTCCGCCATGTCCCACTCCGTCGCCCTGCCCGTGCTCGCCGAGGTCATACGCTCCGGCTTCACCGAGGGCCGGCACCACGGATCGCTGGTCCTGCTCGCCGCCGACGGCTCGGTGGACCTCGCGCTGGGCGACCCCGACGCCCCGGTCTTCCCGCGTTCGTGCGCCAAGCCGTTCCAGGCGGTGGCCACCCTGCGGGCGGGCCTGGCGATCGAGGGCGAGCTGCTGGCGCTGGCCGCCTCCAGCCACTCCGCGGAATCGTTTCACCTGGACGGCGTACGGCGGATCCTGGGTGACGCGGGGCTGGACGAGTCCGCCCTGCGGACCCCGGCCGACCTGCCGCTCGACGAGACCGAGGCCGAGCTGCACCTGCGGTCCGGCGGCGGGCGCGCACCGATCCTGATGGACTGCTCCGGCAAGCACGCCGGCTGGCTGGCCGCCTGCGTCGCCAACGACTGGCCGACCGAGAGCTACCTCGACCCGGCGCACCCCCTCCAGGTGCTGGTCCGCGAGGCCATGGCGGAGGCCACCGGCGAGCCGGCGGCGCACGCCGGGGTGGACGGCTGCGGCGCCCCGCTGCTGGCCGTCAGCCTGACCGGCCTGGCCCGCGGCTACCGGGCGCTGCTGGGCGCCGAGCCGGGGACGCCGCAGCGCCGGGTGGCCGATGCCATGCGCGCCCACCCCGAGTACGTGGCCGGCACCCGCCGGGCCGACACCTGGCTGATGCGGGCGGTGCCGGGCGCGCTGTCCAAGATGGGGGCCGAGGCCGTGCAGGCGGTGGCGCTGCCGGACGGCCGGGCTCTCGCCTTCAAGATCGACGACGGTGCCGAGCGGGCCCGCGGGCCGGTCCTGGCGGCCGCGCTGCGCCGGCTCGGGGTGACCACGGCGGACGGCACGGTGGAGCGGATCGCGGCCGCGCCGCTGCTCGGCGGCGGGGTGCCGGTGGGCGAGATCCGGGCGGCCTTCTAGGCCCGTGCCCGGGTTCCCCGCCACGGGCGGCGCCGCGCGCCCGAGGGCGGGGCCGGGGCCCGCCCGGCGGGCGCCGGAGTGCGGACCGGCCGGTGGCGGTGCACGGTGGACGGGGGCCGTCGCACAGGTGAGGGAGTCCGTCATGAGCGAGCACGTCTACCGGGTGACCGAGATCGTCGGGTCTTCGACCGAGAGCATCGACGCCGCCATCCGCAACGGGGTGGAGCGGGCCTCCCGGACGCTGCGCAACCTCGACTGGTTCGAGGTGACGCAGGTCCGGGGGCACCTGGCGGAGGGCCGGATCCAGCACTACCAGGTCGGTCTGAAGGTCGGTTTCCGGCTCGACGACGACGCCTGACCGGGGCCCTCAGCGGTCGCGCTCGGGCAGGACCAGCGGGACGCCCGTGCGCGGGTGCGCCAGCACCTCCACCGGGTGCCCGTAGACCTCGCTGAGCAGCGGCGCGCGCAGCACCTCGGCCACCGGGCCGTCGGCGATCGTCGCACCGGCGGTCAGCAGCACCACCCGGTCCGCGTAGGCCGCCGCCAGCGACAGGTCGTGCAGCACGACGACCACACCGTCCCCGGCGGCGGCCCGCGCCCGGGCGACCCGCAGCACCAGCTCCTGGTGACGCAGGTCGAGGGCGGCGGTGGGCTCGTCGAGCAGCAGCAGCGCGGTCCGCTGGGCCAGCACCCGGGCCAGCGCCACCCGGGCCCGCTCGCCGCCGGAGAGCGCGGTGAACGGCCGCCCGGCGAAGGCGGTGGACTCGGTCGCGGCCATCGCCCCGGCGACCACCGCGTCGTCCTCGGCGGCGGCCGCCGTGCCGGCCCAGGGGGCCCGGCCCATCCGGACCACCTCGTCGGCGGGGAACGGGAAGGACAGGGCGGCCGACTGCGGCAGCAGCGCGCGGTGCCGGGCGAGTTCGGCCGGCCGGTAGCCGGCCAGCGGGCGGTCGAGCAGCCGGACGGTGCCGGTGGTCGGCGCGAGGTCGCCGGCCAGTACGGAGAGCAGGGTGGACTTGCCGGCGCCGTTCGGCCCGAGCAGGGCGACCACCTCGCCGGCCGTCACCCGGACGTCCGCGCCGGCCAGCAGCTCGCGCCCGCCGACCGTCAGCCGGACGCCCTCGGCGGCGAGCAGCTCGGTGCCCGGGGCGGGGCGTCCGGGTACCTCGGGTCGGGTCCGCAGCCTCATGCCCAGCCTCCCTGCTTGGTCCTGGTGCGGCGCAGCAGCCAGAAGAAGAACGGGCTGCCGATCAGTGCGGTGAGCACGCCGAGCGGCAGTTCGGCAGGCTCGGCCAGGGTGCGGGCGGCGAGGTCGCCGACGACCAGGACCAGCGCACCGCCGAGGGCGGAGGCGGGCAGCAGGAACCGGTGGCCAGGTCCGGCCAGCATCCGCAGCAGGTGCGGGACGACCAGGCCGACGAAGCTGATGATGCCGCTGACCGCGACGGCGGCGGCGGTGAGCAGGGCGACCAGGGTGATCAGCACCAGGCGCATCCGCTCGACGTCCACGCCGAGGTGGCGGGCCGGCCGTTCGCCGAGCGCCAGCAGGTCCAACTGCCGTGCGTAGCGCGGGGCGAGCGCCAGGCCGACGAGTGCGAACGGCAGTACCGCCAGCACCTTGCCCCAGGTGGCCTGGGAGAGCGAGCCGAGCTGCCAGAACGTCACCTGGCTGATCGCGGCGGAGTCGGCGGTGAACAGGAAGAGGCCGATCAGCGCTCCGCAGAAGGCGTTCACCGCGACACCGGTGAGGATCAGCGTGACCACCTCGGTGCGGCCGCCGGAGCGGGACATCGCGTACACCGTGAAGACCGTCAGCAGGCCGGTGGCGAAGGCGAAGGCGGTGACGGTCCAGTTGCCGAAGGCGTCGAGGCCGAGCACGATGCAGCCGACCGCGCCCACCGCGCCGCCGGAGGAGACGCCGATCACGGCGGGCTCGGCCAGCGGGTTGCCGAACACGCCCTGCATCAGCGCGCCCGCGCAGCCGAGCGAGCCGCCGACCAGCAGGGCGAGCACCACCCGGGGGAGGCGGACGTTCCAGAGCACCGACTCCGGGACGCGGTCGAGCGGGTGGCCGCCGAGGCCGAGCCGGTGGCCGAAGGAGGCGAGGATGTCGCCGAGCGGGATGCGGTAGGCGCCGATGCCGGCCGCGAGCAGGGCGCAGAGCACCAGGGCGGCGGCCAGACCGGCGGTGATCACGGCGGTGCGCCGGGGTCCGGGCAGTGCGAGGGCCCTCTTCCGTACGGCGGTGCTCACTTGGCGGCCGCCCGGTAGAGCTGGTCGGCGAAATCGCGGAGCACCTGCGGGGTGCGCGGGCCGTAGCTGAGCAGCTGGCCGTCCTCGATCGAGACGATCCGGCGGTCCAGCCCGGCCGGGGTCTGGGCGACGCCGGGCAGCTTCAGCAGGCCGTCGACGCCGCCGACCGACTCCAGGCCCTTGCTCATCACCAGGATCGCGTCGGGGGCGGCCTTGACCAGGGCCTCGCTGGTGAGCGGGGTGAAGTCGCCGGTGAGCCCGGCGTCCTGGCCGGCGTCCGCGCCGCCGACGGCCTCGATCAGCGAGCCGGCGCCGGAGTCCGGGCCGCCGAGGAGGAAGACGGAGGCGCTGCCGCGCAGGTAGAGGAAGGCGACCTTGGGGTGCCGGCCGGCGGCGGGCAGCGCGGCCTTCGCCTCGGTGATCCGCTGCTCGGTGCGCTCCTTGAGCTGCCGTCCGGCGTCCGGGACGCCGAGGCCGGCGGCGACGGTGTCGATCCGGGGGCCGACGTCGGCGAGCTTCTTGGCGTCGTCGAGGACGATCAGCGGGACGCCCGCCGCGCGGATCTGCGCGATCGCCTCGGTCGGGCCGGTGGAGCGGTCGGCGAGGACGACGGTCGGGTGCAGCGAGAGCACGCCCTCGGCGGAGACGTCGTGCGCCTGGGTGATCACCGGGAGCGCGGCGGCCTGCTGGAAGGTGGTGGAGACGTCCCGGGCGACCACCCTGGGGCCGAGGCCGAGGCTGAACACGATCTCGGCGAGGCTCCCGTTGAGCGGGATGATCCGCTCGGCGCTGGTCACCGTGACCTGGCGGCCGTCGGCGGAGGCGGCGGTGGCCGGGAGCCGGGGAGCGGGCGTCTCGGCCAGTGGCTCCACGGTGTCCGGGGCGCGGGTGGCGGCGGCCCGGCCGGCCGCTCCGGTGGCGCCGGCGCCCGATCCGCAGGCGGTCAGCCCGAGCAGCATGCCGAGGGCCACCAGCAGCAGGAGGGGGCCGCGGGCCACCCGGGGTCGGATCGTGCTGCTGCTCAACATGCGTCCCTTCGCTGGGAGTTGTCGTCGCCATCGGCGGCGGGCCGGGGAGATCGGCGGGACTCTTGACTCATATATTAGGTTAGCCTTACCTGAGTTTCGCAAGGGGGTCGGCGCCGCGCCGACCCCTCCCCAGTCGTGCCGAGGAGTGATCCGCCGTGCCTCTGCCCAGACGGCTCCGTCGCCTGGCCGCCACCCTGGTGGCCACCCTCGCCGCCCTCCTGACGGTGGCGCTGCTGCCGGTCCAGGCCGGGGCGGCGGAGGGCCGGGTGTCCGGCGGGCGACTGGACTGGGGGATCCGGCAGTCCTTCCTGACCTACGTCACCGGCCCGATCGCCAAGGGGAGTTGGGCGCTCACCGGGGGCGCCGCCACGGTCGGCGGGAGCACCTTCCGGTTCCACTCGGCCACCGGCGCGTACGACCCGGCCACCGGCGCGCTGAGCGCCGCGTTCTCCGGCGGGGTCCGGTTCACCGGGCACCAGGAGAACGGCGTCGACGCGCTCGACCTGAGCATCGGCCGGCTCACCTTCCGGGCCGCCGCGGGCGGTGGCGCCGGGCTGTACGCGGACGTCAGCAGCAAGTCCAAGGAGACCGGCCGGGTCAGCAGCGTGAGCCAGGCCAAGCTCGCCGACCTCTCGCTGGCCGGGGTCGACCTGCGCGGCGCCGCCGGCACCCTGACGCTCGGCAACGTGCCCGCGACGCTGACCGATGCCGGGGCGAAGGCCTTCGGCAACTTCTACACCGCCGGGACGGCGCTTGACCCGGTCAACCTCTCGGTCAACCTGCCGGCGGCCCAGCCGGTCCCGGCGGCCCCGTCGCCGTCCGCGCCGGCCGCGCCGGCCGCCGCCCCGACCACCGAGCGGCCGACCGCGATGCCGGAACAGCCGACGGCCGCCCCGGCGTCGACGCCCCCGTCGGCGGCCGCCCCCGCGCCTTTGGCCCGGACGGAGTTCGCGAACGGCGCCCTCGACTGGGGGGTGCGCCGGACCTTCCGCGACTACGTCACCGGCGCGATCGCCCAGGGCCGCTGGGAGCTCGCCGGCGGCGCGGCGGACGGCGGCGCGTTCTTCCGCTGGACCCCGGCCAAGGGCGGGTACGACCCGGCGGCCGGCATCCTCACCGCCGCCTTCTCCGGCAGCGTCCGCTTCACCGGCATGCGGAGCGGCGACGGCTACGGGCTCGACCTCACCCTCGCCAACCCGGGAGTGACGGTGGCCGGCGGTCGGGGCCGGCTGGTCGCGGACGTCTCCGGCCGTACGCCGGACGGCGGTTCGCAGGCGCTGACCGGGGTCGAGCTGGCCGCCTTCGATCCGGCCGGGCTCACGTCCGAGGCGGGCCTGCTGAAGGCCGCCGAACTCCCGCTCAAGCTCACCGAGGCGGGCGCCAAGGCCTTCGGCACGCTCTACCCGGCGGGTACCGAGATGGACCCGCTGAGCTTCGCCGTCGCCCTCGACCCGGCCGCCGCGCTCCCCCCGCTGCCCGACATCGGCAGCGCCCCGCCGGTCGCGCCGGGCCCCGCCGCCACCACGGCCTCCGCCGCCCCCGTCGCCGCGTCCTCCTCCTCGGGCGGCGTCCCGGCGGTGGCGGTGGTCGGCGGCGCCCTGGTGGTCGCACTGGGCGCGACCGCCGCGGTGCTCGCCCGGCGCCGGCGCCGGGCCACCCCCACCGACGCGGCCTGACGTCGGTTCCCGTCCCCCGCCCACCGAACGGAGTCCCACCATGTCCCGCAGTTCCGCCATGCCCGCAGGCCGCCGCAACCGCACCCGGCTGGCCGCCCTCGCCGCCGCCACCGCGGGCCTCGGCCTGACCGCCTTCGGGGCTCCCGCCCTGGCCTTCGGCGCCGGCGGGCCCGGCAGCGTCACGTACGACACCGGCGCGCTGGACTGGGGGGTCAAGGCCAGCTTCCGCGGCTACGTCACCGGCCCGGTCGGCGGCGGCAGCGTGGAGCTGACCGGCGGCGCCACCACCAACGCCGACGGCAGCTTCCACTTCGGCCTGGCGAGCGCGTCCTACGACCTCACCACCCACGCGCTCACCTCGGCCTTCAGCGGCGGCGTCCGGTTCACCGCCCACCACGGCGCGCTGGACGTCGGTCTGAGCGACCTGAAGATCTCCACCTCGGGGACGACCGGCACGCTCACCGCCGACACCGCCTCCAAGGAGTCGATGGGTGCCACCGAGGTCACCCGCCGGGAGGACGTGCCGCTGGTGACGTTCACGGTCGGCCGGGACACCACCACGGGCGTGCCGACGGCGGCCGCGCTCACCGAGCAGGGTGCCAAGGCGTTCGCCGGCTTCTACCAGGCCGGGACCGCGATGGACCCGCTGGCGTTGCTGCTGAAGCAGAGCCCGGCCACGCCGTCGCCGACCGCCACGGCGACGGTCGCGCCCCCGGCCTCGCCGTCCGCCTCGCAGTCCCCGTCCGCCACGGGGTCGCCGTCCGCGACCGGTTCGCCCTCCGCCACCCGGTCGCCGAGCGCCACCGGTTCGGCGTCGGCCTCGCAGTCCCCGAGCGCCTCGGGTTCGCCGTCCGCCTCGGGCTCGCCCTCCGCGAGCGGTTCGCCGTCCGTCTCGAAGTCGCCGAGCGCCCCGGGCTCGCCGTCGGCCACCGCCGCGCCGAACGGCGAACTCGCCATCGTGAACGCCACCCTGGACTGGTCGGTCAAGGAGAGCTTCCGCAAGTACCTGACGACGATGGCCAACGGCAAGGTGGAGTTCGGCGGCGGCGCCGCGGACTACCGCTTCGGCGGCGGCACCGGCAGCTACGACACCGCGACCCACGCGGTGTCGGCCGGTTTCAACGGCTCGGTCCGCTTCCTCGGCCACCCGGAGGGCGGCGGCTACCAGCTGGACACCACCCTCGCCGGGTTCGGCCTGAAGATCGACAAGGACGGCGCCTACCTGACCGCCGACGTCAACGCGAAGTCCCGGGACGGGAAGGGCGACACCGCGCTCACCGGCGTCCGGATCGCCAGGCTGGACCTCTCCGGGGCGAGCTTCGCCCCGGTCGACGGCGTGGTGACGCTCTCCGGGGTGCCGGCCACGCTGACCGCCGAGGGCGTGCCCGCGTTCGGCAGCTACCCCGCCGGCGAGGCCCTCGACCCGGTCACCGTCGCGCTGGCCTTCGACAAGGGTGCCCAGCTGCCCACCGGCCCGGCGGCCGGTGCCGGCACGGGTGTGGGGACGGGTACGGGGGCGGGCAGTGGCTCCGGCGGCGCCGCGGGGAGCGGCGGGGGCGCCTCGCTGACCACCGGTGGCGGCGCCTCGCTGGCCTCCACCGGCGCGGACACCCCGGTGGTGCCGCTGCTGGCCACCGCGGCCGGTCTGCTGCTGCTCGGTGGCAGCGCCACGGTGCTGGCCCGCCGCCGGACCGCCGCGCAGGCCTGATCCGGCACCCGGGAAGCACCGGGCCCCGGCGAGCAACCGCTCGCCGGGGCCCGGTGCTTCGCCGTCCGGTCGGGCGCGGGCGCACCGGCGCGGGGACGTTCCCGCGCGGCGGTGGTCAGGCGCTCAGCGGGTAACGCCCGTCCAGGTCGTGGAAGATCGCGCCGTTGAGCACGAAGGCGCGCTTGCACTCCTCGACCACCCGGCGGCGCTCGATGTCGTCCAGCGCGAGCCCGGCGGCGTCCAGCTTGGCCCGGTAGTCGCGCTTGAAGGCGGCCGGGTTGTCGACCTCCTCGAACACGTAGAAGCGCACGCCGTCGCCCTTGCGCTCGAAGCCCCAGGTCTTCTCGGCGATGCCGCGGATGATCTGACCACCCGACAGGTCGCCGAGGTAGCGGGTGTAGTGGTGCGCGATGTACCCGGCCGGCCACTCGGCCGCCAGCTCCTCCACCCGTGCCACGTACGCGGCGGTGGCGGGCAGCGGCGCGAGCCCCTCGCGCCAGCCGGGCCCGCGCAGGTGCTCCAGGTCGCGCTCGATGGCGGCGGTGCGCAGCAGGGCCCGGTCGATGAACGGTCCGGCCACCGGGTGGTCCGCCAGCTCGGCGGTCCGGCCCTCCAGGGCCCGGTAGACGTACCAGAGCTGGCCCGTGAGGTCGGCGTAGGCGTCGATGCCGAGCCGTCCGCCCAGCAGGCGGCTCATGAAGGACGACTGCTCCGCGGCCTCGTGCTCCTCGCTGCTGGCGGTGCGGAGCACGGTGGAGAACGGGACGGGCTGCTCGGGCGTGGGCATGCGGCCTCCAGGGATCGGAACGGGCTCCGACTTTTTGGTTAGCCTAACCTAAGTCCCCATCATGCCGACAGAGTGTCGGCAAAACCGGTCGGGGAACAACGCAGGAGCCTCCGGGCGCGGCAGGGAACGGCGAAGGCCGGGGTCGCGGACGAATCCGCGAACCCCGGCCCCCGACTGCCCCGACCTACCTCGAACCGCCCTGCGAACGAGATCGGTACGAGGGCTCAGTGACCGCCCTGCTCCGCAAGCCGCTTGATCGACGCGGTGACCTCGGCCTCGGCCTCGGCGCGGCCGACCCAGTTGGCGCCCTCGACGGACTTGCCGGGCTCCAGGTCCTTGTAGACCTCGAAGAAGTGCTGGATCTCCAGACGGTCGAACTCCGACACGTGGTGGATGTCCTGCAGGTGCTCCCAGCGGGGGTCGGTCGCCGGGACGCAGAGCAGCTTGTCGTCGCCGCCGGCCTCGTCCGTCATCTTGAACATGCCGATGACGCGGCACTTGATCAGGCAACCGGGGAAGGTCGGCTCCTCCAGGATGACCAGGGCGTCCAGGGGGTCGCCGTCGTCCGCCAGGGTGCCCTCGACATAGCCGTAGTCGGCCGGGTAGCGCGTCGAGGTGAACAGCATCCGGTCAAGACGAAGGCGACCGCTCTCGTGGTCGACCTCGTACTTGTTGCGCGAGCCCTTAGGGATTTCGATAAGGACGTCGAACTCCAACGGTTCCTCCAAGGTAGGGACTGACAGAATCCAAGTGTCTCCTACGGGAGCGGGTGCTCAGGAAAGGGGCCGGTCGGTGGGAGCAGTGGTCGGGGCGGGAGACCGCCGCAGGGGGACGGCCGCAGGGTTGTTCGGGGCGGCACTACTGGTCGCCGGCACGGTGCTGGGCTCGGGCGGCGGCGCGTACGCCCAGCCCTCCCCTCCGGCCGGCGGGCACAGCGCGGGCCACGGCGAGGACGGGAAGAAGCACGACGGCGGGGACGGTGACCAGGGCGGCGACCGCGGGCACGACCGCGGCGGCGACCGGGGCGGCGACCAGGGCCGGAACCGGGTGGGAGCGGCGGAGCCGACCGGCCCGACCGGGGCCGCCGGGCCGTCCACCACCCCGCCGCCCGGCACCGCGCCCGCCGGGCCCGCCGGTTCGCCCACGGGGACGCCCGCCACCCCGGCCGCCGGCCGCCCGGCCCCGGTCGCGGGGGCCGTCCTGGCCTCGGTCGAGGCCGGACCGGGCGCCGCGCTGCCGACCGCCCAGGGCCTCCAGCAGGCGCTCGCCGCCGCGCTCGCGGACCGGAACCTGGGCACCGTCAGCTTCGCCGTCGCGGACGCGGCGGACGGCCGGGTGCTCTACGGCTCGGGGGAGAACGCGCCCGCCACCCCGGCCTCCACCACCAAGCTGGCGACCACCGTCGCGGCGCTCTCGCTGATTCCCGGCGACACCCGGTTGGCCACCCGGGTCGTCAAGGGTGCGAACCCCGGCGAGATCACCCTCGTGGGTGGTGGTGACCCGACCCTCACCGCGCTGCCCGCCGACCAGGTGCAGATCGGCGGCGCGCCCGCCGACGCGGACACCGCCCCCGCCTCCCTGGAGGCCCTGGCCCGGCAGACCGCCGACGCCCTCAAGGCGGCCGGCACCACCGCCGTCAAGCTGGACTACGACCTCTCGCTCTACGCGGGCAGCCCCCAGCACAAGAACTACGACGCCGCCAACATCGCGCTGGTCACCCCGCTGATGATCGACGAGGGGAAGGTCGACCCGAAGAGCCGCGAGGACGCGCCGGCCCGGGTGGCCGACCCGGCCGGCCAGGCCGCCGACGCCTTCGCCGCCCAGCTGAAGGCCCAGGGCATCACCGTGGACGGCAAGGCCAAGCCCGCCGCCGCCCCCGCGGCCGCCACCGCGCCGGTCCTCGGCCGGGTCGATTCGCCGACCGTCGCCCGGCTGGTCGAGCGCCTGCTCACCACCTCCGACAACACCCTCGCCGAGGCGATCGCCCGTCAGGCCGCGCTCGCCGCGCACCAGCCGGCCAGCTTCGAGGGCGCCGCCACCGCCGTCACCCAGGAGCTCGCCCGGCTCGGCGTGCCGATGACCGGGGTGGTGCTGGGCGACGGCAGCGGGCTGAGCACGGGCAACGCGATCCCGCCCGCCGTCCTCGTCCAACTGCTCGCGCTGGCCGCCTCGGAGCAGCACCCGACGCTGCGTCCGGTGCTCACCGGCCTGCCGATCGCCGGATTCACCGGCACCCTCGGCAAGCGCTTCGGCGCCGGCTCCGGCGCGGCCGAGGCGGCCGGTCTGGTCCGGGCCAAGACCGGCAGCCTGAACGGCGTCAACACCCTGGCCGGCACGGTGGTGGACGCCGAAGGCCGGCTGCTCGCCTTCGCCGTGATGACGAAGACCACCGCGGCCGCCGACACCGCCCGCGCCGCGATGGACCGCGTCGTGGCCAGACTGGCGGCGTGCGGCTGCCACTGAGTCACCCGCGGCGACGCCGACCGGGGCCGATCCCCGTACACCGGCGGGGGGTTCGGCCCCGCACGGCCGCCGCCCGGAGTCCGGCCGTCCGGGCACCCGTCCGGCAGGACGTGGGCTCCCGTGGCTCCCCCCGATGGGCCGGAGCACGTACGGTGAGGGCATGACGAGCGCGAGCGGCGGTGCTGACATGGTCGACTGGAATCTCGCGGTCGCAACCGCGACCAGGCTGGTACGGCCGGGGCCGGAGGTGAGCCGCGCGGAGGCGGCGGCCGTGGTCGCCGAACTGCGCAGGCACGCCCTGGAGGCGGAGGAGCACGTCCGGGCGTTCACGGGCATGCGCTCCAGCAGCCTCGGTGCGGCCACCGCGACCCCGGTGCTGATCGTGGACCGCCCCGGTTGGGTGCGGGCCAACGTCGCGGGCTTCCGGACGGTGGTCCAGCCCCTGGTGGAGAAGCTCCAGGCCCGCCGGAGCGGCAGCGCCGCGGCCGGCGTCCTCGGCGCGGTGGGGGAGAAGGCCACCGGCATCGAGGTCGGCGCCCTGCTGGCGTTCCTGGCGACCAAGGTGCTCGGCCAGTACGAGACCTTCGCCCCGGCCGAGCCCTCGCTGGAGGCGCCGGACAGCCCGGCCGCGCTCTTCGACAAGCCCCGGCTGGGCCCCGAGGGCCCCGGCCCGGGCCGGCTGCTGCTGGTGGCGCCGAACATCGTGCACGTCGAGCGGGAGCTGGACGTGAACCCGGCCGACTTCCGGCTCTGGGTCTGCCTGCACGAGGAGACCCACCGCACCCAGTTCACCGCGGTGCCGTGGCTGCGCGACCACATCCAGTCCGAGGTGCAGTCCTTCCTGGCCGAGACGGACGTCGACCCGGGGGCGCTGCTGGACCGGCTGCGGGACGCGGCGGGCACGCTCGGCGGCCTGCCCGGCCTCGGAGGGCGGGGCGAGGCGGGCGGGTCGACCGGACTGCTGGAGATCGTCCAGTCGCCGTCCCAGCGGGAGATCCTCGGCCGTCTGACGGCCGTGATGTCGCTGCTGGAGGGCCATGCGGACGTGGTGATGGACGGCGTGGGCCCGGCCGTGGTGCCGAGCGTGGCCGAGATCCGGGAGAAGTTCCAGCAGCGCCGGGACCGCGGTGCCAACCGGCTCGACCTGGTGCTGCGCCGACTGCTCGGCATGGACGCCAAGCTGCGCCAGTACCAGGACGGCGCGGTCTTCGTGCGGGGCGTGGTGGAGCAGGTCGGGATGGACGGCTTCAACCGGGTCTGGACGTCCCCGAACACCCTGCCCACCAAGGACGAGATCCACGACCCCGCCGCCTGGGTGGCCCGCGTCGCGAGGTGACTCGCCCGCCGGAGCGTCCCTTCGGCCCGGGGTGGCCGGGGACTCGCCGCGGTCGCTCTCCGTGTGCGCACTTCGGGCGGGGCCGGAGGCGGTCGGCAGCGGTCAAAGCCGTTCGTACGAGTGGTCCAATCGTGCAGATGGCGGGTGAAGATACGTTTCTCCATTCACCCGTACGTGGGACGGTGGTCGTACCGGTGGCGCGGGTGGCGTAGCGGGTGCCTCCTTTCTGCCACCATCTGTGAGCGCCCGGTAACACGGCGCTCACAGATGCGCGGCCCCCGCCGCGCCCACCGCCGTCCTGTCCCCTCCGTCAAGGAGTCGTCCGCCGTGGGCCCACACCCCGCTGTCGCCGCGATACGCCTGGCCGTACGCCGCACGCTCACCGACCTCGCCGCCGAGGCCGGCACCACCTTCGCCGCACCCCGCGAGCCCCGCGAGCGCCCCAGCGGTGCGCCGCTGGTCGGCGCCGCCGTCGGGACCACCCTGATCGGCAACGCCCACCGCCACCCGTCCGGTCTGCCGCGCACCCCGGCCGCCCCCGGCTCGCCGCTGGTCCTGGTCGCCGTCAGCGGCGGCGCCGACTCGATGGCGCTGGCCATCGCGGCCGCCTTCGAGGCCCCCAAGCTGGGCCTGCGGGTCGGCGCCGTCACCGTCGACCACGGTCTCCAGAACGGCTCCGCCGACCGCGCCGCCCAGGTTGCCGAGCGGCTCCGCTCGCTCGGGCTCGACCCGGTGGAGGCCGTGCCGGTCCGGGTCGGCCGCGCCGGCGGCCCCGAGGCCGCCGCCCGGGACGCCCGCTACGCCGCCCTGGACGCCGCCGCCGAGCGCCACGGCGCCGTGGCCGTCCTGCTCGGCCACACCCGCGACGACCAGGCGGAGACGGTCCTGCTGGGCCTCGCCCGCGGCTCCGGTGCCCGCTCGCTGGCCGGCATGCCGGCCCAGAAGGGCCGCTACCGCCGCCCGCTGCTGGAGCTCGACCGGGCCGCCACCCTCCAGGCCTGTTCCGCCCAGGCGATCCCGGTCTGGGACGACCCGCACAACTGTGACCCCGCCTACACCCGCTCCCGGGTGCGGCACGAGGTCCTGCCGGTGCTGGAGAAGCACCTGGGCGGCGGCGTGGTCGAGGCGCTGGCCCGGACCGCCCGGCTGTTCCGCGACGACGCCGACGCGCTGGACCAGTGGGCCGCGCTCGCCGAGCGCGATCTCCGTACCGGCGAGGGCGCCCTGGACGTCGGGAAGCTGGCCGAACTGCCGCCCGCGGTGCGCCGCCGGGTACTGCGCAGGGCCGCGCTGCGGGCGGGCTGCCCGGCCGGGGACCTCTTCGCGCGCCACCTCGAAACGATCGATCTGCTGGTCACCGGTTGGCGCGGCCAGGGGCCGTTGCACCTACCCGGGGGCGTCGAAGCCACCCGTAGGTGTGGCACGCTGGTCTTTCGGCGGCAGGGCGACTGACGGGCAGGCATGCTCCCGGGGCGCCGGGCCGCCGGCCATCCAGACCCCGAACGTTTGAGGACGTATCCCCGGTGGACCAGAACGACATGGGCGCTGACCTCGCGAAGGTGCTCATCAGCAAGGACGAGATCGACGCCAAGCTCCTGGAGCTGGCCGAGCGCATCGACCGGGACTACGCAGGCAAGGACCTGCTGATCGTCGGCGTCCTCAAGGGTGCCGTGATGGTGATGGCCGACCTCGCCCGGGCCCTGCACTCGCAGGTGACCATGGACTGGATGGCCGTCTCCTCGTACGGGATGGGCACCAAGTCCTCCGGTGTGGTGCGGATCCTCAAGGACCTCGACACCGACATCGCCGGCCGTGACGTCCTGATCGTCGAGGACATCATCGACTCCGGGCTGACGCTGTCCTGGCTGCTGGGCAACCTGGGCTCGCGCGGCCCGGCCTCGCTGGAGGTTTGCACGCTGCTGCGCAAGCCCGACGCGGCCAAGGTCGAGATCGACGTCAAGTACGTCGGGTTCGACATTCCCAACGAGTTCGTGGTCGGCTACGGGCTCGACTACGCGGAGAAGCTGCGCAACCTCCCCTTCATCGGCACCCTCGCCCCGCACGTCTACGGCGGCTGAGGGTTTCGGGGCCCGTTCGGGCTACGGACGGGAACAGTGGACCGTTCTCGCCCGTTGCATCGGGGGAAATAGAAGTAGGTCGTGTCGCTGTGCTCCCGCCACCGGCGGGTCGGACTGCGGTACGGTCCAGTAAAACCGCTCTTCACATGAGCAGAACCGGATGCGCCGGCGGCCCAGGCCCCGCGGCGCCGTCGAGTGGCAGGAGGGACGGGGCGGCAACGCCCCGCATGGATGGACGTCAAGCGATACTTCCGTGCGCCGATCATGTGGATCGTGCTGGCCGTCCTCGCCGTCATCGTGCTGATGCAGGTCGTTTCTGACTCGAACGGCTACAAGACGGTGGACACCGGGCAGGTCGTCGCAGCGATCGACGCCAAGCAGGTCAAGTCGGCGCAGATCACCACTGGTGACTCGAACACGATCAAGATCCAACTGAAGGACGGCGCCACGCTGTCCAACGCCGGCACGGGCAAGACCCCGTCCGGCAGCAAGTTCCAGGCCTCGTACATCGGCGACCAGGGTGTCGCGCTCGCCGACAAGCTCCAGGCCCAGATCAACGACAACGACCAGAACTCGCTCTCCGAGGGCTACACCGTCAGCCCGGAGAAGCAGAGCACCTTCGTCAGCCTCCTGCTGTCGATGCTGCCCATCGTGATCATCGTTCTGGTCTTCCTGTTCCTGATGAACCAGATGCAGGGCGGCGGGTCCCGCGTCATGCAGTTCGGCAAGTCGAAGGCCAAGCTGCTCACCAAGGACACGCCGAAGACGACGTTCTCGGACGTCGCCGGTGCGGACGAGGCGGTGGAGGAGCTCCACGAGATCAAGGAGTTCCTGCAGGAGCCGGCCAAGTTCCAGGCGGTCGGCGCCAAGATCCCGAAGGGCGTGCTGCTCTACGGCCCGCCCGGTACCGGCAAGACCCTGCTGGCGCGTGCCGTCGCGGGCGAGGCCGGGGTCCCGTTCTACTCGATCTCCGGCTCGGACTTCGTGGAGATGTTCGTGGGTGTCGGCGCCAGCCGCGTCCGCGACCTCTTCGAGCAGGCCAAGGCGAACGCTCCGGCGATCGTCTTCGTCGACGAGATCGACGCCGTCGGCCGGCACCGCGGTGCGGGTCTCGGCGGCGGTCACGACGAGCGTGAGCAGACCCTCAACCAGCTGCTGGTCGAGATGGACGGCTTCGACGTCAAGGGCGGCGTGATCCTCATCGCGGCCACCAACCGCCCCGACATCCTGGACCCGGCGCTGCTGCGCCCGGGCCGCTTCGACCGGCAGATCGCGGTCGAGCGCCCCGACCTCCAGGGCCGTCTGGACATCCTCAAGGTGCACCAGAAGGGCAAGCCGGTCGCGCCGGACGTCGACCTCAAGGCCGTCGCCAAGCGCACCCCCGGCTTCACCGGTGCCGACCTGGCCAACGTCCTGAACGAGGCGGCGCTGCTGACCGCCCGCTCGGACAAGAAGCTGGTCGACAACTTCACGCTGGACGAGGCGATCGACCGCGTCGTGGCCGGACCGCAGAAGCGGACCCGGATCATGTCCGAGAAGGAGAAGAAGATCACCGCGTACCACGAGGGCGGTCACGCCCTGGTCGCGGCGGCTTCCCCCAACGCGGACCCGGTGCACAAGATCACCATCCTGTCCCGCGGCCGGGCGCTCGGCTACACCATGGTGCTGCCGGACGAGGACAAGTACTCCACCACCCGCAACGAGATGCTCGACCAGCTGGCGTACATGCTGGGCGGGCGCGCGGCGGAGGAGCTGGTCTTCCACGACCCGACCACCGGCGCCTCGAACGACATCGAGAAGGCCACCGCGACCGCGCGGGCCATGGTCACCCAGTACGGGATGACCGAGCGGCTCGGCGCGATCAAGTTCGGTTCGGACAACTCGGAGCCGTTCCTGGGCCGCGAGATGGGTCACCAGCGCGACTACTCGGAAGAGGTCGCCGGGCTGGTGGACGAAGAGGTGAAGAAGCTCATCGAGAACGCGCACAACGAGGCCTGGGAGATCCTGGTCGAGAACCGCGACGTGCTCGACAACCTGGTTCTGGAACTCCTGGAGAAGGAGACCCTGAACAAGGAGCAGATCGCCGAGATCTTCGCCCCGATCGTCAAGCGCCCGGCCCGGCCGGCCTGGACGGGCTCGTCCCGTCGTACGCCGTCCACCCGGCCGCCGGTGCAGTCCCCGAAGGAGCTGGCGCTGACCAATGGCGCCGCCGCCGTCGAGGCCGCTCCGGTCGACGTGGTGAAGCTCCCGCCGCTGCCGGTGGAGCCGCCCGCCGAGGGCTGATCGCGCCAGCACAGGGACGGAATGGATGCCGCGCCACCAGGGTTTGTACTCTGGAGGCGCGGCATCCGTGCTGTTCAGCCAAGTCGTCCCCCTAGTTAGCGAGGCCCGCATGATCGACCCGGTGACGCTCGACGGTCCGTCCGCCGTCGGGACCTTCGACCAGAAGCGGGCCGAGAACGCCATCCGCGAGCTGCTCCTCGCCGTCGGCGAGGACCCGGACCGCGAGGGTCTGCTGGAGACCCCGGCCCGGGTCGCCAGGGCGTACAAGGAGATATTCGCGGGCCTCTGGCAGGAGCCGGAGGACGTCCTCACCACCACCTTCGACCTCGGCCACGACGAGATGGTGCTGGTCAAGGACATCGAGCTGACCTCGGTCTGCGAGCACCACCTGGTGCCGTTCCGGGGCGTCGCGCACGTCGGCTACATCCCGTCGGTCAACGGAAAGATCACCGGCCTGTCCAAGCTGGCCCGGCTGGTCGACGTCTACGCCCGCCGTCCGCAGGTGCAGGAGCGGCTCACCAGCCAGGTCGCGGACGCGCTGATGCGGATCCTCGAACCGCGCGGCGCGATCGTCGTGATCGAGTGCGAGCACATGTGCATGTCGATGCGCGGCATCCGCAAGCCCGGCGCCAAGACCATCACCTCCTGCGTGCGGGGCCAGCTGCGCGACCCGGCCACCCGGGCCGAGGCGATGAGCCTGATCATCGGTCGCTAGCGGCCCCACGGCCCCACGGCCCCGCAGCCCCGTCGGCACCCCCCCCGGCCCGCGCCGGCTCAGAGCAGCTGGTGCTCCGCGTGCGGTGGGGCCGGGGTGCCCAGGGCGTTGCGGCGCCGGGGCATCCGCAGGGTCACCATCCGCCGCCAGCCGAACGCCCGGTCGTACAGGTAGAGCATGTGGACGCCCGCCGTCACCACGGCGCGCTGCCAGCGCGGCCACCCGAGGATCCGCGCCATCCGGGCCGTCACGGCGAGCCCGACGTCCCGGTGGGTGCGGATCTCGCCGCGCGCGCTGGTCTCCAGGGTGTGCCGGACGTACGGGCCGTGGCCCTCGGCGACCAGCCGCAGCAGCTCCTCGTGGCAGTAGGCGAGGTGGTTGTCCTCGTCGGCGGAGATCATCCGCATCGCCCGGCCGAGGTCCGGGTTGTCGCCGTACACCTTGACCAGCTGGCGCATCTGCTCGGCCGCGCGCTGCTCGGTCACCCGGCTGTGCGCCAGGTAGGTGATGATCTCCCGCTCGACCAGCGGCACCTCGCTGTTCAGCCGCTCGTGCGAGAGGCCGACGCCCTGGCGCTCCAGCAGCATGCAGTAGTCGGCCTCGGCGGGGACGTCGATCCTGGGCAGGCCGCGCTTGTGCAGCAGCTGGGTGAAGATCCGGCCGTGCTTGCGCTCGTCGGCGCCGTGCCGGGCGATCTTGGGGGCGAGGACCGGGTCGCGGGTGAGGGCGGTGATCCGCTCGTTCTCCCAGCCGCCCTGGTCCTCGCCGCCGGCCGCGATGCTGCAGAAGAGCTGATAGGCCTCGTCGTTGCGGTAGATCTCGGTGAAGAGCGATCGGGTGCTGAGCATGGGGCCTCCTGCACGGATCAGGTGTCGACCCGGGCCGTTCGGCCGGGCGGTCGCGATACGTTCCCCGTGGCGGCGGCGAACCGGCCCCACCGGCCGGTAACCACTCGTCCGGCGGCCGTCGCCGCCGGCGGTCAGGTCCAGGTGAGCCGGGCGCTCATCCACTCCAGGGCGGCGGGGAGCTCGCGGATCCAGCTGTCGAAGTTGTGGCCGCCGTCGTCCAGGTAGAGCGACTCCACCTTGAACTGCGGATTGGCGGCCGCGACCTGCTGGGCGAGGTCGACGAACTTCACCGTCTCCGGGTAGTCGGTCTCCTTGCGGGTGCTGATCACCAGCAGCGAGAGGTTCGGCGCGGGGAGGTTCTGCAGCCGCCAGGCGAGGTCGCTCTGGTCGGCCAGCGCCTTGTCGCCGCCGAAGAGGTTGCCGCCGGTGAACTGGTCCTCGGCGACCTTGAAGTCGCCGTGCATCCCCACGCCGTTGCCGTAGACGTCCGGGTAGCGCATCGCGAGCCGCATCGCGCAGCTGCCGCCGGTCGAGAAGCCGAGCACGCCCCAGGACGAGGGCGAGCGGCTGACCCGGTACGCCGAGCGCAGCGCCTCGGGCACGTCCTTGGCGAACCAGGACTCGGTGCGCGGGCCGCCGGGGACGTCGACGCACTCGGTGTTGCGCGGCGGGGCGACGCTCGGCCGCGCCATCACGATGATCGTGGGAGCCATCTTGCCGCCCTTGCGCAGCTCCCAGGCGGTCTGCGGGACGGGCAGGTCCTTGAGCAGGTGCATGGTGGTGCCGGGGAAGCCGGCGATGGTCAGCAGCACCGGGAAGCGCACCATGGCGAGGTTCGGGTCGAAGTACTCGGGTGGCAGGTAGACGAACATCTGGTCGGAGAGGCCGGTCTCCTTGCCCGCCACCCGGACCGATTCGATCTTGCCGACCTCCTCCGGGGGGCCCTTGGGCAGATCGGTGACGGTCTCCAGGCCGCCCTCCTCGGTCGGCTGGACCAGCGCGTCGGAGACCGGGGTGCCGCTGTGGTGGCGCTCGCTGCTGGTGAGCGCGAGCTTGGCGCCGCCGGGGCTGAGCAGGTCGTCCCATGAGGTGTAGAACCCGAACGAGTTGTTGACCGACAGCGCGAGCACCGCGAGCACCGAGACCTGAGTGACGGTCAGCAGCCCGATCCGCCCGAGTACCGGGAGCGGGCGCTGCCGGGCCAGCCGGGGCCAGAGCCAGAGGGTGGTGAGCAGGGCCGCCGCGCCGAGCGCGAGCAGCGAGTTCACCAGCGCGTCGCTGGTCAGTTCCATGCCGTCGGCCTTCCGGTGGGAAACTCTCGGTGCAGGCTTCATCGTCTGGCGGTGCGTCAGCCACGGCCATCGCGGCTAGGCTGTCCGGACGTCGGGGCAGGCGGAGTCCGGGGCGATCCGACGCAACCGGTCCCCCGGAACGCGGCGTCCACCGTACGTACCGGGTATGCGGGGGTCCGTCGCGCCACGCGGCGGGAAGGCTCCGGCGCCCACCCCTCGGCTCAACCACAGCGTCCGCCGAACACCGGTTTACCCTCCGTTGCCGGATGTTTGGTGTGCGCATTGCCCGATGAAGGAAAAGGCATGAAGGTCCCTCACAACTCCTCCCCCGGAGTGACAGGACTGCAGTCCGCAGCCTCTACGCTGAGCTTCCATGAGCGTTCCCGTGTCCGTTGAGCCGAGCCCCGAGCAGCCGCCCCGCCGCCGCGGCCTGCAGACGCTTCGTACCCAAGCGGCCGCCGTCCCCCGGGCCTGGCTCCCCGGCGCGGTCGGCTACGCCTGTCTGCTGATCGGTCTGGTGGACACCGCCAGCGCGGTGTTCCCCAAGCTCCGGCACACCAAGGTGCACGACTTCGCGGGGCAGCTGCCCGGCGGCACCACGACCCTGGCCGCGGCCGGCACGCTGATGGTCGGCCTGCTGCTGGTGCTGCTCGCCCACGCCCTGCGCCGCCGCAAGCGGCGGGCCTGGCGGGCCGTCTGCGTGCTGCTGCCGGTCGGCGCGGCGCTGCACATCCTGCGCTGGCACCAGATCGGCCCGGCGGTCGTCTCGCTGGTGCTGTTCGCGGTGATGCTGGTGCACCGGCGCGAGTTCTACGCCAAGGCCGACCCCCGGACCCGCTGGCGGGCGGTGGTCAACCTGGTCGTGATGGGGGCGATCAGCGTCGCGCTCGGCCTGCTGGTGGTCTCCACCCGGACCGGGTACGAGATCGGCGACCCGAGCCTGTTCCACCGGCTTGAGCACGTCGGGTACGGACTATTCGGCTTCGAAGGGCCGGTCGACTACAGCTCGGACCGGGTCTCCGACCAGGTCGCCTACCTGCTCGGCGGGCTGGGCCTGATCACCGCCTTCACCACCGCCTACCTGGCGCTGCGGCCGGAGAAGCCCAAGCCGGAGCTGACCGCGGAGGACGAGGAGAAGGTCCGCGCGCTGCTCGACCGGCACGGCGACCGCGACTCGCTCGGCTACTTCGCGCTGCGCCGGGACAAGAGCGTGCTGTTCTCGCCCTCCGGCAAGGCGGCGATCTCCTACCGGGTGGTCTCCGGCGTGATGCTCGCCTCCGGTGACCCGGTCGGCGACGTCGAGGCCTGGCCGGGTGCGATCAAGGTCTTCATGACCGAGGCCCGCGAGCACGCCTGGGTGCCGGCCGTGATGGGCTGCAGCGAGGTGGGCGGCGAGGTCTGGACCCGCGAGGCGGGGCTGGACGCGCTGGAGCTGGGTGACGAGGCGATCGTCGACACCGGGACGTTCTCGCTCGCCGGCCGGGCGATGCGCAACGTGCGCCAGATGGTCAAGCGGATCGAGCGCAACGGCTACTCCTGCCAGGTGCGGCGGGTCGCCGACCTCACGCCGGACGAGAAGTACCGGATCGCCGACGCCGCCTCCCGCTGGCGCGGCACCGACACCGAGCGCGGCTTCTCGATGGCCCTCGGCCGCTTCGGCGACCCGGGCGACGACGCCTGCGTGGTGGTCACCGCGCACAAGGCGCCGGAGGAGGGCGAGGACGGCGACGACCTGAAGGCCGTGCTGCACTTCGTGCCCTGGGGGCCGGACGGCATCTCGCTGGAGCTGATGCGCCGCGACCGCGCCGCCGACCCCGGTCTGAACGAGCTGCTGATCGTCGCCGCGCTGCAGGCGGTGCCGGCGATGGGCGTGCGCCGGGTCTCGCTCAACTTCGCGATGTTCCGCTCGGCCCTGGCGCGCGGTGAGCGGATCGGCGCCGGCCCGGTGCTGCGGGCCTGGCGCGGGCTGCTGGTGTTCCTGTCGCGCTGGTTCCAGATCGAGTCGCTGTACAAGTTCAACGCCAAGTTCCAGCCCGAGTGGGAGCCGCGGTTCCTGGTCTTCCCGAACACCCGGGACCTGCCCCGGATCGGGTTCGCCGCGATGCAGGCGGAGGCCTTCATCACCCTCGGCATGCCGCGCTTCGGCCGCAAGCCGCAGCGCAAGGGCCCGCTGCCGGCCCCGGGCCGCCCTGAGGTCACCGAGGCCGCCTAGGCCGGTGCCCGCCCCCGGACCCCCGTCGGAGACCCGGCGGGGGTCCGGTCGTCTCCGGGGGAGCGGGGACTTGAACTGATAATGGGGTTATGAGCACTTCGCTGTCCTTCTCGCTGCCTGCCGGACTGCCGCGGCTCGACCGCTGCTCCGTGATGGGCGTGGTCAATGTGACCCCCGACTCCTTCTCGGACGGCGGGATGTGGCACGACCCCGCCCGGGCCATCGCCCACGGCCTGGCGCTCCGGGCCCGCGGCGCGGACCTGGTGGACGTCGGCGGCGAGTCCACCCGCCCCGGCTCGCAGCGGGTGCCCGAGGAGGAGGAGCTGGGCCGGGTGCTGCCGGTGGTGCGCGAGCTGGCCGACTCCGGGGTGGTCGTCTCGGTCGACACCATGCGCGCCTCCGTCGCGGAGCGGGCCGTCGCGGCCGGTGCCCGGATCATCAACGACGTCTCCGGCGGCCTGGCCGACCCCGCGATGGCCCGGGTGGTGGCCGAGACCGGCGTGCCCTTCGTGGTGATGCACTGGCGCGGGCAGTCCGCCGACATGGACAGCCTGGCCGTCTACGGCGACGTGGTCGCGGACGTGGTCGGCGAGCTCACCGCCCGGATGGACGCGCTGCTGGCGGCCGGCGTCAAGGAGGAGCAGCTCATCCTGGACCCGGGCCTGGGCTTCGCCAAGACCGCCGAGCACAACTGGGCCCTGCTCGGCGGGCTCCCGGCGCTCACCGCGCTCGGCCGTCCCGTCCTCGTCGCCGCATCGCGCAAGCGGTTCCTGGGTACGCTGCTCGCCGACCCGGAAACCGGGGAACTGCGCCCGGCCAGGGAGCGCGACGACGCGACCGCCGCGGTGTCGGTGCTGTCGGCCGGGGCCGGGGCCTGGGCGGTGCGGGTGCACGACGTGGCCGGCACGGCGGACGCCGTCCGGGTGGTCGCCGCCTGGCAGCGGGCGGCCCGGCAGGACCCCTCCGGCCCGTCGGCGGGCCGGAGCGGCAGGTGAAACGGGAGGGTCTGTGGCAGGTGACGGCAGGGTGAGCGGCGAGACCGCGGGTCAGCGCGCCCGGGAAGCGGACCGGGAGGCCGTACTGGAGGCCAACCGGGCGCTGTACGAGGCGTTGGAGAACGGCGATCTGGAGGCCGTCGAGGAGGCCTGGCTGGGGGCCGACGAGGCCGACGACAAGGGCGGCGTGGTCTGCGTGCACCCCGGCTGGCCGGTGCTGCGCGGGCGGGCCCAGGTGACCCGCTCCTACATGTTGATCATGGCGAACACGGAGTACATCCAGTTCATCCTGACCGACGTCGAGGCCGAGGTTCAGGGGGATGTGGCCCTTGTCACGTGCACCGAGAACATCCTTTCCGGCGGCGAGGCGGAGGAGGAGGGCGAACTCGGCCCGCTGGTCGGCGGAAAGGTCGTCTCGACCAATCTCTTCCGCCGCACCCCGGCGGGCTGGAAGCTCTGGTCCCACCACGGTTCACCCGTTCTGACCAGCGGGGACGACGAGGACGAGGACTGACCCGGGGGCCGCTGGGGGAATGCCCGCCGGAGGCGGCCCGGGAATTCCCGGACGGCCGCCGAACGTTCACGTCAATCGCCGATCCGGCGTGCGTGGCGTCGGTTCGTGCCGGGTAGGACGGTCAGGCGTTGTCGGCGCTCGCGGGTAGATTCGAAACGCAGTGGCGGCCGTCGTGTCCGCCTCCGCCCTGCCTTCCCCCCGCTTTCCGGGGCAGGGCCCGTCCGAGTGGGAGCAGTGATTCGTTTGCTGGACCGCGTCACCCTGCGGGGCCTGCGTGCCCGGGGTCACCACGGTGTCTTCGAGCGCGAGCGCGTCGAGGGCCAGACCTTCGTGGTGGACCTCGTGCTCCACCTGGACACCCGCCCCGCCGCGTCCGGCGACGACCTCACCCGCACGGCGCACTACGGCGTCGTGGCCGAGGAGGTCACCGCGATCATCGCCGGCGAGCCGGTCGACCTGATCGAGACCCTGGCGCAGCGCATCGCGGACCAGTGCCTGGCGCACGAGGCGGTCGAGGAGGTCGAGGTCACCGTGCACAAGCCCGACGCCCCGATCACCGTGCCGTTCGACGACGTGACCGTGACCATCCACCGGGGCCGCGCATGACCCGCACCGCGTACCCCGTGCCAGCCGCAGAGCCCGTTCCAGTTGTAGGGGAAGCCCGATGAGCACCAGCGACCCGACCGCCTCGCCGAGCACGTTCGACCTGGAGAACCGGGTGGACTCGGCCGACGCCACGCTGCACAGCCAGCGCTGCGCCGTGATCGCCCTCGGCTCCAACCTGGGCAACCGCCTGGACACCCTCCAGGGCGCCGTGGACGCCCTCGCCGACACCCCCGGGCTCAAGATCAAGGCCGTCTCCGGCGTGTACGAGACGGAGGCCCTCGGCGGCCCCGACGAGCAGCCCAACTACTACAACGCGGTGGTGGTGCTGCGCACCACCCTGCCCCCGCGCGACCTGCTGGAGCGCGGCAACGCGATCGAGGACGCCTTCGGCCGGGTCCGCACCGTGCGCTGGGGCCCGCGGACGCTGGACGTCGACATCCTGGCCTACGAGGGCGTCACCAGCGACGACCCGCAGCTGCTGCTGCCGCACCCGCGCTCGCACGAGCGGGCCTTCGTGCTCGCCCCCTGGCTGGACGCCCAGCCGGAGGCCGAGGTGCCCGGCCACGGCCAGGTCGCCGCGCTGCTCCAGGCGCTCGGCGGCGCCGACGCCCAGGGCGTCCGGCGGCGCGAGGACATCGGGCTGACCCTGCCGGAGTAGGCCCCGCCCGCCCGTACGGCCGGGAACTCGGACGAGGTCCCGGCCGTACGAGTAGGTGTCCGCCATCCGCGCGGGTGCCCGCCGGCCCGGGCCCGGTACGGTGGCCTGGCGCCGCCGTACCGTCCGCCCCGCCCCGTCGCCGGGCCGGGGCGCCTCCCAGCCGTCGGCCGGGGGGAGCAGGGCCGGGCCCGGGGGCGGCCGCCCGACACCGCAACCCCGGGAAGGACCACGTCCGAGTGAAGCTGCTTCGCCTCCGTCTGCTGGTCGGCATCACCGCCGCGACCACGGCGCTGTCCTGGGCCGGTGCCAAGCTGTGGGCCTCTCTGGACACCCTGCCCGCGGTGCCGGGTGCGGCTCCGGTGGTGCTGGCCGCGGTGGCGGTGATCCTGCTCGCCACGGCGATCTCGCTGCGCTCCCGGCTGAAGGCGGCGCGCGAGCGCCAGCCCGGGGCGAAGGGCGTCGACCCGCTGGGCGCCGCCCGGGCGGTGGTGCTGGCGCAGGCGAGCGCGCTGGTCTCGTCGGTGGTCACCGGCATCTACGCGGGCGCGGGCATCTACCTGCTCGGCGAACTGGACGTGCAGGCCCGCCAGGACCAGGCCGTCACGGCCGGCTTCGCGGTGCTGGCCGGGGTGGCGGTGATCGCGGCGGCGCTCTGGCTGCAGCACGTGTGCAAGCTGCCGGAGGACCACGACGACCCGAGCGGCCCGGCGGCGACCTCGCACCGCTGAGCGGACCCGCTTCGGTGATCTTGGGTGAGGGCCCGGGTACAAGCGGTAAAGCTTGCGCAGTGTCAAGGGCCAAAGCGGACCCTGGGCTGACACGGCCCCAATTCGCACGCTAGTTTCTTGGCATGTCTCGCGGACGCCACCGTCATTCCTCCGTCCTCGGCCGGATCCTTCCTCCCACCGCCGCCGGCGTGCTCATCGTCGCCGCGGTGGCCGCGCTGCTCTTCAGTCAGGACACCGTCCTGGTCCGCTCGGTGGGCGTCGCCGCCGTGCTGGCCTCGCTCGGGATCGCGGTGCTGCTGCGCCAGCGCGACCGGGCCGCCCGGGCGGCCGCCGAGGTGTCCGTCGCGCAGCGGCTCCGGGCCGAGGAGCGCTTCGAGGAGCAGCTCGCCGAGGCCGAGTACGCGGCGGAGGTCGCCGAGGAGCGGGCCACCCGCTTCGGGCGGCGGCTGACGGCCGAGAAGTCGCGGCTGGCCAAGGCCGAGACGGAGATCGCCAGGCTGCTGCGCGAGCGCGCCGTGGCGGTCGCCGAGCAGGCGCTCAAGGACGCCGAGGCGGCCCAGCGGGCCCTCGCCGCCGCCCGCCCCAAGTACCCGGCCAGTCCGGCCGCGTTCGTCCGCGCCGCGGCCGTGCTGCGGCAGCTGCAGCGGCAGGCGGCGGCCCGGGACGCCCAGCGTGAGCGCGCGGCCGGTGCGGAGGTCGCGCTGCGGGCCCGCACCGCGCCGGCGACCGTCCCGGCGTCCGCGCCGGTGGCGCCCGCCCGCCCAGTGCCGGCGCCGGTGGCTCCGGCCGTCCCCACGCCGGCCGCGTCGGTGCCCGCGGCGGCCGCCCCGGCAGCCGTCGCTCCGGCGCCCGCGCCGCGGCCCGCGCTGACGGCGACGGTGGGCCAGCTGGGTGGGACGCCCAGCGCTCCCGTGGTGGCGGCCGAGCGGCAGCGCCCGCGCCCGCCGCAGGCCCGCGGGCAGGGCTTCAGCTTCTTCGGCCGCTCGGGAGCGGCCGGCCGTCCGGCGGCCCCGGCGCCGGCCCTGGGCAGCGTCGCCGAGCTGGGCGAGCGCGCCGACCTGGCGGACGTGGTGGGCGACGAGGCGGTGGCCGCGGTCAGGGCCGTGCCGCCGGCCGCCCTCCCGGACCGGGTGCGGCCCTCGGTCGAGCCGGCCGACCTCGACCCCGAGGCCGGTGGGGCCGACGCCGTACCGGCCGACCCGGACCAGGACGCCGAGCTGGAGGGCGTCGAGCCGACCGTGGTGGACCTGACCCCGGACGAGGAGACCGAGCTGCTCCAGCTCCCGGAGCTGCGCGCCTCCCGCTGACCCAGCCCGGGCGGCGCCCCGCGCCGCCTCCGCCGCCGCCCCGGCGCGCGTCCCCCCGGTCCGGCCGTGGGACGCGCGCCGGGGCGTTCGTGGCCGCACCCCCGGGGTGGCGCGCGGCGCGGGAACGGCGAAGCGCCCGGCCTCCGAGATGGAGGCCGGGCGCTTCAGCGTGGCGTCAGAGCTGGACGCCGAAGTCCTGGGCGATGCCCGCGAGGCCGGAGGCGTAGCCCTGGCCGACGGCGCGGAACTTCCACTCGGCACCGTTGCGGTAGAGCTCGCCGAAGATCATGGCGGTCTCGGTGGCGGCGTCCTCGGAGAGGTCGTAGCGGGCGATCTCGGCACCGCCGGCCGCGTTGATCACGCGGATGTAGGCGTTGCGGACCTGGCCGAAGTTCTGCGAGCGGGCGACCGCGTCGTAGATCGAGACCGGGAAGGTGATCTTGACGGCCTCGGCCGGCAGGCCGGCGAGGTTGACGTTGATCGCCTCGTCGTCGCCGGCGCCCTCGCCGGTGCGGTTGTCACCGGTGTGGACGACGGTGCTGTCCGGGGTGCTGGTGTTGTTGAAGAAGACGAAGTGGCTGTTGGACAGCACCTTGCCGTCGGCGTTCAGCACGATCGCGCTGGCGTCGAGGTCGAACTCGGCGCCCGTCGTGGTCCGGACGTCCCAGCCGAGACCGACGGTGACCGCGGACAGGCCGGGGGCCTCCTTGGTCAGCGAGACGTTGCCACCCTTGGAGAGGCTCACTGGCATGGTGTTTGCTGTCCCTTCGTTGCTTTGCCGGGATAACGCGGGAGACCGTGGACTTGGTTCCACGCCGCGCGGCACACATTCTTCGGAGCGGATGACCGGTGGGCAATGGCCGGGGCCGAGCTCGCTCAGATTCGGCGGAAGCGGCCCTGAAGTGACCAGATGTTCGGATTGTCGGCCAGCTCGGGGTGCATGTCGAAGAGATCGGCCAGCGTGTCCTGGAGGAAATCCCGGGCCTCGCGGCGCAGGTCGCCGTGGCGGACCACCGCGGGCGCCTCGTCCGGCAGCCAGGTGGCGCTCACCTCGACCCAGTTGAACCGGCGGGCGAACCGCAGCAGCTCGGTGTTCTGGGTGAAGTCGAGGTCGCAGGCCTGCACCCGGGCGGCGCGGCCGCCGTCCGGGTCCCGGTCCAGCTCCTCGACGATGTCGCAGAGCGCCCAGGCGAAGTCCAGCACCGGCACCCAGCCCCAGGCGGTGGAGAGTTCCGTGCCGTCGGCGTCCAGGTAGACGTCGCCGCAGAAGAGGTCGTACCGCAGGGCGTGCACCGAGGCGCTGCGGTAGTCGGTCTGCGGGGGGTCGGGGAAGCGGTTGGAGAGGGAGTAGCCGAGCTCGATCACGTACGCCATTGTCGGGGCTGCGGGCGGTCCCGGATGACCGGGTGACCGGATAACCGCGTGACCGGGGGCGCGGGGCACGGGATGATGGGCGCATGCCCGAGCCCATTCGCGTCCGGGGATCGGTGGTCGTCCCCGACGCCGAGCTCGTCTGGCGCTTCTCCCGTTCCTCCGGCCCCGGTGGCCAGCACGTCAACACCTCCGACACCCAGGTCGAGCTGCGCTACGACCTGGCCGCCTCCGCGGCGCTGCCCGAGGTGTGGAAGCAGCGCGCCCTGGAGCGGCTGGCCGGGCGGCTGGTGGACGGGCGGGTGCTCGTGGTGCGCGCGTCGGAGCACCGCTCGCAGTGGCGCAACCGCGAGGTCGCCGCGGCCCGGCTGGCGTCCCTGCTGGGGGAGGCCACCGCACCGCCGCCGAAGGCCCGCCGGGCGACGAAGCCCAGCCGGGGCATGGTGGAGCGGCGGCTGACCAACAAGCGGCACCGCGCCGAGCTGAAGCAGGGCCGGCGCTCGCCGAAGGGCGAGTAGCGCGTCGGCCGCGGTCAGCCGAGCTGCCGGTAGCCGCCGTGGAAGTAGAGCAGCGGGCGGCCGCCGGCGTTCGGTACCGCGGCCTCCAGGACGCGGCCGAGCAGCAGGGTGTGGTCGCCGGCGGCTATCCGCTGCTCGGTCCGGCACTCCACGGTGGCGAGCGCGCCGTCGATCAGCGGCGCTCCGCTGCGCCGGCCCCGGTGGTGCGGGGCGTCGGCGAACAGCAGCCGGTCGCTGAGCCGGCCCTTCATGGCGAACCGCGAGCCGAGCGCCTTCTGCTCCTCGGCGAGCAGGGAGACCGCCCAGGTGTCGGCGCGGGAGAGCACCTCGTCCATCCGGGAGTCCTCGCGGACGGAGATCAGCACCAGCGGCGGTTCCAGCGAGACGGAGAGGAAGGACGTGGCGGTCATGCCGACGTCCTCGCCGTCCTCCGGGTCGTGGACGGTCACCAGGCTCACGCCGGAGGCGAGCTGGGAGAGGGCCGCCCGGAACTCGTCGGGCGTCGCTTGGGAGGCAGCTTCGGGCTGCGGAGCCGAGTACACGTACCGCACGGTAGTCGGCGGCCGCGCGAAACGGCATCGGGCCGTGGTCGTAGGACCATCGGCGCAGAGGTTACGTTCCGCGCCGAGGCTCACCCTCAGGGGTGAAGTGGAGGGACTGCCGGGCGGCAGGCGGCTTCAGTGCACGGGCAATGCGGCCGACCACCAGAAATGTTCCTATAAAGCCTTATGTCCCGTTATGGGGCGGATGAGCTGATTAAGGGCGCATAAGTGTCGTGTGATTTAAGTCACAAGTGGTGGCCTATTGCTGACCGAGCGTGCCGAACGCTGTGCTCCCTGTGATTCAGTTCTTCTGGCAATCGGACGATAACCATTCAAGAACTATCCGAAGCAGCCGGGGAGCCCCCGCATGGAAGCCGAGTCGGAGCCGTACGTCCGCCTCGCGACCCTCCGCACCTTGCACCGGGTCGTGGCGGACCTCAACGCTGCCCGCAGCCTGGCGGGCACGCTGCAGGCTGTGGTCGAGGGTGCGGTCCACGGGCTCGGATTCGACGCCGCGGCGGTCAGCCTGGTCCGTCCGGACGGCGACCTCGTGGTGGCGGCCGTCTGGGAGCTGGAGGAGAGCGCCATGGGCGGCCCCTCCGTCCTGCTGGGCCAGGTCGGCTCGCGCGAGTCCTGGGACCGGCTGCTCGGCGTCAGCGACCACTGGGGCACCCTGCGCTTCCTGCCCTACGACCGCGGCTGGGCCGTGGCCAGCGACATCCCGCGCTGGATCGGTGACGGCCCGATGCCCGTCTACGCCAACGACTGGCACCCCGCGGACGGGCTGCTCGCCCCGATGTACAGCGCCGGCGGCGACCTGCTCGGCGTGCTCTCGGTGGACCGCCCGCGCAGCGGCAAGCGACCCGGGGCCTGGACCCGCGAGGCGCTGGAGATGTTCTCGCTGCAGGCCTCCATCGCGATCGGCAACGCCCGGCTGCGGGCCGAGATGCAGCGCGCGCTGGCCCGCCTGGAGAAGGAGCAGCAGGCCCTGCGGGCCAGCGAGGAGAGCTTCCGCCAGGCCTTCGAGTACGCGCCCAGCGGGATGGCCATCACCGAGCTGCACGGCGCCGGGCGCGGCCAGCTGACCAGGGTCAACGACGCGCTCTGTCGACTGCTCGGCCGCCCCCGCGCGGTGCTGCGCCAGCAGAGCTTCGCCGACCTCGTCCACCCCGACGACCGGGCCCTGCTGGAGCGCACCAGTGCCGAGAGCGGCCGGGCCGAGCTGCGGCTGTCCCGCCGGGACGGCGGATACCAGTGGGTGTGCCTGCGCAACTCGATCGTCGCGGACGCGGCCGAGGGCCCGAGCTTCCTGCTCACCCACGTCGAGGACATCGAGGACCGCAAGCGCCACGAGCTCCAGCTCGCCCACCGGGCCAGCCACGACGCGCTCACCGGGCTGCCGAACGGTGCCGAGCTGAAGGCCCGGCTGGGCCGGCGGCTCTGCAACGAACCGCAGACGGTCGGCGCCGTCGCCGGACACCCGGCCGGACAGGGCGAGGGGGCGTACTCGCCGGCGTACAGCGGCTACGCCGTCGACTCCTACAGCGCCCACGCCGCCTACGAGGGGCTGGACGGGGCCGACCCGCGGACCGGCGGGACGCACGGCTACGGGCTGCCCGACGGCTACCCGGTGGCGGCCGCCGGCTACGGCGAGCACGAGCACGCGGTGGTCCCCGCCGACCACGGCCCGGGCGGGGACGTCTGGTCGGGCCCGTTCCGGTCGGGCGGCGCGACCGCGGCGGACAAGGGGCTCGCGGTGCTCTTCTGCGACCTCGACGGCTTCAAGTCGATCAACGACCGGTTCGGCCACAACGCGGGCGACGCGGTGCTGGTCGAGGTCGCCCGCCGGCTGAGCCAGGCCGTCCGGGAGGGCGACACGGTGGCGCGCCTCGGCGGCGACGAGTTCGTGGTGCTGGCCGACGGCATCGGCCGCGAGGAGGCCAAGGACCTCGCCCACCGGCTGCGCAACGCGATCATCCCGCCGATGCGGATCGACGGCCGCGGGATGCGGGTCGGGGTCAGCCTCGGCGTCGGCTGGGCCGGCTGCGGGATGAGCATCGAGGAGGTGCTGCACACCGCCGACGAGCGGATGTACGACGAGAAGCGGGCCCGGGGCGGCGCGGTGCGCGGGGCCCGGGGCGAACGCTCCCACCGCCGGGCGGGTTAGCCCCGGACGGCGGCCCGGGCGCCCGGTGTCCCGTGGCGGTGAGGTGAAAGCTACTCGCAGGTTGTCAAGGGGTCTTTTCGGCGGATCGGCTGCGGCAGGTAGGGTTCCCGGGTACGAGCGACCACCACGTGCGCCGACGGCGGGGAAGTCCGGCGGCGCCACCGCGATGGGGAGTTGACCACCGTGACGACCGCCGGCAGCAACGGAGTGCCCGAGGGCCCGGAGGGCGGTGCCCCCCAGGACGACGATCCCTTCGGCTACCTCTACCGTCCGGCCGGCGGCGGCGCCGCGCAGCCGGCCGAGCCGCAGCAGGGCGTACCCCGTACGTCGTACAACCGGCCGATGGAGGTCGGCCGTGCGCAGTACGGGCAGCAGCGCCAGCAGCCGTACCCGCCGCAGCAGGGCTACCCGCAGGGGCAGCCGTACCCGCCGCAGCAGGCCGAGTACGGCGGTGCGCCCACGCAGCACCAGCCGCCCGTGCCGCACCAGCCCGCGCAGCACCTGGAGTACGGCGGCGACGCGCCCACCCAGCAGACCCGGTACGCCGAGCGCTCCCGGCCGCAGCCGGGTGAGGAGCGGGCGAGCAGCGGGAGGAGCAAGGGCGCGGTGATCGGCGCGGTGGCGGTGGTCGCGGCCATCGCGATCGGCGCGGGCATAGCGCTCTCCACCGGCGACCCGGACGGCGGCAAGAGCGGAAAGAGCGGCACCCAGACCACCGCCCCGCCGGCCCCGAGCGCCACCACCGCCGGCCCGTCCGCCTCCGGCACGGCCTCGCCCGGCGCCACCGCCACCTCGGGTCCGGCCACCGTCGACGCGGGCCAGCTGCAGGGCCAGAACGCCCCGTCCGGCAACACCGTCAAGGGCGCCAAGTCGGCGGACGGCAGCTACCTGACCCTCCAGCCGGGTGCGACCGTGAGCTGGACCGGCGACATCGCCACGGCCGGCACGTACAAGCTGACCGTGCACTTCAACAACGCGGGCAGCGACGTGAAGGCCTCGGCCGCGGTCAACGGCAAGGACTGGCCGAGCGGGCTGTCGCTCAAGAACTACTCGCCCGGCAAGGACCCGGCGTCCTCCTGGTACACCACGTTCATACTCCCGCAGTTCCAGGCGGGCTCGAACACCGTCGCCATCATGAACCCGAGCGGCGGCCCGGTGCTGATCGACCAGCTGACCGTCGAGCCGTACGGCGGCTGACCGGCGCGCGGACGCGAAACGGCCGCCCGTTCCCGAGGGGGAGCGGGCGGCCGTCGCGCGTCCGGTGTCAGGCGGGCCGCACCGCGGCGAAGGTGTCGCCGCCGGTGATCCACTCGCCCCGGCGCATGACGGCGACGAGGTCGTAGCCGTCGGAGTCGAGGACGACGAGGTCGGCGTTCTTGCCGGCCTCCAGCGAGCCGGTCGAGTCGGCGAGACCGAGCAGGCGGGCCGGGACGGTGCAGAGCGATTCGACGGTCTCGGCCAGGGAGAGGCCGTTGACGGTGACGGAGCGCTTGAACGCGACGTCCAGGGTGAGCGTCGAGCCGGCGATCGCGCCGCCCTCGACCAGCCGCGCGACGCCGTCCTTGACCTCGACCTGGAGCGGGCCGAGGGGGTAGAGGCCGTCGCCCATCCCGGCGGCGCCCATGGCGTCGGTGATCAGCGCGACCCGGGAGGCGCCGGCCGTGCGGTAGGCGAGGTCGAGGACGGACGGGTGCAGGTGCACGCCGTCGTTGATCAGCTCGACGGTGACCCGCTCGTCCTCCAGCAGCGCCACGATCGGGCCCGGGGCGCGGTGGGCGATGCCGGGCATGGCGTTGAACAGGTGGGTCGCGACGGTGGCGCCGGCGTCGACGGCTTCGAGGGTCTTGGCGTAGTCCGAGTCGGTGTGGCCGACGGCGGCGATCACGCCGAGGTCGGCGAGCATCCGCACCGACTCCAGGCCGCCGGGCAGCTCGGGGGCGAGGGTGACCATCTTGGCGTGGCCGCGGGCCGCGTCGACGAGCTTGCGGACCAGCGCCGGGTCCGGGTCGCGGAGCAGGTCGGGGCGGTGCGCGCCGCAGCGGTTGTGGGAGATGAACGGGCCCTCGAAGTGGATGCCGGCCAGGACGCCGTCCTCGACGAGTTCGGACAGCACGCCGGCCTGGCGGGCGACCTCGTCGATCTCGCCGGTGACGGTGGAGGCGACCGTGGTGGTGGTGCCGTGTTCGAGGTGGACGCGGGCGGCCCGCAGGGCCTCCTCGGCGATCCCGGAGGCGTAGGAGGCGCCGCCGCCGCCGTGGACGTGCAGGTCCACGAAGCCGGGGACGACGGTGTACCCGGTCAGGTCGAGATCGCCCGGCCGCGCTGCGCCGCCCGTGATGCCGGCGATCCGGTCGCCCTCGACCGTGAGCCGGTCGCCCTCGACGACACCGCCCGGCAGGACCAGCCGGGCGCCGGCCAGGGCGATGCCCGCGGGCCGGGCCGCCGATTCGATTCGCGCGGTGGTCACGCGGTCACCTCCATGGAGAGCAGATCCCAGGCGAGCAGGCCGGCGCCCAGGGACGCGGCGGTGTCTTTGAGCATGGCGGGTACGACCTCGGGGGGCATCTGGAAGGTCAGCCGCTCGGAAACCGCCGCGCGCAGGGGTGTGAAGAGGGTGTCGCCGGCCTCGGCGAGGCCGCCGCCGACGATCACCGTGGACGGGTCGAGCAGGCTCTGGGCGAGCACGATGCCGTCGGCGAGGGCGTCCACCGCGTGCTGCCAGACCGCGACCGCGCGGGGGTCCCCGGCGTCCACCGCGACGGCGCAGGATGCCGCGTCGGCGTCGGGGTCCCCGCTGGCCGCGGCCCAGGCCCGGGAGACGGCGGAGGCGGAGGCGAGGGTCTCCAGGCAGCCCCGGGCGCCGCAGCCGCACTGCGGCCCGCCCGGGCGGACCACGACGTGGCCGATCTCGCCGCCGTAGCCGTGGGCGCCGGCCTCGATCCGGCCGCCGATGCCGATGGCGCCGGCGATCCCGGTGCCCAGCGCGACGAACAGGAAGCGCTCCACACCCCGCCCGGCGCCGAGGCGGCCCTCGGCGAGCCCGCCGGAGCGCACGTCGTGGCCGAGCGCGACCGGCATCGCGGTGCCGCCCGCCCCGGCCAGGCGCGCGCCCAGCAGTTCGCGCATCGGGAGGTCCCGCCAGCCGAGGTTGGCGGAGAAGACCGCGATGCCGTTCTTCTCGTCGATCGTCCCCGGGACGGCGACGCCCGCCGCCAGCGGGGCGACGCCGAAGCGGCTGCGACCTTCGTCCGCCAGGTCGGCGGCGAAGTCGAGGATGGCGGCGACGACGGCATCAGTGCCGTGCTCCCGCCCGGTCGGTCGGCGTGCCTCGAACAGCACGGAGCCGTCCTGGGCGAGCAGCGCGGCCTTCATGCCGGTGCCGCCTACATCGAGTGCGATGACGTGCTTCACGGAGGACAGTTTCCCTTGGCTGGGTCGGAGAGGTCTAGTCCAGTTGTCGGATTGGTCTGGTCCAAAGTAGGTGAGCTTTGTCGCAGAACCATGTGGTGTGCGGCACTTTGCGGCCGCCCGGAGAGGGCGGTTTTCACGCCGATTCATTGCGCATCGTGCAATGACCTCCGCACTTCGATAACTACCCGGCGGGGACGGCCCACAGGTGTGGACCACTGTGCACCGCATTTGGCAGGGTTGCCGCCTCCCCTCCGCCGGATTCCCCCCTCCGGCCCCCCGCTTCCTTTCACCCCCCGAAGGCGGTACCCGCGTTGATCAGGCGCGCCCAGGCCCCCACCCGGCTGCTCGGCACCGCGCTGGCCGGAGCGCTGCTGCTCACCGGCTGCGGCGGCCAGGACGACAAGACCGTCACCCTCAAGCTGGTGGCGGCGGACTACGGCGAGGACGCGGCCACCAGCTCCAAGCTGTACTGGGACGACGTCGCCCGCCGCTTCGAGGCCGCCAACCCGGACATCCGGATCGACGTCGAGGTGACGAGCTGGACCGACATCGGCAAGCGGGTCGACGACCTGGTGGCCGGCGGCAAGTCGCCCGACCTGCTGCAGACCGGCGGCTTCGCCGACCAGGCGGTGGCGAACCGGCTGTACCCGGCGGGTGACGTCCTCTCGCTGGAGACCCAGGCCAACATCATGGAGTCGTTCGCGCACGCCGGCCAGGTGCTCGGGACGCAGTACGGCATCCCGTTCGTCTCCTCCTCCCGGGTGCTGTTCTACAACAAGGCGGTCTTCCAGAAGGCCGGGATCACCCAGCCGCCGGCCACCTGGAACGAGCTCCGGCAGGCCGCCGAGAAGATCAAGGCCAAGGTGCCGGGGGTCACGCCGTACGGGCTGCCGCTCGGCCCCGAGGAGGCCCCGGCCGAGTCGATGCTGTGGACGCTGAGCGGTGGCGGCAGCCTCTCCGACGACGTCGGCAACTACACCATCGACAGCCCGGAGAACCAGGCCACCTTCAGCTGGCTGCGCACCAACCTGGTCGACACCAAGCTGACCAACCCCGACCCCGGGAAGACCAACCGCACGCCGATGTTCACCGACTTCGCGGCCGGGAAGGTCGCGATGCTCAACGGGCACCCGACGCTGCTGCGGATGGCGGCCAAGGGCAAGATCGACTTCGGCACGGCGCCGATCCCGAAGAAGGACGGGCTGGCGAAGACCGGCAGCCTCGGGGTGGCCGACTGGATGATGGCGTTCAAGGCGAACGGGCACCGCAACGAGATCCGCAAGTTCCTCAGCTTCGTGTACGCCAAGGACAACCAGCTCAAGTTCGACGAGACGTACAACCTGCTGCCGGTCACCCAGGACGCCTTCACCGCGGTGACCAAGGACGGGAGGCACGAGGACCTCAAGCAGTTCGCGGCCGGGCTGACCAACGCGAGCTTCTACCCCTTCGGGGACCCGGCCTGGGCGGACGTCAGCAACCGGATCAAGGCGGGGATCGGCGGCGCCGTGACGGGCGACGCCAAGCAGGTGCTGGAGGGGCTCCAGGAGTCCGCGGTGAAGGAGGCGGCCCGGGTCCGCAAGTGACGGATCCCGGGCCGGGCGGCGGGTGCGGACGTCAGAGGGTGATGGCGTAGGCCTTGCGGAGGGTCTCGTGGACCGTCCACGTGGTGCGGTCGCCGGCCCGCAGGACGGCGCAGTCGCCCGGACCGACCTCCAGGGTCGGGCCGCCGTCGATCTCGACGGTGGCCCGGCCGCTGAGCACCACGAACATCTCGTCGGCCTCGACGTCGGTGACCACGCCGGGGGTGATCTGCCAGATGCCGCGCAGCTGGCGGCCGTCGGGGGACTCGGAGAGCACGCGGCCGGAGACCTCGGGGGTGCCGGAGACGATCTGGGCCGGGTCGAGCGGGTCGGGTTCGAGCTCGGCGGTCGGGATGTGCACGGCGAAGCTGGGCGTCATGGGGGTGACGCTAGCCCGGGCGGGGACGCCGGCGGGGGCGCAAGGTGTGTCGCCTCGCCGGGGGAGAATGACACTCCGTAGTGCTGGACGGAGGTGGGTCGCGGATGGGTGCGGGGACGGACGGGCTCGACGAGCGGGACACGGCGGTGCTGGAGCTCGAAGGGCGGCAGTGGCGGACGGCCGGGGCCAAGGAGCGGGCGATCCGCGAGGAGCTGGGGCTCTCCAGCACGCGCTACTACCAGCTGCTGAACGCCCTGCTGGACCGGCCGGCGGCGCTGGCGCACGCGCCGGTGCTGGTGAACCGGCTGCGGCGGGTGCGGGAGGCACGGCGCGCGGCCCGGTAGCCCGGGCGGTCCCGGGCCGCTCGGGCTGCCGGGGCGTTCCCGGGGCCGGGGGCGGGTCGGGCCCGGAAGGCTGGGTAGGTTCCGGACATGGGTCTTGAGCACATGGGTCTTGAGGAGATGGCGGAGCCGGGGAACGAGGCCGGACGGGCGGGGCTGGAGGCGATCCTCCGGGCGCCCCGGGAGGCGGTGGTGGCGCTCGACTTCGACGGGACGCTGGCGCCGATCGTGGCGGATCCGAGCCGGGCGCGGGCGCATCCGGGGGCGGCGGGCGCGCTGGCGGAGCTGGCGCCCCGGGTCGGCGCGATCGTGGTGGTGACCGGCCGGCCGGCCGCCCTGGCGGTGGAGTACGGCGGGTTCGGCGACGTCGACGGCGTGGTGGTGCTCGGGCACTACGGGGCCGAGCGCTGGGAGGGCGGCGAGCTGACGGCGCCGCCGGCGCACCCGGGAGTGGCACGGGCGCGGGCCGCGCTGGACGGCGTACTGGCGCGGGTCGGAGCGCCGGCCGGGACGTGGGTGGAGGACAAGGGGCGCTCGCTGGCCGTCCACACCCGGCGGACGGAGGCGCCGGAGGAGGCGTTCGAGCTGCTGCGCGCCCCGGTGGAGGCGCTGGCCGCCGAGCACGGGCTGGTGGTGGAGCCGGGCCGGCTGGTGCTGGAGCTGCGGCCGCCGGGGGTGGACAAGGGCGCCGCGCTGACCGGGTTCCTGCGGGAGCGGGGCGCCCGGGCGGTGCTCTACGCGGGGGACGACCTGGGGGACGTGGCGGCCTTCGCGGCCGTGGAGAAGCTGCGCGGCGAGGGGCTGGCCGGCCTGCTGGTGTGCAGCGGCACGGTCGACGGCGACGCGCCGGTGCGGGAGCTCGCCGACCGGGCGGACCTGGTGGTCGCCGGCCCGGCCGGCGTGGTGGGGCTGCTGACGGCGCTGGGAGCGGCGCTCGGGGACCGGGCCCAGGGCTCCTAGAGTCGGCCGTGGGGGGGGGGGGGGGGGGGGGGGGGGGGGGGGGGGGGGGGGGGGGGGGGGGGGGGGGGGGGGGGGGGGGGAGGGGAAGGCGGGGGGGGGGGGGGAGGGG
>NZ_JBVHVO010000027.1:0-21477 GCF_055564815.1 Kitasatospora sp. NPDC028961 | reverse complement strand
CCTACTCGTGCGCGTATTCGGCCACTGGTCCGACGAGCTTCTTCTTGGCCCGGTCCCCGGTTCTCCGGTGTTTTTCGTCCTGGGGGGGGGGGGGGGGGAAGCCCCCCCCCCCCCCCCCCACGGCGGCGGTCAGTCCAGCGCCGTCAGCTGGTCGAGGAACCACTGCTGCGGCGGCAGCGCCGTCGAGGCGGCCGCGAGGCGCTTGGTCCGGTCGGCCCGCTCGTCCTCGGGCATGGTGAGCGCCGTGTGCAGGGCCTCCGCGGTGGCGATGACGTCGTACGGGTTGACGCACAGGGCGTCGTCGGCCAGCTCCGCGTGGGCGCCGGCCTCGCGGGAGAGCACCAGGGCGCAGCCCCGGTCGGAGACCACCGGTACCTCCTTGGCGACCAGGTTCATGCCGTCGCGGATCGGGTTCACCAGGGCGACGTCGGCCAGCCGGTAGGCCGCGAGGGAGCGCGGGAAGTCGTCGTTGACGTGCAGGATCAGCGGCTGCCAGTCGGCGGTGCCGAACTCCGCGTTGATCTCGGCGGCGAGCCGCTCGACCTCGGCGGTGTAGGCGCGGTACTCGGCGAGGTCGGTGCGCGAGGGGTAGGCGAAGGCGATGTGCACCACGCTGTCCAGCCACTCGGGGCGGGTGCGGAGCAGGTGCCGGTAGGCCTGGAAGCCGCGGACGATGTTCTTGCTCAGCTCGGTGCGGTCGACCCGGACGACGGTGCGCCGCCCGCCGACCGCCTCGCGCAGGGTGGCGAGCCGCTCGTCGACGTCCGGGCGGTGGGACCGCTCGCGCAGGAAGTCGGCGTCGGCCCCGAGGGCGTGCACGCCGAGCCGGGTGGTGCGGCCCGCGTGAGTGACGGTGAGGGCCTCGCGGTCGACGTCCGCGCCGAGGACGTCCGCGCAGCAGTCGGCGAAGGCGAGGGCCCAGCGGCGGGTCAGGAAGGCGGCCCGGTCGGCGCCGAGGATGCCGGTCAGGACGCTCTCGGCGACGTCGTCCGGCAGCAGCCGGAAGTACTCGGGCGGGGCCCACGGGGTGTGCGAGAAGTGGCCGATGCGCAGGTCGGGGCGGGCGGTCCGGAGCAGGGCCGGGGCCAGCGAGAGGTGGTAGTCCTGGATCAGTACCGCGGCCCCGGGCGCGGCCTCGGCGGCGAGGGCCTCGGCGAAGGCGGCGTTGTAGGCGCGGTAGGACTGCCATTCGGAGCGGAACTCCGCGCCGAAGGAGGGGGCCGTCGGGGTGGCGTAGAGCAGGTGGTGGACGAACCAGAGGGTGGAGTTGGCGACGCCGTTGTAGGCGGCCGCGAAGGTCTCCGGGTCTATGTCCAGCATCCGGACGGCCTGTCCGCCGACGTCGTGGCCGGCCCGGTCGAGGCGGCCGTCGGGGGCCTCCCGGGCGGCCCGGCGGTCGGCGTCGCCGAGCGCCGCGCAGACCCAGACGGCATGCGGGTCGTCGATCGCGGAGAGTCCGGACACCAGCCCGCCGCCGCCCCGGCGCAGGCTCAGGGTGCCGTCGGCCGCGGTACTGAATGACACCGGTCCCCGGTTGGAGGCCACCAGTACGGTGGCGGAACCGGTCGCACTCGAACGTTCGGTCGTGAGATCGCCCATGGTTGGTACGTTGCCGTGGGCCCGGGTCGGCAAACCCCCGTCCGGCGTCAGGCCTGGTGGCCGTGGTGGGCGGCGTACTCCGGGACGGTGTGCATCGGGGGCCGTTCCTCCGCGGTGATCGCATGGGTGTGCGGGGTGAAGATGGCGGCGCCGCCGGCCGGGGGCCCGGCCGTGGTGCGCGGGTCCCGGGTGAACTGGGTGAGCAGCGGATGGACCAGGTCGGCGGAGGCCTTCAGCCGGTGGGTCCGGTCCAGGCGTTCCAGGGCGGTGCGGTAGATGGTGGCGGCCATCCGCCCGAGTGCCTGGCTGTCCTGGTGGCGGTGGTGGCGTACGCCGACGTCCACCTGGGCGAGGGCGTCCAGGCCGGCGAGCTCCAGGGCGTCCACCAGGAGGCCGAGCTCGACGCCGTAGCCGGTGGGGAACGGCAGCCGTTCGAGCAGCGAGCGGCGGGCCGCGTACTCGCCGCCGAGCGGCTGGACGAAACCGGCGAGTTCCGGCCAGTGCAGGTTGAGCAGGGGGCGGGCGACCAGCTCGGTGACCCGTCCGCCGCCGGAGGGGACCACGGCGGCGTCGCCGGAGCCGGAGCCGTTCGTCACTTCGAGCGGCCGGTCGTACATGGCCTTGACCAGCTGGATGTCCGGCTCGGTGAGCAGCGGGCCGATGATGCCGGAGACGAAGGTGGGGTCGAAGGAGCGCAGGTCGGCGTCGACGAAGCAGACGATCTCGCCGCTGGTGACCAGCAGCGAGCGCCAGAGCACCTCACCCTTGCCGGGGGAGGCGGGCAGCCGGGGCAGGATGTCGTCGCGGTGGACGACCCGGGCGCCGGCCTCGGCGGCCGCGGCGGCGGTGCCGTCGACGGAGCCGGAGTCGACGACGACGAGTTCGTCGACGAGGGGCAGGCGTTCCATCAGCTCGCGGCGCACGGTGCGGACGATGTCGCCGACGGTGGCCTCCTCGTCCAGGGCGGGCAGCACCACGCTGACGGTGCCGGCCCGACCCGCCGCCTGCTTGGCCGCCAGCAGGGCGCCCACCGGGCGGTCGGTCGCGCTCCAGGAGCGGCGGCGCAGCCAGGACGCCGCCTTCGGGAGGAGCGCGGGTGTCGGTTCGGCGGGCACGGAACTCTCCTCGACGGATCGGGGTGGGACGGGGCATCTCGCGTGGCGGACGGTCCCGTTCAGGGTTGACGCCTTCGGATACAGTCTTCGTACAGCGATCGGACCTTCGCACGCCGGGGTCGTCGCTGAGCAGGACCACAACTTCACAGAGCTCATCCAGAGGGACTGAGGGAACGGCCCGTTGACGTCCCGGCAACCTTCTCGCACGGCAGGCCTCCGGCCCCGGCGGGACAGGTGCCAATTCCGGCCTGTGGCGCGCCCGCGTCACGGGGAAGATGAGGAGAGAGGCCTCCGCCATCATGGCTATCGACACCGCCGCAGCCGCCCCCGCGACCGTTGATCTCGGTCCCGCCGTCGCACTGTCCTGTCGGGAGTGCGGTACCCGGTTCCCGCTCGGTCCCAGCTTCGCCTGCCTGGAGTGCTTCGGGCCGCTGGAGATCGCCTACGACTTCGGGAGCGAGGGCGCGGAGGAGCTCCGCAAGCGGATCGAGGCCGGTCCGGCGTCGATCTGGCGCTACGCCCCGCTGCTGCCCGTCCCGGCCGACGTGGCCGACAAGCCGAACCTCAACCCGGGGTGGACCCCGCTGGTGAAGGCGGACAACCTGGGCCGCGAGCTCGGGTTCACCGCCCAGCTGCACGTCAAGGACGACTCCGGCAACCCGACGCACTCCTTCAAGGACCGGGTGGTCGCCTGCGCGATCGAGGCGGCCCGCGCGTTCCACTTCACGACCCTCTCCTGCTCCTCGACCGGCAACCTGGCCGGCGCGGTGGGCGCGGCGGCGGCCCGGGCCGGGTTCAAGTCCTGCGTGTTCATCCCGCACGACCTGGAGCAGGGCAAGGTCGTCATGGCCGGTGTCTACGGCGGCGAGCTGGTCGGCATCGAGGGCAACTACGACGACGTGAACCGCTTCTGCTCGGAGCTGATCGGCGACCCGGCCGGTGAGGGCTGGGGCTTCGTCAACGTCAACCTGCGCCCGTACTACGGCGAGGGTTCCAAGACGCTGGCGTACGAGATCTGCGAGCAGCTCGGCTGGCGGCTGCCGGAGCAGATCGTCATCCCGATCGCCTCGGGCTCGCAGCTGACGAAGATCGACAAGGGCCTGCAGGAGCTGATCAAGCTGGGCCTGGTCGAGGACCGGCCCTACCGGATCTTCGGCGCCCAGGCGGCGGGCTGCTCGCCGGTGTCGGCGGCCTTCAAGGCCGGCCAGGACGTGATCCGGCCGGTCAAGCCGGACACCATCGCCAAGTCGCTGGCGATCGGCAACCCGGCCGACGGCCCCTACGTGCTGGACATCGCCCGGCGCACCGGCGGGGCGGTCGAGGACGTCACCGACGCCGAGGTGGTCGCCGCGATCAAGCTGCTGGCCCGGACCGAGGGCATCTTCGCCGAGACCGCGGGCGGGGTGACCGTCGGCGTGCTGAAGAAGCTGGTCGAGACCGGACAGCTGGATCCGGCCAAGGAGACCGTCGCGATCAACACCGGTGACGGCCTGAAGACGCTGGACGCCGTCTCCGACTCCGGGATGACCACCGTCATCCGCCCGACGCTGGCCTCGTTCCGCGACGCCGGCCTCGCGTCCGCCTGACCCGTCCGCAGCCCCCGCAGCCCGTACCGGCCGCCCGGCCGCACCGCCCGAGGAGATCCCCCATGAGCGCCACCGTCCGCATCCCGACCATCCTGCGCACCTACACCGGCGGCGCCGCCGAGGTGGCCGCCGAGGGCGCCACCCTGGGCGACGTCATCGCCGACCTGGAGCGGAACCACGCCGGGATCGCCGCCCGGATCCTGGACGACGCCGGCAAGCTGCGCCGGTTCGTCAACGTCTACGTCAACGACGACGACGTCCGGTTCGCCGAGGGCCTGGCCACCGAGATCAAGGACGGCGCGAGCGTTTCGATCATTCCGGCGGTGGCCGGCGGCTGCTGATCCGCCCCTTTCCGACCAGGCCTTTCCTCGGCCGACCCGTTTTCGACCGGGCCGTCCGTGCGTACGGAATTCCGATCTCCGTACGCGCGGGCGGCCCGCCGCATTCCGGCGGGAATATTTCGCGGTCCGGGGGAGTAGAGTGTGGCTCGTCCGGGAAGAGGGCCGCCCCACCCCCCTCGCGCCGGTACTCGAACTCCGTCCGCGCCCGTACCGCCGGTGTCTGTCCGGCCGCTGAGACCGGCGCCGGGGCCGTGACCGTGAAACATGTCAGGCCGATGTCAGAATTCTCGAAGGCATTTGAGTAATTCGTCCGCTATGTCCGGCGTGAAATGCCGATTTCCTCCCGCTTTGGTCTGGCCTGTCCCCTGGCGGACCTAGGGAATTCCCAGCGGTTGACCCTGTTGCAGAGGGCGTCGATCCGGATACATTCAGCCGCGGTCGACGCAATCACCCGCTCACCGGAGGCCTTCCGGTGGTCTCCGCGGACGATTGTGGCGTGCACGGCTGCGCCCAGGGGGGGTTCCCCGGGCCGGCCTCAAACCAGACCCGGGCCCGCGACCTGCGGGCGCGTGAAGGGCCAGCACAGCACTAGGGGAGTTCGGAATGGCTCAGGGCACCGTCAAGTGGTTCAACGCGGAGAAGGGCTACGGCTTCATCGCGGTCGACGGTGGTGCGGACGTCTTCGTCCACTACAGCGCGATCCAGATGGACGGCTACCGCACCCTTGAGGAGGGCCAGCGGGTCGAGTTCGAGATCTCTCAGGGGCAGAAGGGCCCGCAGGCGGACATGGTCCGCGCCGCGGTCTGACCTTTCCGACCCCAGGAGTTCGGCTCGGCCCATTCGGCTGGTGCACCTCTTGCTTCACGACGGGCCCGTACGACACATGTCGTACGGGCCCGTCGGCATGTCCGGCGGGGGCCCGCGCGGCGTCCGGCGCGGGGGTGCCGGACACCCCGGCGGCGCCCCGGCGGGAGCTCGTCGGGGGCTCGCCGACGGCGGCCGCAGGGGGCGGACGCGGCTCGCGGGTTGGGCGATTGGGCTTGCACTCGCCTACCCGGAGTGCTAATCATTGGCGTTAGCACTCACAGTGTGAGAGTGACAGCGGACTGGGTCGGTGAGGCCCCCGGGAGCGGTAGGGGAAAGGACCCCCGCACACCAGGGCCGTCCGTCGCGGGCACCCCTTGGTCCGAGCAGTCGACCGTGTCCCGGAGGACCACTTCTGATGGCCAAGATCATCGCCTTTGATGAGGAAGCTCGCCGCGGCCTTGAGCGTGGCATGAACCAGCTCGCCGACGCGGTGAAGGTCACGCTCGGCCCCAAGGGCCGCAACGTCGTGCTGGAGAAGAAGTGGGGCGCCCCCACGATCACCAACGACGGTGTCTCCATCGCCAAGGAGATCGAGCTCGAGGACCCCTACGAGAAGATCGGCGCGGAGCTCGTCAAGGAGGTCGCCAAGAAGACCGACGACGTCGCGGGTGACGGCACCACCACCGCCACCGTGCTGGCCCAGGCGCTCGTTCGCGAGGGTCTGCGCAACGTCGCCGCCGGCGCCAACCCGATGGCCCTGAAGCGCGGTATCGAGAAGGCCGTCCAGGCCGTCTCGGACCAGCTGCTGGCCCAGGCCAAGGACGTGGAGACCAAGGAGCAGATCGCCTCCACCGCCTCCATCTCGGCCGCCGACACCCAGATCGGCGAGCTCATCGCCGAGGCCATGGACAAGGTCGGCAAGGAAGGCGTCATCACCGTCGAGGAGAGCAACACCTTCGGTCTGGAGCTCGAGCTCACCGAGGGCATGCGCTTCGACAAGGGCTACATCTCCGCCTACTTCGCCACCGACCTGGAGCGGATGGAGGCGACGTTCGAGGACCCGTACATCCTCATCGCCAACTCCAAGATCGGCTCGGTCAAGGACCTGCTCCCGCTGCTGGAGAAGGTCATGCAGAGCGGCAAGCCGCTCGTCATCATCGCCGAGGACGTCGAGGGCGAGGCCCTGTCGACCCTGGTCGTGAACAAGATCCGCGGCACCTTCAAGTCCGTCGCCGTCAAGGCCCCGGGCTTCGGCGACCGCCGCAAGGCCATGCTCGGCGACATCGCCATCCTCACCGGTGGCACCGTGATCTCCGAGGAGGTCGGCCTCAAGCTGGAGAACGCCGGCGTCGACCTGCTGGGCACCGCCCGCAAGGTGGTCATCACCAAGGACGAGACCACCATCGTCGACGGTGGCGGCGACAGCGACCAGGTCGCCGGCCGCGTGAACCAGATCCGTGCCGAGATCGAGAACAGCGACTCGGACTACGACCGCGAGAAGCTCCAGGAGCGCCTCGCCAAGCTGGCCGGCGGCGTGGCCGTCATCAAGGCCGGCGCGGCCACCGAGGTGGAGCTCAAGGAGCGCAAGCACCGCATCGAGGACGCCGTCCGCAACGCGAAGGCCGCCGTCGAGGAGGGCATCGTCGCCGGTGGTGGCGTCGCGCTGCTGCAGGCCGGTGTCGTGTTCGACAAGCTGGAGCTGGAGGGCGACGAGGCCACCGGTGCCAACATCGTCCGCGTGGCGCTGGAGGCCCCGATCAAGCAGATCGCGACCAACGCCGGCCTCGAGGGCGGTGTCGTGGTGGAGAAGGTGCGCAACCTCCCCGCCGGTCACGGCCTGAACGCCGCCACCAACACCTACGTCGACCTCATCGCCGAGGGCATCATCGACCCGGCGAAGGTCACCCGTTCCGCGCTGCAGAACGCCGCCTCCATCGCGGCGCTCTTCCTCACCACCGAGGCCGTCATCGCCGACAAGCCGGAGAAGGCCGCCGCGGCCGCCGGCGGCGGCATGCCGGGCGGTGACATGGACTTCTGATCCCCTCCGGGATCGGTCGTTTCCCGATCGCACGGGCGGTTCCCCTCGGGGAGCCGCCCGTGCGGCGTTGTGTCCGGCGCCGTTTTGGGACAATGGACGGATGGCTGCCACCGCTGATGACATCGAGACCGCCCTGCACAACGCGCGGGCGCTGATCCTGGCCGACCTGACCGCGCGGGACGTGGCGGACGCCGCCGTGGTGTCGCTGGTCGAGGACGCCGTGACGCACCGCCGGTGGTGGCTGGAGCAGTGGCCGGACGGCGCCGAGTACGTGCTCGGGCTGGTCGCCCAGGACGTCCAGGACGCGCTGCTGGAGGCCTACGGCCGCTGGCCGCTCTGCACCTCGTGCGCGGCCGACGGGGACCCGCACGCGCTGGGCGTCGAGCCCGAGCTGGGGCCGGAGCCGCACTGGGTCTGCGGCAAGGCGGGGGCGGTGGTGGCGCCCGTCGGCCGGCTCGACGGCTGATCCTGCCCCGGCCCGGCTCCGGCGCTCCGTGCGCCGGGCCGGGCCTTCGCGCGTCCTGGGCGGGTCGGCCGGTCAGTGAGTCATCGAGTCGGCGCGTCAGCCTTCGAGCCGGTCGAGTTCGGCCGCCAGGTTGGCCCGGGCGGCGGCGTCGAAGCGCTCGCGGGCGAGGGGTGTGCGGTAGAGCGCGGGCAGGGCCAGGAGCCGGCGCAGGATGTCGGCCCGCCCGGCGCGGAAGTCCGGCTCCGGGACGAAGGCGTACTCCTCGCGCACCGCGGCCGCGTAGGCGGCGTACGCCCGCGGGTCGCCGCCGAGGACGGCGAGGTCCGCGTCGCAGAGCACCTCGCCGTCCCGGTCGCCGGGCTCGGGGCGGTGCGAGACGGTGAGCCGGACCAGACGGGCCACCTCGGCGGTCCGCGGCTCGGACAGGCCCGCCTCGGTGAGCGCCCGGACGGCGAGGGCGGCGCTGCGCTCCTCGTTCTCGGAGCGGTCCGGGCGGTAGATGGCGTCGTGGAACCAGGCGGCCAGCCGGACGGTGTCCGGGTCCCCGGCGTGCGCGGCGAGCACGTCCACGTGGCCGAGCACCGCCCGCAGGTGGGCGGTGGTGTGGTAGCGGCGCTGCGGTTCGGCCCAGCGGCCCAGCAGGTCGCGGCCGTACGGCGCGGGGTCGGCGCCGGCGCCGCAGCGGCGCAGCAGGGCGGTCCAGTCGGCGAGCAGGTCGGCCGGGACGGGGGCGGCGGGCTGGTTCGGCATGGGCTCATTCTGGCGGGTGCCGGTCGCGGCACGGGCGGAGTCCGGCGGGTCCACTGGACGCATATGTAGTTTGACGATATATGTAGTCCTATGACAGAACGAGCCATGCAGGAGCCGACGCTGCTTCTGCTCACCGCGCTGGCCGACGCGCCCAGACACGGCTACGCGCTCATCCAGGAGGTCGCCGCGATCTCCGACGGCCGGGTGAAGATGCGCACCGGCACCCTCTACGGCGCGCTCGACCGGCTGCTCCAGCAGGGCCTGATCGAGGTCGCCGCCGAGGAGGTCGTGGACGGCCGGGCCCGGCGCAGCTACGCGCTGACGCCGGCCGGCCGCGGCGCGCTGGCGGCCGAGGCGGGGCGGCTGCGGGCCGTCGCCTCCGAGGCCGAGCGCCGGCTCTCCGCCGTGCTCTCGATGGTCAGGGGGGTCTTCGCGTGAGCATGCAGACCATCGACCGGCCGGTCGCCCTGCGGGCGGCGCTCCAGCTCTACCCGGCCCGATACCGCCGCGAGCGCGGCGAGGAGCTGGCCGCGGTCTTCGCCGACACCACGGCGGAGGCGGACCGGCCCACCCTGCTGCGGGAGGCGCTGGACCTCGCCGCCTACGGCCTGCGGATGCGCGCCCGGCTGACCTCGGCGTCGGCGGCCGGGCGGCTGCTGGCGCTGGCGGTTCCGCTGGTGGCCGGTACCGCCGCGGGGGCCGCCCTCTACCCGTGGGTCAGCGACCCCGACCTGATCGCCTGGCGGATCCAGGGGGCGCACTCCTCGGTCCTGCTGGCGCTGACCGTGTTCGCGCTGCCGGTGGCCTCGCTGCTGCTGGCGGTGGCCGCGGTGCTGGGGCACTGGACGGCGGCCCGGGTCCTGTCGGTCGCGGTGATCGGTGCCGGTCTGCTGAACCTGGCCGACTCCGTCCTGAGCGTGGAGTTCGTCGACTGGTGGTGGTTCTCCTACAGCTCCACCTCCGCGCTGCCGTTCGTGCTGTCCGGCCTGCTGGTGCTCGCCGCGCCGGGGGACCTGCTGGGCCGGCCGACCTGGCGGACCGCGGCCCTGGTGCCGCTGGGCGCGGTCGGGGGTCTGCTGGTGGTCACCGCCCAGGGCGGCTGGGACACCCGGTACCTGATGAACGACCCGTGGGCGGCCCTGCTGCTGGTGGTTCCACTGCTGCTGGTGTGCGCCGCGGCGCGCGGTTGGCTGGTGCCCGCGGCGATCGGGCTGGCGGTGCTGCCGCTGACCCTCTCGTTCAGCCTGTTCAGCCTCTGGGAGTCGGCCGGTGGGATCTGGAACCTGTTGGGGGTCGGCGCGGTCGGCGCGGCGTTCGTGGCGGTGGCCGGGATCGGCTGGCGGGGCATCGAGGGTCTGCGCCGCTCGGCTCTGTGACCGAACGGCCGTACGGGCCTCGCCGGGCGCCTCGCGATGTGGCAGGCTGTCTGATATGTCTAGACCAATTTTCGAAGTCATCGCGCTGACGCCCCAGGATGCCCAGGCCGCCGAGTCGGGCGGCGCCGACCGGCTCGAACTGGTCACGGACATGGCCGCCGACGGGCTCACCCCGTCGGTCGAGGACTTCGCCAAGATCCGGGCCGCCGTGGAGCTGCCGCTGCGCGTCATGCTGCGCGTCCGGGACGGCTTCGCGCCGGGCGACCTGGACGAGCTGGTGGCCCGGGCCGCCGCGCTGCGGGCCGAGGGCGCCGACGAGTTCGTCTTCGGCTTCCTGACGGCCGACGGCGCCGTCGACCTCGCCGCCACCGAGGCCGTCGCCGACGCGGTGGCGGGCTGCCGCTGGACGTTCCACCGGGCGATCGACCACAGCGCCGACCGGACCGCCCTCCGGGCGGCCGTCGGCGCGCTGCCCGGGCTGGACACCTACCTCACCTCGGGCGCGGTGGCCGGGGTGGATGCGGGCCGGGATGTGCTGCTGGCCGAGCTGGCCAGGGCCGGCGAGCCGGGGTACGGGCAGCGGATCCTGATCGGCGGCGGCCTGCGGGCCGAACACCTGCCCGGTTTGCGGGCGGCGGGCTTCGACGGTTTCCACGTCGGCGGAGCGGTGCGGGTCGCCGGGTGGCAGTCCCCCGTGGACGCCTCCAAGGTCGCCGAGTGGCGGTCCCTGATCGATGGCTGAGCGTGAGAGCGCCGACAGCTGAGCGATCGGCGGTCCGCGACTCGGCGGGAAAGGGGACCGGCGGTATCCGCCGGTCCCCTTCGCGCGTCCCGGGCCCGGCGCGGTCAGCCCAGCCGGTCGGGCAGCGGCTCGGCGTGCAGCACCGTCAGCCCGGAGACGGCACGGGTCAGCGCCACGTACAGGCGGCGCAGGCCGGTCCGCTCGTCCGGCTCGCCGGCGACCACCGCGGCCGGCTCGTCCAGCACCACGTAGTCGTACTCCAGACCCTTGGCCAGCGAGGCCGGGACGAGGGTCAGCCGGGCCTCGGCACTGGTCTCGGCGCCGGGGGAGAGGAACGGCAGGCCGGCCGCCGTCAGTGCCGCGGCGAGCAGCGGGACGCGCGCGTCGGCGGCGATCAGACCGGTCGAGCCCTCGTGCTCCAGGGCCCGGTGGCAGGCCTCGACGACCGCCTTCTCCAGCCCGTCGTCCGGGACGCGGGTGATCGTCAGCGAGCCGGGCGCCGCGCGCACGGACGTCGCGGGGGCGAGACCGGGGGCGATCGCGGGCAGCAGCCGGGAGGCGTAGGCGATGACCTCCTCGGGGACGCGGAAGCCCTTGGTCAGCTCCTCGATGTGGGCGGCCGGCTTGCCCAGGTGGTGCAGCGCGTCCGGCCAGCTCGCCGTCGCCCAGGGGGTGGTGCCCTGGGCGAGGTCGCCGAGGACGGTCGCCGAGCCGGTGGTGCAGCGGCGGCCGACGGCGCGGTACTGCATCGGGGAGAGGTCCTGGGCCTCGTCCAGCACCACGTGGCCGAGCGAGGGCGTGCGCTGGACCAGGTCGGTGGCCTCGTCCACCAGGACGGCGTCGGCCGGCGTCCAGCGGGCGGTCCGCACCGAGCGGCCGGGCTTGGACCAGAGCACCGTGCGCTGCTCCTCGGGGGTGAGGACGCCCTCCGCGCACCGCGCCAGGAACTCCGGGTCGGAGAGCAGCCGGTGCACCAGCCTGGCCGGATCGACCGGCGGCCAGCACTCCTTGACCGTCGCCTTCACCGCCGCGTTGCGGGCCACCGCGTCCTGCACCCGGTCGTCCGGCGCCTCGCCGCCCTGCTCCATCTTCAGCAGCACGGCGTGCGCGATCCGCTGGGGCAGGGCCTCCCGGGCCGCGCCGTAGCGGATGTCGCGGGCGGTCAGCTCCTCGACGATCTCGGTGAGCTCGTACACCGGCACGCGCCAGCGGCGGGAGCCGCGGACCACCACGCAGGGCTCGGTGGGCGCGGTGATGCCCGAACGCACGGCCCGGCGCAGCACCTCGGCCATCCGGGCGTCGCCCTTCAGCCGGGCCGCCTCGGCGGTGTCCTCGCCGCGCACCTCCACGTGCGCCACCAGCTGCTGCACGGTGGCCTGGGCCACCTCCAGCTCGCCGAGGGCGGGCAGCACCTGCTCGATGTAGGAGAGGAAGGCGTTGTTGGGGCCGATCACCAGGGTGCCCGTGCGGGCGAGCCGCTCACGGTGCGCGTACAGCAGGTACGCCACGCGGTGCAGGCCGACGGCGGTCTTCCCGGTGCCGGGGGCGCCCTGGACGCAGACCGTGCCGGTGATGTCGGCGCGGACGATCTCGTCCTGCTCGGGCTGGATGGTGGCGACGATGTCGCGCATCGGGCCGACGCGGGGCTTCTCGATCTCGGCGGCGAGCAGCGCGGAGGAGGTGTCCGTCTCGGCCGGGTCGGTGAGGTGCTCGTCCTCGTAGGCGGTCAGCTCGCCGCCGGTGTAGCCGAAGCGGCGGCGGCGCTCGACGTCCATCGGCGCGGTGCGGCTGGCCCGGTAGAACGGCTGGGAGACCGGCGCGCGCCAGTCGATCACCATCGGGTCGCCGTCGTGGTCGTGGACGTGGCGGCGGCCGATGTAGAAGTTCTCGCCGCCGGAGCCCTCGGAGAGGTCCTCGCTGATCGCGTGCAGGTAGTCGAGGCGGCCGAAGAACAGCGGGGTGTGCGAGAGGTCGGCCAGGGCGGCGATCCGGGCCTCGATCTGGTTCTGGAGCACGACGGCGGTGACCCAGGTGCCGGTCACGTCGCTGATGTCCAGGGACTCGACGTCCTCGCGCATCGCACGCAGCGCGGCCCGGGAGGCGGCCAGGTGGTCGCGTTCGCGCTGGAGGGGGTCGGTGGTGGGGGTGGCGGGCACAGCGAACCTTCCCGGCTGCCCCGGAGACGGGCGCAGCGGATCGTTGGAGCTCACGGTGGATACAGCCGACCGGTTGCCGTGCGGTCGGCGCCTCCCCCGGCTGCCTGCGCGACTCAGCAGGTACCACGGTTCGGGAGGGGGCAGACGAGTGATCCTAGACCCGGCGGCCTCGGGGTTCCACCCCGTTCCCCCTCCGGGGCCCTCAGGGCCTGCGTACACCTGGAGGACGACCTACGTCCTGCCCGGTACGGCCTTTGGGGTGATGTGCTTCGGGCGGGCGGAAACTACCGTGGAACACATGAGCACCGTACACATCACGGCGCCGCGAGTGCCGTCCCAGAAGTCCGCCCCCGCCTGCCCGGCCGGGGCCACCGCCGCGGTCGGCCCCGGACACCGCCGCTCCCCGCTGACCACGGCCGTCCGCAACGTCGGCATCGCGCTCGACACCGCCGCGCGCGTGGTCTTCCTCGGGCGCGACGGCGTCAAGTACTGAGCGCCGCCGGGAGTTACAGCACGTCGTCCGCGTCGATGATGCGGTAGGCGTAGCCCTGCTCCGCCAGGAAGCGCTGGCGGTGGGCGGCGAAGTCCTGGTCGACGGTGTCGCGGGCCACCACCGAGTAGAAGTGCGCCGAGTGCCCGTCCGCCTTGGGGCGCAGGACGCGGCCGAGCCGCTGGGCCTCCTCCTGGCGGGAGCCGAAGGTCCCGGAGACCTGGATGGCGACGGTCGCCTCGGGCAGGTCGATGGAGAAGTTGGCGACCTTGGAGACGACCAGGACGCTGATCTCCTTGGTGCGGAAGGCCTCGAAGAGCTTCTCCCGCTGGGCGTTGCTGGTCTCGCCCTTGATCACCGGGGCGTCCAGCACCTCGCCGAGCTCGTCGAGCTGGTCGATGTACTGGCCGATGATCAGGGTCTGGTCCTTCTCGTGCTTCTTCACCAGCGCCTCCACCACCCGGCGCTTGGTCGCCGTGGTGGCGCAGAACCGGTAGCGCTCCTCGGGCTCGGCGGTCGCGTAGGAGAGCCGCTCGGAGTCGGTGAGGGTGACCCGGACCTCGCAGCAGTCGGCGGGCGCGATGTAGCCCTGTGCCTCGATCTCCTTCCAGGGCGCGTCGAAGCGCTTGGGGCCGATGAGCGAGAAGACGTCGCCCTCGCGCCCGTCCTCGCGGACCAGGGTGGCGGTCAGGCCGAGCCGGCGGCGGGCCTGGAGGTCGGCGGTGAACTTGAAGACCGGCGCGGGCAGCAGGTGGACCTCGTCGTAGACGACCAGGCCCCAGTTGCGGGCGTCGAAGAGTTCGAGGTGGGCGTAGACGCCCTTCCGCTTGGTGGTCATCACCTGGTAGGTGGCGATGGTGACCGGGCGGATCTCCTTGCGCGTCCCGCTGTACTCGCCGATCTCGTCCTCGGTGAGCGAGGTGCGCTTGACCAGCTCGTGCTTCCACTGCCGCGCCGAGACGGTGTTGGTGACCAGGATCAGGGTGGTCGACTTGGCCTCGGCCATCGCCGCCGCGCCGACCAGCGTCTTGCCGGCGCCGCAGGGCAGCACGACCACGCCCGAGCCGCCGTGCCAGAACCCCTCGACGGCCTGGGCCTGGTAGGGGCGCAGCTGCCAGCCGTTCTGGTCCAGCTCGATCGGGTGCGCCTCGCCGTCCACGTACCCGGCGAAGTCCTCGGCGGGCCAGCCGAGTTTGAGCAGGACCTGCTTGATCTGGCCGCGCTCGGAGGGGTGCACGACGACGGTGTCCGGATCGATCCGGGCGCCGACCAGCGGGGCGATCTTCTTGGAGCGCAGCACCTCCTCCAGCACCGGCCGGTCGGTGGTGGAGAGCACCAGCCCGTGGACGGGGTGCTTGGTGAGCTTGAGCCGGCCGTAGCGGGCCATCGTGTCGGCCACGTCCACCAGCAGCGCGTGCGGCACCGGGTAGCGGGAGAAGTTGACCAGGGCGTCGACCACCTGCTCGGCGTCGTGCCCGGCGGCACGGGCGTTCCACAGCCCGAGCGGGGTCACCCGGTAGGTGTGCACGTGCTCGGGCGCGCGCTCCAGCTCGGCGAACGGCGCGATGGCGCGGCGGCAGTCGGAGGCCCTGGGGTGGTCGATCTCCAGAAGAAGAGTTTTGTCGCTCTGGACGATGAGCGGTCCGTCGTTCACGCGGGGAAGCCCTCCACTGGCTGACAGGTCTGCAGGGACGCAGACCCTCCAGTGTCGCGCATTCCGCCGCGAACCCGGAGGGCTACTTCCACTCGTGCACGGTGACCTTGCCGGTGCCGCTGCCGTCGGTGTCGTACTCGAAGAGTCCGACGGTGTCGTTGAGCTGGGCGAAGGACTCGGACTGGCTCTCGAAGAAGATCGCGCCGCGCCACGCCATGGCGCCGCCGGGGCCGGTGAAGCGGCCGATGCCGCTGCCGTGCCAGCTGTAGCCCTCGCCGCGCTCGCTCATGCCCACGCCCTGGCCCTCGCCGAACAGCGTGCCGTCCGAGCGAAGCTGCGACTCGTAGGTGGCGAACTCCCTGACCCCGACGCCGAGGACGTCGCCGGTCGCCTCGAACGAGACCTCGACCGCGGGATGGATGCCGTCCGTGGTGGCCAGCACCCGCCGGCCGGTGTCCCTGGTGGTCTGCGTGACTATCCGGTTGCCGAGCACGATGACTCCCTTCGCGAGCCCCCACCTTCCGGAGTACGCCGGGTGCGACCGGCTCGTCAACCGCGGGCAGTGACCGGTGGACCGGTCGGTCGTTGTGCGGGGCATGAACAAGTCGAAGCGCGCCCTCACCGCCCTCGCCCTCCTCGGTTCGGCCTTCGCCGCGACCGCCTCCTCCGCCGGCTCGGCGCACGCCCTCGCGGGCATCGGCGAGGGCCCGGGCGGGCTGATGGCCGCCCCCGCCTTCCTGCTCGCGGACACCGTCGGCGGCGGCAGCCTGCCGGTCGGCCAGGGGGACATCGCGGCCATGGCCGACAAGGCGATGCAGGAGAAGGCGAAGGAGCAGGCCGCCAAGCAGGGGCACTGACTGCCGGTAGCCGGGCGGTTGCCCCGGGAGGGCGCTACTCCTCCAGCTCGGCCACGCCGGTGATCCGGTGCAGGGCGAACGTGCGGAGTTCGTCCGCGTGGTGGTCGAAGGCGGTGACGAAGCCGCCTTCGACCTTGACCGGGTCGATGATGCGCTGGCTGGCGATCCCCTCGGCGTTCAGGTAGCCGATCCACATCCGCTCGCCGAGCAGGACGGCGGTCTGGAGCGAGGCGAGGGTCTCGGCCGCCGCCGTGCGGGGGAGCCGGCGCGGGTCGGGGGCCGGCTCCCGGCGGACGGCCGTGGCGGCGCGGTCGCCGGCCCGGATCGCCTTGATGGCGGCGGCGAGCAGGACGTCGTCGGGCGTCGGGGGACCGTCCGGTACCGGTACGGGGGCCGCGCGCGGCGGGGTGCGGTGGCTGTCCGGGCGGGTGATCAGGACGTCGCCCTCGGCGGACTCGGCCGCGGGCGCGTAACCCATGGTGCGCAGGGTGGCCAGCAGGACGTCCGGCGCGGCCTGGGAGGCCAGGACCGTCGGGGCGAGCAGGCGCAGCCGCAGGTCGACGGAGCGCCGGTCGGCCAGCACCTCGCCCAGCAGCGCCGGGTCGTCGCAGCGCAGGTACGAGGAGGCGGCGCCGACCCGCAGGATGCCGTGCCGCCGGGCCACGTCGTCGATCAGGTAGCTGAGCGGCTGCGGGACGGGCGTGCGGGAGTGCTGCTCCAGGAAGGCCTGGAGGTCGGCGGCGCTGCGGCCGGCGTCGAGGGCGCGGCGGACCGACTCGGGGGTGAACCGGTAGACGGTCGCGCCGCCCTTGGACTCGATGTCGGCGCAGAGCGCGAGCGCCTGGGCGAGCGGGGTGAGCAGCGGGCCGGGCGCGATCGCGGTGAGGTCCGGCTGGAGGATCACGTGGTCCAGCGGCCGCGGCAGCAGCGGGGCGAGCACCTCGGCCGGGTCGGCCTCGGCGGTGAGCAGCGCGCGGCCGGGGGAGGCCAGTGCGCCGCGGCCGGTGATGCCGAGCAGTTCGGCCTCGGCGAGGGTCCAGCCGACGAGGTCGTCCCGGAGGTCGCGCCCCGGACCGGCGGCCGGGTGCGCCCCGGCGCCGCCGTGCGGCCCGTCGGCGGCGGGCCGGGCGGTGACCGGTCCGCCGCGCAGCGGGCGCTGCCACCGCAGGGTGGGCAGCAGTTCGTCGGCGGTGGCGGGGGTGCCGGGCGGCAGCTCGGCGAGCAGGGCGAGGGCGGCCCGGCGCACGGACGGGGCCAGGGTGCGGTCGAGTTCGGGGCCGAGGGCGGCGCGCGGCTTGCCCTTGCCGTCCGGGGTGCCGGTGAGGGCCGGGACGCGGGTGGCGGTGAGCCAGCCGGCGGCCAGGACGGCCCAGCGGTCGGCGGTGTCCTGCTGGAGCCAGCCGTCGTACGCCGGGGTGGGGGACCAGCGCTCGTCGGCCTCGCCGTCCGGGGCCAGCAGGCCCGCCGTGTAGGCGAGTTCGAGCCAGAACGCGGTCTGCTGCTCGGTGGTCTCCAGGGTCTGGGCGGTGCGCTTGAGGTCGCGGACGCCGAGGCCGCCGGCGCGCAGGGTCGGCGGCGGGTTGAGGCCCCAGAGGTCGAGCAGCTCCTCGACGGTCCGGACGGCGGTGTACGCCTGCCCGGCGGCGGCGCCGTCCACAGCCTGGGGATCGCGCGCGGCGGCGGCCGGGGCCGGTTCGGGCTGGACCGGCTCGACCAGGCGGTGGGTGCGGCCGCCGCGCAGGTGCAGCGCGAGCTCACGGGGCAGCACCACGCTGCCGGGGCTGCTCGGCAGCAGCAGGCCGCGGGCCAGCAGCCACTCGACCGGGCTCTGCGCGTCCTCGGCGGTGACCGGGCGGGTGGCGTCCGGGACGGTGCCGGTGGGCGGGCCCCAGACCAGGCGGTCCAGCAGGCGCAGGGCCGGCTCGGGGGCGGTGGCGAGCAGCGCGTCGCACCGGGCGCGGTCGGTCAGCAGGGCGGTGAGCGCGGCGACGGCGGTCACCGGGTCGGGCGTCGGCGGCTGCCCGGCGGAGACCAGCAACTGCTGGATCCGGGCCGGGGACATCCCGGCGGTCGCGTCGGCGAGCGTCGGGCCGAGGCCGGTGCGGCCGGGGTTCGCGGCGGTCGGCGCGAGTGCCTCGCGGGCGGCGATGACCAGTCGCAGCCCGTTGTCGGGGCCCCAGAGCAGCGCCCGGTCGCGCAGGGTGGCGAGGGCGCGGGGGAGCGCGGCGGTGACGGCGGCCCGGTCGGCGGTGCTCAGCGGGGTGGCGCCCGGGTGCGGCTTGACCTTGGCGGGGCCGGTCAGCAGGGTCCGGACGGTCGCCGGGGGCGCGCCGTCGGGGGCGGCGGCCAGGGCCTCGGCGACCTGGAGGGTGAAGCGGTCCAGCCGCTCCAGGGCGCGCAGTGCGGAGGCCCGGGAGGAGAGCCGGGCGGCGAGCTGGGTGAGGTCGCCGGGGACGGGGTTGAGCAGGTCGGGGCGGGACCGGAGCAGGGCGGCGAGGTCGTCGTCCGCGCGGCTGCGGAGCTCCTCGGCGAGGGTGCGGGGGCCGGCGGGCGCTTTGCCGGTGCGTTGGGGGCCCTGCTGTGTGGTCATTCGACCTAGGTTAGTCGGGTCGGGTGGTGGTGGGGATCCGTCGTCGGAGGGTGATCCGGCCGTCGTCGCCCGGGAGCGCGAGGCGGTGGACCGGCCGGTGGGCGGACCGGGCTCGCGTGGGCGGGGGCCGGGTGGGTAGCGTCACGAGCAGCGGGGATCCGCGGGGCCCGGCGCGGTCCCGCGCGGTGCCGCGAGGTCTTCGGGGACGGGCTCGGGCGAGGCGGGGTGCTGGGTGATGGCGGACGGCGAGTGGTGGCGCAGGCGCGGGCCGTGGAGCGAGCCGTCCGGCGGCGGTGACGGCGCGCGCGGGGGGACGGGTGACGGCGCGGGCGGTGCCGGTGCGGCCGGTGGTTCCGGCGGCCCGGCGAACGAGGACAGCGTGTACGCCACCGGCGCGCCGGTGGTGCCCCCGCGCCCCTCCGCCCCGCCCGCGCCCCCGCGGTCGGGGCGGCCGGCCGGTCCGGACGACCAGGGCTCGCCGTGGGTGGCGGAGTCGTTCCGGGAGGCCCCGGCCGACCCGGACGCCCTGCCGTCCCCGCAGCTGTACGCGTCCTCCGACGCCGGGGGCTGGGATCTGGTGATGCTCAACTTCTCGGACGGTCCGGGGGCGGCGATCACGCCGATCCCGGAGCAGCGGGCGGAGGACGGGGAGGCGGCCGCGGTGGCCGGGCCGCCCGCCGATCCCGACCCTGCCGAGGGCAAGAACAAGGGCAAGGGCAAGGGCAAGGACAAGGGCGCGAGCAGGGCGGGAGCCGGGGGCGGGGCGCGGGGTCGGGGGAAGACGCCGCCGCCGCCCGAGCCCGCCGCCGCGCCCCCGAAGCCGTCGGCGATGGCCGGCCGCCGCCCGTCGCCGCTCCTGCTGCTCGCCTCGGTGACGCTGGTGGGCGGAGCCGTCAGCGGCCAGATCGTGGTGATGCTGGTGGGCTGGGCGCTCGGCTACATGTCCCGTCAACTGAGCGATCTCACGAGGAAGTTCGCCATCCTCGGGATCCCGCTGGCGACGATCAGCGGGACCAGTCTCTGGTACTGGGGCCGGGCCCAGGGGCGCTGGGGCGGGGGGCTCCAGCCCGGGCAGCCGGCCGGCGAGATCGCCTGGTCGGCGGCCCCGGGCGTGCTCCGCCTCGCGGCCGTGCTGTCGGCGCTGTTCCTGCTCGGCCTGGCGCTGAAGAAGCGGCCCCAGCCGGAGGGTTGAGCCGCCCCCGGCCGGGGGGCGCGCCGGACCGGCCCGGTCCGCTCCTGGCCGTCCCGGTGCGCTCAGCCGCGCTCGCGCTCCACCCGCAGGGCGCCGAGCAGCCCCGGGAAGGCCTCCTCGAACTCCTCGCGGCGCAGCGCGTTCAGCCGCGAGGTGCCGACGTAGTACTGGCGGATCAGCCCGGCCTCGCGCAGCACGTGGAAGTGGTGGGTGGCGGTGGACTTGCTGACCGGCAGGTCGATCGTCCCGCAGGCGAGGTCCTCGACGGCGGTGTCCAGCTCGGCGACGATCCGGCGCCGGACCGGGTCGACCAGGGCCTCCAGGACCTGCTGAAGACCGATCTCCCGGACGTCCGGGTGCGGTGGGATGCGGTGCTGCTGCCCGCCGCGCTGTGCTGCTGCCATGGTTCGGCCACCTCCGGCGCACATGGTACGGCAGCCGTCAAAGTACGACGGCGGTCGAAGTTTGACAGCTGACGCCCTTTCGGATCTAGTGGGACGCGGCGGCGCGTGGTCCGCACCGCCGTCACCGACCGGAAGGGGGCGATGCGCGATGGCCAGGACAGTGCGGTTCCACGAGCACGGCGGGCCGGAGGTACTGCGGCTGGAGGACGTCGAGGTCGGCTCGCCGGGCCCCGGCGAGCTGCTGATCCGGGTGGACGCGATCGGGATCAACCGGGCCGAGGCGCTGTTCCGCCGCGGCACCTACCTGGAGGCGCCCCGGAGCTTCCCCGCCGGGCTCGGCGCCGAGGCGGCGGGCGTGGTCGAGACCGTCGGGGCCGGGGTGGCCGGGTTCGAACCGGGGCAGCCGGTCAGCGTGGTGCCCGCGTTCTCGATGAACGACTACCCCGTCTACGCCGAGCGCGCGATCGTCCCCGCGGCGGCCGTGCTGCACCGGCCCGCCGGGCTCGGCGCGGTCGAGGGCGCGGCGGTCTGGATGCCCTATGTGACCGCCTACGGCGCGCTGGTGGAGGTCGGCGGCCTGCGGGCGGGGGACACCGTCGTGCTGACCGCCGCCTCCAGCAGTGTGGGCCTGGCCGCGATCCAGATCGCCCGCCGGGCGGGGGCGGTCCCGATCGCCACCACCCGGACCGGGGCCAAGCGGGAGTCCCTGCTCAAGGCCGGGGCGGCCGAGGTGATCGTCACCGAGGAGGAGGAGATCAGCGCGCGGGTGCTGGCCCTGACCTCGGGCCGGGGCGCCGAACTCGTCTTCGACGCCGTCGCCGGCCCCGGTGTGACGGACCTCGTCCGGGCGACCGCCGCCGGCGGCACGGTGCTGCTCTACGGCTGGCTGAGCGGCGAGCCGACGCCCTACCCGAACCTCGACCTCGGCATGCCCGCGGTGAACATCCGCAGCTACGTGATCCACGAGACGACCCGCGACCCGGAGCGGCTGCGCCGCGCGGAGGCCTTCGTCACCTCCGGCCTGCGCACCGGCTCCCTCGCCCCGGTGGTGGACCGGGTCTTCGGCCTGGACGAGGTCGCCGAGGCCCACCGCTACCTGGAGGCCGGCAACCAGCTCGGCAAGATCGTGGTCTCCGTCGACCACTGAGGCGCCGCGGTGCCGGCCGGCAGCGCGGATTCGCCGCCGGTGCGGGAGCGGGGGGGGGGGGGGGGGGGGGGGCCCCCCCCCCCCCCCCCCCCGGAGGCAGTTTGCCCCCGGGGAGGAAAAAGGCCCGGTTTTTCCTCCGTCGGGTGCCTATCCATATGACCAAAAAT
>NZ_JBVHVO010000026.1:35152-101520 GCF_055564815.1 Kitasatospora sp. NPDC028961 | reverse complement strand
TCCACGCCTACAACTACCATCGCAGCCACACCGCACTCGGAGGACAACCCCCGATCACCCGCGTGAACAACCCTGCGGGTCAATACAGCTAGCGGGCGCGCTCCACGATTCCCCGCCCGGCGGCGCCGTCGCCACCGGGCCGCTGGATGCCGCCCGCGTCGACCGCGGACGTCACCGGCCCACCATCGTGGAGAACCAACGCATGACCACTCGTTCCGCCGTGCCGCTCCGGCACGGCCTGCTGTCCATCTCGGCCGCCGCCGTCGCCTGGGGCCTGGGCGGCGCCGCCGCCGCGCTGCTGCTGCGAACCACCGGGCTCGGCCCGGTGGCCGTCTGCTTCTGGCGGTTCGCCGTCGCGGCCGGCTGCCTGGCCCTCCTCCCCGCCCGCCGGGGGCGCGCCGGTGCGCGCGGCGCGGCTCTGCTCACCGGGCTCGGGCTGGCGGTGAGCCAGTGCGCCTACTTCGGCTCGGTGCAGTACGCCGGTCTCGGCCTCGGCACCCTGGTCACCATCGGTGCGGGGCCCGTCCTGACCAGTCTCGGTGCCCATCTGCTGCTCGGTGAGCGGCTCACCGTGCGGGCCTCGGCCGCGATGGCGGTCGCGCTGGGCGGGCTGGTCCTGCTGGTCGCCGCCCCGGCGGCCGGCCCGCGGCCGGTGCTCGGCGTCGCGCTCGCCGTCCTGGCGGGCGCCGGGCAGAGCGGCCTCACCCTCTGGGCCCGCGGCGGCGGTTCCGCCCGGGCGGACGTCGGCGCCTTCACCACCGGCATGCTCTGCCTGCTGCCCCTGGCCGCGGCCGACGGGGTGCTGCCGACCGCGGGCGGTCCGGCGCTGACGGCGGGCGCGCTGCTCTTCCTGGGGACCGTCCCCACACTGCTCGCCTACCGCTGGTACTTCACCGGTCTGACGGCCGTGCGCGGGGCGACGGCCGCCGTGCTGGTGCTGCTGGAGCCGGCGACCGCCGCGCTGCTCGCCACCGTCTGCTTCGGCGAGCCGGTGACCCCGGCCCTGCTGGCGGGCTCCGCCCTGCTGCTGGCCGCGATCGCGCTGCTCACCCGCGAGAGCGGCTGACCGGCCGGCGCCCGCGCCCCGCCCGGTCGACGGTGGGGCGCGGGCGGCCCTAAGGCACCGGCCGCAGCGTCGGTGGAGCAGGTGTCAGGGCGCGCAGCACGAGGTCGACCTGGACCCGCACCGCGCCGGCCCGGAGCAGCGCGGTGGAGATCGCGCGCAACTCCTGGGGGCCGCCGCAGACGAGCCGCAGTTCGAGGTCGGCGCCGCCGGCCAGCGCGAACCCGCTCCGGATGGCCGGGAACTCGGCGGCGAGCCGGTCGAAGTCGAGCGGTACGGGGCCGAAGCCGACCCGGACCAGGGCGTGCAGGGGCCGCCCGCCGCCGGGGTGCGGGGTTCCCCCGGGCCGGGCCGCCGGCCCGGGGGAGCGCTGTCCCGGGCCGGCGGCCCGCCGGTCCGGTTCGGGCGACCGGGCGCCGGGGACGAGCCGGAGCGCCGTCACCGGTGCTGGAGCTCGGTCCGGACAGCCGCCGCGGTGGGGCCGGTGGGCCCGGCGGGCGTGTCGGCCGCGGCCTCCCGGGCGGGCTTGGCGACGGGCGGTGCCACCAGCCGTGGATCCAGGACCAGGGCGTCCACGCCGAGCGGCGCGGCGAGCGCCCGCAGCGCGGGCTCGGCGAGTTCGGTGCACGCCTGGTCCGGTCCGAGGAGCGCGGTCAGCGCCTCGGTGGTGGCGAAGCCCACCGCGCAGCGACGGCCGTCGCGCAGGCGGAAGAGCCGGAGGGCGGTGGTGGATCCGGTGACGGTGACCGGGACGTGCCAGACGACGGGGGCCATGCGGTGCTCCCAAGGAGTGGTGGGGCCTGCGGGAACTGCTCACTCCGACGCTAGGGCGGCGGCGGGCCGTCGGTCGCTCCCCTGACGCGGCGTTGACCGAATGCGGTGCTGTGTTGACGGAGTCCTGACGGTCCCGGGACTTCCCTCCGATCACGCCTTCCCTTTCCTTCCCTATGTGGCCGAACATCGTGGTAGTTTGCGTAATGATAAGGAAGATCGAAGGAAGTGAGGCCTGGTGGCGCCCTACTACTCGGTGGAACAGGTGGCCGAACTGCTGGACCTGCACGTGCGCACGGTGCGCGGCTACGTCCGGGACGGCCGCCTCCGGGCGACCAGGATCGGCAAGCAGTACCGGATCACCGCCCAGGACCTCGCGGAGTTCACCGGTGCCCCCGCGCCCGCGCCGGCCGAGGAGCGGCGCCACGCCGAGGCCTCGACCATCGTGCAGATCGACGCGATCGGGACGGTGGAGGCCGCCCGGCTGGCCAACACCCTGATGGCGGCCGTCGCGGGCCCGCGCGAGGACGGACCGCTACGGGTCCAGACCCTGCACGACGAGCAGCGCTCGACGCTCAAGGTGGTCATCCTCGGGGGTCTGGCCGACACGGCCGAGCTGCTCGCCATCGTCAACGCACTGATCGGGGAGAACGCCGATGTCTGAGTCCGCCGTCACCGTCCTGCGCCTGCCCGCCGACGGCCCGCCGGTGCGCGACGAACGGGATGCCACCGATCTGATCGGTGACGCGTTCGCGGCCGGCGCGGCCTGGGTCGTGGTGCCCGCCGAGCGCTTCGAGGAGGACTTCTTCCGCCTCAGCACCCGGATCGCGGGCGGGATCGTGCAGAAGTTCGCCACCTACCGGCTCGGCCTGGCCGTCGTCGGTGACATCTCCCGCCACACCGACGGCAGCGGCCCGCTGCGGGACTTCGTCCGGGAGAGCAACCGGGGCGGCCAGCTCTGGTTCCTCGCCGACGAGGCCGAGTTCGACGCCCGGCTCGCCGCGCACCGGTGAGGCCGCCAGCGGGGGGTTCCGCGGGCCCGCGCCCCGCTGCTCCGCTTGCCCGGCGCCCGCCCCGGGACGACGGTGGAGCTGACCGCCGCCGGCCCGCCCGGGCGCTGGAGCGCACTCCGGTGCGGGGGGAGGTGGAGCGAAGGGGCGAACACGAGATATCTTGACATCAAGACGTTGGAGACGTGAAGCGGAGTACCGATGACTGACTCGACCATCATCTATACGCACACCGACGAGGCGCCGGCCCTGGCAACGTACTCGTTCCTGCCTGTGGTGCAGGCTTACGCCTCGACGGCGGGTGTGCGGGTGGAGACCCGCGACATCTCCCTCGCCGGGCGGATCATCGCGAGCTTCCCGGAGCGTCTGGAGGAGGGCCAGCGGATCGAGGACGCCCTCGCCGAGCTGGGCGAACTCGCCAAGACCCCGAGCGCCAACATCATCAAGCTGCCGAACATCTCGGCCTCCATCCCGCAGCTGAAGGCGGCGGTCGCCGAGCTCCAGGCGCAGGGCTACGCGCTGCCGGACTACCCGGACGACCCGCAGACGGACGAGGACAAGGACGTCCGGGCCCGCTACGACAAGGTCAAGGGCAGCGCGGTCAACCCCGTCCTGCGCGAGGGCAACTCCGACCGCCGTGCCCCCGCGTCGGTCAAGAACTACGCCAAGACGCACCCGCACCGCATGGGCGCCTGGTCGGCCGACTCCAAGACCAACGTCGCGACCATGGGCGCGAACGACTTCCGGTCCACCGAGAAGTCCGCGGTGGTCTCCTCGGCCGGCTCGCTGCGCATCGAGCTGGTCGCCGAGGACGGCACCACCACCGTGCTGCGTCCGTCCGTCCCGGTCCTGGCCGGCGAGGTCGTCGACGCCTCGGTGCTGCACGTCGCCGCGCTGCACGAGTTCCTGGCGGCCCAGGTCGCCCGCGCCAAGAGCGAGGGCGTGCTGTTCTCGGTGCACCTCAAGGCCACCATGATGAAGGTCTCCGACCCGATCATCTTCGGCCACGTGGTCCGCGCCTTCTTCCCGAACACCTTCGCCAAGTACGGCGAGGCGCTGGCCGCGGCCGGTCTGAACCCGAACAACGGCCTCGGCGGCATCCTGGGCGGCCTGGAGAAGCTGGAGAACGGCGCCGAGATCAAGGCCTCCTTCGAGGCCGAGCTGGCCGAGGGCCCGGCCCTGGCCATGGTCGACTCCGACAAGGGCATCACCAACCTGCACGTGCCGAGCGACGTCATCGTCGACGCCTCGATGCCGGCCATGATCCGCACCTCCGGCCACATGTGGGGCCCGGACGGCAACGAGGCCGACACCCTGGCCGTGCTGCCGGACAGCAGCTACTCCGGCGTGTACCAGGCCGTCATCGACGACTGCCGCGCCCACGGCGCCCTCGACCCGGCCACCATCGGCTCGGTGCCGAACGTCGGCCTGATGGCCCAGGCGGCCGAGGAGTACGGCAGCCACGACAAGACCTTCGAGATCGCCGCCGCCGGCACCGTCCGGCTCGTCGACGACGAGGGCAACGTCGTGCTGGAGCAGGCCGTCGACGCCGGCGACATCTTCCGCGCCTGCCAGACCAAGGACCTGCCGATCCAGGACTGGGTCAAGCTGGCCGTCACCCGCGCCCGCGCCACCGGCGACCCGGCCGTCTTCTGGCTGGACGAGAACCGCGCGCACGACGCCGTGCTGATCGAGAAGGTCAAGACCTACCTGCCGGAGCACGACACGGCCGGTCTGCAGATCGAGATCAAGACCCCGGTCGAGGCCACCAAGTTCTCGCTGGAGCGCATCCGCCGCGGCGAGAACACCATCTCGGTCACCGGCAACGTGCTGCGCGACTACCTCACCGACCTCTTCCCGATCCTGGAGCTGGGCACCAGCGCCAAGATGCTGTCGGTCGTCCCGCTGATGAACGGCGGCGGCCTGTTCGAGACCGGCGCCGGCGGCTCCGCCCCGAAGCACGTCCAGCAGCTGGTCAAGGAGGACTACCTGCGCTGGGACAGCCTGGGCGAGTTCTTCGCGCTGGCCGCCAGCTTCGAGCACCTGGCCCAGACCACCGACAACGCCCGCGCCCAGGTGCTGGCCGACACGCTGGACCGCGCCACCGGCACCTTCCTCAACGAGGACAAGTCGCCGAGCCGTCGCCTCGGCGGCATCGACAACCGCGGCAGCCACTTCTACCTGGCCCTGTACTGGTCCCAGGAGCTGGCCGGGCAGACCGCCGACGCCGAGCTGGCCCAGGCGTTCGCCGGTCTGGCCGAGGCGCTGGCCGGACAGGAGCAGGTCATCGTCGAGGAGCTCATCGCCGTGCAGGGCTCGCCGGTCGACATCGGCGGCTACTACCAGCCCGACCCGGCCAAGGCCGCGGCCGTGATGCGTCCCTCGAAGACCTTCAACGAGGCGCTCGCCAACCTCGGCTGATCCCAGCCGGGCGGAGTCGGCACCAGGCCGGCACCGAGCCGTACCGGGAGGCCCCCGGGTCCGTTCGCGGACCCGGGGGCCTCTCCGCGTCCGGCGGGGCGGGCGGCCGGGCGGCTCACCACCGCCAGCCCACCACCGCCCCCGCCGTCGCGAGCAGCAGCACGGCGACGGCGTTCGCCCGGGGGTACATCAGGCCCGTCGCGACCACCTCGCGCAGGACGGCGCTGGGCCAGTAGTACCCGGCCGTCGGCGCGCCGACGACCTGCCCCGGCACCCCGGCCCGGCGGGTGGTCACGGCGGAGCGCAGCACGTGGAAGCTGCTGGTCACCACGGTGCAGTGGTAGCCGGGCCGTTCGCGCTCCATCAGCTCGCGGCTGAAGGCGAGGTTCTCGGTGGTGCTGGTGGCCTTCTCCTCCAGCCGGATCCGCTCCCGCGGGCAGCCGGCGGCGACCAGGTGGTCCGCCATCGCCGAGGCCTCGGTGCAGCTCTCGTCCGGGCCCTTGCCGCCGGTCACCAGCATCAGCGGTGCGTGTCCGGCGGCCTCCTCGGCGCGGTAGAGCGCCATCGCCCGGTCCAGCCGGGCGGCCAGCAGCGGCGGCACCTCGCAGCCGTTCAGCCCGGCGCCCAGCACCACCAGGTAGTCGGCGCCGGGCCGGGGGGCGAGGCGCCGGTACAGCAGGGTGTACCCGAGGAAGCAGAGCAGCAGGAAGGCGCCGTAGCCGCCGAGCAGGACGGCGGCGCCGGCCGCCGCGCGCAGCGCCCGGACGCTGAGGTAGGTGGCCGAGAGCAGCAGCCCGAGCAGGGCGAGCAGGGCGGCGCCGGCGAGCAGGGACAGCAGGCTGGCCGGCCGGGTGCCCTCCCGCCGGACCATGGTGACCCCGTTGGCCACCAGCAGGGCGGCCGCGACCAGCCCGCTCAGCCAGACCGCGCCGGCCACCCCGGCGGTGACGGCGCTCGCGGCCGACGAGGAGAAGTGGCCGACCGCGCTCACCGTGCCGAGCGCCGCGCAGACGCCGATCAGGCCGATCAGCACCCCGTTGCCCAACCGTCTCGGTTCCTGGATCCGGGAGAGCAGGACCACGGCGAGCAGGGCGGCCATCAGAAGCGCTTGCATGCCCGGATCCTAGGCGGTGTCGGCAAGGTCGCGGCGTCGCGGGCCCGGCGGGACTCTGCCAACACCCCCCGGGCGCACACGCGCGGGCGCCGCCGCCTGCCGGGCTGGTCCCGGCGGGCGACGGCGCAGGTGATGGGGCGGGAAGGGGCCGGAGGCGGGCTCACCCCTCCTCGTGCGGGCGGGCGTGGCGGGGCAGCAGGAAGGCCACCAGGAAGGCCAGCGCGAGCAGGCCCGCGCTGAGGCCGAAGGTCCAGCCGGCCGCGTGCCGGAAGCCCTCCGGACCGGCCCAGCCGAAGAACGCGGTGCCGAGCAGGGCGACCCCGATCGAGCCGCCGAGCTGCTGCTGCGCGTTGAGCACGCCGGAGGCCGAGCCGGTCTCGGCGTCCTCCACACCGGCCAGGGCGATGTCGAAGAACGGCGCCATGATCAGGCCGAGTCCGAATCCGGTGAGCAGCAGCGCGGGGATCAGCGCCCAGCTGGTCAGGCCGCCGGCCCAGTGCTCCACCGAGACCCAGAGCCCGAGCGCGCCGGTGGCGGCGACCGCCATCCCGGCGTGCAGCACCCGGCGGCCGTAGCGGGGGCCGAGGACGCCGCCGGAGAGCACGGCGCCGGCCACGATGCCGAGCGAGAGCGGGATCATGCTCAGGCCGGAGTGCAGCGACGTCCAGCCGAGGCCGAGCTGGAGGTAGAGGGTGAAGGTCAGCAGCAGGCCGGAGAGCGCGGCGAAGAAGACCAGGCCGGTGGCGAGCGCCGAGGTGAAGGCCCGCTTGGCGAACAGCGAGGGCTCGATCAGCGGGGTGCCCCCGCGCCGCAGCACGCCGCGCTGGTGGAGGGCGAAGAGGCGGAGCACCGGCAGCGAGACGGCCATGGCCAGGTACGTCCAGAGCGGCCAGCCCAGCTCGCGGCCCTGGACCAGCGGGTAGACCAGCAGCAGGACGGCGGTGCTGAGCAGCAGCACGCCCACCGGGTCGAGCCGGCCGGCGCCCTCCGCCCGGGTGGTCCGGTTGGCGGGCAGGATCCTGACGGCGGCCACCACGGCGAGCAGCCCGAGCGGCAGGTTGATCAGGAAGACCATCCGCCAGCCGGTGCCGAACCAGTCGGCGTCGGTGAGGTAGCCGCCGAGGGTGGGGCCGAGGACGGAGGAGAGCCCGAGGATCGGCCCGAACAGCCCGAAGGCGGCGCCGATCTCCTTGGGCGGGAACATCGCCTTGATCAGGCCGAGCCCCTGCGGGATCAGCAGTGCGGCGAACAGGCCCTGGACGGTCCGGGCGGCGATCAGGGTGCCCGCGCCGGTGGCGGCCGCGCAGAGGACGGAGGCGAGCGTGAAGCCGGCCGCACCGAGGACGAACAGGCGCTTGCGGCCGAAGAGGTCGCCGAGCCGGCCGCCGGTGATCAGCAGCACGGCGAAGGCGAGCGTGTAGGAGGCGGAGATCCACTGGATCTGCGCGTCGCCCCCGCCGAAGTCGCGCTGGATGGCGGGGGAGGCCACGCCGACGATCGTGGTGTCGAGGAGGTCCATCACCTCGGCGGCCAGGATCACGGCGAGGGCGGCCCAGCGCAGCCGGTATCCGGCCGGTTCGGGCTCCGCCGCGGTGGCGGCCGGGGGTGGGGCGGTCTGACTGGTCATGAGGGGGCTCTCCGGGATCCGGGGCTGGGACTGGCACTGGGACTGGGGCGAACTCTGTTCGCCTGAACGAACACTGTTTTCTTCGACGAACAGTGTTTTCCCATGGAACGGCGTTCGTGTCAAGTACGCTGGGACTCGTCGCCGACCACGAAGGAGCCCCGATGACCAGTGCCGCCCCGCGTCCGAGCTGGCCAGCGCACTGGCAGGAGAAGGAGAAGGCGCCGGCCAAGCGCCAGCCGCTGAGTCGCGAGCGGATCGTCGAGGCGGCGCTGCGGATCGTCGACGCCGAGGGCATGGACGCGCTGAGCATGCGGCGGGTCGGCCAGGAGCTCGACACCGGCGCCGCGAGCCTCTACGCCCACATCGGCGGCAAGGAGGAGCTGGTCGAGCAGGTCCTCGACCTGGCCTACTCCGAGATCGAACTCGAGGAGCCCGACGCGGCCGACTGGCAGGAGCAGATCAAGCGACTGATGCGCCGCTCCCGGGACGCCCTGCTGGCGCACCGGGACCTCGCCCGGGCGGCGGTGGTGGCCAATGTGCCCACCACCCCGCACGCCATGGACATCGCCGAGTCCATGCTCGGCATCCTGCGCGCGGGCGGCCTCGACGAGCAGACCGCCGCGTACGGGGTCGACGTGCTCGGGCTCTACACCACGGCGACCACCTTCGAGGCGTCCACGCGTGGGGGCGGGAACTCCCAGGACTACACCGACCAGGTGCGGGAGTACTTCGGCACCATCCCCGCCGACCGCTATCCGATGATCACCTCGATGGCGGGGGCGCTCACCCGCAACGTCGGTGACGAGCGGTTCGAGTTCGGTCTGGACATCCTGGTGGCCGGCCTCGCCCGCCAGAACGGCTGGAAGGCCTGAGCCGCCAGGGAGCCTGCGGCCGGGGACGGCGGCCGGGGACGACGAAGCCCCCGCCGGTGGGGCGGGGGCTTCGTCACGGTGTCGGGGGCGGTGCCGGCGCGGCCGGTCAGCCCGCGTCGGCCGCCGGTGCCGGGGCGGCCCGCTGGCCGCGCTTGTCCAGCGAGGCCAGGTAGGCGTTGTACGCGGCCAGCTCGGCGTCGCCGCTGCGGTCCTCGGCGCGGTCGCGGCGGCGGGACACCCGCTGCTCGGACCGCATCCACTGGTAGACCAGCGCGATCAGCACGATCGCGGTCGGGATCTCGCCGAACGCCCAGGTGATGCCACCGGCCAGCTTCTGGTCGTCCAGCAGCTTCGTCCCCGGAGGCGCTCCCTCCTCGGTGAAGGTGGTCACCAGCGGGTGGCTGGCCATCATCACCGCGACCCCGAAGAAGGCGTGGAACGGCATCCCCATGAACAGCTCGATGATCCGCATCACGTGGCCAGGCCGGTGCGGGCCCGGGTCCACGCCCATGATCGGCCAGAAGAACGCCAGTCCGGCGGCGAGGAAGTGCACCATCATGAAGATGTGCCCGAGCCGGTACTGCATGAGGAAGTCGAACAGTGGGGTGAAGTAGACCCCGTAGAGGCTCGCGATGAACAGCGGGATGGTGAAGCCCGGGTGCGAGACGACCTTGACGTAGGTGCTGTGCAGCAGGGCCACCAGCAGCTCGCGCGGCCCGCGCGGCCGGCCCTTGCCGGCCGGGCGCAGCGCCCGCAGCGCCAGCGTGATGGGCGCGCCGAGCAGCAGCAGGATCGGCGACAGCATCGAGAGCACCATGTGCTGCATCATGTGCGCGCTGAAGAGCACCATGCCGTAGTCGTTCAGGCCGGTGCAGGTGACCAGGATCACCGAGCCGATGCCCGCCGCCCAGCCGACCGACCGGCCGATCGGCCAGCGGTCGCCGCGCCGGTACAGCCGGACGACGCCCGCGCCGTACAGCGCCAGGCCGGCCAGGCTGCCGATCAGGAAGACCCAGTCGGGGGACCAGGTCATGACGTTGGAGAGGGAGAAGGGGCCCAGCTCGGTCATTCCGCCGTGGTGGTGCATCCCTGACATTCCGTCGCCCATCGGCGGGTCCCGCTTTCCCTCGTCACGACCCTGGGTGGGTCCGGTTCGCCCGTTTTGCTTGCCTCCACAGCCTAGGCGGGCCTTACTCCGCCGCTTCCCCCGCCCCCCGTCCGCGGGGCGGCGGCGCGGGAAGGGGCGGCGCGCCGGTCGCCGTCCGCGCGCCGCCCCTTCCGTCCGTCCGGGCGGGTGTCAGGACCCGCTGTTCCCCCTCAGGCAGTAGCTCTTGTCCGTGTGCTCCTTCAGGTAGCCCGCCGTGATCAGGCCGCTCACGTCGAAGGTCGTCAGGGAGGGGTCGTTCGGCTTGAGGTCCGGGTCGAGCCACTGCTGGAGGCCGTTGCCGGGCTGCGAGAAGGCGCCCGCGATGTGGCCCTGCTGGACCTTGAACGCCTTCCGCACCTCGAAGCAGTGGTAGTTGGCCTCGCCCCCGTTGAGGGAGTCCGGCGGGAGGGCGCGCTCGGCGAACCGCGTGCCGCCGGGGGCCAGGAACCTGCCGCGGTCGTTGCTGCCGAAGCGGTCGAGCTTCTTGCCCGTCGGCAGGGTCACCTCGGTCATGTCGAGGTTGCCGCCGTTGGCGGTGAAGCCGTTGTGGTCCGGGTACTTCCAGCCCCGCCAGTCCCGGTACCAGTCCAGGAACCGGGCCGGTGTCACCCCGCCCAGCCGGTCGTAGTCCTTCAGCAGCGCCTTCAGCACCGGGCTCGTCGGCAGGGTGACCGGGCCGAGCTCCCGCCGGGTGCAGAGGAACTGGTCCGCGCCGGTGTCGTAGACCTTCGGGACGCCTTCGCACTCGTTGATCGGCACCCGCTGGGAGGGGGACGACTGCGCGACGGCGGTGCCGGTGGCGGCCAGGCCGGTCAGGGGGAGCGCGACCGCCATGGTGAAGGCGGCGAGAGCGGGACTGCGCATGCGTGGTTCCGTTCGGGAGGGGGGAGTGGGGGCGCCTCGGTCACCCCGCCCGCCCGGCGGGCCCGGCAGCCGAGAGCACGCGCACAGTTACCCACGGCGACACGGTTGGTGCACGGATGACCCACGCGCACAGCCTGCCGCCCACCCGTTCGGCCCAGGGCCCGTGCGGTGGAGGCCCGCTCGGGGGCTCGGCGGCCGCTCGCCCCGGACCGCCGGACGGTCCGGCCGAGGCGGCCGCGCCGTGTGTCGGGTGCGGCGGCGCGGGGGAACGCCGAGGACCCGTCACCGCGGGCGGTGACGGGTCCTCGGCGGTGGGGCTCCGGTTCCACCGGGTGGCCCCGGCCTCGTGTCAGAGGCCCTGCCAGGCGGGCTTGGCGGCGTAGGTGTCGCGGAAGTAGTCGGCGAGCTTGAGGCCGGAGGCGGCCGCCTCGTCGACGACGACGGTGGCGTGCGGGTGCAGCTGCAGGGCCGAGGCCGGCACCATCGCGGACAGCGGGCCCTCCACCGCGAGGGCGACGGCCTCGGCCTTGGCCTCACCGGTGGCGAGCAGCACCAGGTGGCGGGCCTCCAGGATGGTGCCGATGCCCTGGGTGAGCACGTGGTGCGGGACTTCGTCGAGGCTGTCGAAGAACCGGGCGTTGTCCTCGCGGGTCTGCCGGGTCAGCGTCTTGATGCGGGTGCGCGAGGCGAGCGAGGAGCACGGCTCGTTGAAGCCGATGTGGCCGTCGGTGCCGATGCCGAGCAGCTGGAGGTCGACCCCGCCGGCCTCGGCGAGCGCGCGGTCGTACGCCGCCGCGGCCGCGGCGATGTCCGGCGCGTTGCCGTCCGGCCCGAGGAAGGACGCCTCGGTCAGGCCGAGCGGCCCGACGACCTCGCGCAGGACCACCGAGCGGTACGACTCGGGGTGGCCGGCCGGGAGGCCGACGTACTCGTCCAGCTGGCAGACGCGTGCGCGGGAGGCGTCCAGGGTCCCGGCCTGCACGCGGGCGGCCAGTGCCTGGTAGATCGGCGTCGGGGTGGAGCCGGTTGCCACCCCGAGCAGGGCGTCGGGCTTGTCGGTCAGCAGATCGGCGATCGCCGCGGCGATGAGGCTGCCTCCGGCGGCAGCGTCGGGCACGATCACGATTTCCATACGGATAGCCATTTCTGGAGAGCGACGTAGAGGTCTAGACCACATTCTGCCGCGAATTCCTCCCCCAGGTCCATTCCGTTCCCCCGGGCGTCCCGGAGGGTGGTCGGCCCCGCCCCGGACGGGGCGGGGCCGGGCCGGGCGGTGGGCGGGCTCCTCGGCGGGGCCCCCGGAGCACACCGGCGACGTCGCCCCGTACGTGCACCAGGGTCATGTCCTCGGCTGCGGCGCGTTCAGGATCCAGGCCGACGCGCAGGCCGTCCTGCGGGCGGACACGCTCGACCCGAACGCACTCGACCGGGACGGCGACGGCCTCGCGTACCCGGACCTCCCCGGGCCGAAGGACCGCAAGCCGGGCCCCCGCCGGACACCCCGGGGTCAGTTCCTCGGTACCAGGGTGTTCTCGCTGCGCCGGCCGGCTTCGAAGTCGTCGACGTTGCGGACCGTCGCGTCGATGATCTGGCCGACGGCGGTGTGCGTGAAGTAGGCCTGGTGGGAGGTGATCAGGACCTGCGGGAAGGTGACCAGCCGGGCGAGCGTGTCGTCGCTGACGCCCTCGACCGAGCGGTCGTAGAAGAAGACGCCGGTCTCCTCCTCGTAGACGTCCAGACCGACGCCGGACAGCCGGCCGGCGCGCAGCGTCTCGACCAGGGCGGTGGTGTCGACGAGGCCGCCGCGGCTGGAGTTGATCAGGATCGCGTCGTCCTTCATCAGGGCGAGCGCCGCGCCGTCGATCACATGGTGGGTGCTCGGGACCAGCGGGACGTGCAGGCTGATCAGGTCGCTGCGGGCGAGCAGTTCGGCGCGGTCCACGTAGGTCATGCCGAGCGCGGTGCACGCGGGGTTCTCCGTGATGTCCCAGCCGAGCAGCTCGGTGCCGAAGCCGTGGGCGATCCGGGCGAAGCACTCGCCGATCTTGCCGGTGCCGAGCACGCCGACCGTCATCCCGTGGATGTCGCGGCCGAGCAGCCCGTCCAGCCGGAAGTCGAACTCGCGGGAGCGGTTGGTGGCCCGGGTGAGCCGCCGGTTCACCGCGAGCGCCAGCGCCCAGGCGTGCTCGGCGACGGCGTACGGGCTGTAGTACGAGACCCGGGCGACGGTGAGGCCGAGCTCGGCGGCGGCGTCCAGGTCGATGTTGTTGAAGCCGGTGGAGCGCTGCGCGATCAGCTCGGTGCCGCCGGATGCGAGCAGGCCGAGCGTCCGGGCGTCCAGGACGTCGTTGACGCTGCTGCTGACCGCGCGGTGCCCGGCCGCCAGCGGGGCGGTGTCGCGGTCGAGGAAGACCGCCAGGCTGCGCAGCGCGTGGCGCTCGGCGAAGGCCTTCTCCAGCAGGGGCCGCTCATCTTGTTGGACGCCGTAGGCGAGGATCTCCATTCCGTCACGCTACCGAGCCGTCCCGCTCCGACGCCCCCGACGCGTCGGGGGCGTCGCGCCCACCGGACGAACCGACAGTTGTGGCCGGTGGTACCGGGGTTCGGCCACCGTCGGCCGGAGGGAGGCCGTCCCATCGCGCCATCCTGGCCGGGTGGTGCCGGTCACCGCGGAAGGGTCGGGGGCGAAGGATTTTCGGCGCGGGATCTGCACAGCGTGAAGATCGATCCGGGTCTGACGATCATTCAGTGGAGAAACGGGAGATCTTCCTGGGGCGTCCGAGGCGTGGGCAGCCGGGGGATGGCTGGATCCGCGCCAACCGTACGTACCCCCGCCGATCGGCAGTTCACTAGGTCGAGTTGCCCTGCGAGCATCGAAACAGCGAGCACGATCATGAAATCGCCTCGCATTAACGTTTCTGCAAGCTTTTCTGAACGGCGCCCCAACACCAGACGGGGTGCCCAAGGGGGGTACCACCATGTCCGAAGACACCCATGCCTCGGAGCTGACCCGGCGGCGGATGCTGCAGGGGGCCGCCGTGGCCCTGACCGCGGCCGCCGGCACCGTCGTGCTCGGCGTCGCCGGTCCGACCAGCAAGTCGGCGACGGCGGCCGACCCGGGGGCGTCCGACACCTTCGACGAGGTCTTCCAGGGCCGTCGCATCCAGGGCCGCCCGGTCACCGACGGCAGCAGCCACCACCACGGCGGCGCCGGCTACTCGGTGCGGATCGACGGCGACGAGCTGCACATGATGCGCAACGCGGACGGCACCTGGATCAGCGTCGTCAACCACTACCAGACCTTCGCCACGCCGCGCGCGCTCGCCCGCGCGGCCGTCAGCGAGCTGCAGGGCGCCACGCTCGTGCCGATCGCGACGGTCTGAGCACCGAGTCCGAACACCCGGACCAGGAACACCACTTCACACCCAAGGGGGGACTCATGGCAGTCCGCAAGAACCAGGCGACCCTGACGGCCCAGGAGAAGCGCGCCTTCGTCAACGCCGTGCTCGAACTCAAGCGCAACGGCGGTTACGACTCCTTCGTCACGACCCACAACAACTTCATCATCAGCGACACCGACAACGGCGAGCGGGTCGGCCACCGTTCGCCGTCCTTCCTGCCCTGGCACCGGCGCTTCCTGCTCCAGTTCGAGGGGGCCCTGCAGGCGATCGACCCGACCGTCACCCTCCCGTACTGGGACTGGACGGCGGACCGCACCACCACCGCCTCGATCTGGGGCGCCGACTTCATGGGCGGCAACGGCCGCAGCAGCGACGGCCAGGTGACCACCGGGCCGTTCGCCTTCTCCGGCGGCAACTGGGCGCTGAACGTGCGGCCGGACAGCCGCACCTTCCTGCGGCGCCAGTTCGGCGTCTCGGTCGCCCAGCTGCCCACCCGCGCCGAGGCCACCGGTGTGCTGGCGATCGCCGCGTACGACGCCGCGCCGTGGAACAGCGCCTCGGACGGCTTCCGCAACAACCTGGAGGGCTGGCGCGGAGTCAACCTGCACAACCGGGTGCACGTCTGGGTCGGCGGTCACATGACCACCGGCATGTCGCCGAACGACCCGGTGTTCTGGCTGCACCACTGTTTCATCGACAAGCTCTGGTCGGAGTGGCAGAAGCTCCACCCGTCGTCCACCTACCTGCCGGCGGCCGGCACGGCGAACGTGGTCGACCTCAACGAGACCATGAAGCCGTGGAACGACGTGACCCCGGCGGACATGCTCGACCACACCGCCCGCTACACCTACGACACCGGCTTCTGACCGGCCGCGCGCCGACCTGACGCCCGCACGAGACGGCGCCGGCCCCCGAGCGGTTGCTCGGGGGCCGGCGGCCGTGGTCCGGTCGGGTCTGGTCAGATGACCGTCTCCGCCTCCAGGTAACGCTCCTGCGGCACGGTCTTGAGCTCGGCGACGGCCTCGCCGATCGGCACCAGGTTGATGTTGGTGCCCTGCAGTGCGGTGATGTGGCCGAAGGCGCCCTTGTGGACGGCCTCCACGGCGTGCCAGCCGAACCGGGTGGCCAGCACCCGGTCGTACGCGGTCGGGGTGCCGCCGCGCTGGGTGTGGCCGAGGATCACCGGGCGGGCCTCCTTGCCGAGCCGGTGCTCCAGCTCCCGGGAGAGCTGGGTGGCGATGCCGGTGAACCGCTCGTGGCCGTAGATGTCCTTGCTGCCCTCTTCCCAGTGCATGGTGCCGGGCTCGGGCTTGGCGCCCTCGGCGCAGACCACGATCGCGAACTTCTTCTGCCGGTCGAAGCGCTCGCGGACGACGGCCGTGAGCTTGTCGATGTGGAACGGGCGCTCCGGGACGACGATCGCGTGGGCGCCGGCGGCCATGCCCGCGTTGAGCGCGATCCAGCCGGTGTGCCGGCCCATGACCTCGACGACCATGACCCGCTGGTGCGACTCGGCCGTGGTCTTCAGCCGGTCCAGCGCGTCGGTGGCGACCGAGACCGCGGTGTCGAAGCCGAAGGTGACATCGGTGCACGCGATGTCGTTGTCGATGGTCTTCGGCACGCCGACGATCGGCAGACCGGCGTCGCTCATCAGCTTGGCGGCCTTGAGGGTGCCCTCGCCGCCGATCGGGATGACCGCGTCCAGACCGAGGTCGGCGCAGTACCGCTTGGCGCGCTCGACGCCGTCCCGCAGATGGCTCGGCTGCACTCGCGAGGAGCCGAGGATGGTGCCGCCCTGGGCGAGGATGCCGCTCACCGAGTCCAGGGTCAGGGGGCGGTGGACGCCCTCCAGGAAACCGCGCCAGCCGTCCTCGAACCCGATGATCTCGTCGCCGTGGTCGACCACCCCCCGGTGGACCACGGAGCGGATCACCGCATTCAGGCCGGGGCAGTCACCGCCGCTGGTCAGCACTCCAATACGCATTGCTTTGCAACTCCCGAGCAGAACCGAGGAACGGCCGGACTACAGGCTGGGACGACGAACCGTCACCGTAGCGGTCGGTTCCCACACCGTGATGGCGGGGAGATGACCGAGGGGTGAAGGACCGGTCGATCCGGACAGAACGCCCGAAAACGACCGTGCAGTCGAGCATACGACCCCTGCGTCCGGCCGGGCAGGAGCCGACGCGGGAGCGGCGCCGTCGGCGCCCCCGCGCGGAAGTGCAGCCTGCTGCCGAGGAGGGTGTGCAGCCGGCATCCCCATTGTCGTACGTCCGGGCCCGCCCGTGGACCGGATGACCGCATCGCGGGCACCCGGTCGGAGCGGGCCGGCGTACTACGCGGGGCGCGAAGTGGCCGCGATGCGCTCGGCGCGCAGCGCGTCGTACCAGGTGGTGTCGGCCGGCGGCAGGGCGTTCACGTCCAGCGCCAGCTTGATCAGCATGTCCGCGACCGCGGGATTGCGGGCCATCACGGGGCCGTGCAGGTACGTCCCGAAGACGGTGTCCCGCCAGGCACCCTCGGTGCCGTCACCGGTGCCGTTGCCCCGGCCCGCGGTGACGGTGGCCAGCGGCTGGACGCCCTGGCCGAGGTGCGTGATGCCCTGGTGGTTCTCGAAACCGGTCAGCTGCGGCAGGGCCAGGCGCGGGTCGACGTCGGCGAGCACGTCGCCGACGCAGCGGGCGCCCTCGCCGCGGGTGGTCCAGACGTCGAGCAGGCCGAGGCCCGGCTCGCGCTCGCCGAGGTCGTTGACGAACTCGTGGCCGAGGATCTGGTAGCCGGCGCAGACGGCGAAGATGATCGCGCCGTTCTCGGCGGCCCGGACCAGCCCGCTGTCGCCCCGCAGGCGCTCGGCGGCCAGCCGCTGCGGCCGGTCCTCACCGCCGCCGATCAGGTAGATGTCCCCGCTGGTGGGCACCGCCTGGTCGGAGCGGACGTCGATCCTGGTCACGTTGAGGTGGCGCTGGCGGGCCCGGCGCTCCACGACCAGGGCGTTGCCCCGGTCGCCGTAGGTGCTGAGCAGGTCGGGGTAGACCCAGACCACGCGCAGGCTGCTCTCACTCATCCTCGAAGGCCTTCCGTCGTGAAGTGGGCTGCTGGGCCGGGCATCAGCCGGCCACGACCTTCCGCAGCTGCTGGAAGGCGGTGTAGTTGGCGATCGCCTCGATCCGGCCGGGCGGGGCCATCCGGACGGCCTGCTCCAGCGAGTCCACCACGTGGAACTGCAGCCCGGCGACCTCCAGGCGGACGGCGAGGTCCAGCTTGCGCTGGCCCATCACGAAGACCGGGTGCCCGGCGAGGCGCTCGTAGTCGACGTCCCAGAGCCACGAGGTGTCGGTTCCGTCGGCGTCGAGCGCGTTGACGGAGAGGATCACCGGCGCCGGCGGGCCGTCGATCAGCGAGAAGGTCTCCAGCCAGCCGGCCGGGTTCTTGGCGAGCAGCAGCCTGATGTCCCGGCCCTGGTACTGGACCACGTCGTAGCGGCCGGCCACGGCCGTCACCGACTGCATCCGCTCCAGCGCGACCTGCGGCGGGACGCCGAAGACGGCGGCCACGGCGGCGGAGCTGGTGGCGTTGGCCAGGTTGGCGCGGCCGGGCAGCTGGAGCTGGATCGGCCAGGCGCCGCGCTGCGGGTCGATCACGTGGGTGCCCTGGAGCGCCCAGTGCGGGTTGGGGCGCCGGAAGCCGCAGTCCTGGCAGAACCAGTCGTCGCCGGGGCGCTGCATCACGCCGCCGCAGGCGGGGCAGGACCAGGCGTCCTCCTTCCAGGCCTGTCCGGCGGCCACCCAGACCACCTTCTTGCAGGAGGAGGCGGCCCAGGTCACCAGCGGGTCGTCGGCGTTGGCGATGACCACGGCCTCGGTGTCCTGGAGGCCCTCGCGCCACTTCTCGGCCATCATCCGGGTCTCGGCGGCGCGGTCCAGCTGGTCGCGCGAGAGGTTGAGCAGGGCGATCGCCTTGGGGTGGGTGTCACGGGCCACTCCGGCCAGGTACTTCTCGTCCACCTCGATGACGCCGAAGCGGGCGTCCGTGCCGCCGGCCAGGGCGGAGGTGATGCCGGCCGGCATGTTGGCGCCCAGGGCGTTGGAGACCACCGGGCCGGCGGCGCGCAGCGCCTCGGCGATCAGCCGGGTGGTCGTGGTCTTGCCGTTGGTGGCACTGACCAGCACGACGTCCAGGTGGTCGGCGAGGGTGGCGAGCAGGTCGGGGTCGAGCCTCAGGGCGATCTTGCCGCCGATCACCGAGCCGCTGCCTCGGCCCGCCTTCTGGGACAGGGCGGCGGCCACCTTGCCGGCCGTGACCGCGATCTTGGCGCGGGCGGGCAGCGAGGCGTCGCGTGCGCCTGTGGGCTCCGATTCGGTGCCTGCCATGCTCAGTGGTTCCTCCTTGCTGCGGCACCGCCCGGGGCCGGATAACGGGCCGTCGGGCGGCGGGGACGGGGCCAGCCTACCGACTCCGCCGCCCGGCTCGACGCTCCGGACCCCGCGCCGCCTGCTGCGACGGCGCCGGCTGCCTCGTCGGCGCCGCTCTGACGCGGCGTCAGAACGGGCGGTGTACGGAGGGGCCTTGCCCTGCGGGGGACGCCTCGGCCGGGCCGGTCGGTTCCCCCGGTGCGCGCCTGCGAGGGGCCCGCCGAGCGCCCGACGGCGCCGGTCCGGTCCGGGCGCGCGACGGTCCGGGCGGCATGATCGCCGCCCGGACCGGTGAGCGTGCCGAGGCCCGCGGTGAGGATCCGGTGAAGACCGGACTACCTGCCCGGCCGGGTGGGCCAGGGCACGGGCAGCTCCTCGGCGGCCTCCGCCAGGTGCGCGGTGATCACCAGGGTGCCCTCCTCGACCTGGTAGTCCAGCGGCGCGGCCAGCTTGCGCATGGTGGCGATCAGCCCGGTGTTGGAGGAGTGGGTGACGGCGTAGACCGTCTCCACTCCGGCCTCCAGCGCCAGCGCGGCCATCCGCCGCATCAGGTCGAGCCCCAGCCCGCGCCGCTGCCAGTCGTCCTCGACCAGCACCGCGACCTCGGCGCTGCCGTCGTCCCACATCAGGTGCCCGAGGGCGACGATCCGCCCGTCGGCGGCCTCGACCGTGAGGGTCTGGCCGTGCCGGGCGTCCAGCAGGTGGTCCAGATAGCGGTCGGCGTCCCGGACGGGGCCGTGGTAGCGCCGGCGCAGGGTCTCCGGGGAGCAGCGCCCGTGCATCGCCAGCGCCGCCTCCCGGTCGCCCTCGTCCGCGCGCCGCACGGTCAGGTCCGCCCCGGCGGGCAGCCGCAGCCGGGCCCGGACGTCCGGCACCCGGGGGCCGAGCAGGGTGTCCAGCTCGACCAGGGCCTGGGCCCGGGCGAACTCGGTCGGGGTGAACGGCAGGTGCGGGCGGCTGAGCTCGATGAGGTCGCCGGAGGGCACCGGCAGCCGCATCAGGTGCCCGTCCACCCCGGCGCCGCCGCGCCGGGCCGCGCCCGGGTACTGCCGGATTGCGCACTGCCCGAACAGCCGGCGCAGCGCGATCGGCAGCTCGGCGGCGTCCAGCGCGGTGCGGGTCGCCAGCGCCAGGACGTGGGTGGGCACGTCCACCAGGTCGTGCGCGTCGGCCGGGTCGGTCCAGATGTCGTGCCCGCCGGCCGACGCCACCAGCGCGGCCAGGTCGGTCCGGGTGAGGGCGTGCGGCGCCCGGACGAAGAACTCGTCCACGGTGCCGTTCGGCAGCGGGTGGGACTGCATCGAGATGATGTTGACCTGCCGCTCGGCGAAGGCCGTGCAGACCCGGGCCAGACTGCCGGGGGAGTCCTGCACCGTGGTGCGGACCCGCCAGAGCGCGGTCTGCTCGAAGTCGGCCAGCGGCCCCTTCAGCCCCTCCGCCGCGTTCGGCGCGGGCGGACCCGGGGGCGCCGACGCGTCCGGGGCCGGCGGGCCGTGCAGATGGTGCCGGTGTGACCACCAGGTGTGGAACAGCGCCGTGGCGAGCAGGGCCACCGCCGAGGCGGCGAGCACCACCGGGCCCTCCGGGCCGTGCACGACGAGCTTGGCCACCAGGTCGGCGGCGGTCACCGAGAGGAAGACCGCGGCCAGCTCCACGGTGTCGCGGCGCCAGCGGTGGGTTCTGGCGCCGCGCCGTTGGGCACGGGAGGGGGTCGGCGAGTGGTCGGTGGATTCGGTCGTCGTCAGAGGCTCCGTGTGCTCCATGCCATCAATCTGCCGCTCCGGTGTTTCGCGATCACGAATCCCCCGTGACCTGTCGGTAAATGTCTCCGGGCCTCGGTTACCGCTGCGCGCCGGCGAGCAGTTCGGCCGCGGCCGCCTTCACCTCGGTGAGCAGCAGGGCGAGGTCCGCCTCGGTGGTCGCGGCGTTCAGCAGGCAGGCGCGCAGCATCTCGTGGCCGTCGAGCCGGGCGCCGGTGACGAAGACCCGGCCGCGCCGCTGCACCGCGGTCGGCAGCTCCCGGTTGAGCGCGTCCAGCGCGGCGCCGTCCAGGCCGGCGGCGCGGTGACGGAACGCCACGATCGAGGTCTGCACCTCGGCCAGCAGCTCCAACTCGTCGTCCGCCTCGACGAGTTCCCCGAGGTGGCGGGCCAGCGCGGTGCACCGGGCGATGTCCCGGGCGATGCCGTCGCGGCCCCGGTGGGCGATGGTGGCCCAGACCTTGAGGGCGCGGAAGGGGCGGGTCTGCTCGGTGCCGTACTCGGAGAACCAGCCGAGCGCCCCGGCGGCCTCGTCGCGCAGGTAGGGCGGCACCAGGCTGAAGGTGGCGCGCAGCTCCTCGGTGTCGCGCACCAGCGCGCAGCCGCAGTCCACCGGGACGCCGAGCCACTTGTGCGGGTCGAGGGCGAGTGAGTCGGCCCGCTCCAGCCCGGCGTAACGGTGGGCGATCAGCGGGTCCAGTACGCCGAAGGCCCCGTACGCGCCGTCCACGTGCAGCCAGAGGCGCTGCTCGGCGCAGACGTCGGCGATCGGCCCGAAGGCGTCCACGGCGCCGGTGCCGACCGTGCCGGCGGAGGCCACCACCAGGAACGGCAGCAGTCCGGCGGCCCGGTCCCGCTCGATCGCGGCCCGCAGGACGGCCGGGTCGAGCCGGCCGTCGGGGCCGGTGGCGACGGTGCGCAGGTGCCGGCTGCCCAGGCCGAGCAGCTCGGCGGCCTTGCGCACGCACGAGTGCGTCTCGCCGGTGACGTAGCCGACCAGCGGCGGCAGCCCGGCGAGGCCGTCCTCGCGGACGTCCCACCCGGCCGCGCGGGCGGCCCGGTCGCGGGCGGCGGCGAGGCAGACGATGGTCGCCATCGAGGTGCCCGAGGTGAGCAGCCCGCCGCCGGCCGGGTGGGGGAAGCCGACCAGCTCGGCGATCCAGCGGACCACGGCCCGCTCCAGGTGGACGTCGGCGTGGTCGCCGCCGGCCGAGCTGGGGTTCATGGCGGACGCGGCGAGGGTGGCGAGCACGCCGGCCGGCGCGGGGGCGGAGTTCACCCAGCCGAAGAACCGCGGGTTGCCGTTGCCCATCGGGTACGGCAGCACCTCCGCGTCGATGGCGGTGAGCAGCTCGGTGAGCGGCCGGCCGGCCGCGGGCAGCGGCGCGTCCAGCAGGGCCTGCCGGGCGCTGTCGTCCATCGGCTGCCAGACCGGGCGGGCGGGCAGGTCGGCGAGGTAGTCGCTGACCAGGTCGGCGGCGGCGTGCGCGGCGGCGCGGAAGTCCTCGGAGGTCACGGCGGGCTCCAGGTGGTACGGGGCCGTTGGGCGAGGTGCCCTCGGCACCCCTGGCCCACCCTGTTCCTACGAAGGCGGTCCCGCGCCGTGCGGCGCGGCCCCGGTCCTGGGAGGAGGGGATCAGTCCAGGGAGGCGGAGAGCCCGCTCGCCGAGCGGCAGTAGCCCTGCATCTCCTTGTTCGTGATCTTGGCGCAGAGCCGGCCTGCCGCACCGCCGTCGGTGTAGTTGACCGTGTAGTAGCTGACCAGGCCCTCGGCGCAGGCCTTGCGCTGCCAGCCGTCGGCGGCGGTCGCGCACTGCTCGGCGGCCCACTCCTCGCGGTCCAGGTTGTACTTCATGGTCCGCGAGCCGACGCCCCGGCTGCAGTCCACCGCGCCGCCGCTCGCCTTGCCGTTGAGGCACCACTTCAGCGCCTCGCCGTAGACCTCGGGGTGGTTCGGGTAGTCGTGCGAGGAGAGGAAGAAGGTCGGCGCGTAGAAGTAGCAGGCGGACTGGTAGAGGGCCGGCTGGTCCTTGCACGGGTAGAGCGGGTCCTGCGCGAGCTTGTCGGCGGGCAGGTTCGCCTTCGCCTTCTCGTCCTCCTCGTCCGGGCCGAAGAGCTGCATGAACAGGCCCTCCGAGCAGCGGATCCGGTTCTGGTCGGTGGTGAACTTGTTGCAGAGGTCGCGGGCCTTGGCCACGTCCTGCTTGGCGACGAACATCGTGCCGTGCCCGACGCCGTGGATGCAGGGGCCGGTGTTCTTGGGCGCGCAGAGCTTGAGCAGGTCCACCTCGGGCTGGGCGGAGGCGTTCAGCATCTCCTCGACCGCGCCGTGCAGGTAGCCGGCCGCGCAGGTCTCGTGGGGGAAGGAGATGACCTTCTGGAAGTCGGCGTTGTACCGCTTGACCGCCTCGTGCCCGAGCTCGTGCGCGATCGGGTGGCAGAACCGGACGGTGTACGGCAGCTGCTTGGTGATCCGGTCGAGGTCCGCCAGCGCCACCCCCGGGTCGCTCGCCTGCATCTCGGCCATCATCTTGTTGCGCAGCGTCGAGCGGGTCCAGACCGCCGGGTCACCGGTCGGGGTCGCCGTCGCGGCGCCGCCGACGGGGGGTGCGTTGGAGCCGGCCGCGGTGGCGGCGCCGGGGGCGGTCGCCGAGGTGCTCGTCGCGGGGGTCCAGTCGGTGACGGCCACCGACCCGAGGCCCAGCACTCCCAGCAGGAGGGCGGTGAGAATCGCGAAGACTCGCGGCTGCATGGCGGAGATCCCCCGGCGGATCGAGACGGACGGTTCGCTCCCCATCCTGACGCCACGGGGGCGGGAATCCGCGTTTTGGGCAGCCATTCGGGAGGTGTCGGCGACGCTATCGCACGTCGCACCCGGTCAACGAAGCGGGATGCCCGGCGGTCACCACCCGGACGGCGGGCACCCGGCACGCCGCCGTCCGGAGGTGACGGCCGCTCACAGTTCCAGGGAGACCTGGTACTCCGTCAGCCAGGCGTTGAGGTCCAGCGCCAGGTCGACGCCGAGCCGGACGGACTGCGGGTCGGTGTCCGGCGCGAGCGCGTCGGTGAGCGCCCGGCGGTCCAGCAACCCGAGCACGGGGGCGCCCGGGTCGGCGGCGAGCTCGGCGAGTTCGGCGCGCAGCAGCGCCGGGTAGTGCGGGTCCTGGACGACGGGGTACGGGCTCTTCACCCGGTCGGCGATCTCGGCCGGCAGCAGGTCGCGGACGGCGGCCCGCAGCAGGCTTTTCTCCCGGCCGTCGAAGCTCTTCATCGCCCAGGGGGTGTTGAAGACGTACTGGACCAGCCGGTGGTCGCAGAACGGCACCCGGACCTCCAGGCCGTTGGCCATGCTCATCCGGTCCTTGCGGTCCAGCAGGATGCAGACGAAGCGGGTGAGGTTGAGGTAGGAGATCTCGCGCATCCGGCGTTCCACCGGGTCGGCGCCGGGCAGGTGGGGGACTTCGGTCAGCGCCTCGCGGTAGCGGGCCCGCCGGTACTCGGCCACGTCGAGCTTCTCGGCCAGCCCCCGGTCCAGCAGCTGGTCGCGCGGGCCGGCGCCGGTTCCGCCGAGCTGGGTGACCGCGTCCACCCACGGGAAGTCGTCGGCGGCGACCAGCTTCGGGTCGTGGTACCAGCGGTAGCCGCCGAACAGCTCGTCGGCGGACTCGCCGGACAGCGCCACGGTGGACTTCTCGCGCACCCCCCGGAAGAGCAGCAGCAGCGAGACGTCCATGTCGCCGAAGCCGCCGGGGGTGTCCCGGGCCCGCAGTACGGCGGAGCGCTGCGCCGGGTCGGTGAGCGCGGCGCTGTCCAGCTCGATGACGTGGTGGTCGGCGCCGACGTGCCCGGCCAGCATCCGCGCGTACGGGCCGTCCGGGGTGGACCGGACGGCGTCGGCCCGGAAGCTCTCGCTCTGGCCGGTGAAGTCGACCGCGAAGGAGCGCACCGGGCCGGCACCGGCCGTCCGCAGCGCCCGGGCGGCGATGGCGGTGACGGCGCTGGAGTCGAGCCCGCCGGAGAGCAGCGAGCAGAGCGGGACGTCCGCCTCCAGCTGGCGGTGGACGATGTCCTCCAGCAGGGCGCGCACGGTGGCGACGGTGGTCTCCAGGTTGTGGGTGTGCTCGCGGGCCTCCAGCGCCCAGTACCGCCGGCTCGTGACGCCCTGGCTGCGCACCCGGACGACGTGGCCGGGCCGCACCTCGGCGATCCCCCGGTAGACGGTGCGGCCGGGGGTCCGGCTGACGGCGAGCATCTCGCGCAGCCCGTCCAGGTCGACCACCGCCCGGACGTCCGGGTGCGCCAGCACGGCCTTGGCCTCGGAGCCGAAGACCACGCCGTGCGGCGTCCGGAAGTAGTGCAGCGGCTTGACGCCCATCCGGTCGCGGACCAGCAGCAGCTCCTGGCGGCGGGAGTCCCAGACGGCGAAGGCGAACATGCCGTTCAGTCGCTCGGCCAGGCCCTCGCCCCACTCCAGGTAGGCGTGCAGCACCACCTCGGTGTCGCTGCGGGTGCGGAACCGGTGGCCGGCCGCCTCCAGCTCGGCGCGCAGCTCGCGGTGGTTGTAGACCTCGCCGCTGTAGGTGAGGGCGGCCAGTACGCGGCCGTCGTGCTCGACGGTCATGGGCTGGATGCCGCCCTCGATGTCGATCACGGCGAGGCGGCGGTGGCCGAGCGCGGCGTGCCGCTCCAGGTGGGCGCCGCCGGCGTCCGGGCCGCGGCAGAGCTGGGTCCGCGTCATCGCGTCCAGCACTGGACGCTGGGCGGTGAGGTCGCGCTCGAAGTCGACCCATCCGGTGATCCCGCACATCAGCAAGCCTCCGGTCTTCCGCTACGCATCTCCGATGCGTATGCGGAGTATCACGCTACGGGGCGTAGTGGTGTCGCTACAAGGGTGTGTCGGCCGGGTGGCGAACCGGCGCCGGCCGGGGTGGCGCGCCGCCACCCGAGGGCCGAAAGGGACTTCGGGCGCCCTGCCTCCTCCAAATGCCGCAAGGCCTGCCCGAAATCGGGCAGGATCTTTGATCTCGCGGCCCGGTCCGGCCTAGGCTCCCCATTCGTGTCCAGCTCACCCGGCTCCTCGCACCCTCACGAAGACCTGCTCGCGCACCTCACCCGGACCAGCCCGCTCGGGCCCCGCGAGGCGGCGCGGGTGGTGGCGGAGGTGCTGGCGTACTTCTCCGAGACGACCGAGGAGTACGTCCGCCGCCGCCACGGCGAGCTGCAGGCACGCGGCCTGACCAACGAGAAGATCTTCGCCCGGCTGGCCGAGGAGCTGCCCGCCCGGCGCGTCGCGGCGCCCGGGCTCTCGGCCCGCCAGCTGCGCCGGATCGTCTACGGCTGACCGCCGTCGCCCCCTCGCCCTCCCCGTTCAAGGAGTCCACCCAGATGTGCGGAATCGTGGCCTACATCGGCCCCAAGGACGCGACCCCCTTCCTCCTGGAGGGCCTGGCCCGGCTGGAGTACCGCGGCTACGACTCGGCCGGCGTGGCCGTCACCGGCCGCACCGGCGGCCTCAAGCTCCGCAAGGTCAAGGGCCGGGTCGCCGACCTCGCCGCCGCCGTACCGGCCCGGTTCAAGGGCACCACCGGCATCGGGCACACCCGCTGGGCGACCCACGGCGTGCCCAGCGACGCCAACGCCCACCCGCACCTGGACAACGCCGAGCGCATCGCCGTCGTCCACAACGGCATCATCGAGAACGCCGACGAGCTGCGGGCCAAGCTGACCGCCGACGGCGCGGTGTTCCGCTCCGAGACCGACACCGAGGTGCTCGCCCACCTGATCGCCGCGCACGCCGCCGAGGGCGCGGAGCTGGAGGACGCGGTGCGCGCCGCGCTCGGCAAGGTGGTCGGCACCTACGGCATCGCCGTGCTCGACGCGGAGCAGCCCGACCGGATCGTGGTCGCCCGCAACGGCAGCCCGATCGTGCTCGGCATCGGCGAGAAGGAGATGTTCGCCGCCTCCGACGTCTCCGCCCTCGTCCGCTACACCCGCCAGGTCGTCCACCTGGAGGACGGCGAGCTGGCCACCGTCCGCGCCGACGGCTTCCGCACCTTCACCGAGGACGCCCGCACCACCCACCGCCAGCCGTCCACCGTCGACTGGGAGATCGACTCCTACGACACCGGCGGCTACGAGCACTTCCTGCTCAAGGAGATCCACGAGCAGCCCGGCTCGGTGGAGCGCACCCTCAGCGGCCGGCTCGACGAGCGCTTCGCCACCGCCCACCTCGGCGGTCTCAACCTGGACGCCCGCGAGCTGCGCGAGATCCGCCGGGTCAAGATCCTCGGCTGCGGCTCCGCCTACTACGCCGGCGAGATGGGCGCCCAGCTGATCGAGGAGCTGTCCCGGATCCCCGCCCACAGCGAGCCGGCCTCGGAGTTCCGCTACCGCAACCCGGTGATCGAGGCGGACACCCTGTACGTGGCGGTCAGCCAGTCCGGCGAGACCTACGACACGCTCGCCGCCGTCCAGGAGATCAAGCGCAAGGGCGGGCGGGTGCTCGGCGTGGTCAACACCGTCGGCAGCGCCATCGCGCGCGAGTGCGACGGCGGCATCTACCTGCACGCCGGCCCGGAGATCTCGGTCGCCTCCACCAAGGCCTTCACCTCGACGGTGGTCGCCTTCGCGCTGCTCGCCCTGCACTTCGGCCGCATCCACGACCTCTCGCCCGCCGACGGCCGCCGGATCGTGGCCGGGCTGAAGGCGCTGCCGGACCAGATCCGGGAGATCCTCGCGCAGGGCGAGGAGATCGCCGAGCTCGCGGCCGCGTACGCCGAGTCCGAAGGCATGATGTTCATCGGCCGGGTCCGCGGCTTCCCGGTGGCCCGCGAGGGTGCGCAGAAGCTCAAGGAGATCTCCTACGTCCACGCCGAGGCCTACCCCGCCAGCGAGCTGAAGCACGGCCCGCTCGCGCTGATCAGCCCCGAGCTGCCGACCGTCGCGCTGGTCCCGGACGACGAGCTGCTCGACAAGAACCTCACCACCCTCGGTGAGATCAAGGCCCGCTCCGGCCGCGTGCTGGCCGTCGCCCACCGCCGGCCCGAGGCCAAGCTCGCGGACCACTGCATCCTGGTGCCCAAGAGCGAGCCGGAGCTGGACCCGCTGCTCCTCAACATCCCGCTCCAGCTGCTGGCCTACTACGCCGCGGTGGCCCTGAAGCGCGACGTCGACAAGCCCCGCAACCTGGCGAAGAGCGTGACGGTCGAGTAGCGGCCGCCCGGCCGCACGGAACCGGCCGCCCGGGTGCGTCGCGCGCCCGGGCGGCCGCGCCGGTCCCGGAGATGATTGACTTTGCCAACCATCTCGGCCTACTGTCGACAGAAGCTTGATGTTGTCAACTATCAAGCGCTTCAAAATTTCCTGTCGGGAGTACTCTCATGAAGGCCATCACCGAATCCGATCCCGCCGCCGTCGTCGCCGGTCTGCGCGCCGCCTTCGCGAGCGGCCGGACCCGCCCGGTCGCCTGGCGCCGGGAGCAGCTGGGCGCCCTGCGCGCGCTGCTCACCGAGCGGAGCGAGGATTTCCTCGCGGCGCTCCACGCCGACCTCGGCAAGGGGCCCGCCGAGGCGTACCGCACGGAGATCGCCTTCACCCTCAACGAGCTCGACCACACCGTCCGGCACCTGGACGAGTGGCTGAGCCCGCGGCCGGCCGACGTCCCCGAGGCGTTCCGCCCGGCCACCGCCCGGGTGGTCCGGGAGCCGCTCGGCGTGGTGCTGGTGATCGCGCCCTGGAACTACCCGCTCCAGCTCGCCCTGGCCCCGGTGGTGGGCGCGCTGGCGGCCGGCAACGCCGTCCTCGTGAAGCCCAGCGAGCTGGCCCCCGCCACCTCCGCCGCGCTGGCCCGGCTGCTCCCGCGCTACCTCGACCCGGAGGCCGTCGCCGTCGTCGAGGGCGCCGTCCCGGAGACCACCGCCCTGCTGGAGCAGCGGTTCGACCACATCTTCTACACCGGCAACGGCGCGGTCGGCCGGATCGTGATGACCGCCGCCGCCCGCCACCTGACCCCGGTGACCCTGGAACTCGGCGGCAAGAGCCCGGTGGTGGTCGACCCGGGCACCGACCTGGAGGTCACCGCCCGGCGGCTGGCCGCCGGCAAGTTCCTCAACGCCGGCCAGACCTGCGTGGCCCCCGACTACGTCCTCGCCGTGGGCGGCACCGGCCCCGCGCTGGCCGGGCACCTGGCCGAGGCCGTCCGCGCGCTCTACGGCGAGGACCCGGCGGCTGATCCCGAGTACGGCCGGATCGTCAACACCCGCCACTTCGACCGCCTGGCCGCGCTGCTCGGCGACGGCCGCGTGGTCACCGGCGGCGGCCACGACCGGGCCACCCGCTTCATCGAGCCCACCGTGCTGGCCGACGTGGATCCGGACGCCCCGGTGATGCGCGAGGAGATCTTCGGCCCGGTGCTGCCGGTACTGGAGGTGGCCGATCTCGACGCGGCGATCGCCTTCGTCACCGCGCGGGAGAAGCCGCTCGCGCTCTACGCCTTCACGGAGTCGGAGACGACCAAGCGCCGGCTCGCCGAGGAGACCTCCTCCGGTGCCCTGGTCTTCGGCCTTCCGGTGTCCCATCTGGCCGTACCCGAACTGCCGTTCGGCGGCGTCGGGGAGAGTGGCATGGGCAACTACCACGGCGAGTACTCGCTGGCGACGTTCAGCCACACCAAGGCGGTGCTCGACAAGCCGCTGGGCTGAGCCCGGGGGCCCGTCCAGGGGCGCCGCCCGCCTCCCGGGGCGGGCGGCGCCCGCGTTCGGAAGCGCCCGCGCGCGGCCGGGCCGGACGGTGCCGGATGCCACCCCGCGGACGCGCCCGGAAAAGGACCCCGTTTCGCGCCCGCACCTGCTACAGTCGACGTCAGTTGCAGTTTTGGTTCCCATGAACTCTGTGTGCGCCTGCCGGTTGTAACCGCTGGCGCATTTTGTTTTCCCGGATTTTCCTCGGGTGGGCCTCATCGCGGCGACGCGGGACTTCGCGAGGTGCGAAGCTCCGGATTTGCCCTTTCAAGGAGAATTTTTATGGCTAATGGCACTGTGAAGTGGTTCAACGCGGAGAAGGGCTTCGGCTTCATCGAGCAGGAGGGTGGCGGCCCGGACGTCTTCGCCCACTACTCGAACATCAACGCCCAGGGCTTCCGTGAGCTGCTCGAGGGCCAGAAGGTCGAGTTCGACGTCACGCAGGGCCAGAAGGGCCCGCAGGCGGAGAACATTCGCCCCCTGTAGTACGCACCGCTGAGCGGCCCCGGCCGAACAGCACGGGCCTGCACTGCGCTTCGCGCACGGTGCAGGCCCTTCGGCGTTCCCGGGCGCGGGCCGGGCGGCCGTGGGCGCCCGCGGCCGCCCGGCGGCGCCGGGACCGGCCGGAGCGAAGCCGGCGGGCCGGGGACCCTGACTCCGCCGGGTCCGGTCCGTTAGCCTGGCGGTATGCCGAACCCGGATCCGTTGCTCATCAGTATCACCGCGATGGTGGAGTCGACGGGCAGTAATCAGATGCCGATCACCGTGGTCGTCCCCGGCGCAGTCATCACCGGGCGGCTCGCCGCCGAGACTGTCTGGCGGGAACGAGTCGCCGAAGTCCTGGAAGCGTCCGACCACCTCAAACCCTTCGCGCCGCTGTTCGCCGACGCGGTGACGGACGCCGACGCCCCGGTGACCCACCTGCACCTGCACCTCGCCAAGATCCTGCAGGGCAGCTTCGGCCTCCCGCACACCGGCGGGATGTACCGCATCGCGATCGACGACGTCAGCAGCTGGACCCTGGGGGACCTCAGCTACTCGGACCAGTGACGGCGGCGGGTGCCCGGCCGGCCGCGCAGGCCCGGCCGGGCACCCGTCCTCAGCGCACCGCCGCGGCGGCGCGGAGGACGGCCGCGGCCAGCGCGTGGTTCTCCGGCGCACCACCGCCTTCGGTGCCGAACCTGCGGCGGGTGTAGCCGTACGCCACTTTGCTGCGAGGATCGGCGAACGACTGGGCGCCCACCGCGCCGCTGTGTCCGAAGGCGTCCGGCCCCAGGAAGGGGTAGCGCGACCCCTGCGCCTCGAAGCCGAGGCCGAAGTGGTCGCGCTCACCGGTGACCAGGTCGACGCCGGTCGTCCGGACCGGGCCGAACTCGGCGATCGTCTCCGCCGTCAGCAGCGGCGGCCGGCCGCCGAGCCCGAAGGCGGCCGCCGCGTACATCGCCGCCAGCCCGCGGGCGCTGCCCACCCCGCCGGCGGAGGCCGGGCCGAGGGCGCGGACCGCGGGGGTGCCGGCGAACTCCACCAGGTCGGTGGGCGGGTCGGCGTTCAGGTTGAAGGCGATCCCGGTGAGGCTGTCCGGAGCGGGCGGCTCGCCGGCCGCCGCGCGCTGCTCCGGCGTGGGGCGGGCGGCCAGCACGGGCAGGTGGCGCGGCTCCAGACCGGCCGGCAGGCCGAAGTGGAAGTCGAGCCCGTACGGCGCCCGGACCTCCTCCTCGTAGAGCTCCTGGATGGACCGGCCGGTGCGGCGGCGGACCACCTCGCCAGTGAGCGCGGCGATGACGAAGGCGTGGTAGCCGTAGGCCGTCCCGGGCTCCCAGTAGGGCTTCTGACGGGCCAGCCGGGCGGCGATCCGCCGGTCGTCCGCCAACTCCTCGACGGTGAAGCCGCCGTCGACACCGATCAGTCCGGCCCGGTGCTCCAGTACCTGCCGCAGGGTGATCCCGGCCTTGCCCTCCGCCGCGAACTCCGGCCAGTGACGGGCCACTTCCTCGTCCAGGCCGAGCACGCCCCGCTGCACCAGCAGCGCCACCACCAGATGGGCGGCGCCCTTCGCCGAGGAGTAGAGGGAGAGCAGCGAGTCACCCGCCATGCCCTCGCCCGTCCAGAGGTCCACCACCCGGCGGCCGTCCAGATGGGCGGCCAGCTGGGCGCCGCCGTGGCCCGGATCGGTGGCCACGACGGCGGCGAACTCCGCGCGCACCCCCTCGAATCCCGGCGCCACGCTGCCATGGACGGTGGTACTGCTCGACATTGGTTCCCCCCGAGGTCGCACACCTGGTCAGGCCTTGATCATCGGCCTGTCGAAGCCTCAACCACCGCTGAGCCGGGCGCATTCCTGCCGGGCATGCGGTTCCTTCGGGGCCGGCCGGGGCGTGGTCATCTGTCGGCCCGCTGCGCCGCGAGGGTGTTGAGCAGGGCGGCGCCGCGCTCGGCGTCGTCGACGCTGACCGCGAACTCCGCGCCCGTGCGCGGGTGGACGACCAGGCACTCGCCGCGCCGGAGCATCACGGTGGTGCCCAGCCCGCTCAGCCGGTAGCCCCAGCCGCCGACCTGGGCGGGCGTCCGCTGTTCGACGCGGGCCGACTCGATGTCCTGGATCGGCCAGCGCCGGACCGGCCAGCCCGCCGGGCCGAAGGCCACCTCCAGCCCCTCGGGCGTCACCCGGGCCTGGACGGAGGAGCAGCCGAGCACCGCCGCGGCGCCGAGGGCCAGCGGGGCGATCGCCGCCCAGGGGGCGTCGATGAGCCCGCCGGCCGCGGCGATCGCCCCGGCCGCCGCGGCCAGACCGAACACGGCGGCGGTCAGCTGGAGCCAGGGGTTGGTCGTCCAGGAGAGCCAGACGAACCGCTCTCCCACGGGGACGTCGAGCACTGGTCCGCCGGCCGGGGCCGCGGCGGCCGTCGTACCGCGCCGGCCGACGAGCAGGCCCAGCAGGCCGGCGAGCAGCGCCGCGCCCAGGGTCAGGGCGACCGCGGCGCCGACCCCGTCGGCCTCGGCCCAGTCGGCGCGGTCCAGGTTGGCGTGCACGATGGCGGCCTGGGCGCCGGTCAGCAGGACGCCGGTGAAGAGCAGCGTCGCGCCGAACCAGGGGCGCGCCGGCAGGGTCGTGCGCCGGGTCAGCAGGGCGAGGACCAGCACCAGGACCGCCCAGATCAGGGCGGGGAAGAGCGGGACGGCCCAGCGGGGCAGCGAGCCGTCCGGGTGCCCGCCGTCGCCCCAGTGGGTGGCCACCCGCTCGGGCAGCCGCCCGGCGGCACTCAGCGGCAGGGCGACCAGCGCCGCCAGGACGCCGGCCACCCAGGCCGCCGCGCTCCAGCGCGCTCCACGATTCCGGTTCCCCCCACTGCTCACGGCAGCCTCCTGATCAGTTCGACGAGATCGGCCCGGCTGTACCCCAGGCGGGCCGCTTCGGCGACCAGTTCGGCCGCCTGCCGGGCCAGTTCGGCGCGCTGGCCGGCGCCGCCGGCGACGGTCACGCCGCGCCCCCGGCGGAACTCCAGCACGCCCTCGTCCCGGAGGGCCCGCAGGCCCCGCAGGACGGTGTTGGCGTTGACGCCGAGCGCGCGGGAGAGCTCCCGGGCGGGCGGCAGCCGGTCGCCCGGCGCGCACTCGCCCTCGGCGATCGCGCGCCGGATCGCACCCGCGACCTGCTCGTGCAGGGGGCGGTTGTCGGTGAGGTCCAGCTTGAGCAACATGGTGATATCGACAGTAGCACCATCTGGCGATGGTGCCATCGCCGGGGGGAGCGGCCGGACCGCCGCGTCCGCGCCGGCCGAGGCCGTTCGCGGGGCGGGGGCCCGCCGGGTTCCGGGCGCCGGGGGCTCGGCGCTCCGGGTGGCCTCAGTAGTCCGCGCTGGGCGCCGCCGCCGTGGGGCCGAGGTCCGGCGTGTCGCGGAGTTCGACCGCCTCCCCGTGGGTCTCCAGTTCGAGGACGACCAGCTCGTTGCGGCCGGCCCGCCAGAGCGGGGCCGGCGCGTAGAGGGTGCGCTGCGGGCCCTGCCGGGTGTAGCGGCCGAGCAGGAAGCCGTTCAGCCAGAGCAGGCCCCGGCCCCAGTCCGGGAGGGCGACGAAGGCGTCGGCGGGGGCGTCCAGCGCGGCCTCGAAGCGGTGGAAGACCGGGTCGCCGTCGGCGGCCGGCGCGGTGGCGTCACCGAAGGCGAGCGGGCCCAGGTCGTCGAGCGGGAGCGGGCGGATCTCCCAGTCGAAGAGGCGCTGGGAGCCGTGCGAGACGCCGCGGCCGATGCCCTTGCGGTCGTCCAGCTGAGGGCCGTAGTTCACCCGGCCGAGTGCCTCCACCAGGATGTCGAGCGCCGCGCCGGCCGGGCCGCTCTCCAGCGGCAGCGTCCCGCCGGGGGCATTGCGGTCCAGGACGCCGAGCGGCACGCCGTCGGCGAAGACGAGGGCCCGGTCGCCGATCCCGTCGATCCGCAGCGCCGCGGCCGGGCGGGGCCCGGGCACCCGGGTGCGGTAGTGGATCAGGCCGCGGGACTGGCCGACCCGCTCCATCGGCTCCGGCGTCGCGCTGCGGACCGGCGTGGACAGCGCGTCGAGGGAGGCCAGCAGGCGGGCACGGCCGGTCGGGCCTGCGAGCCGCTGCGGCGCGACGCGCGGGGCGGGCTCCGGCAGCGCCGCGTCCGGCAGTGGGGCGTACTTGGCGATGACGGACCGGAACGCGTGGAACTTGTCGGTCAGTTCACCCGCCTCGCCGATCGGCGCGTCGTAGTCGTAGCTGGTGGAGGTGGGCTCGTACCCGGCGTCGTACGGATGGGCGCCGAAGTGGTTGGCGCCCGACCAGAAGCCGAAGTTGGTGCCGCCGTGGGCCATGTAGAGGTTGACCGAGGCGCCGGTGGCGAGGAGTTCGTCGAGGGAGCGCGCGGACTCCCCGGCGTCGCGGACGTGGTGCGGCCCGCCGACCCGGTCGAACCAGCCGATCCAGAACTCCATCGCCGTCAGCGGGCCCTTGGGCTGGTGGCGGCGCAGGACGGCGAAGCGCTCGGCGGCCCGCGACCCGAAGGTGGCGGTGGCCAACTGGCCGGGGATCGCGCCGCCCTGCTGCATGGCGTCCTCGGCGCCGTCCGTGGTGAAGAGCAGGCAGTCCAGGCCCCGGCCGAGCAGGCCGTCGCGCAGGTGGGCCAGGTACCCGGCGTCGTCGCCGTAGCTGCCGTACTCGTTCTCGACCTGGACGGCGACCACCGGGCCGCCGCGGCTCGCCAGCAGCGGCAGGATCTCGGGCACCACGGCGTCGAACCAGCCGTCCACCTCGGCCAGGAAGGCCGGGTCGGCGCAGCGCAGCCGCACGCCGTCGGCGGCGAGCAGGCGGGCCGGGAGGCCGCCGAACTCCCACTCCGCGCAGATGTACGGGCCGGGGCGCAGGATCACGTCCAGGCCGTTCGCCCGCGCCAGTCCGGCGAACCGGGCGATGTCCCGCCAGCCGGTGAAGTCGAACTCGCCGGAGGACAGTTCGTGGAAGTTCCAGGGGACGTAGGTGTCGACGGTGTTGGCGCCCATCGCGCGCAGCCGGCGCAGGCGGTCGTCCCAGAGGTCGGGGTGGACGCGGAAGTAGTGCAGGGCGCCGGAGATGATCCGGTGCGGGGCGCCGGCGCGGCGGAACCCGGTGTCGTCGTAGTCGAGCAAGGGGGCCTGCCTTCGTGGGAACACGGTGGGATCGCGGAGTGATCGTGGTGTGCCGGGCGAGGGTCGAGGGGCCGACGGTCGGTGTACGGGTGATCTTCGGAGCCTACCCGGGGCGGCCGACGGGATGCCGGCGCACGGCCTGCCGGTGCGGGGCGTCGGGCTACGAGTCGGCCCGGTCCCGGAGGTCGGCGTGCCAGGGCGGGTTGGGGCCGGCGACCGAGCAGGTCAGGGCGGCCACCCGGGCGGCGAAGCGGCAGGCGTCGTGCACCTCCTCCGGGGTCAGCCCGTCGAGGCGGCCGCCGAGCCGGCCGATCCCGCCGAGGTGGTGCAGCAGGCCGCCGGTGAAGGCGTCGCCGGCGCCGATGGTGTCGACCACGGCGGTCCGCGGAGCGTCGACGGTCAGCCGCTCGCCGTCCAGCGAGGCCAGCGCGCCCCGGCCGCCCAGGGTGATCACGACCAGTCGGACACCGGCCAGGTGCCAGTCGTCGCAGGCGCGTTCGGGACTGACGCCGGGCAGCAGCAGGTCGAGGTCGTCCGCGCTGAGCCGCAGGATGTCGGCGGCCGCGCACCAGTGCGGGAGCCGGGACCGGTAGCGTGCCGGATCGACCAGCAGCGGACGCACGTTGGGGTCGATCGACACGGTCGGGCGGCCGGGGACCCGGGTCAGCAACTCCTCGACGCGGGGGCCGCCGGGCTCGCGGACCAGGGCGAGCGAGCCGGTGTGCAGACAGCCCACGCCGGCCAGCGGGAGGGCGCCGAGCTCGGCCGGCGTCCAGGCCCAGTCGGCGGTGCCCTCGGCGTGGAACGAGTAGCGGGCCTGGCCCAGTTCGTCCACGGTGGCGATGGCCAGGGTGCTGGGTTCGGTCGCCGTGACACTGCCGCCGAGGTCGACGCCGGAGGAGTCGAGGTGCTGTCGGAACAGCGCCCCGAAGGGGTCGGCGGAGATCCGGCCGAGGAAGCGGGTCGGGGTGCCCAGCCGGGCCAGCGCGACGGCGGTGTTGGCGGGGCCGCCGCCGGGCAGGACGCGCAGCGCGAGTTCGCCGGGGCGCCGCTCGGCGGAGGAGTCGGTGAACGCGTCGGCGACGCACTCGCCGAGTACGGCGACCGGGAGTCGGGTCATGGCGGACCGCCTTCGGGAGAGGGCTCGTTGGGTGCTGCCGGGCGTCCCGGGCGACACCGCAGGGGTGTTCCCGGGGCACCTCAGCGTACGGGGGGATGCCGCCGGGGCGGGAGCACCGAAGGCCCGCACGGCGTCGGGCGGGCGTTGCTCACGGCGTTGCTCACGGTGCGTCGGATCGGGTGGCCCGGTCGCCGGGCCCGCCCGCCCGGCCGTCCGGTGGGGTGTCCGGGCGGGCGGAGCACGCCTAGACTGCGGAACTCGCGCGGTATTACCGACCGGTAGGGATGGGGAGTTCGGATGGCCGAGGAGCGGGTCCACGCGTTCGGGGACGACGCGTTGGGGGAGCACGACGCGGTCGCACTGGCGGCGCTGGTACGGTCCGGCGAGGTCGCTCCCGGTGAGCTGGCCGCCGCCGCGGCGGCGCGCGCCGAGCGGGTCGACGCGGCGCTGGCACCCGTCGCGTTCGCGTCGTACGGGCAGCCGCGCAGCGCCCCGGCCGGTGGTGGGGCCCCGCTGTTCGGGGTCCCGAGCTACCTCAAGGACAACGTGGACCTGCGGGGGATGCCCACCGGGCAGGGCAGTTCGGCGTTCCGCGCCAAGCCGGCGCGGCGCGACGCCGGCTTCGCCGAGCAGTTCCTCAGTACCGGCCTGGCGGTGCTGGGCAAGACCAGGATGCCGGAGTTCGGCCTCAACGCCTCGACCGAGTTCGCCGAGGCTCGGCCGGTCCGCAACCCGTGGCGGACCTCGCACTCGCCGGGGGCCTCCTCCGGCGGCGCGGCCGCGCTGGTCGCGGCGGGCGTCGTGCCGATCGCGCACGCCAACGACGGCGGCGGGTCGATCCGCATACCGGCCGCCTGCTGCGGCCTGGTCGGCCTGAAGCCGACCCGCGGCCGGCTGGTCGCCAACGACCAGGGCCGCCGGCTGCCGATCGACCTGGTGACGGACGGTGTGGTGACGCGCTCCGTCCGGGACACCGCCGCCTTCTTCGCCGCCGCCGAACTCCACCACCGCAATCCGGCGCTGCCGCCGCTCGGACTGGTGGAGGGCCCGGGGGACCGGCCGCTGCGGGTCGGCCTGGTGGTGGACTCCCCGATCGCCGTCACCGACGGGCCGACCCGGCAGGCGGTCGAGCGGACGGCGGCGCGGCTGGAGGCGATGGGGCACAAGGTCACGCCCGCGACGCTGCCGTTCGGAGAGGACTTCTCCCGCGACTTCACGCTCTACTGGGGCTGCATCGCCTTCATGATCGCCACCACGGGACGGCTGCTCCTGGACCCGGGCTTCCAGGCGCGGAAGCTGGACGGTCTGACCACGGGGCTGCGGCGGCGCTTCCACCGGGAGTTCCTGCGCACGCCCGGCGTGCTGCGCCGGCTCCGGCAGGCGGAGGCGGCGTACGGCGGACTGTTCCGCGAGCACGACGTGATCCTCTCGCCGGTGCTGGCCCATGTCGCGCCGCCGATAGGGCACTTGAGCCCGAACGTGGCGTTCGACGAGCTGCTGGACCGGCTGGGCCGGTACGTGGCCTTCACCCCGGTGAACAACGTGACCGGCGGTCCCGGGATCTCGCTGCCCGCCGAGTCGGCCGGGAACGGGCTGCCGATCGGGGTGCACCTCTCGGCCGCGCACGGCCAGGAGCGGCTGCTGCTGGAGCTGGCGTTCGCGCTGGAGGCGGACCGGCCCTGGCAGCGGATCCAGGACTGAGCGCGGGGTCGGCAGGCGTCCCGCGTGGTGCGTGCTCAAGCCGGGCCGGGGGAGGTGTCCCGCGTGAGGGGGGCCGGTGCTCAGCCCGGGCCCGGGGAGGCGATCGCGCGGGCGGCCCGCACCTCCTGGCGCAGCGGCGCCAGCACGCCGTCCTCGGCGGACTCTCCGCCGGACTCCTCGCCGGTCTCCTCGCCGGTCTCCGGCCCGGTCTCTCCGCCGGTCCGCCCGGTGCCGGCGGCCGGATCGGACGGCGGAGGGGTCGCGGGTCGCGGAGCGTCGGCGCGCAGGGCCGCCGCGAGCTCGTCGAGCTCACGGGTGATGGTGGCGACCTCGGCCGCCGGTGGCGGGGGCACCCCGTGGTCGATCCGGACCCGGGTGGCGGTGGTGGCCTCCACGATCCGCTCGACGGCGATGACCAGCGGCCACCACGCGGCGGCCCGCGCCCCGGTGGGCGGGGGTTCGGTGAGCGCCCGCTGGAACTCCGACCGCACGGCGGACAGGTCGCGGTAGAGCCTGCGCCGGTGGCGCAGCCGGGCCGACTGGTCCCGGCCGGGGTCCGCGTCGAACGCCAGCCTGACGTAGGCCGCGGTGTCCGCCGCGGCGTCCGCGAGCCGGTCGCCGATCCGGGTGTGCCAGGACTCCAGCCAGAGCAGGTAGCCGGCGATCAGCGAGACCCCGCAGCCGATCAGCGAGTCGTAGAGCCGGGGCGCCACCAGCCGGAACCCCTGGTGGTTGAGCAGGTCGGAGAGGAGCAGGATGACCGGGGTGATCGCCGCGGTCTGGAAGGCGTAGCCCTTCGCGGAGAACGCCGGGATCAGCATCGCGAGCAGGGCGATGGTCGGCACGTCCCACCACCCGCGCGGCACCTCGGCGAGGACCGGGATGGCGATCAGCAGGCCGACCGCCGTGCCGAACGCCCGCAGCACGGCGCGCGAGAAGACCGAGCCGAAGTCGGGCTTCATCACGAAGGTGACGGTCAGTGCCACCCAGTACGAGCGGGGCACGGCGATCACCGAGACCAGCGTCTGGGCGACGCCGATGCACAGGGCCAGCCGCAGGCCGTAGCGCCAGGACGCCCCGGACAGCAGGGCCGCGCGGGCCGCGCGGCGGGCCCGGACGTGCAGCACGGCGGGGCGGCCGAGCCGGTCGGCCCCGCCGAACGGGTCCGGCGCGGGCTCCCCGGCGACGGCGGCCGCGTACCGCAGCGCCTGGTCGACGGCCCGCTCCGAGGGACCGGTCGGCGGTGGCAGGTCCAGCGTGTGCGGCTCGCCGGGCCGCCCCCGCTCGACGGTGTCGGCCAGGGCCCGGGCCGCCGCCTGGTAGGCGTCCGGCAGCGGGCCGAGCGAGGCCGGGCGCAGTTTCGCCGCCGAGGCGGCCTCCACGACCGGGATCACGGCGTTGAGCTGGGCGAGCAGCCGGGTGAGGCCGGGGGAGCGGCCGTGCCGGCGGGTGCGGTGGGCGAGCAGCAGGTCGTAGGACCGGTTGAGCGAGTGGGTGACGGCCAGGCGCCGTTCGTCGTGCGCCGGGGTGCCCGCCGCCCGGAGGAAGTCGGCGACGGTTCGGTACGTCTGCGCGACCGCCGTCCGCTCCGGGACGCCACCGCGCAGCGGCCAGGCGAACAGGGTGAGCGCGAGCACCACCAGGCCGCCGAGGAGGAGCAGCAGCGGCGGCTTCCACCAGGGCGCCGGCATCGGCAGGCCGGCCCCGACGACGGCGTTGAGCAGGAGCAGCAGCCCCGACACCGAGGCGACCGAACCGATCGAGGAGATCATGCCGGAGACCAGCGCGATCAGGGTGAGCACGACGACGGCGAGCCAGCCCTCCCCGTACACCAGGGTGCCGAGGGTGACGCCGACGGCGCCGAAGAGCTGGGGGACGGCGATGTTGTAGACCCGCATCCGGTAGGCGTCGGCGGTGTCGCCGATGACTCCGGAGAGCGCCCCCATGGAGGCCAGCGCGCCGTACTGGGGCTGCCCGGCCGCGAAACCGACGGCGAGCGGTGCGGAGAGGGCGACGGCGGCGCGGGCGACGGCCGCCCAGGGGATCGGCGCGGGGTGCGGGCGCAGGCCTGCGGTGAGCCAGCTGGGGGGTGCGAGCCGGCCGGCTCGTGCGCTCCGTGCCATACGAGAAACGTACGGCTCCGGGCCGGGGCGGGCCCGGTGTCGGCGCGCCGGACGGCTCGGTGTCGCGGCGCCGGGGGCGGGGTGCCGGGGGGCGGGGTGCCGCCCCGTCAGGTTCGGCCGACCGGGGTGGGGGAGGCGGCCGGGGTGGCCGGCGCGGCGGAGCCGTCCGGGAGGTCGCGCAGGTGGGGCAGCGGGGACAGCCAGAGGACGGCGGCGGCGAGCGGGACGGCGGCGGTGGCCAGCCACATCGCGGGCACCACCCCGACGGCGGAGGCGGTCGCGCCGCTGGCCAGGGCGCCGAGGGGGATGGCGCCGTAGTTGAGGAAGGAACCGCTCGCGCTGATCCGGCCGAGCACCCGGGCGGGGACGTGGCGCTGCTGGAAGGTGGCCCGGAGGACGTTCCCGGCGACGATGCCCGCCGAGACGGCGAAACCGCCGAGGACGTAGCAGGCGACACCGGCGCCCGGCCCGGTCAGCGGGATCAGCAGGGCCAGCATCGGCACCCAGAACAGGAAGAGCATCAGGGCGCGGGCGGTGCCGATCGCGGCTCCGACCCGGCGGGCGACGGCCGCGCCGAGGACGCCGCCGGCACCGGCGGCGCCGACCACCGCGCCGATCGCGCCCTCGGAGAGACGGGCCTGGTCGACCAGGAAGACGACCTGGATCGACTGGAAGGCCATCAGGGCCATGTTGGCCAGCGCCCCGTGGAGGGCGAAGGTGCGCAGCCAGACGTCGCCGGTGATCAGGCGCAGGCCCTCGGAGACCTCGCGCCGAAGGTTCGGGTGGGGGCTCGGGGCGGTGCCCGGGTGGTCGCCGCGGCGTGCCGCCGGGGCGGGCTCGCGGGTGCGGATGGCGGCGGTGGAGAGGAGCGAGAGGAGGAACGTGGCGGTGTTCGCGAGCAGGCTGTTGACCGGTCCGAAGGTCTGGGCGGCGGCGCCGCCGGCGCCGAGCCCGACGATCTGGGCGGCCGAGGCGCTGCCGTGCAGGGCGGCGTTCCCCTCGGCGCGGTCCGGTTCGGCGACGAGGGTGGGGAGGTAGGCGGTGTACGCGGTCTGGAAGAAGACCTCGGCGGCGCCGGTCGCCGTGGCGACCGCGAGGAGCTGGCCGGTGGTGAGGACGCCGAGCACGGCGGCGGCGGGGACGGTGAGGTGGAGCACCAGGGAGACGGCGGTGGAGACGAGCATGACCGTCCGTCGGCGCATCCGGTCGACCCAGGCGCCGGCCGGCAGGCCGATCAGCAACCAGGGCACCCACTTCGCGGCGACCAGCAGGGCGGCCTCGAAGGCGCCGGCGTGCAGGACGCCGACGGCGATCAGCGGTAACGACAGATTGGTGAGGGCGCCGCCGAACCTGCCGGCGACCTCGCCGGTGAAGAGAAGCCGGAAGTCCCGGTTGCGGCGGAGCAGCGAGCCGCGGGCGCCGGCGCTCATTCGGCACCGCGCGACGTACGGGGGAAGGACTGCAGCTGCACCACGACCGGCAGCGCGTCCGGCGCCGGGTCGGCGTCCGGGGCGGGGGTGTGGCGGCCGATCACCTCGAACAACTCCTCGTTGAGGGACTTAAGCTGAGGTGGCGTCAGGCGCAGGTTGGTCCAGTCCGCGATGGTGCCGGAGTTGCGCCAGTCGCCCGCCCAGTCCTCGCTGAGGTAGGAGGTGACGCGGTTGAAGTACTGCTGCACCAGCTCGTGCGTGTAGAGCGCGACCGCGCCCCGGCTGTCCGGGTCGTCCCGGAACTCGGCGGTGTTCAGCTCGTTGCGGACGGGGATCCGCCGCCACCAGCGCTCGCGCTTGGTGCCGCGTCCGGTGTCCTCCTCGATGAAGCCGTGCTCGGCGAGGTGGCGCAGGTGCCAGCTGACGGTGCCGGTGTTCTCGCCGAGCCGTTCGGCGAGCCGGGTGGCGGTGGCGGGACCGTCCAGCTTCAGCAGCTCGAAGATTCGCATCCGCAGCGGATGGGCCAGCCCGCGCAGGCTGCGGGCGTCCAGCCGGCGGAGCGGTCGGTCGGCCGGCGGCTGCGGCTCGGTCGGGTCCGGCGGCTCGGTGGGGGCGGGGTGTTCGGTCATGGCGCCATCGTAGGGTGCAGAGAGTTCTCTGCATAGGTGTCTCTGCAGAGAATACTCTGCAAGTTGCCCCGGAGTGATGCCGGGAGGAGTGTGGGGGGCGTGCGGAGGCGGGCGGAGAACCGGAGTGACCACCTCCGGGGCACGTCGGCCTGCCCGGGGGCCGGCGGTCGATCGACTCGGTGATCTTCTAGAGTCGCCAGCGGTACGACTGTATGACCACCGTGCGGTCCCGGGGACTGTGCGGAGCGCGACACCGAGAGGCGGCACCACCATGAACGACCAGCAGGCACCCGAGCCGTTCGAGCCCGTCGACGAGGACTGGCAGACCGCGCTGGCGGTCGTCGCCCACCCCGACGACATGGAGTACGGCGGTGCCGCCGCCGTCGCCCGCTGGACGGCCCAGGGCAAGAAGGTGGTCTATGTGATGGTCACCAGCGGCGAGGCCGGCATCGACTCGATGAGCCCCGAGGACTGCGGCCCGCTCCGCGAGGCCGAGCAGATCGCCTCCGCCGCCGTGGTCGGCGTCGACACCGTCGAGTTCCTCGGCCACCCGGACGGGGTGCTGGAGTACGGGCTGCCGCTGCGCCGGGACATCGCCCGGGCCGTCCGCCGCCACCGCCCGGACATCGTCATCACCAGCAACTTCCGTGAGACGTACGGCGGGGTCTTCCTCAACCAGGCCGACCACATCGCGGTCGGCCGGGCCACCCTGGACGCGGTCCGGGACGCCGCCAACCGCTGGGTGTTCCGCGAGCTGGTGGCCGAGGGGTACGAGCCGTGGAACGGGGTGCGGGCGGTCTGGGCGGCCGGCTCGCCCGAGTCGCGGCACGCCGTGGACACCACCGAGCACTTCGACAAGGGCGTCGCCTCGCTCGCCGAGCACAAGGCGTACCTCGCCGGGCTGGGCGGTGCGATGGCCGATCCGCAGGAGTTCCTGGAGGGCTTCGGCCGGGGCGCCGGCAGCCGGCTCGGCACCCGGTTCGCCGTCCCCTTCGAGGTGTTCCCGCTGCGCTGAGGCGTGCCGCGCGGGATCAGGAGCCGTGGTCGGCGTGCTCGCGGCGGCGCCGCCGGTGGCGCAGCAGCTGCCGGGCGGCGAGCGCCGCGCAGAGCACGCCGACGGCGACCAGCAGCCACAGCTGGTACCGGACCGCCGTCCGGTACACGGCCCCGATGTTGGCCCCGGCCAGGTAGCCGAAGGCGGACCAGACCCCCACCCAGAGCGCCGCGCCTAGCACGTTGAACGGCTGGAACCGCCGCCAGGGCATCTCGGTGGTGCCGGCGATGATGCCGTTGGTCTGGCGCAGCCCGTCCACGAAGCGCGCCACGGTGACGACCTTGCCGCCGTGCCGGGCGAAGAAGCCGTCGGCGCGCTCCATCCGGGCCGGGGTGAGCAGCACGTAGCGGCCCCACCGGTGGACGAAGGCGCGGCCGCCGGTGCTGCCGATCAGGTAACCGAGGCTGTTCCCGAGGACGGCGGCCACGAAGGCGATCCCGACCACGGCGGCCAGGTCGAGGTGCCCGGCGCCGGCGTAGACGGCGGCCAGCACCAGGATGGTCTGGCCGGGCGCGGGGATGGCGCAGTTGTCCAGCAGGACGAAGAGCGCCACGGCCGCGTAGCCGTACTCGTCGAGCAGCGGGGCGAGCCCGGCGAGCGGGCCGGGCAGTGCGGGCTCGGACACGTGGCTCACCACCCCGCGCCGGTCGGGCCCGGGGTGGCGGCCGGATGGGTCAGCGGAGCGCCTGGCGGGGCTCGATGTTGCAGTCGGGGCCGGGGTAGATCAGCCCCGTGTGGCCGTCCTCGAAGCGGACCATGTACGGCGGCTCGCCCTCCGCGCCGCGCACCTCGATGATCTCGCCCTTCTGGTCGACCATGCCCACCGCCCTGCTGTGGATGTGGAGCTGGTCACCTACCGCTGCGTGCATGGTCTGCTCCTCGGGTCGCGATGGCCGCGCGGGCGGCCGTTCTGCTTCCACTCTGCTGCGGCGGGGGCGGGCCCGCAACGGCTTGGCCGTGCGGCCGGTGCGGGGGGCGGGTGTCGTCGTGGGCCGGTCGACGTCGCCGGTCGGGGCACGGGGCGGGCCCGGTCAGTGGGGGCCGAACTGCTCGGCGAGGTAGCAGCGGACCAGTCGCTTGCACTCGCCGATCAGCGCCGGATCCCCGTCCGGAGCGCTCCGGAAGGCGAGTTTGAGCACGGCGTCCGCCGCCTCCAGGGCCACCCGCAGCGCGAGCGTGAGCGCCGCCGGGTCGGCCGTCGCGAACAGGTCGCCGCCGAGGGCCTGGAGGCGCAGCGCGACGGCGGTGTTGTTGTCGAGGTCGGTGTCGAGCAGGTGCAGGTCGTCCCGGACCCCGGCGGGCACGGCCGCGCCGGCCAGCCCGAAGTCCACCTGGCCGAAGCCGGGAACGGCCCGCTTCATCGCCACGAACTCGTCCACCGCGAGGTCGGTGAACCCCGCGGTACCGGTCGGCGCCGCGTCGAGCAGCCGGCGGTCGAGGCGTTCCAGGTAGTGGTCGAGGTTGCGGCCGGCGAGCGCCGCCAGCAGGTCCTCCTTGCCGGCGAAGAACTGGTACAGCGTGCCGATCGGCACCTGGGCGCGGTGCGCGACCTCCTTGGTGGTGAGCGCGGCCGCGCCGACCTCGTCGAGCAGCCCCGCGCAGGCGTCCAGGAGCCGCTCGTAGCGCTCCTGGCTGCGCTGCTGCACCGGCCGCCGCCGGCCCGGTCCGCCCTGCCCGGCCACCCGGTGACTCCTCGTGTCCGCGCTCATGGGGCCACTGTGCCGCATCGGGTGTTCCACGGGCGAATCATCGCTGTGAGCCGTGCTCATATTCTTCGCCGCGGTGCCCCGGCCGACCTGTCCGTCGCCCGGTCGACGGCGGGTCGTCGCCGTCCGGCCGCCGGGACCGCGACGCCTGCTGCCGGGGCCGGGCGCGGGCAGCCGTGGCCGGGCGGCCCCGTGTGCCCTGCGGCCGGGGGAGAGTGTTCCGCCATTGCGGCGACATCGCCCCGGCGCTGCCCGGTCCGATGATCCGAGCCGCATACCCTGTCGCCTTGCCGTCGCCCGACGGTGAGGCGGCGTGGGTCGGTGGACAGGGGTGCGGCTTGGTTTCGTCGGGTTCAGCCGATCCGGGGGCCGCGGCGTCGGGGCGGCAGCGCTTGCGTGCGTGGTTGCTGGACGGGCTGGCCGACATGGCCAAGCAGTACCCCGGGCCGCACGCGCAGGCGCCCGTCGAGCACCAGGGCGCCCGCTGGTGGCGGGTGATGTGCCTGACCGGTCTGGACTACTTCTCGACGCTCGGCTACCAGCCGGGCATCGCCGCGCTGGCGGCCGGCCTGCTGTCCCCGGTGGCGACCATCGTGCTGGTGCTGGTGACACTGTTCGGGGCCCTGCCGGTGTACCGGCGGGTCGCGAAGGAGTCCCCGCACGGCGAGGGCTCGATCGCGATGCTGGAGCGGCTGCTCTCGTTCTGGAAGGGCAAGCTCTTCGTCCTCGCGCTGCTGGGCTTCGCCGCCACCGACTTCATGATCACCATCACCCTGTCGGCCGCCGACGCCACCGCGCACCTGGTGGAGAACCCGCACCTGCAGAGCGCGCTGAGCGGCCGGCAGGTGCTGATCACGCTCGTCCTGGTCGCGCTGCTGGGCGGCGTCTTCCTGAAGGGCTTCAGCGAGGCGATCGGCCTGGCCGTGGTGCTGGTCGCGATCTACCTGTCGCTGAACGTGGTCGTGGTGGCCACCGGGCTCTGGGAGGTCGCGCGCTCCCCGCACCTGGTCACCGACTGGTCGGACGCGCTGACCACCGAGCACGGCAACGTGGTCGCGATGATCGGCGTCGCACTGATCACCTTCCCCAAGCTCGCGCTCGGCCTGTCCGGTTTCGAGACCGGCGTCGCGGTGATGCCGCACATCGAGGGCGATCCGGAGGACACCGAGGAGCGGCCGACCGGCCGGATCCGGGGCGCCCGGAAGCTGCTGACCACGGCCGCGCTGATCATGAGCGTCTTCCTGATCACCACCAGCTTCATCACCACCTTGCTGATCCCGAAGGCGGCGTTCGAGCCCGGCGGCGAGGCCAACGGCCGGGCCCTGGCCTACCTGGCGCACGAGTACCTGGGCAGCGCCTTCGGCAGCGTCTACGACCTGGCCACGATCCTCATCCTCTGGTTCGCCGGCGCGTCGGCGATGGCGGGCATGCTCAACCTGATGCCCCGCTACCTGCCGCGCTACGGCATGGCGCCGGCCTGGGCGCGGGCGGTGCGGCCGATGGTCATCGTGCTCACCCTGATCGCCTTCCTGGTGACCTGGATCTTCGACGCGAGCGTCGACGCGCAGGGCGGCGCGTACGCCACCGGCGTGCTGGTGCTGATCAGCTCCGCCGCGATCGCCGTCACCATCGCCGCGCACAAGGCCCGCCAGCGCAACTGGACCATCGGCTTCGCGGTGATCGCGGCCGTCTTCGTCTACACCACGGCGCTGAACATCGCCGAGCGGCCGGACGGCGTCAAGATCGGTGCCTGCTTCATCGCCGGCATCATCCTGCTGTCGCTGCTCTCCCGGCTCAAGCGGGCCTTCGAGCTGCGGGTGACGGACGTCGCGTTCGACGAGGCCGCCGAGCGGTTCGTCCGCGACTACACGCACCGCCCGCTGCGCCTGATCGCCAACGAGCCGAACAGCCGGGACCTCGCGGAGTACCAGGAGAAGAAGCGCCAGATCCGGGCGGACAACGACATCCCCGCCGAGGACGACCTGGTCTTCGTCGAGGTCACCGTGCTCGACCCGTCGGAGTTCGAGACCGTCCTGAAGGTCCACGGGGAGGTCCTGCACGACCGCTACCGGGTGCTCACCCTGGAGAGCTCCAGCGTGCCGAACGCCCTGGCGGCCCTCCTGATGGAAGTGCGGGACCGGACGGGGCAGCAGCCGCACATCTACTTCGAGTGGACCGAGGGCAACCCGTTCGCCCAGTTCCTGCGGTTCTTCCTGTTCGGCCACGGCGAGGTCGCGCCGGTCACCCGCGAGGTGCTGCGGGAGGCCGAGCCGGACCGCGGCCGCCGCCCCCGCGTCCACGTCGGGTGAGCGGGAACCCGGGGGGCTGCGGGCGTCGAGGCGGGCCGGGCGCTCAGACCGGAACGACCGCGACCGGGCAGCCGGCGTGCCGGACGACCGCCTGGCTGGTCGAGCCCAGCCTGCCGAGCGGTCCGCGCTGCTCACCGTGGCGTCCGACGACGACCAGTCGTTGGGTCTGCGACCCGGCGACCAGCTCGCGGGCCGGGTTGGAACGCACCGCGGTCGCGGTGACGGTGACGTCCGGGAACTGTTCGCGCGGGCCGGCCAGCACCTCGGCCAGCAGCCGGTCGTGCTCGGCGGCGATGTCCGCCTCCTCGTAGACCAGCGGGAGGTCGTGCGCGGGCCCGGCGACCAGCGGGTAGGCCCAGGCGTGGACGGCGAACAGGGGGAGGTTCCGGCGCCGCGCGGAGTCGAAGGCGTAGGCGAGCACCTCGTCGTCGTGTCCCTTGCCCTGGACGCCCACCAGCACGCCGCCGCCGCCGGAGCCGGCCCCGGTGTCGTGCACGACGACGACCGGACAGGCGGCGTGGCCGGCGGCCCGGAGACTGGTCGAGCCGAGCAGCAGGCGGGGGAAGCCCCCCGTACCCCGGGCGCCCAGGACCAGGAGCAGGGCCTCCTCGGCCGCTGCCGCCAGGGCCTGCCGCGGGTGGTCGTCCACGAGCTCGGTGACGACGGCGAGGCCGGGGTGCCTCAGCAGGACGCGTTCGCGGGCCGCGTCGAGCAGGCCGGCGCCCGCGTCCTTACTGAGCCGGGTCTCCTGACCCGCGGGAGCGTGTGCCGCCTCACCGAACCAGGCGTGGACCACGCGGAGCGGCGCGTTGCGCAGCCAGGCCTCGTCCGATGCCCAGTCCACGGCCTCCAGGCTCGACTGCGAGGCGGCGACGCCCACGACGACGGGGTTTCTCATGGCCGGCTCCTCCTGACTGCGGGGCGGCGTCGCGGGGCAGCCCGGTGCTCGCACGGGCACCGCGTCCGGTCCTGCGTCCAGGCTATGCCGCGACCCGCGCGGTGGCAGGGCGGGCGGGTCGCGGGTCGGGGGCCGGGTGCTCGTCCGGGGCCCGGGGGCCAAGGCAGGGGGGCGGATGTCGGGCGGGCCGGTCGGGTGCCTGCGGGTGGCGTCGTGGCGTCGCCTGGCGCGTGGGTGGCACCATCTGGCGTCATCCGGTGTCATGAGACGTCATGAGGTGCCACGGGTGCTGCCTCCAGGGGTTGCGGGGTGCGGGGTGCCCGGTCGTTGGGGGGTGCTTGCTCCAGGATCGGGCAGATGGGAGGCCCGGGAATGCCTGGCGCGAGCCCGATGCAAGGGCCGGTGCCATAAAGGCTTGCGCATGGCGCCATCATGGTGCCACCATAGCGTCATCGGCCTCGCGACGTCAGTGATCCCGGAGACGATCGACGACGTCGTGGTCCGAAAGAACCACACCCGGCAGAGCACCATCGACCTCCTCCGTGCCGCGGCCTGAGCCCCGGCACCGCCACCTCGCACACCCCCCCAGTCACTTCAGTTCTCGAACGGGAGGGCTCATGCCTTCATCCGCCATGCCCACACCCAGGCGGGCCGACGGTCACCTGCCACCGGCCGCCGTCTCCGCCGTCGGCCTGCGCAAGTCCTACGGGGGCAAGACCGTCCTCGACGGCATCGATCTGCGGATCCCGGCCGGGTCCGTGTTCGCGCTACTCGGCCCGAACGGGGCCGGCAAGACCACCGTCGTCAAGATCCTCTCCACCCTGATCGGGGCCGACGGCGGCCAGGCCCGGGTGGCGGGCCACGACATCGCCACCGCGCCGCAGGCGGTGCGCGCCGCGATCGGTGTCACCGGGCAGTTCTCCGCCGTCGACGGCCTGATCACCGGCGAGGAGAACATGCTCCTGATGGCCGACCTGCACCACCTGTCCAAGCGCGAGGGGCGGCGGGTCGCCGCCGAACTCCTGGAACGCTTCGACCTGGTGGAGGCGGCGGGGAAGCCCGCCTCCACCTACTCCGGCGGCATGAAGCGCCGGCTGGACATCGCCATGACGCTGGTCGGCGGCCCGCGGGTCATCTTCCTCGACGAGCCGACCACCGGCCTCGACCCGCGCTCGCGCCACACCATGTGGCAGATCATCCGCGAACTCGTCACCGGTGGCGTGACCGTCTTCCTCACCACCCAGTACCTGGAGGAGGCCGACCAACTCGCCGACCGCATCGCGGTCCTGAACGACGGCCGGATCGCCGCCGAAGGCACCGCCGACGAGCTGAAGCGACTCATTCCCGGCGGCCACGTGCGGCTGCGCTTCGCCGATCCGGCGGCCTACCGGTCCGCCGCCCTCGCCCTGCACGACGTCACCCGCGACGACGAGGCCCTGGCCCTGCAGATCCCCAGCGACGGCAGCCAGCGCGACCTGCGCGCCGTCCTCGACCGGCTGGACGCCGCCGGCATCGAGGCCGACGAACTCACCGTCCACACCCCCGACCTCGACGACGTGTTCTTCGCCCTGACCGGCGGCACCGACCAGTCCAAGGAGACCGTCCGATGAGCTCCCTCTCCCTCGCCGTGCGCGACTCCTCCACGATGCTGCGCCGCAATCTCCTGCACGCCCGGCGCTACCCGTCACTCACCCTGAACCTGCTGCTCACCCCAATCGTCCTGCTGCTGCTCTTCGTCTACGTGTTCGGGGACGTGATGAGCGCGGGGATGGGCGGCGGCGCCGACCGCTCCGCGTACATCGCCTACGTCGTGCCGGGCATCCTGCTGATGACCATCGGTGGCACGGTGGTCGGGACGGCGGTTTCCGTCTCCAACGACATGACCGAGGGCATCATCGCCCGCTTCCGCACCATGGCGATCCACCGCGGGTCGATCCTCATCGGACACGTCATCGGCAGCGTCCTGCAGTCGGTCGCCAGTGTCCTCCTCGTGGGCGCCGTCGCCGTGGCCATCGGCTTCCGCTCCACGGACGCTACCGCCCTGGAGTGGCTGGCCGCCTTCGGTCTGCTCGCGCTCGTCGCCCTGGCGCTCACCTGGATCGCGGTGGGGATGGGCATGGTCAGCCCGAACGCCGAGGCGGCGAGCAACAACGCGCTGCCGCTGATCGTCCTGCCGCTGATCTCCAGTGCCTTCGTCCCGGTCGACGCGATGCCGGGCTGGTTCCAGCCGATCGCCGAGTACCAGCCGTTCACGCCGGCCATCGAGACCCTGCGCGGCCTGTTGCTCGGCCATGGGATCGGGCACAACGGGTGGCTCGCCGTCGCCTGGTGCGTGGCGCTCACCGTCCTCGGTTACCTCTGGTCGAAGTCGGTCTTCAACCGTGATCCGAGGTAGCGCCGGGCGGGCGGGCCGGGGTGGGGTGGGGTACGCGGACACCGCGTCGGCGCACCCCGCCCCGGCGGCGGTGGCCCGTGGCCGGGGGCGGCGGCCGGCGCGGCGCCCCCTCGGCCGCGCCGTCCGGGCCGCACCCGGCTGACACGTCGTCCGGGCCGCTTCGCCGGGCAGCTTCGCCGGGCTGCGTCGTCCGGGCTGCGGCACTGGGTCGCGTCATCGGGTTGCGGCGAGGTCCTCGACCAGGCTGGCGGACGGCTGGGGGATCTCGCCGAAGTCCTCGTCCTCGCCGTCCACGACGAGTTGGTTGAGGACGGCCTGCAGCCGGGGCGGGAGGCGGGGGGCGAGACCGTCGTGGCAGCGGGCGAGGATGTCGTGCCGCACCTGCTCGGGGAGCAGCGCGGTGGCGGGGCGGTGGGGTCCGGCACGGTGCCGCGAGTTCTCGGCCAGGTTCTCCGCCTGGGCGCGCCAGTAGGCGGCGTCCCGCGTCTCGCCCGCCTGCTGGTGGTGCAGGTGGAGGAGGTACGCGGCGGTGGTGCTGCCGGAGCCGGCCGCGAACTGCCACCAGAACTGCGCGGCGTCCACCCGGCCGCTGAGGGCCAGCAGACAGGCGAGGACGAGCGCGCCCTCGGGGTGGATCCGGGACCCGTTGACCAGTTGTTTCAGGGACGCGCCGGCCTGCGGTGCGTTGAGGACCAGGGCGATGGCGAGGGAGAGTTCGTGGGCGGCCTGCTCGTGGGCGGAGGGGAAGGGTGCCGGTGCGACGGTGATCCGCGGCGGCTGCACGGGCGGTGCGGCCGCGGTGCCGGTGAAGACCTCCGTCCGGCCCCCCGCTTCCGTGTCGGTCGGCCAGCCGTTGCAGGCCGGGCCGCCGTCGAGCCAGGAGGTGAGGCCGGGGTGGTCGAGATTGCGGTTCACCGGGACTCCCTGTCCGAGAGGTCGGGTCGGCCGATGGCCTTGGCTATCCGCCGGCGGGCGTGGCGGCGGTTGGACCGCAGGGTGGCGGTCGGCGTGCCGAGGTAGGCGGCGGCCTCGTCGTCGTCCAGGTCGAGGCAGTAGGTGAGGACCATGATGTCGCGTTGGCGCTCGGGTAGGGCGAGGATCGCGGTGAGCAGGCCGATCTGCTCGGGCAGGGTCTCCAGGCTGAGCCGGGCCTGTCGGCAGAAGTGTCCGATCACGGCGTCCATCGCGGCGATCTGCACCGCGGTGGGCTGGCTCTGGGCGTCCAGCCAAGCGCCGAGGTGCTCCTTGAGCAGGCGCCAGGCGTAGGCGGCGGGGATCTCCTGGCGCAGGGCGAGGGACCAGTTGCGACGCAGGTGGGCCTTCATCTCGGCGACGATCAGTTCGGCGGCGCCGTGGTCGGCGCCGACCTGGGTGCGGGCGAAGCCCGACCAGGCCCGCTCGTGGGTGGCGCAGAACGCCTCGAAGGTGAGCCGCAAGCGGGGACCGTCCGGTGCGCTGCTGTCGTTCATGGCTTGCCCTCCCCTGCGCCCGCCCGTCGGGGGCGGCGCCTGCCGGTCGATCGTCATGTCGGTCCTCCTCGTGTCTGCGGTGTGGGGCCACCGAGCCTGAGCGAGGGAACGGTTGAGGCCCCCGTGGAACATGCAAGCGCAGCAGGGGCGGCTGTGTGCAAAGAGAGAATCAAGAATACTGACTGAAAGTAATATGATGAATACGCAGACGATACTGATGGATCGTCACATGCCGGTGGCATAGGTTGGACCGGTTCAGTGAGGCGCCGGTCGCAGCGGCCGCCGCGCCGGTTGACCGGCATCGGTCGTGGGCAGATGTCTCCACTGAGAGGTGCGCCCTGGCGCGCCTGAGCGCGCGCCGCATGGCGCATGGGGGTGGCGCGGCCCACGGGCCGACAAGGCGGGGGAGACAGATGGCAGGGAGCAGGGGAAGCCACGACGGCGTCGAGGTCGATCTGCAGTTGCACCGGGCGCACTCGGCCCGGATGTACGACTACTACCTCGGCGGGACGACCAACTTCGCGGCCGACCGCGAGGCCGCGGGGCAGGCCCTGGCCGTCTTTCCGTGGGCGCCCGTCGCGGCCCGGGCCAACCGGGCGTTCATGCACCGGTCCATCCGCTTCCTGGCCGGTACGGGGATCGACCAGTTCCTGGACATCGGTACCGGCATCCCGACCAGCCCCAACCTCCACGAGGTCGCCCAGCAGGTCAACCCGCAGGCCCGGGTGCTCTACACGGACAACGACCCGATCGTCTTCGCCCACGCCCAGGCCCTCCTGCGTTCCAACCCGGCGGGCTGCACGGTCTACCTCCAGGCCGACGTCCACAAGCCCGAGGCCATCCTGGAGTCCGCGGAGCTGCGGGAGGCCCTGGACCTGGCGCGGCCGGTGGCCCTCAGCCTCGTGGCGCTCCTGCACTTCATCCCGGACGAGCGGCAGGCGCACGCCGTGGTGGACCGGCTCAAGAGCGCGCTCGCCCCCGGCAGCGCCCTCGTGATCAGCCACGGCACGGCGGACTTCGCGCCCGCCGCCGCCGAGCGCGTCAGCCAGGTGTACGCCGCCGCCGGCACCCCGGTGCGGATGCGCGGCCGCGAGGAGGTCCGGAGCTTCCTCGACGGCTGGGAGCTCCGCGACCCCGGTGTGGTGGCCACCCACCGCTGGCGGCCCGATCCGGACGGCTCCGGCCCGGAGATCACCGAGGCCGAGGCCTCCGCCTACGCCGCCGTGGCCGTCAAGCCCTGACCGGCGCGCGGCCGCCCGCGGGAGGGGTCGCCCGCGGGAGAGGGCCGGGCCGCGGGGCCGGAGACCGGTGCTGTTCCGGCGGGTGACAGGGGTGTGTCGTGAGCGGTCCCCGGTTCAAGGGATCATTGCTCTTGCACGTTGCGTCGAGACCTCGTGCGAACGCCTTGCAGACGGGCTGATCGGAGAACACATGTCACCCCTGGTACGCCGGCGGACCGGTCGTCGGGTCCTCGCTGTCGCCGCCCTGACCGCGGTGGCGGTCGGCGTCCCCGCGGTGCTCACGGCCATCCCCGCCTCCACGCCGGAGGCGGCCCCGCCCGGCTGGTCCGCCGGGATCCGCTCGTACCTGGTGATCAGCGCACCCGCCGACGTCCACTCCGCCAAGGCCGCCGTGGTGGCGAAGGGGGGCACGGTCTTCGCCTCCTACGACGCGATCGGCGTGGTCGTCGCGCACTCGACCGCCGGCGACTTCGCCACCACGCTGCGGGGCGTGCCCGGGATCCAGCAGGTGGGCGCCACCCGCACCGCCGACGTGCCGGCCGACGCCTACGCCCCGGCGGTGCCGGCCGCCCCCGACGAGACGGACGAGGCCCCCGACGAGACCGTCGGCTGGAACATGAGCCAGATCAGGGCCGACCAGGCCTGGGACGTGACCACCGGCTCCCGCACCGTCAAGGTCGGCGTGCTGGACACCGGTGTGGACGACCTGCACCAGGACCTCGCGCCCAACTTCGACGCCGCCGACTCCGTCTCCTGCGCCTACGGCAGGACCGACACCCGGGCCGGATCCTGGCGCGCCATCGGCTCGCACGGCACCCACGTCGCGGGGATCATAGCCGCGGCCAGGAACGGCGTGGGCGTCGTCGGTGTCGCCCCGGGCGTGGAGATCGCCTCGGTCCGGACCGCGGAGCCGGGCAGCCTCACCTACGCCGAGAACGCCGTGTGCGGGCTCGTCTGGGCCGGTGACCACGGTTTCCGGGTGACCAACAGCAGCAACGAGACCGACCCGTGGCTGTTCAACTGCCCGGACAACCCGGACCAGGCCGCCATCATCGAGGGCGTCAGGCGCGCCCAGGAGTACGCCGAGAGCCGGGGATCGCTCCAGGTCGCCGCGGCCGGCAACGCCAACCAGGACTTCGCCGGAACGCCCACGGACACGTCCAGCCCCAGCGACTCCGAGCCCTTCGAACGGACCGTCACCAAGGCCTGCCTCGACGTCCCCGCCGAGCTCCCGGGCGTGGTGGCCGTCGCCTCCACGGCCGTCGGCGGCGGCTGGGCGTCCTACTCCAACTACGGCGAGGGCGTCATCGCCCTCGCGGCGCCGGGCGGCGACGGTGACGCCGACGTGTACTCGACCGTGCCCGGCGGGGGCTACGGCATGATGAGCGGCACCTCGATGGCCTCCCCGCACGTCACGGGTGTCGCCGCGCTGATCGCGAGCACCGACCCGTCGCTCACCCCGGCCGGGATCCGCGAGCGCCTCGCCGCCCAGGCCGACCCGCAGCCGTGCCCCGCCTCGGACACCCGCTGCGTCGGCACCGAGGGCGACAACGGCTTCTTCGGCAAGGGCGAGGTCGACGCGCTGAAGGCGGTCGGCGGCGCCGTCGCCGCCACGCGGCGGCCGGTGGCCGTTGCCGGCGGCTCCCCGGAGTAGCGACCCGGCGGTCCGGGGCCGTCGTCGGGGCGCCGTGCCCCGGCGCACCCGCCGGCGCCCGGACGCACCCGCCGGTCAGGGCCGTCCTGGGTGCGGTGCCGGGGGGCGGGGGAAGTCGGCCGGGTCATGGGCGCAGATCAGTCGGACCTCGTCGTGGTGCGCGCGGCGCAGTTCGCGCAGGCGTTCCCGGTTCTGCAGGCGGGCGCCGTTGTCGAACGCCATCATGCGCTGGAAGGCCGTCAGCCCGGGCGGGCGGCGGGGTGCGGCGGGGTCGACGTCCGTCTGCGAGAAGTAGGCGTCGCCGCAGTGCAGCAGCCAGCGGTCGGCCTCCCGGACGGCGACGCCGCAGTGGCCGCGGGTGTGCCCCGGCAGGGGGACGAGCAGCAGGTCGGGGGCCCCGCGCCAGGGCGCCGGGATCGCGCGGAAGCCGTACCAGCTCTCGGTGGCGGCGTCCGGTCGGTGCTCCACCCAGCGCGGACCGTGGGCCCACTGGACCGGGCGGTAGCGGTCGCGTTCCCCGCGGGTCGCCAGGGCCTCGACGGCCCGGAGCTCGTCGGCCAGGACGTGCACCCGGGCGTGTGGGAAGTCGCCGATCCCGCCGGCGTGGTCGGGGTCGAGGTGGGTCAGGACGATGTCACGGACGTCGCGCGGGTCGTGGCCGAGCGCGCGGATCCGGTGCACCGCGGTGGCGGCCGGCCGGAGCCGGGGCCGGACCGTCCACAGGAAGGACCGCCCGAGCCGCCGCGGGTCCGCGACGTCAGCGGTCCCGAACCCGGTGTCGACCAGGACCAGTCCGTCCGCGCCCTCCACCAGCAGGCAGTGGGCCGTCAGCCGGCCGATCAGCGGTCCGCCGCTGCCCAGGAGCAGGCGGCCCCCGACGGGGCACATGGTGGCGCAGTTCAGGTGATGGATGGTCATCTCGTCTCCGGTGTCCCGTGCTAAGCGAGTCGCAGGCCGTGGCGGGCCCGGGGGGTGGGCGCGATCGCGGTCGGGCCCGCCGGGGTCCGGCGGCCCGCCGGTCCGGCCAGCCGCCCGTCCAGGTCCTCGGCCAGCCGGACGTCCCCGTGCGCGGTGTACAGCTCGCCCGCCGCCCGGAGCTGGTCACCGGCCTCCTCGGTGCGTCCCGTCCCCGCCAGGAAGTCGGCGAAGTGACGCCGCGCCAGGGCGTGCAGCCGTACGTTGCCGCTCGACCCGCACAGGTGCAGCGCCTCCCGCCAGACCCGTTCGGCCGCCTCCGGTTCGCCCAGCGCCTGCCGGGCGAGGGCCTCGCTGACCATCGCCCACAGGTGGGCGTTGGCGGTCGGACGGTCGGACAGCAGCGCACGCGTCTCGCGGGCGTGCTCCAGCGCGGCCACCGGCTCGCCCAGCACCACCTTGATCGCCGCCGCGTTGCTGAGCACGGTGGCGGCGTGCTCGCGCAGTCCGCTCGCCCGGATGAGGGTGAGGGCGGCCCGCGCGATCCGGTCGGCCTCGGCCGGGTCGCCGGACAGGGCGGCCATCGAGGACCGTACGGAGAGGGCGTGGATGTGCAGTTCGCCGTCGTCCGGGGTGGTCCGGCCGACGGCCCGCCCGGCGAGCGGCAGCGCCTCGGCGACGCGTCCGCTGGAGCCGAGGGCGCAGGCCGTCGCCGCCTCCATGGCGGCCAGCCCCTCCCGGCCGCCGTCCAGCCGGGCGGCCCGCAGCCCGACCCGCAGGCAGTCGAGCCGGTCGGCGACCCGCCCGGCGCCGTAGTAGAGGATCGAGGCCGACCGGGCCAGGCGCCACGCGCGTTCGTACTCGCCGCGATCGGTCGCGGCCGTCACCAGCGCGCGGAGCACCGGCTCCTCGGCGTGGCACCAGGCGAGCGTGGACCGGACGTCGCCGAGCCGCGGCAGTGCGCGCGGCCCGGGCCCGGCCGGCCGGAACGGCTCGTGGTACGGGTTGATCCGCCGGACCGCCAGGCCGGTCGCGACGAGCTCGTAGTCGACCAGGCGCCGGAACGCCGCCCGTTGCCGCTCGGGGGCGAATCGGGCGAACAGCTCCGAACCGTAGAGCCGGACGAGGTCGTGCCGGCCGAAGCGACCGGGCGTCTGCTCCGCCAGTAGGTGGTGCGCGGTGAGCGGGCCGAGCGCGTGCCGGGCGCCCTCGGCGTCGGTGTCCAGCAGCGCGGCGGCCGCGTACGGGTCGGTGGTGCTGCCCGGGTGCACGGTCAGCAGCGCGAGCAGGCTCCGCGCGCCGTCCGGGAGATGGTGGTGCGTCAGGGTGAGCGCCGCCCGGACGCTGACCGCCCCGCCCTGGGTGCCGAGCGCGGCCAGCCGGGTGCCCTCGTCGCTCAGCTCGTCCACCAGGTCGGCGATCCGCCAGCCCGGGCGGGCGGCGAGCCGGGCGGCCACGATCCGTAGCGCCAGCGGGAGCCGGTCGCAGAGACCGATCAGCCGCCCGGCCGGCTCCGGCTCCGCCGCCACGCGCTCGGCGGTGAGCAGGCGCTCCAGCAGGCGGTGCGCGTCGGCGGACGGCAGGGCGGCGAGCTGGAGCAGCGTGGCGCCGTCGGTGACGACCAGGTCCTCCAGGCTGTTCCGGCTGGTGATCACGGTGGCGCAGCCGGGCCCGGACGGCAGCAGGTCGGCCACCTCGGCGGCGCACCGCGCGTTGTCCAGCACGACGAGCAGCCGGCGCCCCTGGGTGCGGTCACGGAACAGTGCCGCGCGCGCGGCCCGGTCCTCCGGGATCGCCTGCTCGGGGAGGCCGAGCGCGCGGAGGAAGCGGCCCAGGGCCTGGGCCGGGTCGCCCGGCCCGGCGGGGTCGAAGCCGCGCAGGTCCGCGAAGAGGACGCCGTCCGGGAAGCCCGCCGCGACGCGGTGGGCCCAGTGGAGCACCGTCGCGGTCTTGCCCACCCCGGCGGGGCCGGTCACCACGGCCAGGCCGTCCCCGGTCCGGTCGGGCCCGCACTGCCGGTCGAGCCAGTGGTGCTCCGACGAGCGCCCGACGAAGCCCCGGGGCGGCCCGGGCAGGTCCCCGACGGCCACCGGCGGCTCGACGGCGGCCGTGTTGTCGGAGGTGTCGGAGGTGTCGGGGGTGTCGGGGGCCTGATGGGTAGGGGCGCCCCGGCCGGGGCGGTCGGTGGCCGGCAGCTCGGCCAGGGCCTCCTGCAGCGCGGGCCCCGGTGCGACGCCCAGTTCCTCGTCCAGCCGGGCACGGGCCCGGTGGTAGACGCGCAGGGCGTCCGCACCGCGACCGCTCTGGTGCAGACAGCGCATCAGCAGGGCTGCGGTGGGCTCCCGCAGTCCGTCCGCTCGGACGGACTGCTCCAGGGCGGGGACGGCCGCGTGGCCCAGGCCGAGCCGCAACTGGCGCCGCGCCCACGCGGTCAGGACCTCGGTCCGGCCCTCGTCGAGCCGGCCGGCCAGATCGGTGCAGAGCGGGGTGGCCGGAAGATCGGCCAGGGCGGCGCCGCGCCAGAGCCCGAGCGCCCGCTGGAGCAGCCCGGCGGCGGTGGCGTCGTCGGCCGTCTCGGCGGCCCGCGCGGCCAGTGCCCCGGCGGCGAGCGCGTCGACCGCCCCGGGGTCGCCGTCGAGCCGGTAGCCGGGCGCGCGGGTGGTGAGCGTGAACCCCGAGCTGGCCAGCACCTTGCGCAGCGCCGCGACGTGCCCCTGCAACGCCGCCTTCGCCTGGATCGGCGGCTCGTCGCCCCACATCAGCTCGAAGAGCCGCTCGACCGCCACCGTCCGGCCCAGCTCCAGCGCGAGCAGGGCGAGCACCGCCCGCCGCTTCGCACCGCCGACCGCGGCGGCCTCGCCGTCCGCGCGCCACAGCTCGACCGGTCCGAGCAGCCGTATCCCCATCGTCCCCGTCCCGCCTGTGCCGTGCTGGGGCCCGCTGTGCCGTGCCCTGCGGTGCCCCTGCTGTGCTGTGCCTGTTCCGTGCAGGGGTGGCATCCTACCGACGGGTAGCATCCCGGTGGCACCCGTCGTCCGACGGGGGAGGGGCGGCGGGCGACCTCCTGGCGCCCGCCCCGGGTGCCGCCCCGGGCGCCGGGCCGGGCGCCGTTCCGGGTGCCGGATCGGATGCCGCGCCTGGCGTCGCGTCAGAGGCCGCCGAGCCCCGGGGGGTCGTCGACGGGCGGCCCGGTGCGTGGGCCTTCGGGCCAGGAGACGGCCCCGGAGAGGGGGCCGAGCCTGCCGGTGAAGCCGCCCCGACGAACGGCGGTGACGAGCAACTCGGCGTCGTGCGCCGAGAGATCGTCGTTGGTGCGGGGGATCCACGGCTCGTGGTCGGCGTAGTGGGCCTCCAGCGCGGCCCGCCCCGCGTCCGTCCGGCTGCAGTGCCAGTAGTGGCCGCTCACCGGCGGGGCGGCGGCCTTCCAGCCGACCGCGAGGAGGACGACCGTGGCCACGAGCGGGACCAGGAACACGCGGCCTCCCTCGGCGGCGGCCAGGCCGACGGCGGTCAGTCCCATCGCGACGGACGCCACCTGGGCCCACACCAGCCAGGTGTGGCTCCGCTGCGCCGCCCGGGACCGGCCGGGGTGCCGCACCAGCCCCTGGTCGCCGAGCCGGTCACCGATCGCGAGGACGGCCCGGCTCCGCTGGAACCGGTCCATCCGGCGCCAGGTCCGGCGGCTCGGTGAAAGCCCGATCACCTTGATCACGTCGGCTTCGACCGCGTCGCGCGGCACGGGATCGATGACGGTGAGCACCTTGTCCCGCGCCCTCAGCCGCCCGCCCAGCACCATCGCGGCCATGGCCGCCCGGGCGACCCGGTCCTCGTAGAGCTGCAGGAAGGCCACCTCGTAGAGCGTGAACTCCTCGCCGGGTGCCCGCGGAAGGACCGGAGCGTCCAGGAAGGCGCGGAGTGCGCGCCGGTACCGGACGGCGCAGACCGCGGTCGACCCGTAGGCGACGACAAGCAGCACCCACCAAGGCACGGCACAGTCCCTCCACCCCACCGACAGGTCACCCGCCCTCTACCCCGCCCGGACGCGCCCGACACGGAGGAGCGTGAACGGCACGACCTCGGCCGTCGTCAACTTCAACAGCGGCCTCGTCCTCGACGTCTCCGGTGGGGACCCGAGTGACACGACGCCCGTGATCCAGTGGTCCGCGGGCGGCCCGGGAAGACGAACCAGCAGTGGGCGCTCAACCCCGTCGGCTGACCCGCCCCGGCCGCCCGGCCGGCGCTTCCGCCGGGCCGGGTGGCCGCCCTTGCCGGACGGGCGCGGTCGGTCAGGTCGCGTCGCCCGGCCAGGGACGGACGGGCTGCCAGCAGCCGGAGGACGCCGCGAAGCTCGCTGACGCGGCCGCTGGTCCCGCGGCGGCCGAGGAAGACGACCGGCCCCTGGCGGGGAGACCTGCACCAGCCGGTGCTCCGGGCCCGGAGCCCGGGACCGTGCGCGGCGGTCGGGCACCGGCTTCCCGCCCGGTCGCCGTCCCGCCGACGGCTCGACCGCAGGTGGGACGTAGTACCGCGGTACCACCGGTCGGGCGGAGCACTGGTCCCCGGTACCACGGTTCCCGGGCCGGGCGCCGCTAGCGTTTCCGGTGAGGCGTCCCGGGACGGCCGGCGTCCGAGTGCGAGGGAGTACCCATGATCGAGGCGTACCAGCTGACCAAGCGGTACGGCGAGAAGACGGCGGTCGACCGGCTGGACTTCACCGTCCGGCCGGGGTCGGTCACCGGCTTCCTGGGACCCAACGGGGCGGGCAAGTCCACCACCATGCGGATGATCGTCGGCCTCGACGCCCCGACCGCGGGGTCGGTGACGGTCAACGGCCGCCGCTACGCCGAGCACACCTCCCCCTTGCAGGAGGTCGGCGCGCTGTTGGAGGCCAAGTCCATCCACCCGGGCCGCTCGGCCTTCGACCACCTGATGGCCCAGGCCTACACGCACGGCATCCCGCGGCGTCGGGTCGACGAGGTCATCGAGCTGACCGGTCTGCGCACGGTGGCGAAGAAGCGTGCCGGGGCGTTCTCGCTCGGCATGGGCCAGCGGCTCGGCATCGCTGCCGCGCTGCTCGGCGACCCGGCCACGGTCATGCTCGACGAGCCGGTCAACGGCTTGGACCCCGAGGGCGTGCTCTGGATCCGCAACCTGCTCACCGCACTCGCCGCCGAGGGCCGCACGGTCTTCGTCTCCTCGCACCTGATGAGCGAGATGGCGCTGGTCGCCGAGCACCTGATCATCGTCGGACGCGGGCGGCTGCTCGCCGACACCACCGTGAAGGACCTCGTCCGGCAGGCCGGCGGGGACACCGTCAAGGTGGCCAGCGCCGACGCGGCCCGGCTGCGCGAGGTGCTGGCCGGGCCCGGCGTCGAGATCACCGGCCGGGTCGGGTCCGAGGAGCTCCTGGTGACCGGCCTGACCCCGCGCGCGATCGGGCTGAAGGCCGCGGCGCAGGGCATCGCACTGTTCGAGCTGACCGCCAAGACGGTGTCCCTGGAAGAGGCGTTCATGGACCTGACCAGGGACTCCGTCGAGTACCACGGGACCACCGCCGGCATCGAGACCCCCGGGAGGGTGGCATGACCACCATCACGCCCGTCCACCCCGCGGAGCCGTCCGAGGTCCGGGCCGCCCGCCCGGCCTACCGGGTCACCGGCCGCCGGGTGCTGCGCGCCGAGTGGGCCAAGCTGTGGTCGCTGCGCTCCACCTGGATCACGCTGGGGCTCGCCCTGCTCTTCGTGATCGCCTTCGGCCTGATCGCCTGCGCGCAGTACAAGCACCGGATCACCTCCGGCGGACACATGGACCGGGACTTCGCCGGTGCCACGGCCGTTCGCCTGTCGCTGTTCGGCACCAACTTCGGCCAGCTGGCGCTGGGTGTGCTGGGCGTGCTGGTCACCGCCGGCGAGTACTCCACCGGGATGATCCGCTCGACCCTGGCCGCCGTGCCGCGCCGGCTGCCGGTGCTGTGGTCCAAGGCCGCCGTCTACGGGGCGGTCGCCCTCGTGGTCGGGACGGTGGGGGCGTTCACCTCCTTCCTGATCGGCAGCGGGATCGTCGCCGGCACCCCGGCCGCGCTCACCGTCTCCGACCCCGGCGTGGTGCGCAGCCTGTTCGGTGCCGGCCTCTACCTGGCCCTGGTCGGTGTGGTCGGCGCCGCGTTGGGCGCGCTGCTGCGCTCCGTGGCGGGCGGGATATCGCTGCTGGTCGCGACGCTGATGCTGATTCCCGGCCTGGTCAGCCTGCTGCCCACGTCCTGGCAGGACCACATCGGCCCGTACCTGCCCGGCAACGCGGGTGAGGCGATGTTCACGCTGCACCACGACACCACCATGTTGAGCCCGGCCACCGGGCTGTTGGTCCTCCTCGCCTGGGCCGCCCTGACGATGGGTGCCGCGGCCTGGCGCCTGGTGCGCACCGACGCCTGACAGCTGCCGCCCGGCTCCGGGGCGATGGCCGGCGGCACCGCTTCGGCGGTGGACCGCCGGCCATCGCCCACTATGGACAGGTGACCTCCATGACCACCGACGACTCCGGCACCAGGGCCGGTCCCGCCACGTCCCCGGCGCTCCCTCCGCAGGGACTGGAGCCGCTGTGGGGGCACCCCGTGGTGGCCCGGCTGGCCCGGGGCGGCCAGCGGCTGCGCGGGCTGGACCGGCGCCACCCGTGGCTGCTGGACACGGCGGTGGTGGCCGTCGTCTTCCTGCTGTTCTGCGTACCGGACCTCGTCCACGACGGCGGGCCGCGCGAGCTGCGGATCCGGATCGCGCACCTGTCGACCGCCGCCACCCTGGGGTGGCAGCTCGCGTTGGTGCTGCCCCTGTGGTGGCGCCGAAGGGCGCCGTCGGCGACCTTCGCGGTGATCGCGGCGGTGTTCATGGCGCAGTGGGCCGCGACGGTCTGGTTGCGTGCGGACGTGGCGCTGCTGATCGCGTTGTACAGCCTGGCGCTGCACGGCCGGCTGCGGCACCTGCCCTGGGCCTGCGCGGTCATGGCCGCGGCGCTCGGGGTGGCCGCCGTCCGGCTGGCCAGCGCGGTGTTCTTCGGTGACGCGCTGTTCTTCCTCGCCAGCGCCGCCACCGCATCCGTCGCGCTGGGCCTGGTGCTCCGGATCCGCCGGGCGCACGTGGCCGCCCTGCGCGAGCGCGCCGTCCGGCTGGAGATCGAGCGCGACCAGCGCACCGAGCTGGCAGCCGCGACCGAGCGGGCCAGGGTGGCCCGCGAGATGCACGACATCATCGGCCACAACCTGTCGGTGATCATCGGCCTCGCCGACGGCGGGGCGTACGCGGCGGAGCTCAGCCCCGGTCGCGCCAAGGAGGCGCTGCAGCTGATCGCCGGCACCGGACGGCAGGCGCTGGGCGAGATGCGGCGGATGCTCGGCGTGCTGCGCGACCAGCGGCAGGGGCCCGAGCTCAGCCCGCAGCCGGGCGTCGCCGACCTCGACGAGCTCTGCGAGCGGGTGCGGGCGGCCGGACCGCAGGTCCGCTACCGCACCGCCGGCGACCTGGAACTGCTCGACCGGGCGGCCCAGCTGACCGTCTACCGCATCGCGCAGGAGGCGCTGACCAACAGCCTCAAGCACGCGGGCCCCCGCACCCGGGCCGAGCTCCGGATCGCGGTCGAGGCCGATACGGTGTTGGTCCGGGTGCGGGACAACGGCCCGCCGGACGGTCCGAGCACCGCGCCGCCCAACGAGGAGGGACACGGCCTGGCAGGCATGCGCGAGCGCGTCGCCCTCTACGGCGGCAGCGTCGCGGCCGGCCCGGCGCCGGGCGGCGGCTGGACCGTCGAAGCTCTCCTCAGCCTCACACCGCCCACCGACCCAGGAGGCTCGGCGCCGTGACCACCGTGCTGATCGTCGACGACCAGCCGCTCCAGCGCCTGGGCTTCCGGATGCTGCTCGAAAGCAGCCCCGAGACCGAGGTGGTCGGTGAGGCCGGGCACGGTGCCGAGGCGGTGCGCCGGGCTGCCGAACTGCGGCCCGACGTGGTGCTGATGGACGTCCGGATGCCGGGCATGGACGGGATCGAGGCCACCCGCCGGATCGTGGCGGCCGGCGGGCGCTGCCGGGTCCTGGTGCTGACCACCTTCGACATGGACGAGTACGCTCACGCGGCGCTGCGGGCCGGGGCCAGCGGGTTCCTGCTCAAGGACGCCCTGCCCGAGGAACTGCTGGCCGGCATCCGCGCGGTCGCCTCGGGTGACGCGGTGATCGCCCCCGGGCTGACCCGTCGGCTGCTCGACGCCTACGCCCACCACCTGCCCGCACGCGGGCCCGGGGAGGGGCCGGCCGCAGACCCACGACTGGCCGCACTGACCGAGCGCGAGCGGGAGATCCTGGTCGCCATCGCCCAGGGCTGGACCAACGGCGAGATCGCCCGACGTCTGGTGCTCGCCGAATCCACCGTCAAGACCCACGTCGGACGGGTACTGGCGAAGATCGGCGCCCGGGACCGGGTGCAGGCCGTGATCTTCGCGTACGACATGGGGCTGACCCGGCCCGGCTGACCGGGCCCGGTCGGACGACATCGACATCGACATCGACATCGACGTCGACATTGATGGTGCGCGTCGAGGCCGGTCGGAAGGCCGAGCAGGGTGCCCCGGTCCGGCGGTGCGACCGCCGATGGGTGGGCCTCTGCCTCCGCGCGTCCGCACCCCGCCGGGCCGACACGAGGTGCTCCCGTTCCCGGCGCACGTCGGCGGCCGCACCCTGCCCCGAACGGCGTAATACCGCAGGTCCCACCCCGGCTGCCGGATTCCGACCCGGGTACCGCGGCGGAGCACAGCGCTGCCCCTAGCGTGGATGGCGGGGTGGACGGCCGGCCAACGGGCCGACCGTCCCACCGCAGCCGTCGACGGATCACCCCGCGACCGGCACCACCCCCGACATCACTCGGAGGGCTGCATGAACACTGCGACCGGCCCGACCACGAACAGCCACCGACCCGCCCCGGCAGGCCACATGCCCGCCCGCGCCGCCACGCCCGCCGCGTGGGCGACCCGCAGGCCCACCCCGACACCACCACCGACGACCCGGCACCCCCAGGGCGCGGCGGCAGCGGCCACCTGGACTCTGACGGCCCCGATGACACCACGCTGCGCCTGCTCGTGCTCGTCATCGGCCGGGATACCGGCTCCTTGGGCTTCCTGGTGAGGTCGTCGGCGAGTCGAGGGCGACGGGGTGAGGTCGGCAGCCGCGTCCTTGGACCGTGGTGGGGGCGAGGCCGGCGAGCCGGGCGCGGCCGCTGAAGGCATCTTCAGGTCTTCAGCAATCCTTCAGCGGGCGCTCGCCATGCTGGGCCCATCGACCGGGCACGGCGCCCGGAGGCGCGTTGGAGCCGGGGTGAGCAGGGTGGACGAGTCCACGGGTGGGCAGGACTTCCAGGACCCGCAGGAGAAGCGGACACCGACCGAGCCGACCCGGCGGTGGCGGCCCGGACGGACGGCGCGGTGGGGCAGCGCGGCCGCGACGGCGGTCCTGATAGCCGGCGGCGCGGTCGTGGTCGTCGCGCACCACGGTTTCGAGGAGAGGGCCGACCGGGTCACCGCGCACGCCGACGGTCGGGGCCACGGTGCCGCGCGGGCGGACGGCGCGGACGGGAACGACGGCGAGGAGAGCGACGACCGCAGCACCGACGACGCCGGCCCGGCGAAGGCGCCCGCGCCGCTGCCGTCGCTGGACGCCGCGGACGCCGTCGTCAAGGCCTCCTCCGCCGTGCCCGGCGGCAAGGTCGAGTCGCTGCACCCGGTCTCCGTCGCCGGCGGCGGCCGGGCCTGGCAGACCGTGGTCCTCGGACCGGACGGCGTCCGGCACGCGGTCACCGTCGACGGCACCGCCTCCACGATCACCTCCAACACCGTCCTCGGCGGCTGACGCCCCCTCACCCGACGGCGCGCCGTGGCCGCGCCGTGAAAGGAGTGCGCCGCTGTGAGCGCCACCACGACGACCGGCGCACCCCGGCTCCACGACCGTCCGACCGGCGGGCCGTGGAGCAAGGTGCCCGCGGTGACCGCCTCGTTCTGGGCGGTCAAGGTCCTCACCACCGGCATGGGCGAGACCACCTCCGACTACCTCGCCGGCACCCTCGGCCCCGTCCCGGCCGTCGCCGGCGCCGCCGCGCTGCTCGCGGCCGCGCTGTACGCCCAGGCCCGGGCCGACCGTTACCGGCCCGCCGTGTACTGGGCGGCGGTGGTGATGGTCAGCGTGTTCGGCACGATGGCCGCCGATGTCGCGCACGTCGCCCTCGGCGTCCCCTACGCCGCCTCGGCCGCCGCGTTCGCCCTCGCGCTCGGCGCCGTCTTCCGGCTGTGGCACCGCCTGGAGGGCACCCTCGCCGTGGACTCCGTCCGGGGCGGGCGCCGCGAGGTCCTCTACTGGGCGGCGGTGATGGTGACCTTCGCTCTCGGCACCGCGGTGGGCGACCTGACCGCCGCCTCCCTCGGCTGGGGCTACCTGCCCTCCGGTCTGCTGTTCACCGCTCTGATCGCCGTACCGGCGCTCGGCCACCGCGCGCTGCGCCTGCCGCCGGTCCTGGCGTTCTGGTGGGCGTACGTCCTCACCCGCCCGCTCGGCGCGTGCTTCGCCGACTGGGCCGGTGTGAGCAGGCAGCGCGGCGGCCTCGACCTCGGCACCGGCCCGGTCAGCCTCGTCCTGGCCGTGGTCATCGCGGCAGCGGTCGTGTCGCTCACTGCGCGGGCCCGGCGCCCCGCCCGCGCGGACGCCTGACGGTCCGCGCCCACCTGCCCCGGGGGGGGGGGGGGGGTCCCCCGAGGGGCCCCCCCCCCCGACCCCCCCCCCCCCCGCACCACCACCCCGACCCCTGGGAGCGTTCCGCCTGCTTCTGTCACAGGGGCGAAACCCCGGCGAGGGACAAACGC
>NZ_JBVHVO010000026.1:22632-35142 GCF_055564815.1 Kitasatospora sp. NPDC028961 | reverse complement strand
GGCGTTTGTTTCCCCACTTGGGTGGCCCTGTCGCCCAGCCAGCGGGAATGCCGGAGGGTCAGCGCCCCCCTCCCCTGGTGGGGGGGGGGCTTCCCCCGGACCCCCCCCCCCCCCGGCCCCGACCCGCCACCCGGCCTTCGGGAATCGCTCAGCTCGCCTGCGCCATGGGGCCGACCCTGCGGCGCGGCCCGAACGCCCGGATGGGCCGGTTCCCGGCCTTCGGGAACCCTTCGGCACCGCTCGGCCATGCCGGGCACGACTGTTGGCAGCACGCGGACGGCCTTACGGACGTTCTCAGTGATGGCATGTCCGACCGAGAAGGTGGTGCGGGTCCCGTGCTGCCGCAGGGTCCGAAGGCCCAGGGCTCGGCCAGCGCGGGGAAGATACCCGTCAGTCGAGCGGGACACGCTCAAGGTGAAACGCCGCCTGGAGGACCGTCGGTAGCCGGCGGGTGGTCGGTCCTGATCCGCCCGCTGCGATCCGAACCCGCGGGCCGGCGGAGCTGATGGTGGACCAAACGGCGGTCGGAGCAGTGGTGGTTCGGTGGGGTCCCGGTGTCCTGCGCCAGGTGTCGTGGTCGTCCACCTCTGGTGCTTCAGCGCCCGACCAGTAACATGAGCCCTCCTCGCGTTTCTGTAGGAGGTTGTCATGCAGGCTCGACTTGAACTGCCGTCCGGGTTCCGCTGGGGCGTCTCCACGGCGGCCTACCAGATCGAGGGGGCCGTCGAGGAGGACGGTCGCGGCCCGTCGGTCTGGGACGTGTTCGCCGCTCGGCCCGGCGCGGTGCGGGACGGGCACACCGGGGCGGTGGCCTGCGACCACTACCACCGGTATCCCGAGGACATCGCGCTGATGCGGGGCCTCGGGTTGGACGGCTACCGGTTCTCGATCGCCTGGCCCCGGATCCGGCCGACCGGCGCGGGCCCGGTCAACCCCGCCGGGCTCGACTTCTACGACCGACTGGTGGACGCCCTGGTGGACGCCGGGATCACCCCACTGCCCACGCTCTTCCACTGGGACCTCCCGCAGGCCCTGGAGGACGCCGGCGGCTGGCTGAACCGCGACGCCGCGTACCGGTTCGCCGAGTACGCGGCGCTGGTCGCGGACCGGCTCGGCGACCGGGTACCCGCCTGGATCACCCTCAACGAGCCCTTCGTGCACATGGTCTACGGCTACGCGATGGGCATCCACGCCCCCGGCCGGACCCTGATGCTGGACGCCCTCCCGGCCGCCCACCACCAGCTGCTCGGCCACGGCCTGGCCGCCGCCGCCCTGCGCGAGCGCGGCCTGGAGGTGATGATCGCCAACAACCTCACCCCGGTCTGGCCCGCCTCCTCCTCGGCGGCCGACCTGGCCGCCGCGGAGGCCTACGACGCCCTGCACAACCGCCTGTTCACCGACCCGCTCCTGCTCGGCCGCTACCCCGACCTCGCCGCCTACGGCGTGGCCCCCGACCTCGGCGGCAGCGTCCGGGACGGCGACCTGAAGCTAATCGCCGGGACGCCCCTCGACGGCCTCGGCGTCAACTACTACAACCCCACCCGCATCGCCGCCCCCACCGACCCCGGCCTCCCCTTCGCCGAAGCCCCCATCGAGGGCGTCCCCCGTACCGCCTTCGGCTGGCCCGTCGTCCCCGACGGCCTGCGCGAACTCCTCGTCGGCCTCCGCCAGCGCTACGGCGCCGCCCTCCCGCCCGTCACCATCACCGAGAACGGCTGCTCGACGGCCGACACCCTCGACGACCAGCCCCGCATCAACTACCTCGCCGGCCACCTCGACGCGGTGGCCGCAGCGGTCGCCGAGGGCGTGGACGTGCGCGGCTACTACACCTGGTCACTGCTCGACAACTACGAATGGGCGGAGGGCTACCGCCAGCGCTTCGGGCTCGTGCACGTGGACTTCGCGACGCAGAAACGCACGCCGAGGGCCTCGTACGCCTGGTACCGCGAGCTGATTGTCACTCACCGAGAATGCCTCGGGCAGTAGTTGCCCATGCGACCATGCCGTGCGCGCGAGCTGGTGGCAATCCTGATGTTTGAGCGCCGAATAACAACTGCTGTACTGGTCGGTTCCCCTGCAGACGGACTCACAACTGTGTGAAGATGACTGGCGTGCCGCCAGCTCCTGAACTCCGCCGTTGGCTCTCCAGCCAGCCGCCGGACGCCCTCCAGCGCCTGCTCGCCTTCATCACCGTTGCGCACGGCCATCCCTTCGGATACAAGGGCGAGCCGACCCGACAGGCCCGCGTGAGTGCCGCGGGTATGCGTTCCTGGGTCGCGAAGGCTCCTGCGGATCTGCTCCTCCACATCGCCGAAGTCGGGCGCGAGGTGGCCGACCAGATGGTCCGTCAACAAGATGTCGCCAAACAGGGCTTGCGGGGTGTGGACACCGAGCGTTTGAGGGCGGCGTTGACGAACCTGCCGCCGGCGCTCGCCTGCCTCGCCCTCCACTCGTATCCGCTCGGCGACGAGGGCACACCCGGACGCGGCCACGTCCTGGAGCACTGGGACACCCTGTGGGAGGCCGCCGCCACTCCGGCGGACTGGCCGGAGCCGAAACGCCCCCGACGCGCGAGCAGGGCGGAGGCGCGTGCGTCCGGCGCGACCTCACGGGAGGCCCGGTGCGGGGACCCGAACAGCACGCGATCCGAAGCCGCAGACGGGGAGAACTCGGTGTCCGACGACCTGCCGGAGAAGCTCGAAGCCGCTGCGCACCGCCTGCGCAGGCAAGGGGAGTTGCTCGCCGGGCGGCTGGAGGACCTGGCGGTGGATGTCCGCAGAGGAGCGGGGCGGCGGGATGCCGAGCTGTCCGCAGCGGTGGACGCCTGGTTCGGTCAGCGGGCTGCTGTGGCCGAGTTGGTGCTCGGGATCGGCGCCGACGCCGAGTGGGCGACTGAGCAGACCCATGACGACCTCGATCGAATCCTGGTGGACGTCCGCTCGGCGAGGATCGGCGAGGAGATCGCTGCGGCAACGGCCGAACGCGAGAGGCTCGTTGCCATGCTCGGCCAGGTGAGCTACCCGGGTGTGCTGACAGCGCTGCAGGTCGAGGTTGACACCATCGACGCCCGGCTCCAGGAGCTGCAGGCGCTCGACGGACGGCAACCCGTGTCCCACCCGGTCGACGCCGCCCGTCCGGAGGAACCCGCCGAGCCGGACACAACGGGGCGCGCCGACGGCGGGGAAGTGCCCTCCCCGGCGGGGACGGATGCTGTGCCCGTCGCGGCCGAGGGGGACACGCAGCGGGCGGAGGGAGCCTTCGAGACGTCGGATCAACTCACGGACACCCTCGACACGTTGCTCTTCGAGGTGCAGCAGGCCGGCCCGGAAACCGCACAGGTGGAGCCCGAGGCGCGTGACAGCGCGACCGGACCCGTACCGACGCTCGTCCACACGGCCCCCGCGCCGACCGAGCCGGCGTGGCCGGCCGAGCCGAACGGCGGCACCGACCCCGCCACCACCGCCATCACCGCCTCCGCCACCTCGGTCGGCGAGCAACCCGCCGGCGTGGCAGTGAAGTCGATGGAGTCCCGCACCGTCCACCCGCCCGTCATCCCGAAGCAGGCATCGGTCCAGGCCGAGCCGAAGCCCGCAGTGGTGGCGGAGGCGCCGGAGAGCGTCGGGCCGACCGATGTCTGGATGCGGACCGGCGCCACCTCCTCCCCGGTCGAGCGGATGATCGCCGAGGGCAGGCTGGCCGAGGCGTACTGGCTGACCCTGGCCGCCCGGGAGCGCCCGGAGCGGTGCGAGTCCGTGGCCTTCGCCACGTCGGCGTTCGGGCTGGCCCCGGGGCAGCAGGCGGCGATGAACCTGCAGATCGGCGTCGAGGACAAGGCGCTGCCGACCGCGGAGGACCGCGACGGTTACCTCATTGCCTTGGCCGCCGCGGTGCGCAGCGGACTGCAGGCGGGCTGGGCGCTGCCGATCGTCAACGATTTCGTCCAGCTCCCCGGCTTGCCCGAGGTCTGGAACGAGCTCTTCCGGACGCTGGCGCTGGAGATCCGCAGGGGAGTCTCCGTCCAGCCCGGCGACGAGGTCCGGCTCGGGCAGGACGACACCGTCGACCCGGCCGATCTGCGTGACCGGGCGGTGGCCCTCAAGGCCCGTCTGGGGACGAGCAAGACGGCGTACCAGCTGGCGTCCCGGGTGCTCCAGACGCTCCTCAAGGACGATGCGGAACTCGGGCGCACCCTCAACCTGATCGCGGCGTGGTCGGCGGGCGGTGCCACCTCCGAGCAGCTCCGTCAGGACCTGGAGGACACGTACGGGGAAGACGACGCGATCGACCGGATCATCAAGGAGACCACGCGCAGGGTCAGTTCGCCCAACCAGCGCAAGACCAAGATCATCGCGACGGCCCTGGACCAGTTGAGGGTGCGCATCGGGGAGGTGACGGCGCTGCTGCGCGAGGCGGTCCAGGTCGCCGAGATGCCGCCGCGCGGCGACAGCCGGCGACTCGGAAGCGAGCTGGTCGCGGCACTCCGGGCGGCGCACGAGGCGACACTGTTTCCGGGCCCCGGCGGCGAAGCGGTGCGGCTGCTGCTCGAGTGGATCGGTACCGGAACGTCCGGGGGCGTTTCAAGGGCCCTGCCCAGCCTGCCCGGCACCGACGCGCTGCTCGTGCTGCCGCGCCTGGCCTGGACCACGGCGGCGGACGGCCAGGACGCGCCGGACCTCACCGCGCCGGACGCGCTGGACGCCGTGCTCGAGTTCCTGGAGCCGGCCGATCCGGGGCAGGCGTTCGCCGCCCACCTCGACCGCGGCGACCTGCACATCGCGGTGCGGCTCGTCGACCTAGCGGCAGCGGGTCGGCTGGGCGTCCTCCCCGCCCCGGAGGCGAACCAACTGGACACGTGGCGGCGCCGGCTCGGGGACGCCGCGGCCCAGTGGCGCCTCAGGGTCGAGGGAACCCTGTGCCAGGCCGATGACCTCTTCGCACGGGTCCGCCTGCAGAACCTGATCACCCCCGAGCAGGAGAGCCAGTTGGCGGCTCAGCTCCTCGACCTCAAGACCTCGGACCGGAGCCTGCGGTTCCGTCGCCTGCTGGAGCAGGTGCAGGAGGTCGTCGCCCGACTGGAAGAGAGGATGCTGGAGAAGACGGACCAACTGCGCGAGCAACTGGTCGAACTGAACCTCGAGGAGGCGGACCTCGCCCGGATCGGCGCTCTGATCGACCGCGGCGACGTCGCCACCGCGGAGGAACTGCTCTCCTTCGCCCGCAAGGGCGACCGCATCCCGGAACAGGTTGCGGAGACCGGTACCGAGTTGGCCGCCTTCCTGGAGGGCGTGCGCCACCCGGACGCGCCCAAGGCCAGCAGCGCCGGGGCCGACGCGCGCTGGTGGTTCGGCCACTACGCCCGTGGGCGCTCCGGTCAGGCGGAGACCGATGCGGTCACGGTCGCCCTGGAGGCCTGGGAGTCGCTCGGGCGGCTGAACGAGCGCCGCAACTCCTTCCAGAAGCACGTCCCCAGCGTGCTGCGGATGCTCGGCCTGAGCGTCAAGGGCCCGGTCCGGCTGGTGGACCAGGACCGCAAGGACTGGCAGGTGATGACGCTCTCGATCACCGCGGAGATAAGCGACAATGTCCCGGGCTACGTGTCCCGGATCGGATCCCGGGCCAAGGGCGTCTACCGGGTCGTCATCGTCGGCACCGAGGAGCTCGGCCCCGATGCCCTGCTGCGCCACCTGCCCGAGTCCGCACTCGGGGCCAACATCATCCTTTACCTGCAGCCGCTCGGCATCGGCGGGCGCCGGCGCCTCGCCCAGGCCTCGCACCAGAAGCCGCAGCAGGCGATCGTCGTCGATCCCGCGGTGTTCGGTTGGATCGCCGCCGGTGAGGCCCGCTCCTTCCGCGCGGTGCAACGGGTGACGCTGCCGTGGGCCTCGTACCGGCCGTACGAGCCGTTCCAGGCCGGCCAAGTCGCCGCCGAGGTGTTCAAGGGCCGCGACGACGAGAAGAGCACGATCATGGCCCGCGAGGGCGGCCTCTTCCTCTACGGCGGGCGGCAGCTCGGCAAGTCCTCACTGCTCCAGCAGGTGGCCGACAGCTTCCGGGCGGGGCACGGCGGCAACCAGGTGGCGGTCTACACGGACCTGCGGTTCGCCGAGATCGGGCTCAGCCGGCTCCCGCAGGAGATCTGGAGCGTGCTGGCCCAGCAGCTGAAGGACGCCGGGGTGCTCCACCATGGCGTCTCCGAGCACGCCGCCCCCACCGCCATTGCCGAACAGGTCCAGCAGTGGCTGGACGAGAGCGAGGAGCGCCGCATCCTGTTCCTCGCCGACGAGGCCGACGCGTTCCTCAACGCAGACGCCCGGCCGGTCGAGACGGCGGGGGCGCAGTCGACCTTCCGGACTCTCACCGGCCTGATGAAGCTGATGGCCGACACCGAGCGACGGTTCAAGATCGTATTCGCGGGCCTGCACCAGGTGCAGCGCTACAACAGGCTCACCAATTCGATCACAGGGCACGGCGGCGAGCCGGTCCTGGTCGGTCCGCTGCGCGCGAAGGCCGCGATCGACTTGGTCGTCGAACCACTGGCCGCAGTGGGGCTGTTCTTCGAGAACCCCGATCTGGTCTGGAGCATCCTGGCGCTGACCAACAACCAGGCCAACCTCGTCCAGATCGTCTGCGAGGGACTGGTCGAGGAGATGCAGGGCCGCTCCCTGTCCGCGGAGGGCGGGCGCCCCCAGATCACCAACGCCGACGTGCAGAAGGTCGTCGAGTCCGGAGGCATCCGGGACAAGATCCGCGACCGGCTCCGCCTGACCATCGACCTGGAGGACCGCTACCGGGTCCTGACGCTCATCCTGGCCCTGCGCAGTCTCACGGAGGGCTACGCCCGCGGCTACACGCCCCAGGAGCTTCAGGAGGAGGCGCACCGGGTGTGGCCGGACGGGTTCCCGGAGCAGAACGGCGTGGACGAGGTCCGGACCGACCTGATGGAGATGGAAGGCCTCGGACTGGTCCTCCCGCTCCCGGGGCGGAGCAACAGCTTCGTCATGCGCAGCCCGAACCTCGTCAACATGCTCGGCACCCGCGACGAGCTCGAAGCGGAGCTGCGCACCAGCGAGTTCACGCAGAAGTACGACTACAACCCGCGCGTCGCCCGTCGGTCCATCGACGACGACGGCCGGATCATGCGGATGAGTCCGCTGACGGACGAGCAGTGGCACGAGGTGCTCTCCCGGCGCACTGCGGTGATCACGGCCTCGGCGGCGCTCGGTGCGGACTTCCTGGCCAAGGCCGCGGAGCAGTACGTCGGAAGGGAGTGCCAGGTCGTTCCCGTGGCGCCCGCGGAGCTGCGCCAAGCAGTCACCAAAGGGGCCCGTGAGCGCTCGCCACACCTGCTCTTCGTCGATCTGCGGGGCGTTCCCGCAGTGGACGTACGGGCCGTCGTCGAGCAACTCACCAAGTACGCCTCGGCGTCCGAGGAGGAAGGCAAGGAGATCCCGCGCCGGCGTGCGCTGGCCGTCGTCGACCCGTTGACCGCGCTCGGCCCGGACTTCCCGGACGTGTTCCGGGCGCAGCCCCGGCGCTGGAACGCGACCAGCCTGCGGGCCTGGCCGGAGCAGCCGTTCGTCTCGGTCCAGGAGCGCCGCAACCTGATCGAGGTGACCGGGGGCTGGCCCGCCTTCGTCGAGCAGGCCATCGCCCAGTACCTGCAGGGCGCTCCCCGGGAGAGGCTCTTCGACGCGATGTCGAACCGGACGGACGAGGCCGGTTTCGCCCGCAAACACCTGCAGAGGGCCGGTCTCTCCGACCGCCGTGTCGGGCAGATGGCCGGCTGGGCCGACATGTTCAGCGTGGAGGAGCACCGGCAGGGCATGGCCCACGCCATCCCCCAGGACCTGGCCGTCGTGCTCGACGACGACTTGGACGAGGCCGAGGCGCTGCTGGCGGACCTGGAGGCGCTCGGGGTGCTCGACGACGACGGAGAGCTCCTCACCGTGGACAGCGTCACCTTCCGCGCGCTCAAGACCGTGGCACGCGTTCAGGGCGGGGCGGTGTGACGGATCTCCTTGGTCCGGCCGGCGCGCTGTCCCCGGAGGTGGTTCGGTACCTTCCGGGCGCTCGCCGTCACTGCGCCGCAGTGCTCGCCGACCTGCGTGCCGGGCTGACCTGCGTCTGGCTGTTTCCGGACGCCGAGGTGGCATCGCGCCGTGCCGACCGGGCCGTGGACGAGGTGATCCACGACCTGGACGACGTCGTGGACGTTCCCGGTAAGGAGACGGCTCCACGCCTGGCTCCGGTCGCGGCCCTGCCGGAAGCGCGGGGCTCCCGGGAGCCGCTCGGCACCGGGGGCAGGCCAGCGGGCCACCGCTTCGAGGACGCCTTCGACGTCGACGACGGCTTCGGTGGCTGGGATCCGTTCGGAGTCTTCGGCAGTGGGGGCTTCCAGCCGTCCGAGGTTCCGCCGCCCGTACACACCGTCGACGGACGCCTCGCGGAAGGCCCGGACACCGACGTCACCGCGCGCCTGGCCCACAGCCTCGGTTCGGACGGGGACTTGGTCGCCGAACTGGTCGGCAACGCGGACGGCCGCGCGCTCGTGCTCGTCATCCGCGCCTGGACCGAGGCGGACCCGCACGCGGTTTCCCGGCTGCTACGCCGCTTCCAGGCCGCCGTGAAGGAGGCCGGCCTCAAACCGAGCGACCGTCCGCGGCTGCTGGTGGCCTCCCGCCTCCAGGACCTGGAGACGGACACCATCGGGCTCCTAGACGGTACGGTGTCGAGGCCGCACTGGTGGTGGGGGGTGTGGAACCACCTCGACACGGCGACCGTCGTCGCCGACGCGATTCCGCATCCCGGCTTCGGACAGGCGCACAACCGCATGACGCCGACCAAGCTGATCCAGCACGCCCTGCGCCGCGAGATCGTCGTCCAGACGGCCGGTCCCGATCTGGGGCTGGCGGTGGAGCTGGCCAGGGCCTGGAACGGCACGATCGGTGACCTGGCTTCCGCCCTGCGGGGGTGCTGCCTCGTGGACGACACCGAAGAGCCGGGCTCCCAGGGACGCGGCACGCCCGGAGCGGCGTACGCGCCGCTCCCTGAGAACGGCTTGCGCGAGGCGTGGTCGGCCGGGCTGGTCGACAGCTGGGAGGGGCAGATCCGTCATACTCCCCGCTCCGGCGGGGCGGCACTCGACAAGCTGGTCTGGCAGGCTCAGAACCGCGTTCTCCTGCCCCTCGTCGACGACGCCCGCGTCGGCTTCGTCGAGCTGCTTCCGCGCATAGCGGTGCGCGGCGTCAACCGGCTCGTCGACACCTACGTCCGGCAGTCCCTGCGCGGTGCCAACGGCTCATCGGCGGACCTGGCCTCCATGGAACTCGGCGAGCTCTACGACGCGGCCGTGCACCGGGACATCACCCTGACGGACGAGGAGTTCGGTCGGCTGCGCACCCTCCGACGGGCGCGCAACAAGCTCGCCCATCGCACGCCCATCGACGATGCCCTGCTCCGAGACCTACTGGACGCGCTCACCGGCTTCTGACTGCCGCGCTGTCGGTCATTTCGCGCCGCTGAACGGGCCGAGCTGAGACGCCTGGTCACCGCCCTGTGTCAGCTCCTTGGCCCGAAGCTACTCTCGTGCTCACCGGGGACGTCGCCGTCTATCACACCGTCGCTGCGCGGATGCGAGGTCGAGAGTTCTGGTCGGTGCGTCGGTGCGTCCGCGTACTGTGGTGCCCGGACGAGGGGAGGGGAGCCGTTGCGCAGGGTGCCGGCGGAGATGTTCCGGTTCACGACGGGGGAGAAGGCCGGGCTCTACGGTGCGATCCTCCAGGCCTTCGGTGCGGCCAACGAGCGGCTGGAGACGGCGCTCGGACTGGACGACGTCCGGGCCCGGCTGCGGACGGTCGGCTGGCTCGACGACGTCCATGACGATGATCTGCAGGATGCGCTGCTCAAGCTTAGGGAGTGGCAGCTGCTGGACGTCGTCCAGAACCACGCGGAGAACTACCGCAGTGCCGAGGAGTACGAGCGCCGCAACCTCCAGTACTCGCTGACCAGACGTGGTGAGGCCGCGTTCGCCGGGGTCGAGCACGCGCTGTCCGTGCTCGCGTCGACGGGGGCGTTGCAGACGGCGGTGCTGGAGGCGATCACTGACCGGCTCGACGAGCTGTACGTCCTGCTGAGAGATGCCGCCTCCTCGGACCGCCGGGTCTTCACCACGTTGCAGGAGCTGGAGGGACACCTGGCGGCGTTGCTGGCCAACACTAAGGCTTTCAACGGGGAGTTGCAGCGCTTGCTGCGCGCCGAGGGCGCGGACCTGGCGACCTTCCGCGAGGTGAAGGCCTCGACGGTGGCGTACCTCCAGGAGTTCCTCGTCAACCTCGACCAGCGGGGGCAGGCGGTGGCCGCCGCCGTGGAGCGGGTCGAGGAGCGCGGGGTCGGGCTGCTGCACGAGCGGGCGCTGCGGGGGGCCGAGCTGCCGCCGGGCGTCGACGGCGATCCCGCACTCGCGTGGCTGGAGCGGCGGCGGGCGCGGTGGGAGGGGCTACGGGCCTGGTTCCGGCCTGTGGACGGGGCGCGGCCGCGCGTGGAGCAGCTGCACGATGTGGCGCGGCGGGCGATCGTGACGCTCCTTCAGGTCCTTGACCGGATCACCGAAGCGCGGCGCCGCTCGTCCAGCGCCGTGCAGGACTTCCGGGAGCTGGCCCGCTGGTTCGCCGCGGCGCCCGGCGAGGAAGACCTGCACCGGCTGTGGTCGGCCGCCTTCGGCCTCGGATCGGCCCGTCACGCCCATCTCGCGCACCCCGACCCGGAGTTGGTTCCCTCATCGGCCAGCTGGGCCGAGGCCCCGCCGGTGGAGGTGTCGGCCCTGCTGCGCACCAGTGGCAGCACCGAGCGGTTCACGCGCACCGGGAAGGTGCGCGACATCGGTGGCATCAAGGCGGTCCGGACCGAGCGGGCCCGTAAGGAGCGCGCCGAATTGCAAGCGGCATGGGACGTCCTGGGCACCGGAGGGCCAATGCGGCTCTCCGGCTTCGGTGCGCTGGACCACACGGTCTTCGAGCGACTGCTCGACCTCCTCGGCCGGGCACTGGCCGTGCGACCCGATGCCGACGGATCGCGTCGGGCGGTCACCTCCGACGGCCGCGTCGAGATCGTGCTCCGGACGCTGTCCGACGGCGGGCGGGCCGTGCTGCGGACGTCGCGTGGGACGCTGGAGGGGCCCGACTACCTGGTGGAGATCCGCAACCCCGCGGCGATCGTGGAGGCGGCGGGATGAGCACCCTCGCCAACCAACTGGTCCTGGCCGAACGGCAGGACGTCGCCCGGGGCATCAGGCTCCTCCTTGGCCGGCCGCTGATCACCGAACGCGCTGACCCGACCGCCTTCGAGCTGATCCGCCGCCGGCAGGACCCGCTGACGAAGTGGTTCGACTACCACTGCGGCTGGCAGCTGGTGGTGGAACCGCGCCTGGGTTACGCGCGCCTGCTCAAGATCCGGACGGTCCCCGACGCCTCGCGCCCCGCCCGTCGGCCGCGCGCTGGCAAGGGCCCGTTCGACCGCCGCCGCTACACACTGCTGTGCGTGGTCGCGGCCGAGCTGCTCCCGGTGCCGGTGACGACCGTCGGTCTGCTCGCCGACCGGGTCGTCCAGGCCTGCGCCACCGACGAGGCGCTGCCGCCCTTCGATACCGCGAGCAAGTCCGAGCGCATGGCCTTCGTGGACGTCCTCAGACTGCTGGAGGCCTGCGGTGCGCTGCTCACCGTGGACGGCGTCACTGACAGCTTCGTCGACTCTGCGAAGGCCAAGGTCCTCTTCCGGGTGGACGCCACCGTCCTGATGCGCCTGATCGCCGCGCCCGTCGGGCCGTCCCGGCTGGCCGTGCCGGCGCAGGACGTACCGTTGCGCTTCGAGGAACTCCTGCGCCGCACGGTGCGTGAGAGCCGGTACGGCGGTGCCGAAGCCTCCGACGCGCAGCGCAACCTCCGGCTGCGGCACTCGGTGCTGCGCCGGCTCCTCGACGATCCCGTCCTTCACCACGACGAGCTCGGCGCCGACGAACTCGCCTACCTCACCTCGCCCACCGGGCGCCAGATCGTCCGGCGCGCCGCCGAGCAGGGTGGCTTCGTGCTGGAGGAACGGGCCGACGGCCTGCTCCTCGTCGACCCGGACGGGATCGCCACCGACAGCCGCTTCCCGGACGATTCCGCGACGGCCCGCGTCGCCGCCCTGCTCCTGCTGGAACCGCTGACGGCCGCTCCGGACGGACTGACACCGGAACAGCTCAGCGGCGAGGCGGCCGAACTGCTGCGGCGCTTCCCGCGGTGGGCGAAGGGCTACCAGTCGGAGGACGGAGCCCAGCGCCTCACGGCCGACGCCGTCCGCGTCCTCGGCGACTTCGGCCTGGCCCGCCGGATCGGCGACCGCACCGTACCCCGGCCCGGGGGGGGGGGGGGGGGGGGGGGCGCGAAAGACACCCCCACCATTAGCACCAGCGGCGACCCGACTGCTAACTGGACTCGCCAGGGAAAAACACAACTCACAGGGCACCAGCCACCC
>NZ_JBVHVO010000026.1:0-22622 GCF_055564815.1 Kitasatospora sp. NPDC028961 | reverse complement strand
CCTTCCCCCCCCTCCCCCCCCCCCCCCCCCCCCCCCCCCCCCCCCTCCCCTTCCCCCCCCCCCCCCCCCCCCCGCGACGGCCTCAACCGCTGCGACCGCTGCGACCGCCGGTCCTGCAACCTGACTGACCAGGGAACACCTCCGATGACCGTGACCCAGCTCCCGCAGCGCTCCCCGTCTCCGACACCGGCCGCCGCAGCTCGATGGCAGCCGTCCAGGGCCGGCATCCTCAACGTCTGGCGCTACTACGACGAGACCTTCACCTTCCACGAGGGCCGGCTGCTCCTACGGGGGCAGAACGGCACCGGCAAGTCCAAGGCGCTGGAGGTGCTCCTGCCGTTCCTGCTCGACGCCAGCCTGCGCCCCAACCGGCTGTCCACCTTCGGCGGCTCCGAGCGCACCATGCACTGGAACCTGATGGGCGAGGGTGCCTCGGGCAAGACGCGCGTCGGGTACGTGTGGCTGGAGTTCGTCCGCGACAACGGGGACGACGATCCCGTCCACTTCACCGGCGGCGCCAGGCTCCAGGCCAGCGTGCACACCACCGGCGTCACCGTCGACTACTTCACCACCAGCGCGCGGATCGACCACCCCGGCGGTCTCTCCCTGGTCAACGACACGGGCCAGCCGCTCACCCGCGCTGTCCTCGCTGATGCCCTGCACGGCCGGGGCGAGCTGCACGGATCACCGGCCGACTACCGCAACACCGTCCGCAGCACGCTCTTCCCCGGCCTGAGCGAGCAGCGCTACGACGCCCTGATCACCGCCCTGCTCCAGCTCCGCACCCCCAAACTCTCCGAGCGCCTGGACCCCTCGCTGCTCTCCTCCCTGCTCTCACGGGCCCTGCCCCCGCTCGGCCAGGGCGAGATCACCGAACTCGCCGAGGGTTTCGAACGCCTCGACCGTCAGCGCGAACACCTGAAGTCTTTGGACGACGAGGTGGCCGCGGCCACCGCCGTGGCGAACCAGCAACGCGGCTACGCCCAGCGCGCCCTGCGTGCCGGGGCGGCGGCGCTCATCTCGGCGACGACCGAGATGGACAACGTCGCCCGCATCGCCAAGGACAGTGAGGAGGAGCACGCCGAGGCCCTGCGCCTGCGCGCGGAGCGCAGGGGAGCGCAGGAAGAGCTCGAACACCAGCGGCAGGAGATCGACGGAGCCATCGAGGGCCTGCTCGGATCCGAGGTCTACCGGCGGGGGCAGGAACTCGACCAACTGCGCAGCCGGGCCGACCAGGCCACCCGGACCGCCGAGCGGATCCGCGCCACCGCCGACCGCAAGGTCCACGCGGCCACCGAGGACGCCGGGCTGGCCGATGCCGCGCGGCTGCGCGCCGAGCAGCGTGCCGAACACACCCGAGCCGCCCGGGAGGAGACCCGGGGCGCGGCGCGGCGAGCAGCCATGGAGTCCGTCTTCACCGAGGTGCAGACGCTGCTCGGCACCGCACCGGCGTCGTCCGGGGCGCAGGAGGAACAGGGCCGCACGGCACGCCGCCTGCTGCGCGGCGCGACGGTCTCGCGGCACGGCCGGATCGCCGACGTCCGCGCCGCCGTCGAGCGTCACGAGCGGTGCGTCGCGGACCGGACGACGGCGGAGCAGCACCTCGATACGGCGCGTGAACGGCTGGCCGACGCGACCGCACGGCGCGAGCAGAACGCCCACGGCTACGAGGCCGCCGTCGACGCCCACGCAGACCGACTGCGCCGGTGGGCGACAACCGACTGCACCGAGCTGTCCATCGACGACGCCGAGGAACTCGCCTCCCGCGCCGCCGTCGAGACCGACGTGCTCGCGCTGGTCGAGGCCGCCGCCCGGTCGGCCGAGAACTCAATCACCGCCGACGCGACGACGGCCCACGCCGGCCGGGACGACGCCCGCGCCCGGCGGGAGCGGATCGTCGAGGAACTGGAACGCACGGCAGCCGCGGCCGACCTCCCGCCCGTCCCACCGCACACCCGCACGGCCGACCGTTCGGTCCTCCCTGGGGCGCCCCTGTGGCGCCTGCTGGCATTCCGTCCTGACGTGCCGTCCGCGGACCAGGCGGGCATCGAGGCGGCCCTGGAGGCGTCCGGCCTGCTCGACGCCTGGCTGACCCCCCACGGCGGCCTCGCCGTCGCCGGCCACGACACCCTGGCCGACCCGGCATCGGCCGTGCCGGCGCCGGGCGCCTCGCTGCTCGGCGTCCTCGCTCCCGAACCCGACGGCCCGGTGCCGTCCGGCCTGGTGGAGCGGCTGCTGGCCGGCATCGCCTACGGCCCCACGCTCCCGGCAGGCCACCCGGTCGCCGTCGCCGCCGACGGAAGCTGGCGGCTGGCCACGGTGTTCGGCTCGTGGTCCAAGGAGGAGTCCAGCCACATCGGTGCCGCGGCCCGGGAACGCGCCCGGCAGCGGCGGATCGCGTGCCTCACCGCCGAACTGGCTGAGGCCGACGCCATCGTGACCGGTTTCGAGCTGCGTCTGCGCGCCCTCGCCGACCGCCGGACGCGTCTCGGCGCCGACCTCCGCTCCCGGCCGCACCACCGGGACGTGGAACAGGCTAAGCGAGCATGGGAACGGTCCGAGTCCGAGGTGGGCGCCCGCGAGGACACCGTGCGCGAGGCCGTCGAACGGCTCGCGCGGCAGGAGGAGGCCGTCGCGGCAGCGCTGCGCGCACTCGCCGTCGTCTCGGCCGAGCACGCCCTGCCGACCGAACGCGCCGCCCTGGACGCCGCCGCAGCAGCGGTCGACGCCTTGCGCGAACAGGCCGACGCCTGGTTCGACGCGCACCTCGCCCAGGCGGCCGCTCAACAGGTCTGGGACACCGCCCGCGGCCACGCCGAGGCCTCCCGCGACGCTGCAACCGAGAGCCGGGCCGAGGCCGAGGACGCCGAGGCCGCAGCCCGGGCGCTCCGTGCAACGTTCCAGGCCGCCGAGAGCACCGTCGGCGAGGACTACCGCCAAGTAGCGGCCCGAATTGGCGAGTTCAAGGCAGCCCTGGACCGGACCCGCCGCGAGATCGACACCGGCACCCAGGGGCTCCTCGCCCTCGAAGGTCGGATCGGCGCACTCGGCGCCACCACGGCCAACGACGCAGCCCGGTACGAGGGCACTGTGGCCGCCCGCAACGAGGCGGCCCACGGCTTTCGGCGCTTGTGCGTCCTCGGATTCCCCGAGGACGCCGGCCTCGGCCTCGTCCTGACGTCGGCGGACGGCATCCGCGCCACCCTCGAAGCGGCGCGCGAGACTTCCGCCGCGTGGCCGGGCCTGCCGCACGGCACCAGGAACCTCGGCGACTCCCTGAACCGTCTCTCCGAAGCCGTGCACCGGGCCCGCCAGAGTCTCGGCAGCCGGGCCGACCTCGAACTCGAAGCGGAGGAGGACATCCACGTCCTCACCGCCACCGTCGACGGCATCCGGGTCGGCGCGGCCGGCCTCCTCACGATCCTCACCGGCGACCGCGACCGCAGTCGGGACGACATCACCGCCGCCGAACGCGGCCTCTTCGACCGGACCCTCACCGGTGACACCCGCCGCCACCTCGCCTCCCGGATCCGCCAGGCCGGGGAACTCGTCGAGCGGATGAACGGCCACCTCGAACGGGTCCGCACCGCCTCACAGGTGGCCGTTCGCCTGGTGTGGCAGATCCACCCCGACCTGCCCGCCGGCACCCGGACGGCCCGCGAACTGCTGCTCAAGGACCCGGCCCGGATCACCGAAGCCGACCGCGAGGCCCTGCACGCCTTCTTCCGGGACCGCATCGACGAGGCCAAGACCCGCAACACGGCGGCGACGTGGGAGGACCAGCTCGCCGAGGTCCTCGACTACACGGCCTGGCATCAGTTCGTCGTCAAGCTGGACCGCGCCAACGGCGCCGGGTGGCAGCTGCTCACCAAGAAGCTCCACGGCGCCCTCTCGGGCGGCGAGAAGGCGATCGCCCTCCACCTGCCGCTGTTCGCCGCCGTGGCGGCGCACTACGAGGCGGTGCCGCAGTCGCCGCGGCTGATCCTCCTCGACGAGGTCTTCGTCGGCGTCGACACCGTCAACCGCGGGCAGGTCTTCGGCCTCCTGGCGGCGCTCGACCTCGACCTGGTGCTCACCTCCGACCACGAGTGGTGCACCTACCGGGAGCTCTCCGGCATCGCCGTCCACCAGCTGATCACCGGCGGCGACGGCGACGACGCCGTCACCAGCGCGCGCTTCACCTGGACGGGCGCCGACCTGCTGCCGGATGAGGCTGCCGCGGAGGAGACGGCATGACGGACCGCCACCCGCTGGACCGCCCCGAACTCCGCCCCCTCTGGTCTGCCGTCCACGACCGCCTCTCGACCGGCCGCCCCGCCAGCCGGATACGGTCCGGACCGCTCGACGACGCCGGCCGTGAGGCGCTGGCCGACCTCATCGGTCTCGACCGGCTCCCCGCCGCCGAACCGACCATCCCGTTCGCCGTCCTCGACGCTGCCGTACTGGACGCCTGCGGCCGGCCCGTCCGCGACGTGGTGACCGCCATCCTCGGCCCGATCCAGGACCGGGCCGCCCTGCGCGAGCAGAAGGCCGGCCGGCGCGACGCACTGTGGGAGTGGCTGGCCGGCCATGAGGTCGTCACCGCCCAGCCCGCTCTCCTGGAGTGGGTCGGCCACCTGCGCGCCAACGGCCTCGTCGACCGCTCACCGGACCGGACCCGGAGCCTGCTGACCGACGCGCTTACCGTCCTCGGCGCACTCCCGGCCGGTGGCGAACCACTGCCGGTGCTCGCCGCCCGCCTCCTCGACGGCGACTCCCACGCCCTCGACGACGGAACCCGGCTGTCCGGCGTGGTCCTGCGCGCCCTGGCGCTGCTCCACGGCACCGCCATGCCCGACGCCGCCGAAGGGCGACGTGCGCTCTGGAGCCGAGCCGGCGTGGCCGATGACGACCTCTCCACCAGCGTGCTCGCCGTCGGCCTGCGTCCCGAGGGCGAAGGCCCGGTCGCCGTGATCTCCCGCACCTGCGCCGACGCCGGCCACCCCGTCAGCCTCACCCTCGCCCAACTCCGCACACCCGGCCGGTTCACCGGTCCCGCAGGGCCGGTGCACATCACCGAGAACCCTAGCGTGCTGGCCCTGGCCCTACGGCGCTTCGGCCCCCGCTGCCCGCCCCTGGTCTGCACCGCCGGGTGGCCCAACACGGCCGTGATCCACCTGCTGCGCCGGCTCGCCGACGACGGCGCAGCTCTGCGCTACCACGGCGACTTCGACGGCGAGGGCATCCGCATCGCGGCCCACGTCCTCGCCAGGACGGGAGCGACCCCCTGGCGGATGTCGGCCGACGACTACCGGGCCGCCGCGCGCCGGGTACCCTCGGGCCCCGACCCGGGGCGCCTCACGTCCGCCCCATGGGACTCGGCACTCGCCGACTCCATGGCCGAATTGCGCATCGCCGTGGTCCAGGAGGTGGTCGCCGACCTCCTCCTGGACGACCTGACGGACCACCGTCACGGATAGAATGACAGCCTGTTCGACGGGCCGAGGGATTCCATCAGCGCTTCGGCCTCGTCCACGTCGACTTCGCGACGCAGCGGCGCACGCCGAAGGCGTCGTACGCCTGGTACCGCGACCTGATCGCGGCCCACCGGGCGGTGCAGAAGGGGTAGGTGGGCATCCGCGCGGACCTTGTCCAAGGCGGGTTCCATGCCGATCGGCGGCCTGGGTGATCGAGGACGTTCGAAGGCGGCGCGCTGTCCGAGGGGCCAAGACAGGGTGTTCGACGAGCGCGGAGGTCATCGCCAGCGGTGACCGGAGTGCCGTGGGTGGCGCTGGACGTGCTGACACCGCTCGACGATCACGAGGAGACGGCCCGCGCGCGACCGGGGTCATCGGCCGGGCCGTCAGGCCCGTGCCTCGCGGCGGTAGGCGCCCGGTGGGGCTCCGAAGTGGCGCTTGAAGGCCTTGGCGAACGCGAGCTCCGACGTGTACCCGCTCTTCGCCGCGACGGTGGTCAGGGAGAGGTCGCCGTCCCTCAGGAGTCGTCCGGCCGTCGTCATGCGCCACGTCGTCAGGTAGCTCAACGGCGGATCGCCGACGACGGCGGTGAAGCGCCGGGCGAAGGCCGCCCGCGACAAGCCCGCTCTGCCGCCGAGGGATTCGACGGTCCACGGATGCCCGGGGTCCTCGTGGATGGCATGCAGCGCCGGTGCGATCACCGGATCGGTGAGGGCCGCGGCCCAGCCCCCGGCGCGCTCGTGCGACTGCTCGTCGTACCAGCAGCGCAGGATGTAGACGAGGAGCAGGTCCATCAGCGACCCGACGACGGCGTCGGATCCGGGCCGCGGGGCGTTCATCTCGACGCAGAGCTGATCGACCGTCGCCTGCAGCGCCGGATGACGCCCCGGGCGGGCGGGAAGGTGGATGACCTCCGGGAGTTCGCGCAGCAGCGGATGCCGGTGGTCCACGTCGAGTTTGTACGCGCCGCACAGCAGACGGGTCCGCGCGCCGGGGCCGTCGGCGACGAGGCGGCCGATCGGCGAACCCGCGTCGACCGGTACCGGAGCGAAGTCCACGACCGGGCTCGACAGCGAGTCGGTCAGGACGTGGCCGCTGCTCCGGCGTAGGAAGACCACGTCGCCCGCGCCGAGTTCGATCGGGTCCTCGGTCGGCGGTACGAGCAGGCACCGGCCCTCGCCGACCACATGGAACGCGGCCCCGACGACGGCCTGGACGCGGAAGCCCCACGGCGCTCGCGCCGCGGTGCGGACGGCGCTGGGACGTCCCGTTCTCAGTGCGGCCAGGGTGTCGCTCAGGATGTCCACGACGCGATCATAGTGCCGGGGAATCGAGACGATCGGACAGCGGATCGAGATCCTTGGCCATTCATCGTCTCGCAGCGCTGACATAGCTTCACCTCATGACACTGAACCAGAAGAAGATCGTCGTCATCGGCGGCACCTCGGGCATGGGCTACGCGGTCGCCGAGCAGGCCGCGAAGGACGGAGCCCGCGTCGTCGTCGCCTCGCGCAGCCAGGAACGCGTGGACGCGGCCGCGGACACGCTGCCCGGCGACACCGAGGGCCGTCGCATCGATGTCACGGACGAGTCCTCGATCGCCGCGTTCTTCGCCGGACTCGGCGAGTTCGACCACCTCGTCTACACGGCCGGAGACACCCTGCTCCTGAAGGGGATCGAGGACCTCACCCCGGCCGAGGCCCGCGCCGGCTTCGAAGTCCGTTACTGGGGAGCCTTCCTGGCCGTGAAGTACGCGGTGCCGGCCATCCGTCCGGGCGGCTCGGTCGTCGTCACGTCCGGAGTGGTCGCGACCCGCCCGCTGCCCGGCTCGCCGATCCCCGCCAGCACGACGGGAGCGATCGAGTCCCTGACCCGAGCGCTCGCCCTGGACCTGGCCCCGCGGGGGATCCGTGTCAACGCGGTACGCCCCGGCGTCGTGCGGACCGAACTGTGGGACGGCCTCGTCCCGGAACCGGAAGCGTTCTTCCGGAGCCAGGGCGGCGGACTCCCGGCCGGTCGGGTCGGGCAGCCCGGGGACGCCGCGGCGGCCTATCTCCTCCTGCTGGGCAACCCCTTCGCGACCGGCTCCGTGCTGACGCTCGACGGCGGCGGGTCCCTCGTCTAGACCGGTCGGCAGACGGCTCACGTGAGGCGCCGGGGGTGGGGTGGCCGTCCCGGCGGTAGCGGTCGGCCGCGGGGCGTCCGAGCGGGCGCGGGTCACGGGGCTCGCGACCCGCTCGTAGGTCCTGCGCGATCGCGGTTACTCGGCGTAGGGCTGGTCGGCTCCCTGGGCGCTGTAGCCGAGGCTCCAGATGTAGCCCTCCGGGTCGGCGAAGGTGCCGCCGTACCCGCCCCACGGCAGAGCGCCGGCGGGCTTGAGGACGGTGGCGCCGGCCTGCTGGGCCTCCGCCATGATCTCGTCGACCCGCGCCTCACTACGGACGACGTAGGTCAGGACCAGGCCGCTGAAGCCGCTGCCCTCCTGGTCCGTGCCGACCTGCTCGGCCAGGCCCTCGCGGCCGTAGAAGCCGACCGGTGAGGCGCCGTCCGATGCGAAGAACACCGAGATGCCGTAGTCGTTCTGGATCTTCCAGCCGAGCCCCTCGGTGTAGAACCGCTTGGCCCGGTCCATGTCCCGGACGCCGAGGAGGATGGAGCTGACGTGTGCCTTCATGGCTCACTCCTTGTACTGGTGGATGTGTGTGCGCTACTGGTGGAGGTGTACGCGGTACTGGCGGAGGCGTACGCGACTTGTGGGTGTGTACGCGCCGGCGATCCGGGCGCCGGGGCCCGGCTGTCGTCAGGACGGCGTGGGGGCGAGCGCCTCGGCGGCCTCCCAGACGAACCCGTCCTGGTCGGTGAAGGCCTCGGCGGTGCTGCCGAGCACGATGCGGTGCGAGCCCGTGCCGTCGACGGGGACGCCGAGGTCCTTGGCCAGCGCGCGGCGCTTGTACAGCGCCAGCTTGACGGTGCCGGACCGACCGGGGGCGAACTCGGTGTACTTGCCGCCGAAGCTCTTGGCCACGGTCAGACCCCGGTCGACGTAGACCTGCTTGGTGGCCTTCACGTCCTCGACGCCGAGCAGCAGGACGACCTCGTCGATCTCGCGGGTGGCGGGGCCGGTGTCCTTCTTCGCGGAGGTCGCGATCTTCCAGATCGTCCCGTCCGGGGCCTGGACGACGCCGCCGTAGCCCCACAGCGACTTGGCGGCGGGCTTCAGGACGGTCGCCCCGGCGTCCACGGCGGCGCCGACGAAGCCGTCGACGGTCGCGGGCCCGGACACTGTGAGCGCCAGGGTGAAGCCGCGGAATCCGGTGGAGTGCGCCCCGGACGCCCGCAGGCGGATGTGCGTGTCCACGCCGAAGGCGCGGTAGAAGCGGAGGGCGGCCTCGGGGTCGGCCACCTCAAGGGTGACCGAGGCGAGGGACGTGTGGGCTGCGGTGGAAGCGGTGGTTGCCATGACCATCACGCTAGGCGCTGCCCGGCGGCCGGGGCTTCTCGATTCCTGACCGGTCTCGCGACCGGCCTCGCCACCCACGCGGGCACCCCGTCCAGGATGATCGCCGGCCCCGCCGCGGGAGCGGGACGGCCGGCCGCCGCGTCCGCCGCACCCGCCGCGTCCGCCGCACCCGCCGCCCGGCGCCGGAAGGCTCCCGGCGGCATGCCGACCAGCTCGGTGAAGCGGGTGGTGAACGTACCCGGCGACGCGCAGCCGACCGCGCGGCAGACCTCGGTGACGCCGAGGTCGCCCCGCCGCAGCAGCGCCGCCGCCCGCTCGATGCGACGCGCCATCAGATACGCGTACGGCGACTGGCCGTAAGCGGCCCGGAACTCCCGACTCAGCTGCCCGGCGGGCATGTTCGCGTCGCGGGCGAGCGCCGCCACGTCCAGCGGCCGCGCGTACTCCCGGTCGATCCGATCGCGGACGCGGCGCAACCGCGCGAAGTCGGCCAGACGCTGCGCCTGGACGAGCGCTCGCCGCCATTCCGGCCTGCACATGGGAACCCCCTCGTTCTCGGTCTGCCCTGTCCGTCTGCCCTGCCCATCGGCGTCTTCGAGCGTCCGGGGTGGCCGAGACGGCTGCCCCCGGACGCGTCCATGTGCCGCCGGCACCCCTCACAGGTGGTCGCGCGGCGGCTCGCACAGCCGCGCCGGTACCCGTACGGCTCAGCGCAGTTCCTGGATGCGGATCAGATTGCCGGCGGGATCGCGGAACGCGCAGTCGCGGACGCCGTACGGCTGGTCGGTCGGCTCCTGGACGACCTCGCTGTCACCGGCCTGCACCTTCTCGAAGGTGGCGTCGAGGTCCGGGGTGGCCAACAGGATCCAGCCGTAGGTGCCCTTGGCCATCATCTCGGTGATCGTGCGGCGCTCGCCCTCGGTGATGCCGGGGTCGGCGGCGGGCGGCGCCAGCAGGATCGACGTGCCCGGCTGCCCGGCCGGGCCGACCGTGATCCAGCGCATCCTGCCCTGCCCGACATCGCTGCGGACCTCGAAGCCCAGGACGTCGCGGTAGAAGACCAGCGACGCGTCCGGGTCGTCGTGCGGAAGGGTGGTGGTGTGAATGCTGATGTCCATGGCGTGCAGGCTAGGGGCAACGCCGTGGCCCGCGCTTCTCGATTCCTGATCGATCGGGACACATGCGGACGTCAGCGGACATGTCGGGCGGCGCGCCCTCGCGTCCCGCGCCAGCGGCGGGGGCGGAGCGGGGAGACCCCCGCCCCGCCCCGTCACGTCACTCGGCGGGCAGTCGAGGGGTGCGCGGCGGTTCCGTGCGGCGGGGGGCCGTTGCCTCGAAGGCGGCGCCGAGGGTCAGGAGCGCGTTGTCGTCGTAGGCGCGGCCGGCGAAGGTGAGGCCGACGGGCATGCCGGTGTCGGTCATGGTGCCCATGGGCACGGTCACCGTGGGGATGCCGAGGTGGCGGGGGACCAGGTTGCCGTTGGCGACCCAGACGCCGTTGCGCCAGCCGAGGTCGGCGGACGCCTCGGAGACGTCCATGTCGGCGGGGCCGACATCCGCGACTGCGGGGAACACGACGGCGTCCAGACGCAGTTCGTCCATCCACTCCTCCAGGTCGACCCGGCGGGTCTCCTCCAGTCCGCACAGGCCCGCTTCGAGGTGCGGCATGTCGGTGAAGGAGGCGTACGGGCGCTCGCGGACGAAGCGCGGGTAGTCGCCGATGGTGTCGTCGAAGCCGGCGTAGCGGTCGGGGAGTTCGCCCTGCTGCTTGGGCCAGATGCGGTCGCCGTCGACCTCGGCCAGGGTGGCGAGCGCGGGGTCGGCGTTGGCGCGCAGGAAGTCGTCCCACGCCCAGGCGGAGAGGTCCTCGATCTCGACGGTGAGGTAGTCGCGGCCGACCAGGCCGCGGGTGAGCAGCGAGGGCGTGCCGGGGCGGTCGGACTCGTAGTTCGACACGACGGGGAAGTCGACCTCGACGACCTCGGCGCCGGCGGCCTCCAGGTCGCGGCGTGCGGCTTCCCACAGGGCGATCACCGAGGGGCGGGTGTCGATCCGCTGTCCGGTCTGGCCGCCGATGCCGCCCTCGGGGTTCGTCCCGGCCTCGGGGTCGGCGTTGATGTACATCCTGGGCACGCCGACACGCTTGCCGGCGAGCGCGGCGCGCGCCGCCCCGGCGTCGGCGGGGGCGAGGGCCGGGTAGGAGGCGGGCCGCACCCGGGAGGCGGCGGGCAGCGGCACCCACGGCTGGGCGCGCCACAGGTCGCCGCGGGTCTCCGGGTCGTCGGCGACGATGACGTCGAGCAGCTCGAACAGGTCGGCCATGGTGCGGGTGTGCGGGACCACGACGTCCATGGTCGGCACGAGCGGCCAGTTGCCGCGCACCGAGATCACGCCGCGGCTGGGCGTGTAGGCGCACAGCGCGTTGTTGGAGGCGGGGGCCCGGCCCGAGGACCAGGTCTCCTCGCCGAGGCCGAACGCGCCGAACGACGCGGCGGTCGCGGTGCCGGAGCCGTTGGAGGAGCCGGAGCCGTAGGCGCTGGTGAGCCAGTCGGCGCTGTACGGGCTCTCCGCGCGGCCGTAGACGCCGCGCTGCATGCCGCCGTTCGCCATCGGCGGCATGTTGGTCAGGCCGATGAGGACGGCGCCGCCCGCGCGCAGCCGCTCGATGGCGAAGGCGTCGCGTTGGGCGACGAGGTGCTCGAAGGCCGGCGAACCGGCGGCGGCCGTCAGCCCCTTCGCGAGGTAGCTGTCCTTCGCGGTGTACGGGATGCCGTCCAGCGGGCCGAGCGTCTTGCCGCGCGCGCGGCGAGCGTCGGAGGCCTCGGCCTCGGCGCGGGCGTCCGGGTTCATCACGACCATCGCGTTGAGGGCGGTGGCGGTGCCGGGCCGGTCGTACGCGTCGATCCGTGCGAGGTAGGCGTCGAGCAGCTCGACCGCGGTGGTCCGGCCCTTCTCCAGTGCCTCGCGCAGGTCGGCGATACAGGTCTCCACAACGTCGAATCCGCGCGTCATGCGGGTGCCTCCTGGGTGGGGGTCGGGCAGGTGGAAGCCGGGCGGCGGCCGGTCGCGCGTACGCGGCCGCCACGCCTCCGGCGCACTGACTAGAATTTCAGTCTAGACTACGGATCTAGACCCCAGGATCGAGGTGCGGCCATGTCGACGCGAGAGACCGAGCCGGTGACGGGTGCCGCGCAGGGTGCCGAGGCGGGCGGCGCGTCGGGCGCTGGGACGGGCACTGGACCGGGCGCCGCTCACCAGCCCGCCCCGGCCTCGGTCGACCGGAAGCGCCAGCCCAGCGGCGACGAGGCGCGGGGGCGGGCGATGCGGGCCGCCATCAGCGTCATCGCCGAGAAGGGCACCGCGGCCGTGCGGATGTCGGACATCGCCGCGCGGGCCGGCATGAGCACCGGGCACATCCTCTACCACTTCGGCAAGAAGGACCGGCTGCTGCTGGAGGTCCTCGCGTGGAGCGAGGCGGACCTCGGCTCCCGGTTCGAGCGGGCCGCGGACGAGGCCGCGTCCCCGGCCGAGAAACTGGCGCTGTTCGTCCGCTACTACCTGCCCCGCCACCCGGGCGACGAACGTTACGCGCTGTGGACGCAGGTGCTGGCCCAGTGCCACGACGACGCCGGCCGGCAGGTCCTCACCGACTTGTCCGACGTCTGGGAGGAGCGGCTGGAAGCCGTCCTCCGGGAGGGGCGGGCGCTGGGGCAGTTCGCCGACGTGGACCCTACCGAGTTCGTCATCCGGGCGGTGGCCATGCTCAACGGGCTCTCCGGGGACGTGATGTTCGGGCGGGCCCGTTGGCAGCACGCCTCCGCGCACGCTTTCGCCCTGGCCGCGCTCGAACGCGAACTGCGGCCGGCCGGCCGGGCCTGAGGGCGCGCCCCGCCGCCGTCGCACGGGTCCGGTGGGCCGAGGGCCACCACGTGCGGCGCGAGGACCGGCGGGGGCAGGCCGCGCCGGGACCCGGGGCCGCGGTGCCCGCCCGCTGTGGGGAGCGGACCGCCCCGCCCCAGCGGGCGGGGCGGTCCGGGCGGTCAGCGGGAGGCGAAGTCGGCGTTCCAGGAGGCCGTGCCCGTCCGGGCCAGCCCGACCTCGGCGTAGTCGCCGAGCATGATCGCCAGGTGGCCGGGCGACCTGATCCAGCCGTCGACGGCGGCGTCGACGTCGGTGGGCCCGTAGAACGCGATCTCACCGAACCCCTTCCAGGGGTAGCCGAGGCCGCGCAGGATGTTCCCCGAGTCGCAGAAGTGGCCCGAGACGTGGCGCTGGTCCATCTGGTCGGCGTTGCACTTGGCGGCCTGGGCGAGCGTCTGGTTGAGGCGCACCGCCGGCTTGCCGTTCTGGGCGCGAACGGCGTTCAGCCGGTCGAGGAAGCGCTGCTCGACGGAGCTGCCCGTGCCCGGCCCGATCAGGTCGAACCGCTGGGCCATGCCGCCGTCGCAGTTCTCGACGGTGACCTCCCGGTCGAGGCCGTGGTAGGTCAGACAGCGGTTGTCGCGGGCGTTGTGGATGTAGGTGCCGCCCTCGGCCGCGGACTCCAGGGTCCACTGCTGGTTGTCGCCCGCCCACCAGTGGATGAACTGGGTGGAGCGGCCGTCGTTGAGGTCCATCTCCACGACGCGTTCGGTGCCGTTGACGTTGCGGGCGAAGTCCACCCGGCCGCCCGGCTTGTTGGAGATCCAGAACGAGGTGGAGGCGTCCCGGTAGTTGCGGGCGATGATGCGGGAGGCCTCGCCGTCGGCGCCGGCCAGCGCATGGTGGTTCTGGTGGTCCTGGATCGTGATCATCTGCTCGACCACGGCCGTCTGCGCGGCGCTGGCCGGTGCGGCGAGCAGCGGGAGGCCGCTCACGGATATCGCGCAGGCGGCGAGTGCCAGCCCTGCCATCCGGGTGCGGGGGCGGAGGTTCCGGGGGAAGGGGTGGGACACGGGGTTCTCCTACTGTCGGTGGACCGAGCGCGGTTCGCGGCTGCGGACGACGACAGAACACCAGCCGTGCGTTGACGATCGGTCAGCACGGCGTAGACGGCCGTGGCCCGGCCGGCGAGTGGCGACGCCGAGTGGCGATGGGTGGGGCGGCGGCCGTGGCGATCGGTCCCGTCGACGCGCCGGCGCGGCGCGGGGCGGTGTTCGCCGGGGTCCCGGTCGGCAAGTCGGCGTTTATTCGCAGCTGAGAGGGTCATGGGCGCGACCGAGGGCCCGACCGGGGCCCGTGGCGGCGGGCGCGACGACGAAAGGGGGTCGGGGAGGATCATGCGTGGCACCACGCTCGGGGACCGCTATCGCTTGGAGGAGTGGCTCGGCGGCGGCTCGATGGGCGATGTCTGGCTCGCACAGGACGAGGTGCTCGGCCGCAGCGTCGCCGTCAAGGTCCTGAAACCCGCGCTGCTCGACGAACCAGGCTTCGCGGAGCGGTTCCACGAGGAGGCGCGGGTGATGGCGCGGCTGCGCCACCCGGGCATCGTCGGCGTGCACGACTTCGGCTCCGGCCGCACGGACGGCGGCCAGTCCTGGACCACGGCCTGGGGGAACAACGGCCGTCCGATCGCCTACCTGGTCATGGAGCTGATCGACGGCGAGCCGCTGAGCGCGATCCTGGAGCGGCGGGGTTCGCTCACCACCCAGGAGACGCTCGGGATGGCCCTCCAGGTGCTGGCGGCGCTCCAGGCGGCGCACGAGGCCGGCGTCGTCCACCGGGACATCAAGCCGGCCAACCTGATGGTCCGCGAGGAGCGCGTGGTCATCGCCGACTTCGGTATCGCCCGCCCCGGCTGCGACACCCGGCTCACCGTGCCGGGGATGGTGCTCGGTACCGCCGCGTACCAGGCACCGGAGCAGGCCTCCACCGGTACCGTCGGCTCCTCGGCCGACCTGTACGCGCTCGGCGTGGTCCTCTACGAGTGCCTGTCCGGGCGGCTGCCGTTCCACGGGGAGACCGCGCTGGAGGTGATCCTCAAGCACCTGACCGAGCCGGCGCCACCACTGCCGGCGGAGGTCCCGGACCCGGTCCGGGCGCTGGTGGAACGGGCGATGGCGAAGGACCCGGCCGAGCGCTGGCCGGACGCCGCCACGATGGCGGCGGCCACCCGGGCCGCCCTCGACGGCGACCCGGTCGAGGGCCCGGCGGCGGGCACCGCGGGGCGTGCGGTGGTCGTGGCCGTGGCGCGCCCGGTGGCCGTCACCGGGGCGGGCCCGGCCGCGGGCCGCCGCCCGGTCGGGTGGCGGGCGGTCCTCGGCGGCCGCCGACGGCGCGTCCTGATCGCGGCGGGGGCCGTCCTGCTCTGCTGCGCGATCACCGCCGGCGCGGCCACCACGCTGCGCCTCCAGGGCGGCCGGACCACCGCCGACGGCGGAGCGGCCACCGGCCAGGCGCCGTTGGCCGTACCCGGCCTGGCCGTCCCGCTCTCCGCCCCCGGCGGCCAGGCCCCCGAGTCGGGCGCGCCGTCCTCGCCCGCCGCCACGGCCTCCGGGCCGCCGGTACCGACCACGCCGGGCACTCCGGCGGGCGCGGGCGCGGGCCCGGTTCAGGGCCCGGGGGCGGTCACCGGAGGCGGACCCGGGGGAACGACCGGCGCCGGGGAGCCGAACGGCCCCGTCGCCTCGACCGTCCCCACGCGACCGGCGACCGGCGTGCCGCCCGCCCCGCCGTCCGGCGCCCCGGCCCCCGAACCGGCCGCCGGGACGTCCTCGGCACCGGTCCCGCCGAGCTACTCCCCGGTGGCACCGCCGGAGAAGCCCCCGGCGTCGCCCTCCCCGGCCTACACGTACGTCGCCCAGCCGCCCCCTCCGCCACCGTCGTCCTACGCGACTCCGCCCATCAAGCCGCCGACCCAGCCCGCCGGCCCGCTGCCGGCGCGCGCCAGGCTGAGCACCGGCGGGTCCGTCCTGTACGACGAAGGGTCCCTCGACCAGGACGGCAGCCCCGTCGTCACGGCCCCGGACGACGGTGGCCCCGCCGGGCTCTGGACGCTGAGCGCGTACCAGGGCGGCGGGTACGTCCTGGCCAACGGCGCCACCCGGAACACCAGGGTGCTGGACCTGGACGAGACGTCCTCGCGGGCGCGGCTGTGGCGCTCACCGCCCTACGGTCCGAACCAGATCTGGTCGTTCGTGCAGGTGGCCGGGGGCTACATGATCGTCATCTCCAGGGATCCGCAGCGCTGCCTGGCCGCCGCGGGCGCCTCCGCGACCGCCGTCCTGCGGACCTGCGACGGCTCGCCCGGGCAGATCTGGACGGTCACCGCTGCCTGATCCTCGGCTCCCGGCCCCCGGCTCCCGGTTTCGCGATCGGGGGGCCGGGAGCCGGGGGATGGGCGTCGTCTCAGGCCGGGAGCCAGGAGGGCCAGCGCCGCGGGGCCGGGCCGGCGGGGTGGTCGCCGCCGAGCAGGGGCAGCAGGCGCTCGGCCTCGGGCGAGCCGATCGGGGCCAGGATGCCGTGGGCCTCGGCCCAGCAGGAGCGGGCCCGGGCCACGTCGCCGCCCGGGCCGGGGCCGCCGAAGCGGCGGTCCGCTAGGGCGTCGCCGAGCGCGGCCAGGGCCAGACCGCGGCCCCGGTGGTCGCCGTCCAGGGTCAGCGCGTCGACCGCGCGGCCCGCCGCCTCGACCGCCTCCGCACCGCGCCCGGCCGCGCGCAGCGACTCGCCGAGGCGCAGCAGGATGCGGCCGCTCCGGCGGTGGTCGTCCGGGGCGGTCAGGGCGAGCGCGGCCCGTTGGTGGGTGACCGCCCGGTCGTGGTCGCCGCGGTCGTGGGCGATCGTCCCGAGCGAGTCCCTGGCGCGTGCCTCCAGCTCGCGGTCGGCCAGCTCATGGCTGATCAGCAGCGACTGGTCGACCACCCGGTTCGCGGCGTCGAAGCGGCCCTGTCGGGCGAACGCCCCCGCCAGGTTGAGGAGTTCGGCGGCGAGTGCGCGGCGGTCGCCGATCCGCTCCCAGACCGAGACGGCGGCCGAGAACCCGGTCACCGCCTCGTCGAGGCGGTCGATCTGGACGAAGCAGGCGGCCAGGGAGCCGTGGGCGAGTGCGAGCAGCGGCCGCGGCAGCCCGTGGGTGGCGGACAGCTCCCGGGCCCTGAGCAGCTCGGCGAGCGCGGCGGGCGCGGAGCCGACCTCGGTCAGCAGCCGGCCGAGGACCAGGCGGGCCCGGGCCTCCGTCGTCCGGTCGCCCTGCTCCAGGGCGGCGTGCAGCAGGGCGTTGGCGGCGTGGCCGAGCGGCCGTGTGGCATGGCCGGAGCCGGCCAGCAGGCAGCAGCCCAGCAGCAGTTCGGCGAGCCGGTCGAGGGCCCCGGCGGGGCGGCCCGGGAGCTTGGCGCACTGGCTCACCAGCGCACCGATGCCCAGGTACTCCCCGGCGGCCGGTGCGGACCGTGCCGCCGGCGCTCCGAGCGAGGCCGTCACCCGTGCGTGGTAGTGGTCCGCGAGCCGGGTCAGGGCGCCCGCGGGCTCGTCGGCTGCCGTCACCGGGGCGCCGTCCCGGCCGGTGTCGCCGGGGCCGCTGGTGCCGGTGACGCCGCTGCCGTGGCCGACCTTCTGGGCGAAGGCCCGCAGGAGGTCGTGGTAGCGGTAGTGGTCGGGGTGCGCCGCGATCTCCAGCATCGAGCAGTCCACCAGGCCCTCGGCGAGCTCCACGGCGGCCGGTTCGGGCCGGTCGAGGACGGCGGCCACCGCCGCGGGCGACAGGTCGGGCACCTCCGGGACGGCCAGCAGCCGGAAGGCGCGCGCCTGTTCGGAGTCCAGTTGGTCGTAGCCGAACCGGAAGGAGGACTCCACGGCGAGGTCCCCGCTGCGCAGCGCGTCCAGCCGGTACCGGTCGCCGGCGAGCTTCGCCAGCAGCCGGGTGATGGTCCAGCCCGGACGGCAGGCCAGCCGGGCGGCGAGGATCCGCACCGCCAGCGGCAGCCGGCCGCAGAGCCGGACGAGCTCGCGGGCCTGCTCCTCCTCGGCCGCCACCCGCTCGGCGCCCACCACCCGGGTGAGCAGGGTGACGGCCTCCTCGGCCGGCAGGACCCCCAGTTCGGCGAAGCGGGCGTTGGGCAGCGCGCCGAGCCGCGTGCGGCTGGTGACCAGGACGGCGCAGCCCGCGCTGCCCGGCAGCAGCGGCCGGATCTGCTCGGCGTCGCGCGCGTTGTCGAGCAGGACGAGGACGCGACGGCCGGAGAGCAGCGAGCGGTAGCGGGCGGACCGTTCGGCGAGACCCGTCGGGATCGCCTTCCCGACGACGCCGAACGAGCGCAGGAAGACCGCCAGCGCCTCCTCGGGTCGGGTCGGGCGGCCGTCGGCGCCGTGCAGGTCGAGGTAGAGCTGGCCGTCCGGGAACTCGGCGGCGAGGCCGTGCGCGACGTGGACGGCGAGCGCGGTCTTGCCGACGCCGCCCATGCCCGCGACGGCTGCCACGGGCACACTGCCGGGCGCCCGCAGGGCGGAGCGCAGCGCCTCGGCCTCCGCCCGGCGGCCGGTGAAGTCAGCTGCGGCGCCCGGAAGTTGTGCCGGGACGGGAGTGGACGTCGACGCCGTGACGGTCGGCTGGGCAGCGGGCTCCGGTGGCGCCGGGGGAACCGTCCGGCCGGCCGGCGCCGTCAGGGTCTCGTCCGCCGCGAGGATCCTGCCGTGCAGATCGCGCAGGCCCGGCCCGACGCCGACGCCCAACTCGGCGCGGAGCCGGCGGTCCGCGGCCCGGTACACCGCGAGCGCCTCGGCCTGCCGGCCGGAGCGGAAGAGCGCGAGCATCAGCAGCTCCGAGAGCCGCTCGCGCAGCGGGTACTCCTCGACGGCCGCGCTCAGCTCGGCGACCGACTCGGCCCACCGGCCGCCGTCGACCTCCGACTCCAGGCACAACTCCGTGACGGCCAGACGCCGTTCGTCCCACTCACGGCGCTGGCGCTGCGCGTACGGGCCGGGCAGGCCGGACAACGGCTCGCCCCGCCACAGCGCCAGCGCCGCCCGCAGCGTGGCAGCGGCCTCGGAGTGCAGCCCCTCCGCACGGCGGGCCCGGGCCTGCGCCTGCAGCGCCTCGCACCGCGTGGTGTCGAGGCCCCCGCCGCCCGCGAGCAGGTACCCGCCGCCGGCCGAGGTCAGCGCCTGCGCCCCGAGCACCCGCCGCAGCCGGTGCACGTACGTCCGGATGACGCCGGTGGCCCGGGCGGGCGGCTCGTCGCCCCACAGGTCGTCGATCAGCTGGGCCGCCGGGACGTACCGGCCCGACCGGAACAGCAGGGCGACCAGCAGGCTCTGCTGCTGCGGCGAACCGAGCGACAGCTCCTCCTCGCCCCGCCACCCGCGCACCGGCCCGAGCACCGCGAACCGCAGCCCGCCCGATGTCCCGCCCTCGCTGGTCAACCGACTTCCCCCCTGCCCGACGACACGCCCCCATCGGCATGATACCGACCGGTAATCCCCCTGCTCAGACCGTGTTCGGCCAGCTCCCGCAGCCGGAGCGGCCCGGAGGGTGGCGGCCGGTGCGGCGGCGGAACGGGCGGGACAGCCTGGCCGCCGGGTACCTGACGGCAGCCCGCCGCGACAGCCGGACCCGCGGTCCGACGGCGTGCCGGACCTCCACGAGCGGACCCGCCGCGCGGCCGCCCATCAGGGGCGCCTCGTCGGTGCGGCGTGCGCCGTCCTGGGCCCCGCTCCCGGCGGCCGGTGCGGCGCGGGGACCACCCCGCCGGGCGGCGGCAGGCTGTGCGCGGCGCTTCGGGCTGCGGGAGCATGCCCTCATGGACACCGAGACTCTCGTACGCACCCGGCGGGCCCTGCACGCGGTGGCCGAGCTGGTCCTGGCCGGGCCGCAGTACCGGGACAGCGGGACGATCCGGCTGCGCGCCTGTGCGGGAGGCTTCGCCACCACCGCCGAGCCGCGGCTGCGGGTGATCGGCGCGGAGCTGGTCGCGCCCGGTCAGGCGCTGTCCCTCGAATGGACCACCTGCACGGCGCTCGGCGCGGCTCTCGGGCTCGCGGTCGGTGCCCCCGCCGGGCTGTACGGGGACGGCTCGGTCGTGGCCGCCGACGACGCCGTCGAGGCGGACCCGTCCGCCGCCCGCCGGCTCGCGCGGTGCTTCGCGCTCGGGGACGCCGCGTTGCGCGGGCTGTTCGCGGAGGCGGACCCGGTCATCTGGCCCGAGCACTTCGACATCGGGGTGACCGTCGACGGTGTGAACTACGGCGTCTCACCCGGCGACGCGTTCCAGGCGGAGCCGTACGCGTACGTAGGCCCGCCCACGCCGCGGCGGGGCGAGTTCTGGAACGCGCCGTTCGGCGCCGCCCGGCCGATCCGTGAACTCGGCGGCGTCATCGGCACCATGGCCTTCCTGGACTGGAGCAGGGTCGCGGGCTGTCCGCCACGGCCTGACCGCCACGACCTGACCGGCCGGCGCGCGGGAGGGCGCGCCCGGCGGATCCCGCACCCCCGGGCCGGACTGTGACGCAGGTCAGGGCGGAGGGAGAACCCGACCGCGGCTTCGGGCGTCCGGCTGGTGTGAGATCACGGAGGAGAGCACTGGAGGGGCTGGACGAGGAACGCCTCGTCAAGGGGGTGGCCCGAGGGGACCGCGCGGCCTTTCCGGTGTGCGTGCCGCGGGCGAGCCGCTCGCACCGGCCCGAACTCGCGCCGCGCGGCCGGGAGGCGCTGCGGGTGCCGCACGACGTCCTCGGCGACGGCGCCCCGACCTCGGTGCGGGAGGACACCCGGCTGCGCGCGCTCGGCGCGGCGCTGTGCGGGGCGTCGTTCGCCCGGACCCTGCCGGCCGGTTGGCTCGCGTTCACCCTCCTCGTACCGCCGCCGGGCGGCACCGCGGGGCAGGTGCTCCACTGGATGGCCGTTCCACCCGGCACGACGGCGTCCACCGGGACGGCGTGGGCCCTGTTCGCGACCGGCGCCGCGGCGTACGCGGCCGCAGGTCCGCGGCGGTAGCGGGCACTCCGGCGGTCGGTCGGGGCCGTGGAGACGGGTCCGGCGAGGCGTTCGGACAGGGCCATGATCCGCTGCGCGGGCGGAAGTTCGGTGCCGCCGAACTATTGGTAGGGAACTTTACTATCCATTAGGCTGTCGGTCGGCGGCTTGGCGCGGCGCCCCGGCTCGAAGGGGGTGTGACGTGCTCAGCGAGAGCTCTGACCCGGCCGCTGCGGTGGCGCGGTTGCCGCTCGCCCGGTGAGTTCGTGTGCTGTGGACCGGAGTCCAGCTCTCGCCATCTACTCAAGGTCATGGAGTTCAGGGATGCGTCTGGGTGTCTCGGCAAGACCTGTTCGTGTCGGAGTGTTCGCCGCGGTGATCACGTTGCTCGGCGGCCTGGTGCTCGGCTGGTCCGGGCAGGCGGGGGCGGCGGTCGACCCGCTGCTCTCGCAGGGGAAGGCCGCGACGGCCTCCTCCACCGAGGAGTCGTCGTACGCGGCGGGGAAGGCGTTCGACGGGAGTACCTCGACCCGGTGGGCCAGCGTGGAGGGGAAGGACCCGCAGTGGCTGCGGGTCGACCTCGGGGTGAGCGCCAACGTCTCCCGGGTGAAACTGAGTTGGGAGGCCGCCTATGCGAAGGCGTACCGGCTGGAGGTGTCGGCGGACGGGGTGACCTGGACGGCGGTGGCCGAGGAGAAGGCCGGCAACGGCGGGACGGACGACTGGACGGGGCTGGCCGGAAAGGGCCGCTACGTCCGGATGTACGGGACGGCGCGCGGGACGTCGTACGGGTACTCGCTGTTCGAGATGCAGGTGTACGGAGTGCCGGACGGCACCCCGTCACCGACCGGCACCCCCTCGCCGACCGGTACCGCGCCGGGCGGGGCGTTCACCGTGGTGGCGGCGGGCGACATCGCCGCCCAGTGCACCGCCGCGGACAGCGGCTGCGCGCACCCGAAGACGGCCGCGCTGGCCCAGCAGATCAACCCCAAGTTCTACCTGACGATGGGTGACAGCCAGTACGACGACGCCCGGTTGGCGGACTTCAAGGCCTACTACGACAAGACCTGGGGGGCGTTCAAGGCGAAGACCCACCCGGTGCCGGGCAACCACGAGACCTACGACCCGGCCGGGTCGCTCGCCGGGTACAAGGCGTACTTCGGCAGCATCGCCTACCCGCAGGGGAAGAGCTACTACAGCTTCGACGAGGGCAACTGGCACTTCGTCGCGCTCGACTCCAACGCCTTCGACCAGAGCGCCCAGATCGACTGGTTGAAGGCCGACCTGGCGGCCAACGGGAAGAAGTGCATCGCCGCCTACTGGCACCACCCGCTGTACTCCTCCGGCGGCCACGGCAACGACCCGGTCTCCCGGCCGGTGTGGAAGATCCTCTACGGGGCCAAGGCCGACCTGGTGCTGAACGGGCACGACCACCACTACGAGCGGTTCGCCCCGCAGGACCCGGACGGGAAGGCGACCGCGGACGGGATCGTCGAGATCGTCGGCGGGATGGGCGGCGCCGAGCCCTACCCGATCGAGCAGGTCCAGCCGAACAGCCAGAAGCGGATCAGCGGTGACTACGGCGTGCTGAAGCTGGACTTCACCGACTCCGGCTACGGCTGGAGCTACGTCGGGACGGACGGCCAGGTCAAGGACACCAGCCCGAAGTACAGCTGCCACTGATGATGTACCTCGCCACCACGGGCCGCCGTCCGGACGCGGGGGGGGGGCGGGGGGGGGGGGGGGGGGGGGGGGGGGGGGGGGGGGGGGGGGGTGGGGGGGGGGGGGGGGGGGCGGGGGTGCCTTCTTTGGGGGTCGCTGC
>NZ_JBVHVO010000025.1:0-101770 GCF_055564815.1 Kitasatospora sp. NPDC028961 | reverse complement strand
GGCGCGTCCGGCGCGGACGGCCGGCACGGTCGTCAAGGACGAGGGTGAGGGCGGCAAGCAGCTCGCCGCGTTCCTCGCCGAGCAGAAGTTCATCTAATCCACGCAGTTTGCGTTCCAACGATCGATCAGGAGCAACGAATCATGGCTGAGATCCTGGTTCTCGTGGACCACGCCGACGGTGTGGTCCGCAAGCCGGCCCTCGAACTGCTGACCCTGGCCCGCCGGATCGGTGAGCCGTCGGCGGTCGTGCTGGGCGCCGGTGCGGCCGCGGCCGACCTGGCGGCCAAGGCCGGCGAGTTCGGTGCGGCGAAGGTGTACGTCGCGGACGGCGCGGAGTTCGCCGACCAGCTGGTCGTCCCGAAGGTGGACGCGCTGGCCCAGATCGCCAAGGCGACCGGTGCCGCGGCGGTGCTGGTCACCTCCTCCGGTGAGGGCAAGGAGGTCGCCGCGCGGGTCGCGCTGCGGATCGGCTCCGGCATCATCACCGACGCCGTCGACCTGGAGGCCGGTGCCGACGGCCCGGTCGCCACCCAGGCCGTCTTCGCCGCGTCCTTCCAGGTGAAGTCCAAGGTGTCGCACGGCGCCCCGGTCATCACGGTGAAGCCGAACGCGGTGGCCCCCGAGGCCGCTCCGGCCGCGGGCGCGGTGGAGAACGTCACCGTCGAGTTCACCGGCAACGCCGCCAAGGTCACCTCGCGCACCCCGCGGGTCTCCTCGGGGCGCCCGGAGCTGACCGAGGCCGCGATCGTGGTCTCCGGCGGCCGCGGCGTCGGCGAGGCGGCCGGCTTCGGCGTGGTCGAGGAGCTGGCCGACGCGCTGGGCGCGGCCGTCGGTGCCTCGCGCGCCGCCGTCGACGCCGGCTGGTACCCGCACAGCAACCAGGTCGGCCAGACCGGCAAGCAGGTCTCCCCGCAGCTCTACATCGCGGCGGGCATCTCGGGCGCGATCCAGCACCGGGCCGGCATGCAGACCTCGAAGACCATCGTGGCCGTCAACAAGGACCCGGAGGCCCCGATCTTCGAGCTGGTCGACTACGGCGTGGTCGGCGACCTCTTCGCCGTGCTGCCGCAGCTCACCGGCGAGGTCCAGGCCCGCAAGGGCTGACCGCACGGCGTCGGACCGACACTGCGCGAGGGCGCGCCCGGGAACCGTCCCGGGCGCGCCCTCGCGCTTTCGCGCGGGCGGATCCCCCGCTGCCGCGGTCCGTCCCCGTGGGCTCTGCGGGTGCCCGCCGCCGGGCCCGTAGAGTCGGACGCCGGACCGGCGGCGACAGGGCCGGCGGGGACAGAGCGCCACACCGCGACCAAGGGCGAGGGCAGACGCATGACACTCTTGACGGCACTTCAGGGCGACTTCGGCGACTCCGGCGACGCGCTCCGGATCGACGGGCGGGAGCTCTCCCGAGAGCAGCTGCTGGGAGCGGCGACCGCGGTGGCCGACCGGGTGGCCGGCGCCCCCGCGCTGGCGGTGCTCGCCCGGCCCACCGCCGAGACCGTCGTCGCGGTGGTCGGCGGGCTGCTGGCCGGCGTGCCCGTGGTGCCGCTGCCGCCCGACTCCGGGCCCAAGGAGCGCGCGCACATCCTGCGGGACTCGGGCGCCGTCCTGCTCGCGCACGCCGCCGGGGACACGGTGCCGGAGACCGGGGGAGTGTCGGCGCTGCCCGTCGACCCGGCCGAGCGCTCCGCCACCGGTCACGCCGAGCCCGCGCCGGACGCCACCGCGTTCGTGCTCTACACCTCGGGGACCACCGGCGCCCCGAAGGGGGCGATGATCCGGCGCTCCGCCGTCGCGGCCGACCTGGACGCGCTGGCCGAGGCCTGGCGCTGGACCGCCGACGACACACTGGCCCACGGTCTGCCGCTCTTCCACGTGCACGGCCTGGTCCTCGGCGTGCTCGGCGCCCTGCGCACCGGCAGCCGGCTGGTGCACACCGGGCGGCCCACGCCGGCGGGCTACGCGGCCGCCGGCGCCAGCCTGTACTTCGGCGTGCCCACGGTCTGGTCCCGGCTGGCCGCCGACCCGGAGGCGGCCGGGCAGCTCGCCTCGGCCCGGCTGCTGGTCTCCGGCAGCGCGCCGCTGCCGGTGCCGGTCTTCGAGAAGCTCGCCGCGCTGACCGGGCACGCCCCGATCGAGCGCTACGGCATGACCGAGTCGCTGATCACCCTCTCCACCCGGGCGGACGGCGAGCGCCGCCCCGGCAGCGTCGGGCTGCCCCTGACCGGCGTGCGGACCAGGCTGGTCGGCGAGGAGGGCGAGCCCGTCCCGCACGACGGCGAGAGCGTGGGCGAGCTGCAGGTCGCCGGGCCGACGCTGTTCACCGGGTACCTCAACCGGCCGGACGCCAACGGGGAGGCGTGGACGGCGGACGGCTGGTTCCGCACCGGGGACGTCGCCGTGATCGGCGAGGACGGCTTCCACCGGATCGTCGGCCGTGCCTCGGTGGACCTCATCAAGAGCGGCGGCTACCGGATCGGCGCCGGCGAGGTCGAGGCGGCGCTGCGCGACCACCCGGCGGTCGCGGACGCCGCGGTGGTCGGCGCGCCCGACGAGGACCTCGGCCAGGCGGTGGTCGCCTACGTCATCCCGGACGGCGCGGTGACGGGGGACCAGCTGACGGCCTTCGTGGCGGAGCGGCTCTCGGTCCACAAGCGGCCGCGGCGGGTGGTGCTGGTGTCCGAACTGCCCAGGAACGCCATGGGAAAGGTGCTCAAGAAGCAGCTGCTGGCGGAGTCGGCACTCGGGTGACGGGAGGTCACCCGGTGACGGTCGTTCATCTCTTCGACCGTCACCCCGGCGGTCCTCCTCACCTTCCGTGAACCCTTCCTTTGGCGCACTCCACTGCGCGCTGTGAGCGGCCGCGTGCCTAACGTGACACGCAGGCAGAACTGAATCCCAGGGTGACGAGCCGCGGCCTCCGGTCGCAGGGCCGGAAGCCGCGGCTCGTCACCGGGAACCCCTCTGCCCTCCCCGTTCAGTGTTCAGCCGGGGTTCAGCAGCGTCAGCGGTGCTGGGCAGTGCTGAGCCGCGTTCAGCAAAGGAAGACAGCAGGATGACGACCGTCAACACCGGCGCACCGGGTGCAGCCGACGACCCGACCGGGCAGACCGCCGCCACCACCGACGGGCCGGCGCGTGCCGCCCGGCCCTCCCGGGCGGCACGGGTCCGTCGGGGGATAGGCATGGTGGCGGTGATCGCGGCCGGTGCCGGCGTGATCGGCCTCGGTACCGGGGTCAGCAGCGCGGCCGCCGAGCCGGCGCCGGCCCACGCGGGCTGGGACGGGTCGCGGTACTGGTTCAAGAACAGCCAGGGTCAGTGGCGCTGGACCAGCCACTACGACATCTACCAGGCCCGGACCGGGAGCGGTGCCAAGGCCGCGGCCCCGGCGGGCTCCTCCTCGTCCGGGGGGATCACGCAGGGCTGGGACGGGTCGCGGTACTGGTTCAGGAACAGCCAGGGTCAGTGGCGCTGGACCACCCACTACGACGTCTACCTGGACCGGACGGGTGGCGGCTCCGCCGCCGGTTCGTCCTCCTCCTCGGGCTCGGCCGGGTCGTCCGCCGGCTCCGGCTCGGTGGCCGCCGACGGGGACGTCGAGACGGCGGTGCAGTTCGCTCTCGCCCAGCTCGGCAAGCCGTTCCGGACGGCCGGCAACGGGCCGGACGGGTACGACTGCTCGGGCCTGGTGCAGCAGGCGTTCAAGCGCGGCGGCATCGCGCTGCCGCGGGTGGCCAACGACCAGTACGAGGCGACCACGCCGGTCAGCGCCGGCCAGCTGCGCCGCGGTGACCTGCTCTTCTGGTCGGACGACGGCAGCGCCCGGGGCATCCACCACGTGGCGATCTACCTGGGCAACAACCAGTACGTGGAGGCCGCCCGGCCCGGCACCAACATCCGGATCTCGGGGCTCAGCAGCGGCTACTACCCGACGCAGATGGGCCGCCCCTGAGGAGCGTGCCCGCCGGGTGACGCCCGGCCGGTCGAGCGGCTGTCCGTACGCCGTCCGACCGGCCGGGCGTCCGGGCGTCCGGGGGCCTCGGCGCTTCCGCGCCTCCGCGCTTCAGGGATTCGGCACCCTGTCGCCGGGGCGGGCCGCCAGGGGTGCCGGGGGAGGTGCCGAGTGGGGCGCGGGGGATGGGGAGCGTGGGGCGGGTGGGGGCGCGAGAGGTGTTCAAGGGGGCGCGCGTAAGGTAGGTGGCCGCCGGTGATCAGGGGCGTGCGGACCGGCGGTCGGGCAGGCGCGCGTACCGTGGTGCGGACCGCCTGGCCTGGGCACATGCCCCTGTCACACGGCGTGGCCGGGTTCGGCCGCCGGGCCCGGTCCGCAGGTATGGGGACCGGCGCGGCGGGGGTACCACCTCGGGTGGCGCTGGTACGGCTGACGGGGGCGCCGCCCGGTGCGAACGGCATCGGGGGAAGTCGAGGGGCAGGGGACGTTGTGATCGTCTGGGTCAATGGCACATTCGGGGCGGGCAAGACGACTGCCTGCCGTGAGTTGGTGGAGCTGCTGCCGGGGAGCACGCTGTTCGATCCCGAGCTCGTCGGGTTCGGGCTGCGCGACCTCCTGCCCGCGGACCGGCTGGCCGCCGTGTCCGACTTCCAGGACCTCCCGGCCTGGCGCCGGCTCGTCCCCGAGACGGCCGCCGCGCTGCTCGGCGAGGTGCCGGGGCCGCTGGTGGTCCCGATGACGCTGCTCCGGGAGGACTACCGCGACGAGATCTTCGGCTCGCTCGCCTCGAACGGCATCACGGTGCACCACCTCGTCCTGGACCCTGAAGAAACGATCCTGCGTGCGCGTATCGCCCAGCGGGACGAGTGCCCCGGCGATCCGGAGCGCAGCGAGCGCGTCCGGCAGTGGTGCCTGGAGCACCTGCCGCGATATCGGGCCGCCCGCCGCTGGCTCATCGAGGACGCCCGGATGGTCGACAACGGCGAGCTGACCCCGCGCGAGACCGCCGCCCGGCTCGCCCAGCTCGTCCGTGACGGCTCGGCCCGCTGCCCGATCGTCCAGACCCCGGACCCGACCGGGGACACGGTGGCCTCCGCCGTGCTGTTCTTCGACGAGCAGGACCGGGTCCTGCTCGTCGACCCGGTCTACAAGCCGGACTGGGAGTTCCCCGGCGGGGTCGTCGAGCGCGGCGAGGCGCCGACCGACGCCGCCCTCCGGGAGACCGCCGAGGAGCTGGGGCTGCGGCTCGACCCGGGCACGCTGCGGCTGCTCGCCGTCGACTGGGAGCCGCGCACCGGCCCGCGCCGCGGCGGCCTGCGGCTGGTCTACGACGGCGGGCTGCTGGACGCCGCCGCCCGGCAGAACCTGCTGCTCCAGCAGGAGGAGCTGCGCGGCTGGCGCTTCGTCAGCCTGGACGAGGCTGCCGGTCTGCTGCCCCCGGGCCGGTACCGGCGGCTGGCGGCCGCACTGGACGCCCGCCGCAGCGGCGAGTTGCGCTACCTGGAGGCCGGCCGCCGGGCCGGTCTCGGCCTGGCCAGGGCGGCGGACGCGGCGTAGCACCCGTCGTGGTGCCCGCGGCCGCGAGCCGGCGGGGCCGCCCCCGGTGCGGTTCGGGTGTGCCGGGCGGGGCGGGGGCGGGAGGATGGGGCCATGCCGTTCACACTGAGCCATCCGGCCGCCGTCCTGCCCCTGCTGCGCGCGGCGGGGGCGCGCGGCCCGCTGGTGGCGTCGGCGCTGGTCGCCGGGTCGATGGCGCCCGATGTGCCGTTCTTCCTGGAGTCGTTGCTGCCCGGCGTCTACGGGCAGGGCGGGACGACCCACCGCTGGTGGGCGGTGCCCACCGTGGACGTGGCGATCGCGGGCGTCCTGGTGGCCGGGTGGCACGGGCTGCTGCGCGCCCCGCTGCTCGCCCTGCTGCCCGAGCGGTGGGCCGGCGCGGCCGAGGCGCTGACGGTCCGGCGGGGCGGCGGCGCGAGTGCGGCCTGGTTCGCCGGCTCGGCGGCGCTGGGCGCGGCCACCCACGTCGGCTGGGACGCCTTCACCCACGAGGGCCGGCTGGGTGTGCGCCTGCTGCCGGTGCTGGACCGGACGGTCGCCGGGCTGCCGCTGTACACCGTGCTGCAGTACGGCAGTTCGGCGCTGGCACTGGCGGCGCTGGCCGGGCACCTGGCGCGGGCGGCCCGTGCGGTGGAGCCGGTCCGGCCCGCCCCGGCGCTCCCCGCGGGGGCCCGGCGGGCCGCCGTGGCGGTGCTCGGCGCGGCCACGGCGGCCGGGGTGGTGCACCGGCTCGTCCCGCTGCGGCGGAACCCGATCCCGGAGTTCTGCTTCGGGGCCGGCGCCGGCCTCGCGGCCGGAGCGGTCGGGTACGCGCTGGTGCACGCGGTCGCGGGGCGGGTGGCGGGCCGGCGGCGGGCGGCCGGGCGGCTGCCGGTGTGACGGCCGCCCGGCGCACCGGGTCGCCGTCACACCGGGGCGCCGTCGCACCGGGTCGCCGTCGCACCGGCAGGGCGGGGCCGGGGCTCAGACGGAGCGCAGCTCGGCGTACCGGTGCAGGAAGAGCGCCTCGGTCAGCGCCATCCGCTCCAGCTCCCGCGGGTCGACGCTCTCGTTGACCGCGTGGATCTGGGTGGTCGGCTCCTCGACGCCGATCAGCACGATCTCGGCCTGCGGGTAGAGCGACCGCAGGGTGTTGCAGAGCGGGATCGAGCCGCCCTCGCCCGAGGCGACCATCGGCGTGCCGAAGGCCTCGGCCATCGCCGCGCCCATCGCCTCGTAGGCCGGGCCGGAGGTGTCGGCGGCGAACGGCTCACCGGCTCCCTGCCGTTCGATCCGCAGCCGGGCACCGGCCGGTGCCTGCGCCTCCAGGTGGGCGATCAGCGCGTCCTGGGCGGCGAGGGCGTCGCCGCCCGGCGGCACCCGCAGGCTGACCAGCGCCTTGGCGGCGGCCTGGACGGAGGAGGTGGCGCCGATCACCGGCGGGGCGTCGATGCCGTGGACGGTGACGGCCGGGCGGGCCCAGAGCCGGTCCGCGACGGTGCCGGTGCCGGTCAGCGCCACGCCGTCCAGCACCTTGGCGTCGGCGCGGAACTGCTCCTCGGGGTACTGCACCCCGGGCCAGGTCTGGTCGCTGGTCAGGCCGGCCACCGCGACGTCGCCGTGCTCGTCGTGCAGCGAGGCCAGCATCCGGACCAGGCCCTGCAGGGCGTCCGGGGCGGCACCGCCGAAGGCACCCGAGTGCAGGTTTCCGGCCAGGGTGGTGAGCGACACCTCGACCATCGTCATACCGCGCAGGGTGGCCGTGACGGTCGGCAGGCCGGCGGTGAAGTTGCCGGTGTCGCCGATGACGATGGCGTCGGCCGCGAGCAGCTCGGGGTGCGCCTGGGCGTACTGCTCCAGGCCGCCGGTGCCCTGCTCCTCCGAACCCTCGACGATGATCTTCAGCCCGACCGGGTAGCCGCCGTCAACCCGGCGCAGTGCCCGCAGCGCCGTCAGGTGCATCAGGATGTTGCCCTTGCAGTCGGCCGCGCCGCGCCCGTACCAGCGGCCGTCCCGCTCGGTCAGTTCGAAGGCCGGGCTGAGCCAGGCGTCCTCGTCGAGCGGGGGCTGCACGTCGTAGTGGGAGTAGAGCAGCACGGTCGGCGCGCCCTCGGGGCCGGGCAGCTCGGCGTAGACGGCCTGGGTGCCGTCGGGGGTGTCCAGCAGCTGCACCTTCGTCAGGCCCTCGGCGGCGAAGGCGTCCGCGACCCAGCGGGCGGCGCCGCGGCACTCCTCGACCGGGAACTGGCGGGGGTCGGCCACCGAGCGGAACGCGACCAGTTCGGCGAGGTCGGTGCGGGCACGGTCCATCAGGGACCGGACGGCGTCGGCCAGGGGCTGCTGCGGCATCGGGGGCTCCGGTGGTGGTGGTCCGGCCCGGAGGGTGTTCCGGGCGGACGGTGCTGACAGGGGGATATGTCGATCATAGGCGGATCGAACGGGCGGTCCGGAGGGCCGTCCGGGCGTTCGGGGCGGCGCGACGGACGGTGGCTCCGGAGGACGCATAGGATTGCTCGACGTGACTGACTCCGGAAGCTCCGATTCCCGTAGCCCGCTCGACGCCGAGGCGCCCGGACAGCCGTCCGAGCCGCAGCCCGCCCCGCCGCGGGACGGGCCCGATCCGCTGGACGGCGTCTGGGACGTCGTCGTGGTCGGCGCCGGACCGGCCGGGGCCTCGGCCGCGCAGGCCGCCGCCGCCCAGGGCCGCCGCGTCCTGCTGCTCGACAAGGCCGAGCACCCCCGGTACAAGACCTGCGGCGGGGGCATCATCGGCCCCTCCCGGGACAGCCTGCCGCCGGGCTTCCGGCTGCCGCTGCAGGACCGGGTGCACGCCGTCACCTTCGCGTACGACGGCCGGTTCACCCGGACGCGGCGCTCGAAGCGGATGCTGTTCGGGCTGGTCAACCGGGACGAGTTCGACCTGCGCCTGGTCCAGGCGGCCAAGCAGGCGGGGGCGGTGCTGGTCACCGGAGTGACCGTCACCGGCGTCGAGCAGCGCGGCGGCGAGCACCGCACGGCCGTGGTCACCGCCGCCGACGGGCGCACGTTCGAGGCGCGGGCGGTGGTCGGCGCGGACGGCAGCGCCAGCCGGATCGGGCGGCACGTCGGCGTCTCCTTCGACCAGATCGACCTCGGGCTGGAGGCGGAGATCCCCGTCCCGGCCGAGGTCGTGGCGGACTGGGCCGGCCGGATCCACCTCGACTGGGGTCCGCTGCCCGGCAGTTACGGCTGGGTGTTCCCGAAGACCGAGTCGAACAGCCTGACCGTCGGCGTCATCTCGGCGCGCGGCGACGGCGAGCGGACCAAGCAGTACCTGGCCGACTACATCCGCCGGCTCGGGCTGGCCGGGTTCCCGCCGAGCGTGGAGTCCGGGCACCTGACCCGCTGCCGGGCCGAGGACTCGCCGCTCTCGCGCGGCCGGGTGCTGGTCGCCGGGGACGCGGCCGGTCTGCTGGAGCCGTGGACCCGCGAGGGCATCTCGTACGCGCTGCGCTCAGGCCGGCTGGCCGGGGAGTGGGCGGTCAAGGTGGCCGAGGCGGGCACCGCGGCCGAGGTCCGCCGCGAGGCGCTGAACTACGCGTTCGCGATCAAGGCCGGGCTGGGCGTGGAGATGCGGGCCGGCAAGCTGATGCTGGCCGCCTTCGAGCGCCGTCCGTACCTGTTCCACGCGGCGGTCTGCCTGGTCGCCCCGGCCTGGCGGGCGTTCGCCCGGACCACCCAGGGCCACACCACCTTCGCCCAGGTGCTGCGCCAGTACCGGGCGGCCCGCAAGCTGACCTCGCTCGCCTCGCGGTAGCGGGCGGGGCTCCCGCGGGCCGGCGTCGGCCGGTCCGCGGGAGCCTCTTCGCGCGGTTCGTTCCGAGGGCGGCGCCGGCCCGGGGACCGGCGCCGCCCGGGCTCACTTCAGCCCGGTGTCGAGCGCCGTCATGAGGGCGCCGTTCGGGGTGTCGCCGGTCATCTCCCAGATCATCGCGCCGAGCAGGTTCTTCGACTTCAGGTAGGTCGTCTTCTGGCCGATCGACCAGGCGTCGTCGAAGGTCCACCACTGCCCGCCCGCACCCGTGTACCCGTACGTGGCGATCGACTGGGTGTCGTGGTGGACGGTGAGGTTGGGGAAGGTGGTGATCAGGTTGTTGTACCCGCGGGTGCCGGCCTCCTCGGCGAACTGGCCGGGCGCCGCGCCGGTCGCGCTCTGCCACTCGCCCGCCGCGCCGCCGTCCGCCACGCCCTGCCAGCCGCGTCCGTAGAACGGGAAGCCGATGGTGAGCTTGCGCGGGTTGACCCCGGCGGAGAGGTAGGCCTGGACGGCCGCGTCCACGCTGAAGTGGAACGGGTACGGGTCCTGGCCGTCGGCGTACAGGTTGGCCTGGTGCCCGGCCCGGTTCGGCTCCCAGGAGTTGTCGCTGCCGGCGCCGTGGAAGTCGTAGCCCTGGACGTTGGCGATGTCCAGGTAGTTGAAGATCTTCGAGAGGTCCCAGCCCTGGCCGATCTTGACCGGGTCGGCCGGGGTGAAGGCGGTCAGCAGCTTGTGGGAGCCGCCGAGCGCGTCGAGCTGCTTGCGGAACTCGGCCAGCAGCAGGGTCAGGTTGGCCTTGTCGGCCGTGTTGTAGTGGTTGCCGGCGTGGCCGTCGGCGGAGCCGGGCCACTCCCAGTCGAGGTCGATGCCGTCGAAGATCCCGGCCGCCACGCCGTCACCGCCGGCGCCGTTGTAGAGCGGCAGGTTGCCCTTGATCCAGGTGTCGACGCAGGACTTCACGAACTTCTGCCGGGAGGCCTCGGTGGCGGCCGCGTCCGAGAAGTACTTGGAGTACGTCCAGCCGCCGAGCGAGACGACCACCTTGAGGTTGGGGTACTTGGCCTTGAGCTTCTTCAACTGGTTGAAGTTGCCGCGCAGTTTGCCCCAGCCGTCGTCGGCCACGCCGTCCACGGACTGCGCCGCGCTCATCGGGCGGGCGTAGTCGGCGTCGGCGTCGCCCGCGCCGGTGCCCTGGTCCGGGTCCTGCGGGTCGGCCGTGGTGCCCTTGGTGACGCCGGCCAGGCAGGTCAGGTTGACCGGATCGATGTTCTCGAAGGCGTAGTTGATGACGTCGAGCTTGGCCGCGCTGCCCGAGGTGTCGAGGTTCTTCACGAAGTACTGGCGGCCGTAGATGCCCCACTGGGTGAAGTAGCCGACCCGGGCGTACTTCCCGGCCCCGACCAGGTCGGAGGTGGTGACGGCGAGCGCCGCGGAGGCGGGGGAGGCGTTGTCGGCGCCGTCGCGGGCCTTCACGGTGAAGGTGTAGGCCGTCGACGGGGAGAGGCCGCCGACGGTGGCGGTCAGGGTGCTGCCGGTCACCGTCCTGACCAGCGCGGGGCCCTGGTAGACGTCGTAGGCGGCCACCCGCTGGTTGTCGGTGGCGGCGTTCCACGCCAGCGTCACGTCGGTGGAGGTCACCGCGGTGGCACGCAGGCCGGTGGGCGCCGTCGGCGGGACGGGGTCGGTGGCCGGGTCGAAGGTGGCGGCCGTGACGGACGCGCTCGACGGGCCGGTGTTGCCCCGGGTGTCCTTGGCGCGCACCGTCAGGGTGTACGAGGTGGCGGGGGTGAGCCCGGTGACCACGGTGTCGGTGGTCGCGGCGGTGGCCAGTACCGTGCTGCCGCTCAGGACCTCGTAGGAGGCGACCGGGAAGTCACCGCCGGTGGCGGCCGGCCACTTCAGTGCCAGGCTGTGCGCGGTCGACTCGGTGACCACCGGGGTGCCGGGGGCGGACGGCAGGACGTCCGAACTCCCGTCGCACTTGTCGCCGTTGATCCGGCAGCCGGTCGGCGTGCCGATCGGGCCGTTGGCCACGAACCAGAAGCTGTACGGCTCGGTGGTGCCGTGTGCCGGGACGCTCGCGTTGTAGAAGGCGTTGGTGGCGGTGACGTGCCGGCCTGTGGTGGTCGCGGTGCCGTTGTAGCTGTTCTGGACGGTCACGCCGGCCGGCAGGTCGAACTCCAGCGTCCAGCCGGAGACGGCGGCGGCGTTGTCGTTGCGGACGATGTAGGTGCCCTTCCACCAGGAGCCGTTGTCGGCGGTGGTGAAGGTGGCGGTCAGTTTTCCGGCCGCGTGCGCCGGGGCGGCCAGCGCGGTGAGCGCGGCCAGTGGCAGGAGCAGGGCGGAGAGCAGCGCCAGCAGTCTGCTGCGCGCTCGCGGGCGTCGGGCCCGGGGTCGAGCGGACATGGTTCTCCCTGTGACTGTGGGGGTTGAACAGGGCGACGTAGAACCGTACGGGTGGTGCCGCGGCCGTGGTGCGTGGCCGACCGGTGCCCGCGCCGTGGGGAGACGGGGGCATGGGCACTGTAGGAGGACTGGACCAATGCGTCAACAGGTCTGTACCAATTGGGAGTTGGTGCGGGCGGGCTAGCCCCGGCGCGGATGCCCGGTCAGCTCGTCGCCGAGCGGGCTGCGGCCGTAGAGCACCGAACGGCCGTGCCGGGCCCGGGTGACCAGGCCGGTCCGGTGCAGGACCGCCAGGTGCTGGCTGACGGCGCCCGGTGTGACGCCCAGGCGGTAGGCCAGCTCGGTGGTGGAGGCCGGCTCGGCGAGCAGCGCCAGCAGCCGGGCCTTGGGCGCGCCGAGCAGCAGCTCCAGCGCGCGGGGGGTGACCGGGGCGGTCGGCGCGGCCATCCCCGCCCGGCCGCGGGCCGGGTAACTGATCTGCGGCGGACGGTCATTGCTGATCATCGTGATCGCGCCGCGGGCGAAGAAGGTCGGGACCAGCACCAGCCCGCGGCCGTCCACGATGATCTCGCCGTCCCAGTCCGTCCAGCGGCGGTTGATCGAGAGCAGGCCGTCCGCCCAGTGCAGCCGGTGGTCCAGGTCGGCGAAGAGGGCCGCGGCACCCTGCTGGGACAGCACCCGCGCCCGGTAGACGAGGTCCGCCTCCAGAACGGCGCGGGCCCGGGGCCACCAGGCGGGGGCCAGGCAGCGCTCCCAGTACTCCTCCAGCGCGTCGGCGATCCGGGCCAGCAGCCGGACCGGATCGGCGAGCCCGGCCGCCAGCGGGGCGGGCAGCGGCCGGCCGTGCGGCAGGAAGGTCTGCTCCAGTTCGGCGCGCAGCTGCTCGGGCGGCAGCGCCCGGACCACGGCCAGCTCGGTCCGGAAGTCCGGCGCGGGGACGGACGGGCGGGGCGTCAGGAAGTCGGGGATCCACCGGTTGGCGGCGACCAGGGAGAGCAGCAGCCCGGAGTCCAGCCGTTCGAAGCTCGGGCGCAGCCGCTCGAAGGCGGCGGACTGCAGCGGGTAGACGCCCGGGTGGGTCCACATCCGCAGGCTGAGCGCGGCCTCCTGGATCGGCGAGCAGGCGAACCAGGTGGTGGCGAGATCGGCCAGATCCAGCCTGAACCGGTGCAACTCCGACCCCGTCCCTCCAGCTGCTTTGAGGCAGAGCCTAAATCATTACTGCGGACGCCGGGGACGCGGTGGGATCGGGGCATGAACACCTCACCGGCGTCGTCCGCCGCGCCTTCGCCCGTCGCCGGCCCGGCCGGTCCCCCGGATCCGCCACCGCCCTCGGCCGCGTCAGGTCCTTCGGACGCGGGTGGTACCTCGCGGCCGGGCCCGGTCGGTCGGCCCGCCGGGGGCTCGCGGCTGCTGCACCCCGACCCGATGGTGCGCCGGCTCGCCGGGATCACCCTCGTCAACACCGTCGGCAGTGGGCTCTCGCTCGCCGTCGGCGTGCTCTTCTTCACCCGCGTCCTCGGACTGAGCGCCGCCCAGCTCGGGATCGGGCTCACCGCCGCCGGCCTCTGCGGCGTCGCGGCCAGCGTGCCGGCCGGGCGGGCGGCCGACCGCTGGGGAGCGCGGCCGGTGCTGGTGGTCCTGATCACGGTGAACGCGCTGGGCACCGCCGGCTACGCCCTGGTGCACAGCTACCCGGCGTTCCTGGCGCTGGCCTGCGTGGTGAGCGCGGTCGACCGCGGCGCGGCCGCCGTGCGGAACGCGCTCTACGCCGAAGTGCTGCCCGCCGACCGCAGGGTGGCGGGCCGGGCCTATCTGCGGGTGGTCACCAACGTCGGCATCTGCCTGGGGACGGCGCTCGGCGCCGTCGCCCTCCAGGTGGACAGCCGGCCGGCCTATCTGACGGCGATCCTGGCCGACGCCGTCTCGTACCTGGTGGTCGCGGTGCTGTTCCACCGGCTGGCCGTCCCGGCCAGGGTCCGCCCGGCGGCCCGCCCGGTGGCGGGCGGCGGTCCGGGCGAGCCGCCCGGCCGGCGGCGCAACCCCGCCCTGCGGGACGGGCCGTTCCTGGTGGTGACCGTGCTGAACGCGCTGCTCTGCCTGCAGTTCGCGATGCTGGAGGTGGGTGTGCCGCTCTGGGTGGTCCAGCACACCGAGGCACCCCGGATCACCGTGGCCGGCACCCTGATCGTCAACACCGTGCTGGTGATAGCCCTGCAGGTGCGGGCCACCCGGGGCACCGAGGACCCGGCGACGGCCGCCCGGGTCTGCGGCCGGGCCGGGCTGATCCTGGCGGCCTCCTGCGTGGTGCTCGCCCTCGCCCACGGGCTGCCCGCGGTGGTCGCCGCCGTGCTGGTGCTCGCCGGGGTGGCGCTCCAGGCGTTCGGCGAGGTGCTGAGCCAGGCCGGCGGATGGGCGCTCAGCTACGACCTGGCCGGGGAGCGCGACCACGGCGCCTACCAGGGCGTCTACAACGCCGGGTCGGCCGCCTCGCTGATGATCGGCCCCGCCGTCGTCAGCACCGCCGTGGTCGGGTGGGGCCTGTTCGGCTGGGTCGCCCTCGGCGTGCTGCTCGCCGGGGCGGGCCTCGCCATGGGGCCCGCCGTCCGGTGGGCCCGGGGCCGCGAAGGGGCCACCGCGGGGTAGGCCGGGTCGCCCGGTGCGTCCGGCCCCCGGGGGCCGGACGGCAGCGGGTGGCCGGTCGGTCAGCGCTGCTCCGGGACCAGGGCGAGCGCCTCCACCTCGATCAGCACCTCGGGCAGGAACAGCGCGGCGACCTGCACCGCCGAGCTCGCCGGGAGCGGGGTCGAGCCGAAGTACGCGTCCCGGGCCTCGCGCACGGCCGGCATGAACGCCATGTCGGTGACGAAGTAGGTCAGCTTGACGACGTCGGCGAAGCCGGCCCCGGCGGCGGCCAGGCAGCGGCCCAGGTTCTCGAACACCTGGCGCGCCTGCGCCGTCGGGTCGCCGGCCCCGACCAGGTGCCGCTGTTCGTCGAACGCGACCTGGCCGGAGACGGCCACCAGCCGGCCGGTGCCGGTGACGACCTGGGTGTAGCCGGTGCCGGGGGCGACCCCGGGCGGCTCGGCGATGTGGGTGAGGTGCGGGCGCTGGGAAGTCATGGCCCCATCGTGGCCGACGGGTGATCAGATGCACCAGGGCCTTCGCCCGCCGCCGCTCAGCGGACCACCTCGGGCAGGGTCCGGCCGTACCGCCGGTCCGCCTCCGGGAGGTCGGCGGCCGGTCCGCCGGCCCGCAGCACCACCTCCAGCACCGCCGCCGGGTCGCAGGCGTAACCGCCGCTCGCCCACGCCGGGTTGGCCTCCACCACCGCCCAGCGGCCGGAGTCCAGCGGGCCGACGTCGATCACCACGGCGCTCGGCAGCGCCCCGGCCGAGGCGGCCAGCACGTCCGCGGCGAAGGCCGTCACCTCGGCCCGGTACCGGTCCTCGGGCAGCGGGGCGGTGTCCAGGTCGCCGTCCACCGCGTAGCGCGAGGCGGTGAGCACCTCGCCGTCCAGGACGAACAGCCGGTACTCGCGGCGGAACCAGACCACCTCGCTGGCCAGCACGGGGGTGTCGTCGTCCAGCGCGTCCGGGCCGGGCAGGCCGGAGCCGTCCGGGTAGATCCGGGCGGGGAACAGCTTGTCGCCCGGCGGCTTCAGGAACATCGGGCGGCGCAGCAGGCGGGCCGCGGCCAGCGTGGTGAGGGTGACCGATCGGCCGGTCAGCTCCGCCGGCAGGCGGGCCGGCCAGTCGTCCGGCGGCTCCAGCAGCGCCAGGTCGAAGGCGGCGCCGACCGCGTCGCCGAACAGCGGACCGCCGTAGAGGTGCACCGGCGAGCCGATCAGCTCCTCGGGCGCGCGCCAGGCCGTCGCGGTGTGCGCGCGCAGGCCGCGGCGGCCTGCGGCGGTGCGCAGCTGCAGGCCGGTCTCGTTGATCCGGGGTGCGAGCAGGAGGACGGCGTCGGTGGTCATGGCCCGATGCTGCCGGGGCGGACGGCCGCCCGACCACCGGATTTCGGCGCGAAGGGGTGACGGGGCTCGCGGCGGGTGGCTCTGGCCGAGCGGCGGGTGGGCGTGTCAGAGTCGACCGGGCGCCGTCCGAGCAGGGCGGCCGCCACGCAATCCGACCCACCCTCAGCCGGAAAGCAGGCCCGCACCGATGACCCGCGAAGTGCCCTTCGTCCGTGTCGCCACCACCGATGCCGTCACCACGCTGACCCTCGACTCGCCGCACAACCGCAACGCGCTCTCCACGCGGCTGATGGCCGAGCTGACCGCCGCCCTGGCCGCCGCCGCGGCCGACCCGGACGTCCGCGCGGTGGTGCTCGGCCACACCGGCAAGGTGTTCTGCGCGGGCGCGGACCTCTCCGAGGCGACCGGTACGGACCCGACGGTGGGCCCGCGCGGCCTGGTGGACCTCCAGCGGGCCATCGTGGACTGCGCGAAGCCGGTGATCGCGGTGATCGACGGACACGTCCGGGCGGGCGGCCTCGGGCTGGTCGGCGCGGCCGACCTCGCCCTGGCCGGCCCGGCCGCCACCTTCGCGTTCACCGAGGTCCGGCTCGGCCTGGCACCCGCCGTCATCTCGCTGCCGCTGCGCCCCAAGCTGGACCCGCGCGCCGCCTCCCGCTACTACCTGACCGGCGAGGTCTTCGGCGCCGCCGAGGCCGCCCGGATCGGGCTGATCACCGAGGCGACGGACTCCGCGGAGTCCACCGGAACCGCGCTGAAGGGCCTGCTGGACGCCCTGCGGCTCGGGTCGCCGCAGGGCCTCGCGCAGTCCAAGCGGCTGGCCAACGCCGAGGTGGTGCGCTCCTTCGAACGGGACGCGGACGAGCTGGTCCAGCTCTCGGCGCGGCTGTTCGGCTCGGACGAGGCGCAGCAGGGCATGCGGGCGTTCCTGGAGAAGCGGCCCGCGCCCTGGGCGCGCTGAACCCCGGCCGGGGTCAGCTCCAGCGGACGACGGCCGTCTCCCGCCAGAGGTCCAGCAGCGCCCGGTCCCCGGTCAGCTCGACCCGCTCGGCGGGCAGCCGGTTCCAGAGCAGCAGGTAGAGGTCGCGGGCCGGGCCGCTGATCGTGAGGTCGGCCGGGCCCGCGGCCCCGGCCGCCCGGCGGGTGACGGTGAGCGGCTCCCGGCTGATGGTGAGCAGCCAGGAGCCGGGCCCGTCGGTCGGTATGCCGCCGGGGGCCGGGTCGGTGGGCCCGGCGCTCGGCGTGACGTCGCCGGGTGCCGGGTCGGTGGGCCGGATCAGCACGGTGCGCGGCTGTTCGCTGCGCACCCGGGCGCGGCCGCGGGACATGAAGCCCGCCAGCAACTCGTCGATCCCGTCCAGGGCCAGGCCGGTGGCGACCCGGGGGCCGTCCGCCCCGGCGGCCGCGTCCGCGTCGAAGCGGTGCACCGCGGTCTCGTGCGCCTGACGGCGGGCCCAGAACGCCAGCGGGGTCGGCGCGGGCAGGAAGCTCCAGCACTCCAGGTCGGCCGGGGCCGCCGCGAGCGCCGCCACCAGGGCGGCGTGGCCGGTCCGGAACCAGTCGACCAGCGCCGCGTCCGACGGCTCCGGTCCCCAGGCGGCGCGCTCGCCCTCGGCGTCCAGCGGCTCCCGGTGGCCGTCCCGCACGAGGGCGGTGGCCCAGCGGTGGACCTGGCCGGTGTGCAGGACGAGGTCGCGCAACTGCCAGTCGGGGCAGGTGGGGACGGGGGCGGCGAGGTCGGTGCGGGCGGCCGCGTCGGCCAGCAGGACGCCCTCGCGGCGCAGCGCGTCGATGTGCTCGATGATCTCCATGGTCGACGAGTGTCGCACCGCTCGCGGATTTCGGACACGGTACGGGCGGCTTCCGGGACGGGTGTGATGTTGGCCGCCTCCTCGGTGACGGCGCCGGGGCGACCGGTAGCGTGGCGGCATGTCGATCACCAGTTCCCTGTTCTCCGCCGCCCGGGCGGGCAGCCGACGCGTCGCGGGCCGCCTCGTCCACCGGGGCTGGACGTGGGTTCAGCGGGCCGGTGCGGTGTCCAGCGAGAGCCCCGGTCCGTACCGGTTCGGTGAACTGGGCGCGGGGACGAAGCTGACCTTCCCGCTCGGGGCGATCTTCAACGAGCGGTGGATCACGATCGGCCCGTTCTCGATCATCGGCGAGCGCGTCACCATCAGCGCGGGCTTCCTGCCCGGCCTCGACCTCGGGCCGGACCCGATCGTGCGGATCGGCGGCGGCTGCGTGATAGGCCGTGACAGCCACATCGTCGGCCACCAGTCGATCGTGCTCGGCGACGACGTCTGGACCGGCCCGGGCGTCTACATATCCGACCAGGCCCACGAGTACCGCGCGACCGATCTGCCGATCGGCAAGCAGTGGCCGCGCAACGAACCGGTCGAGATCGGCGGCGGCAGCTGGATCGGGACCGGCGCCGTGATCCTCCCCGGCGCCCGGCTCGGCCGCAACGTGGTGGTCGCGGCCGGCTCGGTGGTGCGCGGCGAGATCCCCGACCACAGCGTGGTGGCCGGAGCCCCCGCGAAGATCGTCCGGCGCTGGACCGCCGAGGAGGGCTGGCAGCCGCCGTTCCGTACCGACCCGCCCAGCCCGTTGCCGGACGGCATCACCGCCGACCAGCTGCGCGCGCTCGCCGGGTGGGACCTGCGGCTCCCCGGCGAGACGGGGGTGTGAGGCGCGGCGGTCGGCGGGGCCGAAGGCGGGCGGCGTCGGCGGGGACGGCGGGCTGGGGGTCGAGGGCTGAGGGCTGTGGCGTCGGCGGCGGGCGGGTCCGGCCGGTCCGGCCGGTCAGGCCGGCTCCTGGGCGCGCTCGGCGTCCCGCGCGGCGATGGCGGCGGTGATCCGGAGCAGGTCGGCGGGCCGGGGCGGGTCGAGGCCGGTGAGGACGGCCACCCGGCGCAGCCGGTAGTCGACGGTGTTCGGGTGCAGGTGCAGGGTGCGGGCCGTGTGGCGGCGGTTGAGTCCGCCGGCCAGGTGGGTGCGGAGCGTGGCGAGCAGTTCGCCGACGTCCTCCAGGGGCGCGAGCAGTGAGGCGAGCCGGGCTCTCGCCTGGCTCGGCCGGCTGAGCTGGTACTCCAGCAGGACGTCGTCCAGGCGGTGCAGCCCGGGCGGGCGGGCGAAGGCCCGCGCCACCTCCAGCACTTCGGTGGCGAGCACGGCCGCCGCCGCCACCCCGGCGGGTGCGGCGACGGCCGCCCCGGCCCGGACCGGGACCCCGGCGGCCCGGGCGGTGCCGGCCACGGTGTCCGCGAGGCGCTGCCACATGTCGGCCGGGACGGCGTCCGGCCGGCACTCCAGCGGGATCAGCACCGGGCCGCCCGAGGAGGAGAGCGCGGTGAGCGCCGACTGCCGGGTGCGGTGGTCGAGTTCGGTGCGCAGCCGGCGCAGCTTGCGGTGGCCGGCCACGGTCCGGTCGACGCCGGGCGCCCGCTCGTCGGGATGGTCGGCGACGGCGAGGCAGAGCACGGCGTAGGAGGGCGGCAGCCGGATCCCGGCCCTGGTGGCGGTCTCCTCGGCGGGGGTCCCGTCGAGCAGCGCGGTGAGCAGGGCGAGGCGGGCGGCCCGCTGCTCGTCGGCGAGGGTGCGGCGTTCCTCGACGTACCCGGCGCCGGCGGCGGAGGTGGCCTGGCGGAGCTGGTCGAGCAGCAGCCGGTTGAGCACCAGCAGGTCGGCGGCGTCGTCGTCGTGGGCGTCCCTGGTCACCAGCTCCCAGCAGACCTCCATCCCGAGGTGGTGGGCGAGCAGGACGGCGTCCAGCGGCAGGCCCTCCTCCGCCCGCCGGGCGGCGGCCTCGCGGACGGAGGTGAACTCCTCGTCGTCGGCGGGGTTCCCGGTGCGGACGGCCTGGGCGAGGGCGCGGATCCGGCGTTCGGTGACCTGGCTGAGTTCGCCCGCCACCTGCTCGTGCGGCAGGCGGCGGTAGGTCGGCACCCGGGCGAGCAGGGTGGCGATGACGGCCTCGACCAACTCGGGTACGGCGCCGAGCAGCCGCTGGTCGGCGGGCACTCCGCCGATCAGCGGGATCCGCCAACCGGGGGCGCAAGCGGGTGAATTGTGACCGGTCACAGAAAACACCGTCCAGGTCTGGGGGACACCCAAGGGCCGGGCCGGAGGGGCGACCGCATGATGGAGGCACTCGGGTTACCTGTTGGTAACAAACTTCCGTTGTGGAGGCAACAGTTGAGAACCCCACTTCTCCGCTCCGCCGCCGGACCGGTACGCCGCAGACTCCTCGGAGCACTGGGCTCGGCCCTGCTGGCCGGTGCGCTGCTCGCCGGCGCCCCCGCCACCGCCGCACACGCCGCACCGGACGCGACCCCCACCGCGTCCGGCGTGGCGGCCCAACTGCCCCCCGACGGCGATTCGGTGGCCTCGCCGCCGGGTGCCAACGACTGGGCCTGCAAGCCGACGGCGGCTCACCCCGATCCGGTGGTCCTGGTGCACGGCACCTTCGCCAACCGCTACGAGAACTGGCTGGTGCTCTCGCCCCTGCTGAAGAGCCAGGGTTACTGCGTCTTCGCCCTGGACTACGGCATGGTCCCCGGCATCACCTCCTCCGGCAGCGGCCTGGTGCTGCCGATCGGCGGGCTCGGTCCGGCCGCCGAGTCGGCCGCGCAACTCGGCCGCTTCGTCGACCTGGTGCGCGGCGCGACCGGCGCGACGAAGGTCGACCTCGTCGGCCACTCGCAGGGCGGCATGCTCCCGAACTACTACGTGAAGTTCCTCGGGGGCGCGTCGAAGGTCGACAAGTTGATCGGCCTGGCGCCGTCCAACCACGGGACGACGCTCGACGGCATCGCCAACCTCGCCCCGTACCTCCCCCGGGTGGCCGAACTGATCTACACGGCCTGCCCGGCCTGCAAGGACCAGGTGGTGGACTCCGCCTTCAACCGGAAGATGGCGACGGTGGCGGACACCGTGCCCGGCGTCCGCTACACGGTGATCTCGACCGTGTACGACGAGGTCGTCACGCCGTACCGGACGCAGTTCCTCAGCGGCCCGAACGTGAACAACATCGTCCTGCAGGACCGTTGCCCGCTCTCGCTCGCCGAGCACGTGGCCATCGCCTTCTCGCCGACCGCGTTGCACCTGGTCACCAACGCGCTCGACCCGGCCCACGCGTCCCCGGTGTACTGCGGCTGACGCGCCGTCCGGCCGCCGGGTGCGGCGGGCCGCCCGCACAGGAAGTCGGACCCGCCGACTTCCTGTGCGGTGGTGTGTCCTGGGCGCGTGTGCCGGGCGGTGTCAGGCGAGCGGCGTGCGGAAGGTGACGGCGGCGGTCACGCCGTCGGGCCGGAGCTCGTACGGGCCGGGCCCGGCCGGCAGGGCGGCGTCGTAGCGGTCGAGCACGGTGTCGCCGACGGTGGCGCGGCCGGCCAGGCAGACCAGCAGGACGGTGCCGCCGGCCGGGACGTCCACGGTGCGCGGCCCGGTGGTCAGCGCGAGGTCGGCGGTGGTGCGCCCGCGACGGGTCATCACGTTGAAGTCCACCACCGGGCCGCCGAGCAGTCGGCAGCCGGTGTCGGCCTCGCCGGAGAACGCGAACGGGCGGAACGGGGTGTCGACGAGGTGCTCGGCACCGTCGACGGTCAGGGCCATGCCGGTGCCCTCGACCAGGGTGATCACCCGGTCGACGCCGGGGAACGCGGAGAACGGCCCGGCGGAGGCGACGTCGGCGAGGCTGACCCGCCAGTCGAAGGCGTCCAGCCCGGCCCCGGCGGGGAACCCGGCGACCTCCCTGGTCACCCCGCCCCCGTTCAGCCACGCCGTCGCCGGGCGCTCGTCCGCCCGCAGTACCTGGATCCGCCCGGTCGTCGTCATGGCCGCATCCTGTCACGGGGCGGGACGCGGGAGTGCGCCCGGAGGGTCCGGGGCTGCCGGGGGCGCCCGCCGGGGGAGTACGGGAGACCGCCGGTCCGCGGACCGGCGTGCGGGGGCCGCCGAGGAGGTCGGCCGGCCGTGGGTCGCCCCGGTGGGGCCGTGGGTGGGTGGCGTGGTCGGTGGCCCCGACCGGGGGATGCGCTCGCGGGGGTGTGCCGCCGGTCCCGGCGTGGCGCCGGTGGGCACCCCGGCCCACCGGTCGGGAGCCCCGACCGGCGGGACGTGCCGCGGGCCGTCGTGCGGTGGCCGGCGGCGGGTGCGACGCGTGGTGGGGCGTCCTCACCGCCCGCCGTACCCGCCGCCGGGCTCCGTCAGCGGGTACGGCGGGCGGTGAGGGGGAGCAGGGCGGCGAGGACGGCGGCGAGCGCGACCGAGGTGAGGGCGAGCGGGAGTCCGACGGCGTCGGCGAGGAAGCCGATCACCGGCGGGCCGATCAGCATGCCGCCGTAGCCCAGGGTGGAGGCGAGCGCGACGCCCTGCGGGCCGCCGGTGGCGCCGGCCTGGGCGATGGCGAGCGGGAAGATGTTGGCCAGGCCGAGGCCGACCAGCACGAACCCGGACAGCGCGAGCGGTACCGAGGGCGCGAGTGCGGCCAGCAGCATGCCGGCCGCGGCGGTCAGGCCGCCGAGGACGATCACCCGGTTCTGGCCCAGCCTGATGGAGAGCCAGGTGCCGCCGACCCGGCCGCTGGTCATCGCGAAGGCGTACGCGGCGTACCCGGCGGCGGCCGTGCCGGCACTGGCGTGGACGTCGTCGGTGAGGTGCAGGGTGGTCCAGTCCGCGATGGCGCCCTCCCCGTAGGCGCAGCAGAGCGCGGTGAGGCCGAGCAGCAGGACGAGCAACCGGGCGTGCGGCACCCGGGCCGGCTCCTTGGGGGCGGCCGGGGCGGCCGGAGTGGCGGGGGAGTCGGCCGCCCGGCCGGGGGCGACGACCGGCGCGGCCGGGCCGCGGAGCAGCACGACGCCGGCGCCCGCCGTGACGGCCAGGCCCAGCAGGCCGCTCAGGGCGAGCGCCCACGTGGTGGTGAGGGTGCCGGCGAGCAGGCCGCCGACGCCCGCGCCGAGCAGGCCGCCGAGGCTGTACCCGGCGTGGAAGCTCGGCATCACCGGGCGGCGCAGCTGGGCCACCAGGTCGACGGCGGCGCTGTTCATCGCGACGTTGGCGCCGCCGTACCCCGCCCCGAAGAGCAGCAGGACGCCGCCGAGCGCCGCGACCGAGTGGGCGTGGGCGGGCAGCGGGACGGCGAGGCTGAGCAGCGCCAGCGAACCGACGGTGACCGGTCGGGAGCCGTACCGGAGGCAGAGCCGGCCGACCAGGGGCATGGTGGCGACGGCGCCGGCCGAGACGCAGAGCAGGGCGAGCCCGAGCGCGCTGTGGGAGGCGCTGACCTGGCTGCGGATGTCCGGGATGCGGACCACCCAGGCGGCGAAGAGGAAGCCGTCGACGGCGAAGAAAGCGGTGAGTGCGAGCCGTGCCGCGCCCCAGGGGGTGCCGGAAGCGGCCGGAGTGCTGCGAGACTGGAGGGACGGCCGGTCGACCCGGTCATGGACGTGGATTTTGTTTCGGAGCGGCACAAAGTAACAATAGGGCCGTGCAGCTCACTCCATCAAGTCCGAAGCCCGGCTCTGGGGCCGACCACGACGCCCAGCGTGACGCCCACCGCCGCTCGGCCCCCGATCGCGGTCGCACGCTGCTCGGCCCGGCGCTCTCGCTCATCCACACCGGCCAGACCCCCACCCGCTCGGCGCTCACCCGCGCGCTCGACGTCACCCGGGCCACCGCCGGAGCGGTCACCGCGGAGCTGGAGGCGCTCGGCCTGATCACCGTCGACTCCCGGCCGGCCGGCGGCGGCCGCGGCCGCCCGTCGCACCGGCTGGCCATCGACCCGGCCGGTCCGGTGGTGATCGCCGGCCAGATCCACGCCGACGGGCTGAGCGTCACCCTCGCCGGACTCGGTGGACTGCTCGATCCGCCCGTGCACCGGCCGCTGCCCGCCGCCACCGACCCGGTCCGGATGCTGCGCGCCGTGGCCGAGGCCGGCGCCGAACTGGCCCGCCACAGCGGCCGCCGCTGCCTCGGTGCCGCGCTCGCGCTGCCCAACCCGGTCACCGAGCCGGACGGCACCGCGCTCGCCGCCCTGCACTTCGCCTGGCCCAGCGGCACGCCCGTCGCCGACCTGTACGACGTCGAGGTCGGCCGCGCCGACAACGGCCCGCTCGCGCTGGACCCGCTGCCCACCGCGATCGCCAACGACGCCAACCTCGGCGCCCTCGCCGAGTACCGGCACGGCGCCGGCCGGGGCGCCCGCCACCTGCTGCTGGTCACCTCCGGCCACCGGGGCGTCGGTGGCGCGCTGGTGATCGACGGCCGCCTGCACACCGGGAGCGCCGGGCTGGCGCTGGAGGTCGGCCACCTCACCGTCGACCCGCAGGGCCGCCCCTGCCAGTGCGGCAACCGCGGCTGCCTCAACGCCGAGACCGACCCGGACGCGCTGTTCGCCGCCGCCGGGCTCACCCCCGACCCGGACCGCCCGCTGCTCGACCAGGCCGGCGAGCTCTGCCGGGCCGCCGCGACGGACGAGCGGGCCCGGGCGGCCGTCGAGCACGTCATCGACCGGCTCGGCCTCGGACTGGCCGGCGTCGCCAACATCCTCAACCCGGACCGGGTGGTGCTCAGCGGTCTGCACCTCGATCTGCTGGAGGCCGCGCCGGAGCGGCTGCGGGCGGTGGTCGCCGAGCGCAGCCTCTGGGGGCGCAGCGGCCGGGTGCCGATCGTGGGCGCCGAGCTGGCGCACGGCGCACTGGCGGGCGCGGCCGAACTGGCGTGGCGGCCCTACCTCGCCGACCCGCAGTCGGTGCAGGCGGGGGCGTAGCAGGGCGGGCGGCGGCGGAGCGCGGCGAGGCCCGGTGGCCGTGGATAAGCGGAAGCTGGGGCTACGAAAACCGTCACTTATCGTGACTCTCGTACACTCGTAGTGAGCAACCGGGGGGTTCGAGCGAGGAGAGTGACGATGGGTGCGCAGCTGAGTGCCGAACGGACCGAGGATGTGGACCGCTCCGACGCGGCCTACCGCGGCTGGCTCAAGGAGGCGGTGCGCAAGGTCCACGCCGACGCCAACCGCTCGGCCGACACCCACCTGCTCCGGTTCCCGCTCCCCCTCGACTGGGGCATCGACCTCTACCTCAAGGACGAATCCACCCACCCCACCGGCTCGTTGAAGCACCGGCTGGCCCGCTCGCTGTTCCTGTACGGGCTCTGCAACGGCTGGATCCGGCCCGGCAAGCCGGTGATCGAGGCATCCAGCGGCTCCACGGCCGTCTCCGAGGCCTACTTCGCCCAGCTCATCGGCGTGCCGTTCATCGCGGTGATGGCCAAGTCCACCAGCCAGTCCAAGATCGACCTGATCGAGTTCCACGGCGGCGAGTGCCACCTGGTCGAGCGCTCCGACGAGGTGTACGCGGCCTCCGCCCGGCTCGCCGAGGAAACCGGCGGCCACTACATGGACCAGTTCACCTATGCGGAGCGGGCCACCGACTGGCGGGGCAACAACAACATCGCCGAGTCGATGTTCGCCCAGCTGCGCCTGGAGCCGCACCCGGAGCCGGCCTGGATCGTCGCGACCGCCGGGACGGGCGGGACCTCGGCGACCATCGCCCGGTACGTGCACTACATGCAGTACGACACCCGGATCTGCGTCGCCGATCCGGAGAACTCCTGTTTCTTCGAGGGCTGGGTCGGCCACGATCCGGACGCGGTCTGCGAGAGCGGCTCGCGGATCGAGGGGATCGGCCGGCCGCGGATGGAGCCGAGCTTCGTGCCCGGCGCGATCGACCGGATGATGAAGGTCCCGGACGCCGCCTCGATCGCGGCCGTGCGGGTGCTGGAGCAGGTGCTCGGCAAGAAGGCCGGCGCCTCCACCGGGACGGGGCTGTGGAGCGCGCTGAAGATCGTCGCCGAGATGCGGGCGGCCGGGGTGCGGGGCAGTGTGGTCACCCTGATCTGCGACCCGGGCGACCGCTACCTCGACAAGTACTACTCGGACGACTGGCTGGCCGGGGAGCGGATCGACATCGCGCCCCACCGGGCCCGGCTGGAGTCCTTCCTGGCCGACGGGGCCTGGACCGGCTGACCCGCGGCGGGCGTCACCCCTGCCCCCGGCATTGCCGCGGGCAGGGGTGACGCGTTCCTTTCAGGGCTCTATTGCCTAGCGCTGCTAGAGTCGATGTCATGTCAATCCAGGAGCGCCGCGGGCGCGAACGCGCCGAGCGGCACCAGCTGATCATTCGAACCGCCCGTGAGCTGGCGGAGTCCGAGGGCTGGGAGGCGGTGACGACCCGCCGGCTGGCCGAGCGGATCGAGTACAGCCAGCCCGTGCTCTACAGCCACTTCGCCGGCAAGGACGCGATCGTGGCCGCCGTCGCGCTGGAGGGCTTCGCGGAACTCGCCGCCGAGCTGCGGGCGGTCACCCGCGGGGCGGCCGGGCCGGCCGGGGCCTTCCGCGCCGTCGCGGGCCGCTACCTGGCGTTCGCGGCGGCCAACCCGGCGCTCTACGACGCGATGTTCGTGCTCGCGACGGACCTGCCGTTCGGCCGTCCGGACTCGCCCGCCCCGCTGAAGGAGGCGTTCGCCGCCCTCGCCGGACCGGTCGCCGAGGTGGCCGGGGCCGAGGACCCGGAGCCCTTCACCGAGGTGGTCTGGGCGGCCCTGCACGGCCTGGCCACCCTCGCCCGGAGCGGCCGGCTCCGGCCGGACCACGCGGAGCCCCGCCTGGCGCTGCTGGTGGACCGGATGCTGGGCGACGAGGCGGCCGCGGAACGCGGCTGAAAGCGCGGGGACCGAGCGGAGGTTCACCTGCCCGGTGGACGACGGTCAGGGCAGGCGGGCCGCCGGCAGGTCGGCGGGGACGAGCAGTTGCAGCTCCTCGGTCGACGGATCCGCGAGGTGGGCGACCCGCATGGCGTGCCGCTCCACCATCGTCTCGAAGACCTGCCGCGCGGTGCGCCCGTTGCCGAAGTTGGGGCCGCGCTCCAGCGTCCCGAAGTGCAGGAGCAGCGCGCCCTCGGTCGCCTCGGCCAGCGCGTACTCGTGCTCGGCGCACTGCGCGCGGGCGATCTCCAGCAACTCGTCCGCGGAGTAGTCGGGAAAGGTGATGGTGCGGGAGAACCTGGACGAGACACCGGGGTTGGCGGAGAGGAAGCGTTCCATCTCGGCGGTGTAACCGGCCACGATGACGACCACTTCGTCCCGGTGGTCCTCCATCAGCTTGACCAGGGTGTCGATCGCCTCCCGGCCGAAGTCCCGGGCCCCGTCCTCGGGTGCCAGCGCGTACGCCTCGTCGATGAAGAGCACGCCGCCGCGTGCCCGGTCGAAGGCGGCCGCGGTGCGGATCGCGGTGGAGCCGATGTGCTCGCCGACCAGGTCCACCCGGGCCACCTCGACCAGGTGCCCGCGCTGGAGCACCCCGAGCGAGGCCAGGATCTCGCCGTAGAGCCGGGCCACGGTGGTCTTGCCGGTGCCGGGGGCCCCCGTGAAGACGAGGTGGCGGCGGAGCGAGGGGGCCTTCAGCCCGGCCTGGCGGCGCCGGCGCCCGACCGCGATCAGGTCGATCAGGGTCCGGACCTCCTGCTTGACGGTGGCCAGGCCGACCAGCGCGTCGAGTTCGGCCAGCGCCTCGTCGGCCGGGCGGCAGTCCGGGATCGGCCCGATCGCCGAAGGCGCCGGCAACGCCGGTGCGGTGGCCGTCAGTTGGGCGGCCCGTGCGGTCCGTGCGGCGCGGGGGGCCGGCAGCTCGGCGGCCGGAGCGGCCGGGGCGACGTCGTCCGACGTGCAGGCCTCCACCACCGGGCCGGGTTCGGAGAACTCGAAGCCGGCCCGTTCGTTCTGCTCGGCCCGGCAGCGGGTCAGCACGGTGCGGCAGCCGTCGATGATGTGGAAGCCGAAGCCCTTGCCGTGCGAGACCCGGCAGTCCTCGAAGGTGCCCCGGCCCTGGGCGGAGACGTAGACGCCGGCGTCCGAGCTGGCCCGGACGGTGCAGTCGCGCAGGACCGGGTCGGCGCCCTTGGTGACGATCACGCCGGTCGCGACGTCGGAGATCTCGCAGTCGGTGAGCAGCCCGCCGCTGCCGTGGTCGCGGAACCAGAGCCCGGTGCCGGCCTCCTGGACCCGGCAGCCGCTCAGCGTCACCCCGGCGCCGCCGCTGACCGAGACGGCCGAGCTGCGGATCCGGCTGAACGAGCAGCCCTCGGCGGTGGCGGCGGAGTCGCGGTCCAGCACGAAGAGCGCGTCCGGCAGGTCGTGCAGCGAGCAGTCGGTGAGGGTCAGTCGGGCGCCGTCGCTGACCCAGAGGGCCGGGTACTCGCCGGTCGAGCTGTGGATCTCGCAGGATTCGGCGATGGCCTCGGTGCCCTGGTCCCAGACCGAGAGCGCACCGCGCCCGAAGTCCCGCACGGTGGTGCCGGCCAGTGTGAGCCGGGCCCGGCCGCGCAGGTCGGCGCCGTTCTCCGGCAGGTCGTGCACCCGGCAGCCGGTCAGGACGAGTTCGGCCCCGCTGTCCAGGGTGATCCCGTTGCCGGTGACCCGGTGGATGTCGCAGTCGACCAGCCGGCCGCCGGCGTGGGCCTCCGCCTGGACGCCGCTGCCGCGGATCTCGTAGATCTCGCAACCGGTCAGCTCGGCGGCGCTGCCCGGGTCGGTCAGGAGCACCCCGGCGCCGGTCGCGTGGTGGACCCGGCAGCGTTCCAGCGCGGCCGTGGCCCCGCCGAGCACGGCCAGTCCGGCCTGTCCGGCGGCGGCGACCTCGCAGTCCTCGAAGGCCGCCGCGGTGCCCTCGCCGCGCAGCCGCAGGCCCAGCCCGGCGGGGTTGGCGACCACGCAGCCGCGCAGGGTGGGCCGGGCTCCGCCGGTGACCTCGACGCCGGTGGCCGAGCGGGTCTCCACCCGGCAGCCGCCGAGCGCGGGCGTGGCCTCCGGGCCGGTGATCAGCACGGCCGGGAGGGAGGTGTCGCTGCCCTCGATCACCAGGTCGCGGACGGTCGCGGCGGCCGTGACGGTCAGCGGGACACCGCTCGGGGGGTCGATCCGGACCGTGCCGGGGCCCTGCGCCGGGACGATCGTGAGCGGCTTGTCCAGGACGAGGTTCTCCCGGTAGGTGCCGGGTCGGACGGTCACGGTGTCGCCCGGCTCGGCGGCCGCGAGGGCCTCCGTGAGGGTGTCGTACTCGCCGGCGCGGCGACGCCAGCGGGAGGCGCTGTCCTGGGTGACTCGGACCCTGTGCTCAGCCATGACGGTCTGTCGTCCCCACCTTCATCGAGCCGGCGATCCCATCGGGCCGCACGCGCGGGGTGCGCGGGTGGCCCGCCCACCGTAGCGCGCCCGCGACGGTGCTCCGGCCGCCGGCGGTCGGCCCCGGCCGGGGACCGTTCCGGGTTCCACACATGTTTCAACGAGCGCACACAGTCGGGGTTCCGAACGCGGCGCCGGCGCGGCCGTGTCCGGCGACGGCGCAGCCGGTGCGCGGAGCGGCGCCCGGGGCGGCGACAGGGCGGTGTACGGAGGGCCGTTCGTGGCGAAGGCCGGGGCGCCCGGGCCCCCGGAGGGGCCGGCCCACCGGGCGACGGCCGCGCGGACCGCGGGCCCGCCGGCGGCGCGGGCGGGAGGGGCGCCCGCCGCTCGCGGGCGCCCCCGGCTCACGCCCGTTCGTCCGCCGGCCAGTGCGCGCCGCCCTCCAGCAGCTCGACCTCGTCGCCGAGCCGGAGCGTGCCGAGCACGTCGCCCCCGACGCCGGCCGGGCGCTCGGGGATCAGGTTCTGCCCGAACGAGGCCTTCTTCAGCAGCCGGTGGTGCCGGGCCAGGGTTCGCAGTGGCTCGGGGCCGCGCCGCTCGCCGCTCTCCTGGTCGGTGGTGGTGACCACGCAGCGCCCGCACGGCTTGACCACCTTGAAGGTCAACTCGCCGATCCGGATCCGGCGCCAGCCGTCCTCGGCCCACGGCTCGCTGCCGGAGACGACCACGTTGGGGCGGAACCGGGCCATCGGGAGCACCTCGTGGCCCTCCGGGTGCTCCTGTGCGATCAGCGCGTTGAGCCGGTCCAGCGAGGCGGTGGTGGTGAGCAGCAGCGGGAAGCCGTCGGCCATCGAGACGGTGTCGCCGGGCCCGCCGAACTTCGGGTCGACCGGGCGGGCCCGGGGGTCGTCCAGGTGCACCAGCCGGTAGTCGCCGGTCAGCTGTTCGGCGATCCAGAGCTGGGCTTCCTTGGCGGCCTCGGCGGCGTGGAACCGGGTGCCCCAGACCTCGACCTCGGCGAGCGGGTCGCCGGCGGCGGCGCCGGGCGCCGGAACCTCGATCCGGGAGCCGCCGGGTGCGGTCAGCACCAGCGTGCCGTCGGCGGCCGGTTCGGCGCGGATCAGACCGACGGCGGTGTCGTCGCGCTGGCTGACGAAGCGCCCGGTGGCGTCCACCAGCATCCAGCGCCGGTCGCCGGCCAGCCCCCACGGCTCGACCTGGGCATGCTCGGGGCTCAGGCGGTACATCGACTTGACGGGGTGGATGTGGAGTCCGGTGAGCAGCATCCCCCCATCCTGCCAGCTCCCCCCGGGAGCCCGGCGTCCCACCCTCCGCGGCCGCCCGGGGCCGGAACGCGCACGGACCGCCCGGACGCCGTGGGGTGGCGGTCCGGGCGGTCCGTGGATGACCCGTTTCTCCGTACGCCCGGCGCGGGATGACGTCGGGATCGTGCTCAGGTGCTGCGGGCGGGGGCCGGGTGGGGCCGGCCGGGGGTGTCGGTCAGTAGCCCTGCCCCTGGGGCTGGTAGCCCTGCTGGAACTGGGCGGGCTCGCCGTACGGGCCCGGACGCTGCGGCTGCATCGGGCGGACCGGGGCGACCGGGGTGACGGCCGGGCGCAGCTGCGCGCCGCCGAACCCCTGCTCGCCGCCCTGGCCCTGGTAGCCGCCACCGTTCTGGCCCGGGGTGCCGAAGGACTGCTGGCCGCCGAAGCTCTGCTGCCCGCCGAAGCTCTGCGGGCCACCGTGCGGCTGACCGCCGCCGTGCGGCTGGCCGCCGAAGGAGCCGGGCGCGCCCATCGGCTGCGCGCCGAAGGTCTGCTGGCCGCCCTGGCCGGCGCCGACGAAGGTGTTCTGGCCGCCGAAGCTCTGGCCGCCGGAGGGCTGGAAGGCGCCGCCGCCGGTGGCCTGCGAGAAGCCGGGGGCGGGGGCCTGCGGCCGCTGCGCGGACAGGTACGGCTGGGGGGCGCCGTAGCCGGGGGCGGGCGGCTGGGGCGCGGAGGCGTACGCCGGTGCGGGCTGCGCCGGGATGTATGCCGTGGCGGGGCCGGCGGAGGGAGCGCTGCTCGGGCCGGGGCCCAGGGCGAGGCGCGCGGGCGGCAGCGCGGGGAGGTTGCTGCCGGGGGTGTCGTACCCGGTCGCGTACCGGTTCTCGTAGGACTGGCCGAGGCTTGATCCGTAACCGGACGACAGTGCCGGCGGCAGGGCGGCCGGCACGTTGATGGGCGCGATCTGCGGGACACCGCGCTCTGCGACGAGGCTGTCGTAGATGGGCGTGCCGGAGGAGAAGGACGGAGGGGGGTAGCCGACTCCGTCGTAGGAGCGGGGCGAGGTCATGGGGCATACGGTAAGCCCACAATGCGCCTGCTGAGGAGAGTGGGAGGGCGAGCAGTTCGAGTGTTTACACAGTCTTCGCTCGCACAAAAGTTTCGAAAGTGCGAAGAACGGACATTCCGGCGACGACTTCCGGCCAGCTTCGGACCGGGGTGCACGGTCGAACAGAGCCCGGACTGGGCTGGTGAAGCCCCGTGCGGTGACGGGCCGGTGGACGGTTCCGGGCCGGGCGAAGAAACTTTTGCGGTCAGGGCGTGCGCCGGCGCATTCAAGCCCCCGCCGACTGCGCGGCGAGGGCTCGTGAATGTTTCGGGGATAAAGTCACGGTGAGAGCCGGCGGGCGTGGCAGAACCCGAGGTCAGCGCACCTGGAGCGGCTCCGCCGCGGACTGCGCCGGGAAGCCCGGCCGACCGGCCACCTCGGAGGTGCAGAACGAGCAGCGCACCGCCGCCGCCGGGATCGGGCTCAGGCACTCCGGGCAGTCCGCCTTGGCCATCGGGGCGGGCTTGGCGCCGTCCAGCCGGGCCTGCAGCCGGCCGACCGGGACCACCACGATGAAGTAGATCACCGCGGCCACCAGCACGAAGCTGATCAGCGCGTTCACGAAGACGCCGTACGGGAAGTCCGTCCCGGCCACCGCGAAGGTCTTCTGGGTGAAGTCGCCGACGGCGCCGCTCGCGACCCCGATGAGCGGGGTGAGGAACGCCGTGACGAACCCGGTGACGACAGCGGTGAACGCCGCACCGATGACGATGCCGACCGCGAGGTCCACGACGTTTCCGCGCAGCAGGAAGCTGCGGAATCCCTTGAGCACCGGGTGACTCCAAATCCGTACGGGGGAGGGTGAGATGGGACCGCGGGCCCCGGCCGGACATCCTGCCGACCGGGCGGGGCCGCGGTCCAACCGCGTTCACCCGATCCGCCTAACGGGACGCGGCCCGGTCAGGCGGCGCGCAGACGCTCCGCGTACGGCTGGATCCGGACTACCGCTCCGGCGATCCGGCGTACCGTGGGCGCGTCCATCTGGGTCCAGAGCGGCACCGTCAGCACCGAGTCCGCCAGCCGGTCGGTCAGCGGGAGCGACTCGGCCTGGCCGAGGTGGGCGTAGGCCCGCTGGCGCTGCACCGGCGGGTGGAAGTAGCGTCGCGAGTCGATGCCCTCCGCCCTGAGCGCGTCGGCGAGTTGGCGCGCGCTGAGCCCGAACGCCGCGGCGTCCAGGATGAGCGTGAGGTCCTTGAAGGTGGACACGTCGCCGTCCTCCGGCAGGGCCAGCCGCAGCCCCGGCAGTCCGGCGGTCACGGCGGCGAACTCGGCGACGAGTGTGCCCCGGTGGACCACCCGTTCGGGCAGCCCGGCCAGCCAGTTGAGACCGACGGCGGCGTGCAGCTCGCTCATTCGGGCATTCAGGCCGGGGAACAGCGTGTCGTAGTCGCCCGGGTTGCCGTAGTCGCGGGCGGTGCGCAGCCGTCGGGCGAGCGCGGCGTCCCGGGTGGCGACCAGGCCGCCCTCACCGGCCACCGCGACCTTGGTGGGGCTCATCGAGAACACCTCGGCGTAGCCGAAGTTGCCGATCGGCACACCGCGGCGGCTGCTGCCGAAGCCGTGCGCGGAGTCGTACACCAGCGGCACGCCGGTCGCGTCGGCGACCTCCTGGAGGCGCTCCACCTGGCAGGGCGTGCCGTACACGTGGGTGGCCATCAGCGCGGCCGGGCGGTCGGCGGCGGCGAGCCGGGCGGCGGCGTCCTCGGGGTCCAGGGTGATGTCCCGCTCACGGGCCTCGGCGAACACCGGGGTGCCGCCGGCCCAGTGCGCGGCGTGGGCGGTGGCGGAGAAGGTGAAGCCGGGCATCACCACCGGCCGGCCGTCGGCCACACCGGCCGCCTGGAGCACCAGCATCAGGCCGGCGGTGCAGTTGGAGACGGCCACCACGTGCGGCACGTCCAGCAGTTCGGCGGCGGCCTCCTCCAGCTCGGCGACGGTGCGGCCGTTGGTCAGTTGCCCGCTGTCCAGGACGGCGCCGAGCCGCTCCAGCAGGGCGGCGCGGTCCGGGACCTGGACGCGGGTGAGCGGGAGCCCCTCCGGGAAGGCGGGCGTGCCGCCGAGGGCGGCGGGCAGGGCAAGGGTGTCGGTGGTCATCAGATACCTCCGTGGATAGTCCGGTGCTCGCCGGTGGCGGGGGAGTGCGAACGGGCGGTGGTGTCCGCGAGGTCGGCGGAGCCCTGGAACCGGGCGCCGGGGACGGGCCAGAGCCCGGGCGGGGGGAGGGGTCAGGGCGCGGTGGATCCCCCTCGGGACGGCGCCGCCTCCCCGGGCTCCCGTCCGCCGAGCCGGACGGGGTGGGGCCCGGGCGGCCGCCGCTGCCCGCCCCACTGCCCCGGCGCCACCCGCCAGACCGGCGGCGGTCGGCGCTCGGCGGCCCCCCGGGCGGCGGTGGAGGCGGCCGGGACGACCAGCAGGACCAGCACCAGGGGCAGTACCTGGACGCGTTCGCGGGACAGGATGCCCATGTTGTTGATGGTCGAGAAGGCCCAGCAGAACAGCAGCGTGTAGACGGTGGTGAAGGCGACGTAGGACCGCTGCACGAAGAGCCGCGGCACTCTGCTGAGCTGCGGCCAGCTCCGGATGAACATCACCAGCAGGGCGAAGCACTCCACCGACTGGATCAGGTTCTGGATGTTCGAGGCCTCGAAGGGGAACGGCCGGAAGAGCACGCTGACCACGGCGACCGGCAGCCCGGCCGGATTCAGGCTGAAACGCGGCGCGGCCTCCTCCGGGGCGGTCGCGCTGATCATCGAGTTGCCCTGGCTGGTACGCCGCGAGGTCTCCGAGAGCACCTGGTTGACGGCGTCGCCGCCGGTGCCGTCGGTACCGAAGAAGGTCGAGACCTGTTGCAGCATCAGCACCGCCATCGCGCCGAGCACCACGGCGGTCAGGATGGTCCGCAGCGGTCCGAGCGCGCTGGCCTGCCGCGGCCGCTTGCGCAGCACGTAGGCGACCAGCAGGCCGGCCCCGGCGAGCGCGGTGACGTGCGGGCGGACCATCGCGGTGCCGACCGAGCCGAGCGCGATGCAGGCGAAGGCGCCGAACCGGCGGTCCAGCAGCCGGGCGGTCCCGTAGGTGGTCAGGCCCAGGCAGAACATCATCCAGGCGTCCTTACCGATGCTGGACGGCCAGAACAGCAGCGAGGGCAGGAAGAAGACCAGCTTGGCGTACTTGCGGGTGTCCGCCTCGGGGAAGGCGATCTGCAGGGCCCGCCAGAACAGCAGCAGTCCCCAGAAGCCCAGCCAGGAGAAGACCAGGAAGCCACCGATCAGCGACGGCCCGGTGATCGCGTAGACCACCCCGGTGACGATGATGACGAACCCGGTGCCGGCGACCTTCATCCCGAGGTCGTAGTGCACGCCGGCCAGCAGGTCGGCCTGCCCCAGGTAGGTGGCGAGTTCGGCGCCCTTCTGGTGGTACATCTTGGCGTCGGCCGCGCCGCCGTACAGCACGAAGGCCATCAGGTAGCGGGGGAAGGCGCAGAGCAGCTTGGCGGTCATGGCCAGCACCAGCAGCCGGAACACGTCCCGCTCGGGGTTGGCGGCGGCGATCCGGGCCAGGACCGGGGTGCCGACGGCCATCAGCACCGGCAGGACCAGCAGCGCGCCCCAGGTGTCGTACGAGGTGTGCACCATGGCGACGACGAAGAGCGCGACGTAGGCCGTCACCAGGGTGGCGGCGACGGCGGACGGCCAGGGCACCCGGGCCCGGACGGCGGCGACGGCGGACGGCCGGGGTGTGCGGCGCGGCACGGCCCGAGCCGGAGCCGGCCGGGGCATCAGAAGACCTCCAGGTCACCGAGGGTGAACCGCCAGTCGGGCAGGGTCAGTGCGGTCCGGCCGGTCGGGGTGCGCGCGGCGAGCGTCATCCCGGTGCGGGGGGCCCGCAGGAAGCCGGAGCGCAGCGCCGCGGCGGCGGCCTCGGTGCCGGGGGAGAGGTGCGTGGCGACGTGGTCGCAGCCGGACTCGCGGGCGGCGGCGCGCAGCAGCCGGGCGGCGCTGTCCCGGTCGCCGGGGCGGACCAGGACGTCGGCGAGGGTGAACTCGGCGAGCGGGCCGCGGCGTCGGGGCCGGCCGACGGCCAGGCCGGTCAGCTCGCCGCCCCGGTGGCAGGTGAGGACGCGGTAGTCCAGGCCGGGGGCCTCGCCGTAGCGCCAGCGCAGGAACTCCGGGGTGCGGAGCACGGCGAGGCGGGGGTCGGCGCGGTCGGCGGCGGCCCGTTCGCGCAGCAGCTCGGCCAGCGGGCCGTCGGCGCCGGCCATCGGGTCGCCGGCGGGGCCTCCGGAGGAGCCGGTGGCCGCGTCGGGAGCGGCCCGGCCGGCGGTCGGGTTCTGGCGGTCGGCGGTGGTCGGGCCGTCGGGAGCGGCCCGGTCGGCGGTCCGGGGCGGGTCGGGGAGCGTCACGCGGTCGGCGAACCACGACCGGGCGGTGGGCAGCCCGCAGGCCGGTGGCGCGGCCGCACCGGCCGGGGTGCGGGCCAGCGCCGCCCGCACGCCGCGGGCGAACGCGGCCGGGCGGACCGGGCGCAGGGCCACCGGTACCCGGCCGAGTTCCTGCCAGCCCATCGTCCGGTACCCGGGCAGGCTGTTCCCGTTGGGCGTGTTGAAGACCAACTCGGCCTCACCGGCGACCTGTCCGAGCAGGTCCAGGGTGAGCCGGCGGAAGATCCCGCGGCCCTGGAAGTCCGGGTGGGTCGCGGTGTCCACCGGCCGGACGGCGGTGACGGTACGGCCGGTGGAGCCCTCGTGCCACTGCCAGCGCAGGAACAGCCGCACGCCCGCGAGCCGCCCCTGCGGGGTCTCGGCGACCAGGCCGGGGCTGGCGCCGAAGGGCCCCAGCCGGTGCTTCCAGCCGAAGAAGTCGGCGGTGCGGGTGCCGGTGGGGCCGCCGGCCAGGGAGGCGGTCAGCAGGTCGAGCACCGCGGGGAGGTCGTCCTCCGCGAGCGGGCGGAACGTCAGCTCGGCAGGGGCGGGCAGGGCACTCACGTCCGGACTCGCTCTCCGTTCGGTGGTAGCAGCCTTCGGGGGACCAGGGGGCTCAGCGCCGCAGCACCTTCTCGTACACCGCCTCCACGGCCCGCTGGGCGCCCGCGACGTCGAAGCGGGCGGAGCGCTCCCGCGCCGCCGCCCCGAGGCGTTCCCGCAGCTCCGGGTCGTCGGCCAGCCGGCCGAGCGCGGCGGCCAGGGCGACCGGGTCACCGGGCTCCACCAGGAGGCCCTGCTCGCCGTCGTCGAGCACCTCCGGCATGCCGCCGACCCGGGTGACCACGGCCGGCAGGCCGCTGGTCATCGCCTCCATCAGGGCGACCGGCAGGCCTTCCTGACGGGAACTCAGGGTGAAGACGTCCAGTCCCGGCAGCAGCGCGGGGACGTCCGGGCGGGAGCCGGTGAACAGCACGCTGTCGGTCACGCCTAGCTCGGCGGCCCGGGCCCGCAGCCGCTCGTCCAGCGGCCCGGCGCCGATCACCACCAGCCGGACCGGCGGTCGGCCGCGGCACAGCTCGGCATGGGCGGCGAGCAGCGTGGACTGGTCCTTCTTCGGTGTCAGGTTGCCGACCGTGCCGACCACGAACGCGTCCTGCGGCAGGCCGAGTCCGGCCCGCGCGGCGGCCCGGGCGGCCGGTCCCTGCGGGGCGCCGGCCAGGTCCGGGCCGTGGTGCACCACGTGCACCCAGGCACCGGGTCGGCGGCGCGCGGCCGGGATGGTCCGCTCGACGGCGTGCGAGACGGCGATCACCGCGTCGTTGCGCCGGTAGGTCAGGGCGTTGGCCCAGCGGGTGGCCGGGCGGTAGCGGTCCCAGACGTTGTGCTCGGTGTGGACCAGGCGCGGCCCGCCCCCGCCGCCGAGCCCGTAGGACAGCAGCCGGGCGGCGGTGGCCGGGACGGGCATGTGGGTGTGCACCAGGCCGTAACCGCGGTCGGCGAGCAGGCGGCGCAGCCGCAGCGGCCAGCGCGGGTCGGCCCGGCCGGGCGCGCCCGGCACGCCGCCCAGGCAGTGCACCCGCACCCCGGCCTCGGTGAGCGCGGGGGCGAGCGCGTCCTTCCAGGGCAGTACGTAGGCGACCTCGACCTCGTAGCGCGAAGCGTCCACCTGGCGGGCGCAGTTGAGCAGCAGCTGCTCGGCGCCCCCGCGGCCGAGGCCCTTGGCCAGCCAGAGCACCCGGGTGCGTCCGGTCACCGCTCCTCCGCCTCGCGCAGCAGGGCCGGCTCGCCCGGGTCGCCGCCGACCGCACCGGCCTTGGGGCCGTGGCCGTTGACGCCCGGACCGGCGTCGGGGCGGGTCCGGCCCGGTCCGGCGGTGTCACGCCGGGCCCAGCTCGGCGCCGCCCGCTCGGAACCCCGCTCGGTGCCCCACTCGGCACCCCGGTCGGTGCCCCGGTCCGCACTCCGGGCCGCGCCCCACTCGGGCCCCCGGTCCCGGCCCCGCTCCAGGGCCCGGTCGGGGGCCCGGTCCACTGCCGGCGCGGCCGGGCGCGGCAGGGTGGACGGGGCGGCCCGGCCGCCCGGTGCCGCCGGTCCGCCGACCGGGCCGGTGCGCCGGCGCCGTCCGCCCGGGCCGAAGCTGGCGAGCAGCGCCACCCCGGCCACCGGCACCCCGGTCCGGGAGAGCAACTCGGCGACCCGGTCCGCCTGTTCGGGCGTCACATTGCCGCTGCGCACGGTGACCAGTACCGCGTCGGCGTGCTGGACCAGGTCGTAGGCGTCGTTGGCGTGCAGCAGCGGCGAGGTGTCCACCAGGATCACGTCGGCGTGGCGGCGGGCCCGGCGCAGGACTTCGGCGGCGCGCAGCACCAGTGCGGCCGGGTAGGCGGTGGTGTTGCCGCCGGTGATCAGCGAGACGCCCGCCACGTTGGTCGGCCGGATCAGGTCGTCCAGCTCGCCGAGCCGCTCGCCGCTGAGCAGCTCGGCCATCCCCGGACCGCCGCCCACGCCGAGGTGGGCGTGCAGCTGCGGGTGGCGGAAGTCGCAGTCCAGGACGAGCACTTCGCGACCGGTCTCGGCGAGCGCGGCGGCCAGGTTGGCGACGGTGGTGGTCCGTCCGTCCCCGCTGCCGCCGGAGGCCACCAGCACCACGGGTGCCGGGTCGGCGTGCCGGCGCGGGGCGGGCTCGGCGTGCTCCCACTCGGCGGGCCCGGCGGCCGAACGGCCGAGCGCGTCCGGCCCGGTGAGCAGCAGGGTGGAGCGCAGCGAGCGGTACGCCTCGGCGGCCGGGTCCGAGGGGCGGGCCCGGACCAGCGGCTCGCGCAACCGCCGCAGCCGGCGGGAGAGTTGCGGCACCTCGCCGATCACCGGCAGGTTGAAGCCCTCCTCGACGGCGTTGCGGGTGCGCAGCCGGGTGTCCATCCGGCTGAGCATCAGCGCGGCGACCACGCCGAGGCCGAGGCCGAGCGCGACCGCCAGGCCCAGTCGGACGTTCCGGCTGGGGGAGGAGAGCAGGTTGCCGGCGTTCTGCCGGGCGTCGATGCTGCCCCACTGCTGGATGGCGTCGGTCTGGGCGCCGTTCTGCAGCTTGCTGATGGCGGTCAGCGTGGCGGTCAGCGAGGTGGACGCGGCGGTCAGCTTGGGCTGGAGCTTCGGCTGGTCGCCGGCCGAGGAGCGGTTGAACTGCTGCTGGATGTCGTCGAGTTGCTTCTGCTGGGCGTCCGCCTGCGCCTGCAGCCTCCGGATCGTCTCGGCGGCACTCTTGGCGGACTCGTCGCTGAAGCCCTTGATGATCGCGGCCGAGTAGGCGGCCGCGAGGTCGGAACAGGACTGCTGGGTCGGCCCGGTGGTGGCGATCGAGAGCATCTGGGCGCTGTCGGCCGTCACGGTCCGGCGGGCGATCACGGCGGCGGCGTCGCCGATGCCGAGCTGGTGGGCCGCCGCCGTCGCGACGTCCGAACCCTGCGCGTACGAGAGCACCTGGTCGGCCCGCACGGTGTCGCCGGCCCCCGCGACCGGCGTGATGGCGACCTTGCACTTCCATTTGGCGTTGTCCACCGTGTCACCGGTGGGGGTCAGCAGCCAGCCGACGACGAGTGCGGCGAGCGTGCAGCCGACGAGCAGCCGCCAGTATCGCCGCAGGACGGTGAAGTGGTTTGCCGGTTCCACCGGTGGGATCCCCTCGCGTTCGTGGTGCGGTGGTGCTGGTGAGCTCCCCTCGGGAGCGCGGCGGTCCGGGTGCTGCTGCCTCTGTCTGTCCTGCGCCACGCTCTCGGCCCGGTGGAATCCCTCGCCCGATGTCGCAACTCGCCCCCTGACGAACCGCTGCCCGACCCGCCCCCCTGACGGCTCGCTCCCCGCCGACCCGCCCCCGGCGGCGCAGCGGTGCCGGGCCCCGGCCGGCCCGGTCGGGGCCGCGCCCTCGCCCACGCCGGCCACGCACGCCGCGCACCGGCCCCCGGTCCTCCTGCGATGCTTGCCGAGCCCCGACGTGCGGCGCAACCGCTTTGGCGATACTGGGACCGCCCGATGGCCGGGCGGCGCCCGGGACCGACGGGATCCCGTCAGATCGTGCGCAGGCGCAGGGAGCGCTCGTAGAACCCGACCATCTGCGCCGACACCTGGTGCAGGGTGAACGAGGTGAGGAACCGCGCCCGCGCCGACTTCGCCCGCACCCGGGCCGAGGCACGGTCCTGCACCGTGTCGACCAGCGCCGCCGCCAGCGCGGCCGGCTGCTCCGCCGGCACCAGCCGGGCGTAGTCCTCCGAGCCCACCGTCTCGCGCAGCGCCGGCACGTCCGCGCAGACCAGCGGCACGCCGACGCCCATCGCCTCCATCGCCGCGCTGCCCAGCCCCTCCCAGCGGGACGGCACGGCGAACGCGTCGGACGCGGCCATCAGGTCGAAGACGTCGCCGCGCGGCCCGAGGAAGCGCACACCGCCCGCCGCCTCGGCGAGGGCCGTGAGCCGGGCCGTCTCGGTGCCCTCGCTGCCGGCCAGCAGCAGCACCGCGTCCGGCTCCGCCCGCAGGACCGCCGGCCAGGCCTCCAACAGCACGTCCAGGCCCTTCTGGTACTGCTGGCGGGCGGCCGCGAGCACCACCGGCGCGTCCTGCGGCAGGCCCAGCGCGGCCCGGACGGCGGCCCGCCGCTCCGGGGTGACGGTGCCCAGCAGCTCCGGGTCCCGCCCGCGCGGCACCACATCGATCCGCTCCCGCGGCACCCGCAGCCGCTGCGCCATCGCGCCTGCGACGTGCCTGGTGAGGGCGTGGAACCGGCGGGTGCCCTGGGCGGTCACGGCGTCCACCGTCTGGGCGGCCCGCACCTTCCAGGGGCTGAGGCCGCGCGCGTTGAGGTGCTCCGGCCCGTACGCCGAGTTCACCAGGCTGGAGACCACCGGCGTACGCGCCGACAGCGCGGCGGCCCGGCCGAGGACGTCCGACTCGTACAGCGTGGTGTGGACGAGGTCCGGGCGGCGTTCGCGGACCAGCCCGCGCAGCGCGGCGAGCGTCCGCCCCCGGGTGGCCCGGCCGACGCCGAAGACATCAGCGCCCGCTCCGGTCAGCTCCGGCTGGAAGCCCCCGGGCGAGTCCTTGAGGTACGCGACGTCCAGCTTCACCCCGGACCGCACCAGTTGGGGGGCCATCGCCACCAGGCCCTGCTCGGCCCCGCCGACCCGGCTCACGCTGTCGATCACATAGAGCACATGCACAGGCCAACCCCCGCCCTCCGGGGCGCGGCCGGTCTCCCGTGCCGGTCGGCACCCTGACTGCCGATCAGCATCGCAGGTGGCGCCGCCCGCCCGCCAGGTATTCGGCCAGGAGCCTCCCGCCGCCCCGGGCGGTCGGGGGCGGCCAGGGGCGCGCACCGGGGCGCGCGCCCGACGCCGGCGGCGTACGACGGCACCCGACCGGCGTCCGACAGGGGTAACCGCGCTGGCGCACGGGCCACCGCCGGGTTGCGCGAAGGGGCTGCCCCGGACGCCCCCCTGTGCCAAGGTCGTTCCCATGCCCGACGCGACACCGGCGAAGACGGCCGGAACCCGCCCCCGCATCCTGCACGTGATCACCGACCCGCGCCGCCGCGGCGCCCAGAACCTCGCCCGGGACCTGCACCGGGAACTGCGCCGCCGCGGCCAGGCCTCCGCCCTGCGGGCCCTCGCCCCGCACCCCGACGCGGCCCCCGACGCACCCGACACCCTCGCCACCACCGTGCTCGGTCGCGCCCGGCTGCACCCCGCCACCCTGCTCGCGCTCCGCGCCGCCGCGCGCACCGCCGACGTGGTCGTCGCGCACGGCTCCGCCACCCTCCCCGCCTGTGCCCTCGCCCTGGCCGGCACTCGCACCCCGTTCGTCTACGTCTCCATCGGCGACCCCCGGCACTGGACGGCGAGCCCGCTGCGCCGGCTGCGCACCGGCGCCCTGCTGCACCGCGCGGCCGCCGTCACCGCGCTCGCCGACGAGGCCCGCACCCTGCTGCAGGAGCGCTTCCGACTGCCCGCCGGCAAGGTCCGCACCATCCCCAACGCCCGCGCCGCCGACGGCTACCCGCCTGCCGGGAGCGAGCGCGAGCGGCGCGCGGCCCGGCAGGCGCTCGGCCTGCCCGCCGAGGGTCTGCTGGTCGCCTGGATCGGCGCGATCGCCCCGGAGAAGCGGCTCGACCTCGCCCTCGACGCGCTCGACCGGCTCCCCGACGTCCGCCTCGCGGTGGCCGGCGACGGCCCGCAGCGCGCCGCCCTGGAACGGCACCCGGCCGCCGCCCGGGCCCAGTTCCTCGGCACCCTCGCCGACCCGGCCCCGCTCTACCGGGCCGCCGACGCCCTGCTGCTCACCAGCGACAGCGAGGGCGTCCCCGGCGTCCTGATCGAGTCGGCGCTGGCCGGGCTGCCCGCCGTCGCCACCGACGTCGGCTGGGTCCGCTCGGTGGTCCGTGACGGCGCCACCGGCGCGCTGGTCGCTCCCGGGGACCCGGTCGCGCTCGCCGAGGCGCTGGCCAAGGTGCTGGCCGGCGACCGGACGGCGCTCGGCGCGGCCGCCCGGGAGCACGTGCTGGCGCACTGCGAACTCGGCGTGGTGGCCGACGCCTGGCAGCGGCTCTTCACCGACCTGTGCGGCCGCTGACCCGCGCGGACGGCAGGCGCCGGCCCCGGGCCGGTCCGCCGGTGCGGACGCCGTCCGCGCCGCCATTCGCACCGGCCCCCGGGCCGGGCTGCGCCGATCGGGCGAATCGCGGCCCGGCCCCCTCGGGGCGAGTGGCCGTCGACGATCCGTCACCGCCACACTGCCCGGTGTGAAATCGCTGCTGAGGTCCACCGTCCTGCTCGCCGTCGCGACCGGGATCGCCGCGTCCCCCGTCCAGGCCGGCGCGGCCACCACCCACCAACCGTCCCGCGAGGGCTCCCAGTCCGTCCGCGTCGACCAGCTGAAGCCGGTGCGCGAGAGCGCCCGCACCGAGGCCGTCGAGTTCTTCTGGTACGACTGCGGCCACTCCCAGCAGCTGGAGCAGCCGCTCCAGGCCTGGGCCGAGAAGCACCGCTCCGACGTCAACCTGCGCCGGGTGCCCGCGATCTGGCCGGGCAGCCCCGAGGAGCGCACGCAGCGCGGCCACGCGCGGCTCTACTACACCCTGGAGCGCCTCGGCCTGGTCGAGCGCCTCCAGACCAGTGCCTTCCGCGCCGTCCACACCGACGACAAGGACCTCACCACCGAGGACCCCGCCACCGACTGGGCGGTGCGCCAGGGCGTCGACGAGCGGACCTTCCGGGACGCCTACCGCTCCGACGACGTGCGGCGGGCCGTCGACGACGCCGCCGCGATGTTCGTCCAGAACAAGATCAACGAGCTGCCCACGGTGATCGTCCAGGGCGAGGAGCGCACCACGCCGACCCGGGCCGGCGGTGTCTCCGCGATGCCCGACGCCCTCGACCGGCTGGTCGAGCAGGACCAGCAGCGCCACCCCCGCGGCTGACCCCTCTCCCGACCGACCGATCACCTTCACCGAACCGACCCCCGGCGACCACACTCTGTGCCAGAGTGGACGCCGGGCCGCGCCGCCGGAATCGAGAACTGCCGTGGTGGCGGGCCTACTTCTCGATACCGGCGGTACCGGAGAGGGCAGGGGTCCGTGGGGGGACAACGCGCGCAGCTCGTCGACGAGCGCGACAGCCAGACATCGGCCGCGTCGTGGCGGCCCGCGGTCGCCGACGGGCCGCCACCCGACCTGGTCTTCAAGCGACGGCTGCGCCCCGCACAGGTGGCCCGGGAGCTGTGGGGCGCGCGGGAGCTGGTGCGGGCCCTGGCCGAGCGCGACCTGCGCGCCCGCTACAAGCAGGCGGTGCTCGGCTTCGCCTGGGCGGTGCTGACCCCGCTGGCGCTCTGCGCCATCTTCACCCTGGTGTTCCACCGCGCCGTGAAGATCGACACCGGCGCGGTGTCCTACCCGCTCTTCGCCTACGTCGGCCTGATCGTCTGGCAGTTCTTCAGCAACACGATGAACCAGGGCGCGCTGAGCCTGGCCAACAACCTCAGCCTGCTGAACAAGGTCTACTGCCCGCGCGAGGTCTTCCCGCTGGCCACCATGCTGGTCGCCAGCGTGGACATGGTGATCGGCGTCGGTGTGCTCGGCCTGCTCTTCCTGATCTTCTGGACCGCCCCGGCCGTCACCTTCCTCTGGGTGCTGCCGCTGCTGCTCATCCAGTTCGCCTTCACCTACGGCGTCGCGCTGATCCTCTCGGTCGCCGTGGTCTACCTGCGCGACGTCCGCCACCTGCTGCCGATTATCACGCAGATGGGCGTCTTCGCCACCCCCGTCGCGTACCCGCTGGCGCAGATCCCGCAGCGCCTCCAGGAGATCTACGTCGGCTTCAACCCGCTGGGCGCCGTCATCGAGGGCTACCGCGGCGCCCTGCTGTACGGCGACGCGCCGGACGTCACGCTCACCTCGATCGCCGCGGTCTCCTCGCTGGTGTTCCTGGTCGGCGGCTACCTGCTGTTCAAGAAGCTGGAGACGGGGATCGCCGATGTCGCCTAGCCCGACGCACCCCCTGGGGACCATCCGCACCGACCGGGTGTGGAAGCGCTTCAAGGCCGACCAGCAGCGGATGCTGCTGCGCGACAAGGTCGACTCGATGGCCCGTCGGCTCCGCGGTGAGAAGGGCGAGGAGTGGCGCTGGGCGCTGCGCGACATCAGCCTGCACATCGAGCCGGGCGAGTCGGTCGGGCTGATCGGCTCCAACGGCTCCGGCAAGTCCACGCTGCTGAAGATGCTGACCCGGGTGATGTACCCGTACGGCGGCGTGATCGACGTGCGCGGCCGGATCGGCGCCCTGATCGAGATCAGGGCCGGCATCCACCCCGACCTGACGGGCCGGGAGAACATCTACCTGTTCGGCGCGTTGCTCGGCCTGCGCCGCCGGGAGGTGGCCGGCCGCTTCGACGACATCGTGGAGTTCGCCCGGCTCGGCGGTGCGATCGACCGGCAGGTGAAGTTCTACTCCTCCGGCATGCAGATGCGCCTCGGCTTCGCCGTCGCCGCCTACCTGGAGCCCCATGTGCTGCTGGTGGACGAGGTGTTGGCGGTCGGCGACGCCGTGTTCCAGCAGCGCTGCCTGGACCGGATGCGCGAGGTGGCCGAGCAGGGCACCACCATCGTCTTCGTCTCCCACGACCTGCCCGCCGTCGAGTCCATCTGCCGGCGCGGGATCTGGCTGGAGCAGGGTTCGGTGCGGGTGGACGCGGGCATCAAGGACGCCATGGCGGGCTACCGGGACTCCATCGAGGCGCAGTCGGAGTCCGGCGGCCGCACCGGCGAACCGCTGCGACTGCTCGAGCACGCCGTCCGGGGCGAGGACCGCGACAGCCTGACCACCGACGAGCCGATGACGGTCGAACTGACCCTCGGCGGCGACTACCGGGGGGACGCCACGCTGCACCTGGGCGTCAGCGAGGGCACCTCCAGTCCGATCTTCCAGATCAGCCACGAAGTCCGGCTCACCGGGGAGGACCACCAGGTCGCCTGCGTGATCCCCCGGCTGCCGCTGCCGCGCGGCCGCTACACGCTCTGGGCCGGCGTCTACAGCATCGGCCGGACCGACGGCGGTACCCTGATGAGCTGGCACTCGGTCGGCCAGTTCGACGTGTTCGGACCGATGCTGGACTCGCCGCCGCGCGCGGTGGTGCTGGCCGCGCCGGTGTTCGTCCCGCACCACTGGGAGGAGTGACCCGTGAGCCCGGTCCGGGTGCTGGTCCACCTCAACAACCTCGCCCTGGGCGGCGCCCAGCTCAACGCGGTCGACATCGCCCGAACCCTGCGCGACCGCGGCCACGATCCGGTGCTGTTCGCCCAGGGGGTCGCGGGCCCGGCCCCGCTGCTCGACGTCGCGGCCGGCCACGGCCTGGACGTGGTGGTCGCGGGCGGGCCCGACACCCCGCGCGCGGACGTCCGCCGCCGGCTCGGCCGGCTGGCCGCCGAGCACGGCAGCCAGCTGCTGCACGCCTGGGAGGTCCGGGCGGCGCGCAACTCCTACTTCGGGCCCGGGCGTTACGGCCGTCTGCCGCTGGTCACCACGTTCTACGGGATCCGGATGCTGCGCGGCCTGCCCCGGCACCAGCCGCTGGTGCTCGGCCTCGGCGCCCTGCTGGGGGACGGCCGGGCCTTCGGGCACCAGGACGTCAGCCTGATCGAGCCGCCGGTCAACACCGCCACCGACGCGCCGGGCCGGGGGGACGGCGCCGCGTTCCGTCGTGAACACGGCATTCGGGACGACGAGTTGCTGCTCGCGATCGTCACCCGGCTGGTCCCCGCGCTGGAGAAGGACGCCGGCGCCGAGCTCACCGTCGAAGCCGTCCGGCAGCTCGACGACCCGCGGGTGCGGCTGGTCGTCGTCGGCGCCGGCCCCAGCCTGGAGCGGCTGCGCACCCGCGCAGCCTCGGCCAATGCCGCGCTCGGCCGCCAAGCCGTGCTGGTGCCGGGGCAGTTGGCCGACCCGCGGCCGGCCTACGACGCCGCCGACATCGTGCTCGGCATGGGCGGATCGGCGCTGCGCGGCCTGGCCTTCGCCAAACCGGTCGTCGTCCACGGCGCGGCCGGCTACACCGCCGTCCACGAGCCGGGCCCGCTGGTCGAACCGCACGCCTCGCGCTGCATGTACGGCTTCGGCGACGGCTCGCGCGTGCCCGATCCGCTGGTGGACCAGCTCCGCGGGCTGCTCGACGACCCGGACCGCCGGGCGCGGCTGGGCGCCTGGGGCCGGGAGTGGGTGGACGGGCGGTTCTCGCTGGACGGCGTCACCACCGCCTTCGAGGACCTGTACGCCCGGGTGCTGGCCCGCCCGGCGCGGGTGACCGGCTGGCTGAAGGACCTGGAGCAGATGACCAGGTACGAGTTCACCAAGCCGGCCGCCCTGCGGCTGCTGGGGCGGTGACCCAGGCGGGCCCGCCCGCCTGCCGCCCGGTCCGGCGCCGCGTGGTCCGGCTCGGGCCCGCCCGCCGCTCCGTCCGGCGCCGGGCAGACCGCGGGCCGGACGGCTAGCGACGCAGCAGCAGGGTGACGAAGCCCAGCGTGCCCCGGTAGCCGTGCAGCCACTCGGCGCGGTGCCGGTCGACGGCTTCGCGGGCGGCCGCCGCGTCCTGGTGGTCCGGGTTGTCCAGCGCCCACTGGGCGAGCGAGCCCGTCCAGGAGAACTCGTAGTCGTCCCACTCCTGGAGGCTGCTGACGTAGCCGTACACCGGGGTCCAGCCCGCCGCGATCACCCGGTCCGTGGTGGTCGCCAGGTCCGCGAACTCGTCCCGGGTCGCACCCAAGCCGTCCAGCGCGGCCTGGGTGGGCTCGCGCTCCCAGAAGCCGTCGCCGACCATGACCAGGCCGCCCGGCGCCAGGTGCTCGCGGGCCGCCGCGAGCGTCGGCAGCAGCCCGCCGAAGGCGTGTGTCGCCCCGATGTTCAGCACCAGGTCGAACGGCTCCCGCGAGCTGAACTCCTCCGCGCTCTGGTGGTGCAGGCCGAGCCGGCGCTCCACGCCGAGCGCCTCCGCGGTCTGCCGGGCCCGAGTGAGGGCCGCGGCGTCGAGGTCCACCCCGACCGCCTGCCAGTGCGGGCGCGCGGTCAACGCCCGGACCAGCCAGCCGCCTTCCCCGCAGCCGAGGTCCAGGGCCCGGCCGGCGTCGGTGTGTTCGGTGGCCCGGGCCAGCAGCCGGGCCACCGACTCGTCGGTGATCGGCGCGGCGATGGGGTGATGGACATGGGCGAGGCGGGAGATTGTCTGACGATCCATTTGATCATTGTGGACCAGTCGCGCTCAGTACGTGCGGCCTTTCCAGGCCGCCCCGCGGCCGCGCCAGTGCTGCACCGCCGAGTCGACCGTCATCAGCAGGTACAGCGACGCCGTGAACGGCAGCAGCAACGCGGCCGGCGCCGGCTGCCGGTAGTAGCGCAGCATCGGGAGGAAGGTCCCCGTCATCAGGGCCCAGGCCGCGCCGCCCGCCGCGGCCACCGCGCCGTGCCCGGCGGCCAGCCCGGCGACGGTGGCCACCGGCGGCACCAGGTAGACCAGCGTCAGCCCCAGCACCGTCCCGGCCAGCAGGAGCGGGGAGTGCCGCAGCTGGGCGTAGGCGCTGCGCGAGACCATCCGCCACAGCTGGGCGAGCCGGGGATAGGGGCGGACGCTGTCCACCCGCTCGGCCAGTCCGAGCCAGATCCGGCCGCCGGCCGCCTTCACCGCACGGGCCAGCGACACGTCGTCGATCACCGCGCCCCGGATCGCCGCCACCCCGCCCGCGCGCTCCAGCGCCTCCCGCCGCACCAGCGAGCAGCCGCCCGCGGCGGCGGCCGTCCGGGCCCCGGGCCGGTTGCTGCGGCGGAACGGGTACAGCTGGGCGAAGAAGTAGACGAAGGCCGGCACGATCAGGCGCTCCCAGCCGGTCTCCACCCGCAGCCGGGCCATCTGCGAGACGAGGTCCCGCCGGTCGCTCTCGGCGGCGGCCACCAACTCGGCGAGCGAGTCCGGGCCGTGCGCGATGTCCGCGTCGGTGAGCAGCAGGTACTCGACGTCCGGGCCGGCCAGCTCCACCCCGTGCCGCAGCGCCCACAGCTTGCCGGTCCAGCCGGGCGGCAGCGGGGGAGGGGTGGTGACGGTCAGTTCCAGGCCCCCGGGCCCGGCGAGCGCGGCCGCCAGCGCTCCGGTGCCGTCCGAGCTGTGGTCGTCCACCAGGATCACCCGGGCCCGCCCCGGGTACTTCTGCGCGAGCAGGCCCGGCAGGCTGAGCGGCAGCACCTCCGCCTCGTCCCGGGCCGGCACCACCACCGCGACCTGCGGCCAGCGGACCGGTGGCCGGCGCGGCGGCAGCCGCACGTCGGTGCGCCAGAACAGCCCGTGGCAGCAGGCCAGCCAGAGCCAGACCAGCAGGGAGAGGACGGCGATCCACAGCAGGACGGTCACCCGGGCAGTCTGCCGCACCCGGGGCCCGCCACGGGGTATCGACTAGAGTCTTGCCCTGTGAAGATCGCACTGATGGACTCGGGAATCGGCCTGCTGGCCGCCGCCGCCGTGCTTCGGAACCTGCGCCCGGACGTCGATCTGGTGCTCTCCTCCGACCCGGCCTCCATGCCCTGGGGCCCGCGGACACCCGAGCAGATCACGGCCCTCGCGCGGGGCTGCGCGCGGGCGGCGGCGGCCCTCGAACCGGACGCGCTGGTGATCGCCTGCAACACCGCCTCCGTCCACGCGCTCGCCGCGCTCCGCGCCGAGCTGGAGCCCGCGCTGCCGGTCATCGCCACCGTCCCGGCCATCAAGCCGGCCGCGGCACTCGGCGGACCGGTCGCGATCTGGGCCACCCCGGCCACCACCGGCAGCGCCTACCAGCGCGCTCTGATCCGGGACTTCGCCGGACCGGCCGCCGTCACCGAGGTCGCCTGTCCGGGCCTGGCGGACGCCATCGAGCACGGTGACGACGCCGCGATCGACGCGGCCGTCGCCGACGCGGCGGCCCGCACGCCGGCCGGCACGGCGGCCCTCGTCCTCGGCTGCACCCACTACGAGCTGGTCGCCGACCGCATCCGCGCCGCCGTCGCGCCCACCGCCGCCGCCCACCTCACCCTGCACGGCTCCGCCGACGCCGTGGTGGCCCAGGCCCTGCGCCGGGTCGCCGACCCCACCCGCCGGGGCACCGGCACCCTCACCGTCCTCCACGCGGGCCGCAGCGCCGCTCTCCCGCCCGCCGTGCTCCTCTACCCCCAGGGCCTCGACCTCACCGCCCCGGCCGCCTGACCCGAACGGCCGCCGCGGCGCCCCGCTGTCGACCGCTCACGCGCGGACCGCGCAGTGAGCCGCTGCGTGATGGCTCCGCCGACCCGAACGTCGATCCTTGACCCGGTAGTGCGTGCACAGAAGGTCGGCGCGGGAGAAGGCCGCCTACCGGTCCACCGTCGGCGCTCGGCTCGCCCCCTCGCTGCGGAGCCGGCGGGGCGCGGGACGTCGGACCGGCCGACGCACCGCGCACCGCCGCCGCCGTTACGCCACGGCCTGGCCGCGCCAGCGCCGGTAGGCCGGTTCGAGTCCGGAGAGGATGGTGTCGAAGCGGCGCGTGTTGGTGGTGGAGTCGACCTGGAGCCGGCTGATCTGCAGCGGGTGGTCGGGAAGACGCGGGCCCAGGCGGTGGTCGGAGAGGAACCCGAGCCGGTAGCCCAGTTCCTGGAGGACGGTTTCGGCGCGCGGGTCGTGCCCTCCGTCGGGATAGGCGAAGGCGGTCGGCGGCTCGCCCAGCCAGCGGGTGAGCGCCTCGTGCGCCCCGGTGATCTCGGCCCGGACGGTGACGTCGTCGCAGCGTCCGAGACAGGGGTGCCCCTGGGTGTGGTTGCCGATGGCGACGCCGCCCGCGCGCAGGGCGATCAGGTCGGCCGGGGTGAGCTGTTCCTGCCGGGGCGGTCGCCGGTCCGCGCTGACCCGCAGTTCCTGGAGGCTGCGCCGCCGGTCGGGGTCGGGCATGGCCTTGAGCCGGCGCAGCACCTGGGAGGGGTGCCCGCAGTCCAGCGAGCGGGCGCGCCCGCCGTGCCGGGCCAGGAAGTCGGCCTCGTGCCACCAGAACGGCTTCTCCGTGCCGATCAGCTCGGAGATGACGAAGGCGGCCGCCGGGATGCCCCGGTCGTTGAGCGCCGGCAGGGCGTGCGTGAGCACGCTGCGGTCGGCGTCGTCGAAGGTGACCAGGACACTGCGGGCGGGCAGCGGCCGCCGCTCGGCGACGGCCTGCTGGACGGCCGCCAGCGAGACGGGGGTGGCGAGTCTTCGGAGCCGGTCGAGCTGGGCGCCGAAGGACCGCGGATCGGTCACGCCGTGGTAGGCGAGCACGGCGAGCCGCTGCGCGGCCCGGGCCCGGAACAACGGTTGGACGGGGGCGAAGCGCAACCAGTCGCCCCGCTCCTCGGGCCGGTCGGCCGCGGTCGGCGCGGCGTGCCGACGGGCGGCCTGCCGTCCGCGCGGCAGCGGTTGGGGGACCGCCGCGACCGCGGGGGCCGCCGCCGGCCGGCCCGGTGCGGGCGGCGCGGTCACGGACTGCGTGGTCATCGGTGGTGCGGCCGCCGAGTGCCCGGTGGCCCGTCGCCGAGCGGCCGGCTGCCCGGCGGCCGCCTGCGGCAACGAGCGCACGTGGGCGCTCGGCAGGGTGCTGATGACGGACCCGATCCGGGCCATGGAGGTCGACGTCGTGGACTTGGACTGCGGCACGGTTCCCCCTCGGTCGCCGGTGCGGCGTGGCGGTACCGCCGGAGGTTGGAGCCCGGCCTCCGACTCCAGGGCACGGCGGCTCCGCCCCCTGGTGTTTTCCGGTCCTCGGCGGGGACTCCCAACCCGCACCGCGGACGGCTCCTGGATCGCTCAATGTAGTGGAGACAGATGTGCCCGGTGGATGGTTGTACCGGACAGCCGAGGAATTTTCGCGGGCCGAAAACAGGCGCCTCCGGGCGTACGCCGGAGCAGCGACGGCGCCCGTGACCGGGCGGGATCCGGTTGCGGAGAGTAGTCGAAATATCGCTTCCTGCGGGCTGCCTCCCGGGCCGCTCCGGGGTACCTTGGCCTCATGGCAGATGCGGAACGTGATCATTTGCACCCTCATGGGGCGACCAGGATGGCCCGCGTGTGGAGCGGTGGCGCGCTGGTCACCCACCAGCTCCCGCTGGCCGTGGTCGGTCTGGCCTGTCTGGCGCTCGGCATCGTGGTCGCCGTGGCGGTTCCGGACAGTGACGGCCCCGCGTGGGCGATGGCCGTGGCCGGCTGCCTCGCGGCCGGGGTGCTGCTGCTCGGCCGGATCGCGTTCGCCCTGCTCCGGTACCGGCGCGGCGCCACCCTCTGAGGCACCGGCCCACGGACCCGCGCCGTCCTCGGCCCGGGCCCGGGCCCCGGGCCGTAGCCCCGCCGCGCGGCCGTGACCGTCCTGACCGGCTCGTGAGCCGCCCCGGCCGCCACCGGCCGTCACCTGAACGGGCGATCGAGCCCGACCGGTCGGATCGGCCGGTTTCGGCCCATCTGCCTACGCCTTCTCGCTTCTTTCACAATTCCGGGCCATCAGCCCCACAGTTCCCCCTACTGTGATTTCCGTCCGGCAGCCAACTGCGCCGGATGCGAGGCCACTTGACGGCGCCGGGGAGGGCGTCGCAGAGGGGGGAGCAATGAGCGGCACCGCCGCGCCCGGAGCACCCGAGGCGGCCGGACCGACCGGAGGCATCCGCACCAGGGTCAAACGCGAGCTGGCCCGCAGGGTCGGGGCCCGACCCGGCGAGGGCGCCACCGTCCTGATCTACCACCGCGTCGGCGGCGACAGCCCCGACGAGCTCGACGTCAGCACCGCCGACTTCACCGCCCAGGCCGACCTGCTCGCCGAGCTGCCGCCGGGCCGGGTGGTCTCCCTCGACGAGGCCGTGGACCGGATCGAGGCCGGCCGCCGCACCCCCGCCACCGTACTCACCTTCGACGACGGCTTCGCCGACGTGTACGACAACGCCTGGCCGCTGCTGCGCGACCGCGCCCTTCCGTTCACCGTCTACCTCGCCAGCGGCCACGTCGGCGGTGAGATGCGCTGGGAGGGGTCGACCGCCAGGACCACGGGCGCGCCCGCGCTCAGCTGGGAGCAACTGCGCGAGATGACCGCCTCCGGCCTGTGCACCGTCGCCAACCACACCCGCAGCCACGCCCGCCCCGAGCTGCTCACCACCGCCGAGCTGGACGCCTGCAACGACGACGTCGAGCAGCACCTCGGCGTCCGCCCCCGGCACTACGCCTACACCTGGGGCGTCCCGGTGCCCCACATGGAGCCGGCCCTGCGCGCCAGGTTCCGTACCGCCGCCACCGGCGAGGTCGGCCGCAACGCGCCCGGCGTCGACCCGGTCCGGCTGCGCCGGGTGCCCGTCCGCCGTACCGACCCGATCGACTTCTTCCGCGCCAAGCTCTACGGCCGGCTGATCCCCGAGCGCGCCTACGCCCGGATCGTCGCCACCGCCAAGGCGGTGGGCGCCCGTGCCTGACCCCACCCCGATACCCGCCACCGCGGCCGCCGGACCCGCCCCGCGGCTGCGCGGCCCCGGTGGCCGGCCGCTGCGCGTCGCCCACCTCACCACCGTCGACATGAGCCTGCACCTCCTGCTCGCCACCGAACTCAAGGTGGACCTGGAGGCCGGCTTCGACACGTACGGCATCAGCGCGCCCGGCCCGTACGTGTCCGAGATCGAGGCGATCGGCGTCCGGCACGAGCCGCTGCACGCCCTGACCCGGTCCTGGCGGCCGCGCGCCGACGCCGCCGCCGCCCGCGAGCTGCTCGCCGTGCTCGACCGGCTGCGACCCGACGTCCTGCACACCCACAACCCCAAGACCGGCGTCCTCGGCCGGGTCCTCGGGCGGCTGGCCCGGGTCCCGGTCGTCGTCAACACCTGCCACGGTCTCTGGGCGCAGGCCCACGACCCGCTCGCCAAGCGGGCGTTCGTCCTCGGCGCGGAGGCCTTCGCCGCCCGCTTCTCGCACGCCGAGCTGTACCAGAACGGCGAGGACCGCCGCACCCTGGCCCGGGCCGTCCCGGGCCGCCGCTCACGGGTCGTGGGCAACGGCGTGGACCTCAGCCGTTTCGCGACCGCCCCCGGCGACCGGGCCCGCGCCAGGGCCGGGCTGCGCGCCGAACTCGGCGTCGGCCCGGACGAACTGCTGGTCGGCGGCGTCGGCCGCAGGGTCGCCGAGAAGGGCATCCGCGAGTACGCGGAAGCGGCCCGCGCGCTAACCGGCAAGGCCCGGTTCGTCTGGATCGGTCCCGACGACCCGGACAAGCCCGACGCCCACGGCGCCGAGTCCGGCGTCGAGTTCCCCGGCCCGCGCGGCGACATGCCCGCGGTGTACGCGGCCCTCGACGTTTTCGTCCTCCCCTCCTACCGGGAGGGGTTCTCCCGTTCCGCCATGGAGGCCGCCGCCGGCGGCCTGCCGATGGTGCTCAGCGACATCCGCGGCTGCCGCGAGATCGGCACCCACGACGAGCACCTGCTCCTCGCCCCGCCCGGGGACGCCCGGGCCCTCACCAGCGCGCTGGACCGGCTCCTCACCGAACCCGGCCTGCGCGAACGGCTCGGCGCCGCGGCACGGCGCCGCGCCACGGCCCACTTCGACCAGCGCGCCGTCGCCGGGGTCTCGCTGGAGACCTACGCGGCCGTCGCCCGCGCCAAGGCACTGCCCTGGACGGTCGACTGAACCCACGCACTCCCACCAGACCGCATCAGGGGGAAGGACCGTCATGAAGCGAGGGGGGGACCTCGCGGTCACCGTCCTGGCCGGGATCGTCGCGATTCCGCTGGGCCTGCTGATCGCCCTGCTGATCCGCTGCACGACGGGCGGACCGGCGCTCTTCCGCCAGACCAGGACCGGATGGCACGGGAAGGAGTTCGAGATCCTCAAGTTCCGCACCATGCGGGACAAACGCTTTCCCGAGGAGCCGGACGCGCCCCGGATCACCTGGCTCGGTGACCTGCTCCGCAAGACCAGCCTGGACGAGCTGCCGCAGCTGTGGAACGTGGCCCGCGGCGAGATGGGCGTGATCGGGCCCCGGCCCACCCTGCCCGAACAGGTCGTCCACTACTCCCGCCGCCAGCGCGGCCGGCTCGACGTCCGGCCCGGCCTCACCGGCTGGGCCCAGGTCCGGGGCCGCAACTCCCTCACCTGGCCCGAGCGGATCGAACTCGACCTCTGGTACGTCGAGCACCGCTCGCTCCGGGTGGACCTGCGCATCCTCGCGCTCACCGTCGGCGTGCTGCTGCGCCCCAGCGGGATCACCGCCGCCGGCGGCGTCAACCCCGGCTTCCCGGCGCCCACCGAGCCGCTGACCGCCGGCCCGGCGGCCGCCGGCCACGAGAGCGCCGGCCACCAGCCCGCCTCCCACCAGCCCGTCTCCCACCAGCCGGTCGGCTCCGCCGCCAGGCCCGCCGAGCCCGCCGTCCGGCCGCTCACCACGATCAGCCTGCCCCGGCAGGCCACCGCGCCCCGGCTGGCGCAGCCCGTCCGGACCGCCGTCGAGGAGGTGTCCTGATCCCCGAAGCGGGCAGGATGGCCGCCATGGCCACCGACCACCGAGCACTCTGGATCGCCGGCGCCGGGGGCGTCGGCCGCGAGGCACTGGACACCGCGCTCGCGGCCGGCGTCCCGGTCGCCGGCTTCCTGGACGACCGCGGGCACGGCGGCACCGTCCGCGGCCTGCCCGTCCGCCGGCCCGACGACGTCCCGGCCGGCGCGCGCTACCTGGTCGGGATCGCCGCCCCGGCCGTCCGGCAGCGGCTCAGCGTGCTGCTGGAGGCCCGCGGCGCGCTGCCCACCACCCTCGTCCACCCCCGGGCCCTGATCGCGCCCGACACCGAACTCGGCCCCGGCTGCCTGGTGATGGGGGGTGCGTACGTGTCGAGCAGTGTGCGCCTCGGCGCACACAGTCAGGTCCACTACAACGCGACGGTCGGCCACGACAGCGTGTTCGGCGAGCGGGTGACGGTCTATCCGGGCGGCAACGTCTCGGGCGCGGTGCTGCTCGCCGACGGCGCCACCGTCGGCAGCAACGCCGTGGTGCTGCAGGGGCGCCGGATCGGCGCCGACGCCTTAGTCGGCGCGGGCGCCGTGGTGACCAGGGACGTCCCGGCCGGTGAGGTGGTGGTCGGCTCCCCGGCCCGGCCGCTGCGCGGATAGCGGCCGGGGACGCCGGCCGTCCGGATTCCCCGCCGATCCGCCCGGGCGGTGCCCGCCGAGCCGGCGGACGCCGGCCCGCACGGGCGACCGTCCGCCGGCGGCAGGCTCCCCTGCGCGCGGGCAACGCCCGGGTAGGGGCCCGGCGGTGGACTCCCCGGGTGCCTGCCCCGGTGCCGGATAGGGTGCGGGGCATGGCTATCCCCGCGTTCCTCGCCGAACTCCGCGCCGTGGTCGGCACCCGCCCGCTCTGGCTCAGTGCCGCCGTCTCGGTCGTCTTCGACGACGACGACCGGGTGCTGCTGATCCAGCGGGCCGACGACGGCCGCTGGGCCCTGCCCGGCGGCATCCTCGACCCCGGCGAGCAGCCCGCCGACGGCGCGGCGCGCGAGTGCCTGGAGGAGACCGGGGTGGTGGTCGTCCCCGAGGAGCTCGCCGGGGTCGATGTCTCGCCCGAAGTCCGCTACCCCAACGGCGACGTGACCCAGTACCTGGTCCTGGTCTTCCGCTGTCGCCCGGTGGGCGGTGAGGCCCGGGTCAACGACGACGAGTCGCTCGCGGTCGGCTGGTTCGCGCTCGACGCGCTGCCGCCGATGGTCGAGGCGGAGCACCGGGCGCTGCGCCAGGCCCGGGAGGGCCGGGGAGCGGCGTCCTTCCGGTGGGAGGGCGGGGAGCGTCCGTGACCGGCCCGATGGCCGGTGTCCCCCTGCTGGACGGGCCGGTGGAGGTCCGCGGGGCCCTGCACCTGGAGCGCACCGGGTACGGCCTGCGGCCCTGGCGGCTGCCGGCCTGGACGGCCGCGCAGTTCCCGGACGAGGCGCTGCGCCGGGTGGCCCAGATGCCCTCCGGGGTCCGGCTGGCCTTCCGGACCGCGGCGACGGTGCTCGAACTCGCCCTCCGGACGCCGGCCGATCCCGTGCGCCCCGGCGCGGTCGAGCTGGCGCTGGACGGCGTGCGGACCGACCGGGCCGCCCTGCCGGTGGCCGGCGGGCCCGCCGAACTGCGCTTCACCACCGCGCCGGCGACCTCGGCGCCGGGCGACGGCGCCACCGAGCGCGAGGTGGAGCTGTGGCTGCCGCAGTGGACCTCCGTCGAGCTGGTCGCGCTGCGCGCCGACGCGCCCGTGCTGGCGCCCCGTCCGAGCGGCCGCCGCCGCTGGCTGCACCACGGCAGCTCGGTCAGCCAGGCCCCGGAGGCCGATTCGGCCGCCGGTACCTGGCCGTGGATCGCCGCCGGCCGGGCCGGCGCGGACCTGCTGAACCTCTCGCTGGCCGGCAACGCCCACCTGGACCCGTTCACCGCCCGGACGGTGCGGGACCAGCCGGCCGACCTGATCAGCCTCAAGCTCGGCACCAACGTGCTGTCCGCCGCCTCGTTCCGGCGGCGGACCTTCGGACCGGCCGTGCACGGCTTCCTGGACACCGTCCGCGAGGGTCATCCGGACACCCCGCTGCTGCTGGTCTCCCCGCTGTTCAGTCCGCCGTTCGAAGGCACCCCCGGACCGGGCCGGTACGAGGAGACGCCCGACGGGCCCCGGTTCGCCGCGACGGGCGACCCCGCGGACGTCCCGGCCGGGGCGCTCACCCTGGAGACGGTCCGCGCCGACCTGGCCCGGATCGCCGCCGTCCGGACGGCCGGCGACCCGCACCTGCACTACCTGGACGGGCTCGCGCTGCTCGGACCGCGGGACACCGACGGGCTGGCCGACCTGCTGCACCCGAACCCGGCCGGGCACCGGCTGATCGGCGAGCGGTTCGCCGCGCTCGCCTTCGGCCCGGGCGGCGCCTTCACCGAGGGCTGAGCACCGAGGGCTGAGCACCTGGGGCCGAGCGCCGGGCTGTGAGCACCGGTGCTGTGAGCGCCGGGCCGCGAGCACCGCACCGCCCCGGCCCCGCCCCGCGCGTCAGAGCGTCCGGAACCACTCCGCCGTACGCTCCAGCCCCTCGCGCAGCGCCACCGGCCGAACGTCCGGGAAGAGCTCGCGCAGCCGCGCGTTGTCGGCCTGCGAGTCCCGGACGTCGCCGGGCCGCGGGTCGGTGTGGGTCACCGCGACCGGCCGCCCCAGCACCGACTCCATCGTGCCGACCAGCTCCAGCAGCGACGTCCGGGTGCCGAAGGCCAGGTTGACCGGATCGGCGTGCACCACCCGGCGCAGCACCGCCTCGGTGATCACCTCGGTGACGGTGCCGACGTAGGTGAAGTCCCGGCTCTGGCCGCCGTCCCCGTGCACCGTCACCGGCCGCCCGGCCAGGGCCGCGTCCAGGAAGGCCGGTACCACGGCCGCGTAGGCGTGCCCGGCGGGCTGGAGCGGGCCGAAGACGTTGAAGAACCGCAGCGGCAGCACGCCCAGCCCGTAGCAGTGGTGGTAGGCGGCCAGGTAGGACTCGGAGGCCAGCTTGCTGACCGCGTAGGGGCTCATCGGCGCGGTGCGCATGGTCTCGCGCTTGGGCAGCTCGCGGTTGGCGCCGTAGACCGAGGACGAGGAGGCGGCGGCCACGTACGGCCCGCCGGCCCGGCGGGCCGCCTCCAGCACCTCCAGGGTGCCGGTCGCGTTGGCGTGGTGGCTGGCCAGCGGGTCCGCGACGGAGCGCGGGACGGACGGCAGGGCGGCCAGGTGCACCACCGCGTCGGCGCCCGCGAAGGCCTCGTCCAGCAGGTCGGGGTCGAGGATGCTGCCCTCGTACAGGGCGGCGTCGACGCCGGCCAGGTTCGCCTTGTGGCCGGTGGACAGGTTGTCCACCACCCGGACCAGCTCCACCTCGGGGCGGGCCAGCAGGGCCCGGACCAGGTTGGCCCCGATGAATCCGGCTCCGCCGGTGACGACCACGCGCATGGCTGGGGCTCCCCCTCCGCACCCGCCCGGCCCGCCCGGCCCGGCCCTGTGCCGATGGTAGCCGGGCGGTCACCCGCGGTGGGGCGGAACGGCGAGAAGGGCCAGGCGGTCCCGGCCCGCTCAGCCCTTGCGCTGGCGGTACGCCTCCTCGGCCGCGTCCAGGACCGCCGCGAGGTCGCCGCCGGCGGTGGCCGTCGCGACCGCGGCCACCGCGCCCTCCACGAACGGTGCGTCGGCGAACCGGACCGGGAACGGCAGCCCGTGCTCGTCCGCGTCGGAGAGCAGGGCCCGGACGGTGGTCACCGCGCTGCCGAGGTCGGCGAGCATCACCACGCCGTGCCCCTGGTCGACCCGGCGGGTGGCGGCGGACACCAGGACGGCGCTGATGCCCGGACCGGAGTCCGGGTCGCCGCCGGTCGCGGCGACCGGGGAGGGGGAGTCGGTACCGGCCAGCGCGAGCGCCAGGGCGCGTACCGCGGCGGCCAGCTCCTGGCTGTGCGAGACCAGGACGACCCCGACCCGTCCGTGCAGGGGCGGCCGGCCGGGGGCCGACCGGGGCAGCGGGGTGCGCGCGGGCGGGGTGCGAGGCGCCGGGGGGTGGGCCGAGGGGGCCTCGGAGATGGGGATGACATCGGCGCTGGTGCCGTCCCGGCGGCTCATCGGCTGCTCCTGGGGGCGTCGGGGTGCGGGCCCTCCTCACTCTGGCAGCTCGGGCGCCGCCCGGCGGGGCGGGACACGCTCCGGACGGGCCGCCCGGACCGATCGACGGACGCTTTCCGGCCGTGGGTCCCAGGGGGTGTGTGCGCCGCGGCCTGATCCGACGTGACTTCGCCCCCATCCCCTAGCACAGCGCGGCGGCCCGCGGGGCCCGCCGGCGGAGCGTCGCCCCCGGTCGGGGGAGTCCTCGGCAACCCGCTGACCGGGGCGGCAGCGGTGACTAGGCTGGCCTCGAAAGCCGTCGGGAGGAGACCAGTCATGGCAGCCAATATCGGGACTGATGTGGAGTCGGCCGTGGGCACGGGCGTCGAGGTGCCCGCACCGTCGCCGGAGCTCGCGCCGAGCGGGAAGCCGAAGGTGGACTTCACCGGGGCGACCTGGCTGTGCAGCAGTCAGGGGGTCGGGGATGTCCAGATCGCGTTCGTGGACGGCTACATCGGCATGCGGGACGGCCGCCAGGAGGACGGGCCGGTCCTGGTGTTCACGCCGGGCGAGTGGCGGGCCTTCGTGCTCGGCGCCCGGGACGGCGAGTTCGACCTCACCTGAGGCCCGCCCGGCCTGCCCGACCCGCCTGATCGCCCGTCCTGGCCGCCGCGGACCGGCCGGGGAGCAGGGAGGGAAGTGCCGGAACGGGTCCCGTGAGGGGCCCGTTCCCATCTTGTGATCAGCCTTGAGCGTACCCGGTCATAAATTCTGTTGACTGTTAGACAAGCGCAGCTCAGAGTATGAGCACAGGCAGACGCCGTGCCCACCGCCCCCACGCGGCCAGACACGGCGCCTGCTGTGCAGCCCGGCAGTCACGCCGGACCTGCCTCCCAGTCATCCCCTGCGCACCGGGGGTGCGTTGGCCGGTCCCGGCCCACAAGGGGCCGGCAGTCGCCGGGAGGCTGACACCGCTGCCGAGAGCGACTCGACGTCGGTGCCGGGTGCTCGGGACCCGCACGCCCCCACGCGGCGGCGTCCCGAGCAGATCCGCGGGAGCGACGGGCCGGGGCCCCGCGGACCTTGCTTGTGTGGCTTCGAACTGCTGGCTTGTGTGCTGTGCTGTGTGCGACGACGAAGCTGGGTGCTCGGCGGATCGGCACGACGATGTGCACAGTGAGGGATACGCGTGTAGGGCCGCGTTGCGACATGCCGTCCCCCCGAAGGGTGAAACCCAGAACGGCTGTCGTGCTGAACCGAACGTAGCCCGGACGGTTGCTCAGAGTCAACATTGGTCTCTGAGCGTGGATCTCCGTCCAGCGCCCCACCCACCCCGCGAGAGTGGTGTGCCGGGCACGTACGATGTTCCCATGTCTTTTCTCCGCCGTCGCTCCGGACAGCCCACCGGCCCGGACTTCGACGTGCTCGCCATGGACCCGGGCGACTGGCCCGGCGACTTCGGCGCGGCCATGATGACCGGCCCGGACGGCTCCTGTCAGGGGATTTTCCTCCGCTACGACCTGTTCGGAGGCAGAGGCCCGGCGATGTTCATCGGCAACCTCCCCGAGGGCTCGCCGGCCCGCGAGACCGGGGACGAGGTGCCCTTCGAGGTCCGGCAGCTGCTCGCGGCGCTGGAGAACGAAGAACCGGTCGAGTTCGTCTCGGCGGAGGACTTCCCGGTGATGCTCGGGGACGACCTGCTGATCGTGAAGAAGGTCAAGGTCAGCGAGGGCCGGGTGTTCTGCTCGCAGTTCGGCCGCAGCGACGGCGTCCAGGTCACCATCGCCTCCTGGGACCGACCGATTTCGGACGACCTCTACCAGCTGCTCAAGCCGCTCCCGGCGGACATGTTCCAGCAGGGCTGACCGGCACTCCCGCGGCGGCGCGGCCGGGGCCGTTCCGGGCTCCGGGCACTGCTTGACGGTTTCGATCATCGCTTCGTACAGTCGCGAACATGTCGTGCCGTCTCCCGCTGCTGACCCGTCGCAGCTACCTGGACCTGCGGCGCACCGCAAGCGCGGCGTGTCCGGGCCACTGAGGGGGATTCGTCCCCGAGGCGGCGGGTGCCCGGCCGAGTGGCCGGCGCCGATCCGGGGGCGGGTGTTGCGCTGACTTCCGGGGCCGTCCACCGGTACCGCGCGCCCGTCCGGCGTGCCGCCCGCACTTGCCGAGCCCACGCTGCCGCCCGGAGGCACCAGCACCATGACCACCACCGCTGCCGATCAGTCGCCCGTCGCCGCCGCCCTCGCCGGGCTGCCCCGGGTCGTGGACCTGCTGGCGGCCCGCGCCGAGGAACACGACCGCGACGCCACCTTCCCCTACCAGGGCATCGAGGCGGTGCACGAGGCCGGTCTGCTCACCCTCACCGTCGGACAGCGGTACGGCGGCCCCGGCGGCACGCTCGCCGACACCGTCCGGGTGCTCGCCCAACTCGGCCGGGGGGACGCCTCGGTGGCCGTGGTCACCGCCTTCACGCTGCTGCAGCACGCCGAGCAGGCCCGGGTGGCCGCCTGGCCGGCGGCCGGCTACCGGCGGCTGCTCACCGAGTCCCGTCGGGGGCCCGCCCTGGTCAACACCCTGCGCGCGGAGCCGGGCGGCCAGGGCGGCGCCCAGCCGGCCACGGTGGCCCGGCGGGACGGTGACGGCTGGCTGCTCAGTGGCCGAAAGACGTACTGCGCCGGTGCCGAGGCGCTGGCCTGGATGGCCGTCACCGCACGGACCGAGGAGCCGGTGCCGCGGATCGGCACCTTCCTGGTGCGCGGGGACAGCGAGGGCATCGAGGTCGACCCGACCTGGGACCAGCTCGGCCTGCGGGCCAGCGCCAGCCACGACGTCGTCCTGGACGCCGTCCGGGTGCCGGGCGAACTCGCGCTCGGACTCACCGCCCCGAGGGGCAACGGCCCGAGGACCACCGGCCGGGCCGGCGGGCCCGCCCGCGCCGGAACCGCGCCGTCCGGTGCCGAGGCCAGGGGCGCCGAGGCCAGGGGCGCCGAGGCCGGCGGTATCGAGGACGCGGGTGCCGCGGCCGCGGTGCCGGCCGCCGAACTCACCCGCGCCTGGCACGATCTGGCCCTGTCCGCGGTCGCCCTCGGGGTCGCCCGCGCCGCCGAGCAGTGGCTGGTCCGCTTCCTCCACCAGCGCACTCCGGCCAACCTCACCGAGCCGCTCGGCAGCCTGCCCCGGTACCGCTGCGCGCTGGGCGAGATCGAGGCCCAGCTGATCGGCGCCGAGGAGCTGGTCAGCGGACTGGCACCGCGGGTGGACCGGGCCGAACCGGACGCCGTCGCCCGGACCGGCCCGGCGCAACTGCTCGCCACCCGGGCGGCGATAGCGGCCGTCCAGCAGGCGGTCTCGCTCACCGGCAACCCCGGCCTGAGCCGGCGTCACCCGCTGGAGCGCTATCTGCGGGACGTGCTCAGCAGCCGTGTCCACTTCGCCCCGGACGAGACCGTCCTGGACGCCGCCGGCCGGGCCGCCCTGGAGCGCGGGCGACGCCTCTGACCGGCCGGGCCCGACCGCGGCCCGAACCGCCCGGGCCCCGACCGATCGTGCGCGAGCGGCCGGGGCCCGGGCCGTACGCCCGGCTCAGCGGGTGCCGACGGCGGCGCGGACGGCCCGGCGGGCCAGCGCCGCGTCGTCGTACAGCCGGCGGATCATGATCCGCTGCTCCTCGCCGGCACCGGGCACGTCGTACAGCCGGATCTCCCGCATCAGCACGAGCACCAGGTTCACCAGGAACGCGTCCCGGGCCAGTGTGCCGCCGCTCTGCGCGAGTTGGCTGATCTGCCGGCGGGCGGCGGTGTCCCCGGAGAGGACGCTCCAGAGCACGGCCAGGTCGTAGCCCGGCAGGTACCAGCCGGCCTGCTCCCAGTCGACCAGGACCGGCCCGGAGGGCGCCAGCAGCATGTTGCTGAGCAGGGCGTCGCCGTGACAGAGCTGGAGCGGGGCGTGGCTCAGGCCGTGCAGCAGGCCGCGCAGATCGCCGGCGTCCCGGTCGGTGAGCTGTCCCACCGAGTGGTAACGGGCGATCTCCACCTGGTAGTCCAGCCGTGGCTGGAAGACGTCGGTCGGCGGCCGCCACAGGTTGAGCGTGCGGACCGCGCCGAGCACCGCCCGCACCTCGCCCGGGGTCGGCGCGTTGGCGGGGTGGCGCTCCCGGGCGGCGGGCCGGCCGGGCACGCGCTCCATGACGAGCACGCAGCGGTCGTGGTCGGCCGCGACCAGCCGGGGCAGCCGCACCGGCGGGCGGTGCCGGACGAAGGCGCGGTAGACCGCGACCTCGTGGTGGAAGTCGGCCACCAGCTGCTCGAAGTACTCGCTCCGCACCGCCTGCGGGGCCAGGCACTTGGCGACCACCGGCGCGCGCCCGATGGTGCCCGCCACCAGGATGTGGCGGCTCCCCTCGCGCAGCACCTGGCGCGGGGTGAAGGCGGGGCATATCCGGGCGACACCCGCCAGCGCGGCCCGTACGGCCGGGGTCTGCAGCGCCGCCGGGTCGATCCGCTCGGGGGCACCGGGCTGACCGGGCCGCATCGGCGGGCGGAGCATCCGGCCGTCGCCGGGCCGGACGGCCGGCATCCGGGCGCCCGGCGGCAGGACGGACTCGGGGGCGCGCAGCCCCAGCGCCGTCCGGGCGGCCTGGCCCCGCGCGTCCGTGGTCCGGCCGTCGGCGCCGCGCGGCACCGCGGGGCGGCTCGGCGGCAGCTGCTTCGGACCGGGACGGCCGGCGGCCGCGCCCGGGGGGCGCAGCGCGGTGCGGGTCGCGGTCGGCGTGGGGGAGGTCGCGGAGGAGTACATGGGGTGAGGGTGGTCCCTTTCTGTCCGTCGGCGGGTGCGCCCCGCGGTGCGGGGAGGGCCGGTGCCGCGTGCTTGCTGGCGTGACGGCGGCCCTGTCTCGGTGCGGTGGGTGGAGCGCGGGCGCCGGGCACGGACGCGGGGGCCGGAGCCCCCTGCTTCGGCGGTGACCCGGTCGTTCCGCACCCTGGGGAATGCGGACGACCGGACTGCCGTGGCCGTGCCCGGCGCCCCCGCGCCACCCGGCCGCGCCACCCCCTCGGGTGAGGACCGGGGACGCCCCGTGACACGGTCGGGGGAACACCCCCCACCTGCCCGGGGCGCCGCCCGACCCGAGGGGCGAGGTGGCGCACCTCTACATCACACCCGGACGGCACTGGTTAGTAATGTGGCGGACCCTGGCGAAGCCTGGCGAATGCTCGCCTGGCACATGACGGAGCATCTAGCCTGAACCAGCCGAGGAACCTGGGGGCTTCACGTGAGCAGGGGACCCAACACCCGACTTGCCGATCTGTTCGTCCTGGCCGGATGGTCGAAGGGCGAGCTCGCACGGCTGGTCAACCGGCGTGGTGCGGCCATGGGAGAGCAGCAGCTGTCCACCGACACCTCGCGGGTCCGGCGCTGGATCGAGCACGGAGAGATCCCGCGCGATCCGGTGCCGAGGGTACTGGCGTCCGTGTTCACGGAGCGGCTCGGCCGTGTCGTCACCATTGAGGACCTCGGTCTGGAACGACACCGGCCCACCAGGACCGGAGCGGCGCAGTCCGCAGCACATCCATGGGAGCCGGATCGTACGGCCGCGGTCCTCACCGAGTTCACGGGAATGGACCTCATGCTCAACCGACGTGGATTGGTGGGTGCGGGCGCCGCGCTCACGGCCGGGGCGGTCATCGCCGACACTCTCAAGGGCTGGCTGGGCGGGGACGCCGTCGCGTACGCGGCCGCCGCGCCGGGCCCCCGACAGGTGGTCACCCAGGGCGGGGCCCGCCCGGTGGTGGACGTGTACGACGCGGGCCCGGTCGGGCTCGACGAGGTGGAGGCACTGGAGCGCTCGGTCCAGGTGTTCCGCGCCTGGGACGCGGCGCGCGGCGGCGGACTCCAGCGCAAGGCGGTGGTGGGACAGCTCAACGAGGTGGGCGGGCTGCTGACGCACCGCCACGGCCAGGCCGTGGAGCAGCGGCTCTGGCTGGTCGCGGCCAACCTCGCGGTGCTGGCCGGCTGGATGTCGCACGACGTCGGCCTGGAGTCGACCGCGCAGAAGTACTTCATGATCGCCGCCGAGTCGGCCAAGGAGGCCGGCGACCGCCCCCGGGCCGGTGAGGCGATCTCCCGGGCCGCCCGCCAGATGGTGCACCTGGGCCGCGCCGACGACGCGATCGACCTGATGGCCGCGGCCCGGGCGAGCGGCGGCCGGGTGCTGCCCAGAACCCGGGCGATGCTGAACACCGTGGAGGCCTGGGCGCACGCCTCGGTCGGGCACTCGCAGGACACCCGGCGGCTGCTCGGCGAGGCCGAGGACCTCTTCGCCGAGGACGTGTCCGAGCCGCCGCCCTCCTGGATGCAGCTCTTCGACGAGGCCGAGCTGCGCGGGATGCAGGCGCTGGTGCTGCGCACCCTGGCCGAGCACGACCTGACGGCCGCCCCGGAGGCGCGCCGCCAGGCCGAGCGGGTGATCAAGCTGCGCGAGGGCACCGGTCAGCTGCGTTCGGCGCTGTTCGACCGGATCACGCTCGCCTCGGTGCACTGGCTCAGCGGGGAGCCCGACGCGGCGGACCTCCAGGCCAAGATGGTGATGAACCTGATCGGCCAGAACTCCTCGCACCGCACCTGGGACCGGTTGCGCGAGATGTACCGGCTGACCGCCCGCTACCGGGGGCTGCCGGTGGTGGACGAGCTGCGGGTGGAGCTCGGGCGGGAGTTGCGGCAGGCGGACGCCAAGAACCGGCCCAGGTTCGCCTGAGCCGGTCGCGGTCCGTCCGGGCCGCCCGGTGCTCCGGGCGTTCGGGGCTGTGAGCCGCCCGGAACTGTGAGCCGTCCGGGGCTGTGAGCCGTCCGGAGCCCGGCGTCGGCCGGGGGCGGCCTGCGTCAGTCGGGGTCGGCGGGGCGCAGCAGCATCCGCAGCGCCGTCACGGTGCCGTCGTTCCCGAGCACCGGCTCGCCCGCGCACTCCACCGTGGTGCGCGCACCGTCGGGGTGGCTGACCTGGAGGGTGCCGAAGGCGTGGCGGCCGTGCACCAGGGCGTCGGTCATCATCCGGCGCAGCTGCGGCCGGTCCGCCTCGGCGAGCCGGTCGGGCAGCCGGTCGAGGCTGAGCGGTCCGTGCCCCGGGTCGCAGCCGAGCAGCCGGTACACCTCGGCGGACCACCGGACGTCGTCGGTGAGGAGGTCCCACTCGGCGGAGCCGACCACGGGACCGGAGTGCGCCTGCGTCGTGCCGTCCACTCTGCCGCCCACCGACCCGTCGTCCGCCCCGGTGTCCGTCCGTCGGGCATCGCTGCGGCGGGCGGCCCGGCGGGCGGCAGTGGCAGGCATGCTCATGGCGATTCCATCGGGTCGAGGCCGGCGCCGGGCCGGCGGAGAGGGAGGTGGGGAGGGTGGCCGCAGGGTGGCCGTGAGGTGGGAAGCTGTCAAGCAGTGAGAAGACTGTCGCACAGCGGAGTCACCCTCGTGGGGGATTTGAGCAGATCTCTGGCAAAATTCCCCCGGCATATGCCACTGCGGCAGGAGGGTCGATCGCCCTGTGTGCGGCGAGGTGTCCGAGGCGGTAACCTTCGGTGATTCCGGCGCCCGGGCGCCCACCGCAGTACCGACCACCGACCCCGGCGACGGAAATCCCGTTGCCACTACGACCGCCGCAACGGATGCTGACCTCATGTTCGAGCCAGTGATAGCACCCAGTGCCAGCCTCCTCGGCCTCCTTCAGCGAGGCCGCGGTGACGGGCAGCTCCACGCGCTGGCCGCCGACCGTACCGACGCCATCGCCGCGCTCCAGGAGTGCGTCACCAGGGACCCGAGAGCCGACTGGCAGGTCGAGAACCGCTCCCTCTACTACGCGCGCCTCTACATGGAACTGGAGGCGCCGCTCGACGGCATCGAGGACCACCTCCACGACCCGGAGGACCTCCTCGACGACGACGAGTACCGCACCGGTCTCGCCCTGTCCGTCCTGGGCCACCTCGCCGCGTACGGCCGGCGCGACGCGCTGCTGATGCTGCGCGAGTACGCCGCGACCGGCACCAACTGGGCCTGGGCGCTGGACGAGCTCGCGCTGCGCGACGACGACCGCGGCCTGCTGCTGCTCGGTACCGCGGTGCTGGACCGGTTCCCGCCGGGCCCCGAGGGCGACGCCGAGCTGCGTGAGTTCATCCGCGGCGCGTACGAGCCACGGCCGTGGCGGCTCTGGGCGGCCTACCACCCGCGGGTCGCGGCGGCGAGCGAGCAGTCCCCGTTCGACCTCTGGCAGCGCCAGGTGAACCGCACCGGCGTGACCCCGGGCTGGTCCACCGCCGACGTGCTCGTCTGGGCGGACCAGGGCGAGCTGGGCGGCCTCGGCGCCGCCGCCTTCGCCGGCCGGCCCGACCGCCCGGAGCCCGCCCGCGACGGCGGTGATCCCGCCGGCCCCGATGCCGTGGACCGCAGGGCCGCCGCCGCCGCCCGCTGCCTGGCCGCCGTGGTCCGCCCCGAGGACCGCCCCGCCGTGCTGGAGGCCGCGCGGGACGGACTGCCCGGTGCCCGCCGGGCCGCCCTGCGCTACCTGGTCGACCAGCGGGACCCGGCCGCCGCCGGCCTGATCGAGGCCGCCGCCGCCGATGTCGACGACCGGACGGTGCGCGCCGCCCTGGAACTGATCGGCCGGATGCGCGGTCCCGAGGCGCTGGCCCACGCCCGCCGCTGGGCCGACCCGGCCACCGGCGGCGCGGACAGCGCCCTCGGCGAGGCCGCCGTCCAACTGCTCGCCGACGCCGGGGAGCCCGGCGACGCGGCGCTCGTGGTGGCCGGGCTGCGCCGCTGGATCTCGGTCCGCGGGGTCGGCGGCCCCGGGCTCGGGTCGCTGGTCGACGGTGCGGGGCGGCTTGCCGCCGCCGAGGCCGTCCCCGTCCTGCGCCACATCTACGGCGAGGCCGCCTCCTCCGAGCTGCGCGGCCGGGCCGCCCGCGCGCTCGCCGCGACCGACGTGGCCTTTCCCGAGGGCCCGGCCGTCGAGTGCCTCTGGGACTGCGAGGAATCCACCCGTGAGCTCGCCGCGAGGCACGTCGCCACCACCGGCGACGCCCGCGTGCTGGAGCGCCTGCGCCGCCTCGCGGCCGACCCGGCCGAGGAGGCCGAGGTCCACGCCGCCGTGCGCGGCCGGCTGACCGCCGCCCGCGAGCGAAGTCGGTAGGACCCCCCGACACCACACCCGGGGCGACACCCCCGATCCCGGGTACGACGAAGCGGGCCGGGCACCAGATCAGGTGCCCGGCCCGCTTCGTCGTACCCGGGAGGTCCTCGGTGGAACCGCGTTCTACTTCACCACGCCGGCGTCGGCCGCCAGGGTGCCGGTGCTGACCAGGACGATGATCAGAATGCCCAGCGCCACCCGGTACACCACGAACGGCATGAAGCTGTTGTTCGAGATGTACTTCAGGAACCACGCGATCGCCGCGTAGCCGACCGCGAAGGCGATCAGGGTGGCCAGGATGGTCGGCCCCCAGGCCGGTGAGGGGCCCTCGCCGATCTTGGTCAGCTCCAGCAGGCCGGAGGCCAGCACGGCCGGGATGGCGAGCAGGAACGAGTACCGGGCGGCCGCCTCGCGGCTGTAGCCGAGCAGCAGCCCGGCGCTGATGGTGCCGCCGGAGCGGGAGACGCCGGGGATCAGCGCGAGTGCCTGCGCCATGCCGTAGGCGGCGGCGTGCGGCAGGGTCAGGTCGGTGATCGGCTTGGCGTGCCGGACGGCCCGGGTCCGGTCGGCCACCGCCAGGATCAGACCGAAGACGATCAGCGTGGTGCCGATGATCCGCAGGTCGCGGAGGTTGGTCTCGATGGTGTCCTGGAACAGCTTGCCGAGGATGCCGATCGGCAGCGTGCCGATGATCACGAACCAGCCCATCCGGGCGTCCTGGTGCGAGCGCAGCGCCGGGCGGAACAGCGAGAGCGTCCAGGTCTTCACGATCGAGGCGATGTCCCGGCGGAAGTAGATCAGCACGGCGGACTCGGTGCCGAGCTGGGTCACGGCGGTGAACGCCGCACCCGGGTCGTCCCAGCCCAGCAGGGCCGAGAAGACCCGCAGGTGGGCACTGGAGGAGATCGGCAGGAACTCGGTGAGCCCCTGGATCAGGCCGAGGACGGCTCCGTGGAACCAGTCGATCACCGGACACCCGCCCGGGGTATCCGTCGCTCGATGAGCATCAGCGGTCCTTGTAGGTCGGTGCGGGAGCATGCCGTCGGCATGCACGGGGCACATGCCGATGGCATGCGAACCGCCGGGTCCGCCCGGCGCTCGGGCTGCGCGGGCCCGGCGCGCGCCTGATGCTACGCGGTGAAGGTGACAGCCTCGCTTCCGCCCCCGTTCCGGCCTGCCCGGTCCGTGGGTGGCCCGGCTCCGCTCAGCGCGGGACGGGGCGGGCCCGGACCCAGGTCCGGTCCTCGGTCAGGTGGGCGTCCACGGCCAGCCCCGCCTCGGCCAGGGCCCGCTCGAACGCGGCGGTGTCGAGCGGGCGGGACAGGAAGGTCTGGGTCCAGCGCGCGTCCGGGAACTCGTACTCGACGTGCACCGAGTTCACGCCGTCCCCGACCGGGGTGACCGACGCCACCCGCACCAGCCCGCCCCGGCCCAGCGGACGCTCGCGCGGCACGTCGCGCATCCAGTCCTCGCCCTCGCGCTGCAGCAGCACCAGGCCGTCGTCCGCGACGTGCCGCCGGCAGGTGTCCAGCAGCCCGCGCCGGACGGCCGGGTCGCCGGCGTGCACCAGGAAGGAGGCGAGCAGGACGACGTCGAACCGCTCGCCGAGGTCCAGCCGCTCGATCGGGCTGCGCACCGTCCGGGCGCCCCGGACCCGGGCCAGCATTTCGGCGGACTCGTCCACGGCCGTCACCGTGAAGCCGAGGTCGAGCAGGGGGTGGGTCATCCGGCCCACCCCGCAGCCCAGCTCCAGGATGCGGGCTCCGGCGGGGACCGCCTTCCTGATCACCTCGGGCTCGCCGTTCAGCGGCAGCCGCTCGTACATCTCCACCGCGCACCCGTCCGGGGTGATCGGGCCCGGTCCGGTTCCCTCGTACCCGTTGCGTCGTTCATCGGCCATGCCTCCCATCGGAGCACGGGCGGGCCGGAGGGGGAAGAGGGCGACGCGATGCCCGAACTGCTTGCTCCATACCCCTGGGGGGTATATGTTCGGTGACGACGAACCGAGGGGCACGGCACGGAGCAAGCGGAGGACGACATGGCACATCCCGCACAGCACGAGCACGGACACCTGCACCAGCACGCCGAGCACGGCCACGGCCCCGAGGCGCACGCCGGCCACGCCGGTCACGGCGACGATGGGGCGAGCTGGCGGACCGCCGCCCAGGCGACCCTGCACTGCCTCACCGGCTGCGCCATCGGCGAGATCCTGGGCATGGTCCTCGGCACCGCCTTCGGCCTGCACAACGGTGCGAGCGTGGTGCTCTCGGTGCTGCTGGCCTTCGTCTTCGGCTACGCCCTGACCATGCGCGGAGTGCTGAAGGCCGGGCTGGACGTCCGCGCCGCCGTCAAGGTCGCGCTGGCCGCCGACACCGTGTCGATCCTGGTCATGGAGTTGATCGACAACACCGTGATGGTCACCGTGCCGGGGGCGATGGACGCGGGCCTCGGCGACGCGCTGTTCTGGGTCGCGCTGGCGGGCTCGCTCGCCCTCGCGTTCACCCTGACCGTGCCGGTCAACAAGTGGATGATCGGCCGGGGCCGCGGCCACGCGGTCGTCCACGCCCACCACCAGCACTGACCACGAGCGGGTTCGCCCCCGTCTCCCGGGCTCGGCCGGGAGACGGGGGCCGCGGTGTCCCGGGTCAGGCCCGGTCGAGGGCGGCCAGGGTCTCGCGCAGCCAGGCCAGCTCGGCCTCGGTGGTGGCGCGGGCGATCAGCAGCATCCCGCGTCGGAACGGGTCACCGAACTCCTCGGCACCCACCGGGCGGGCGCCGTCGTAGAAGAAGCTGGCCGGCTCGCTGAGGAAGGCGAGCCGGCGGCGCAGCACGGCGGCCTGTGCCCGCGGGTCGTCGTCGAGGTGGCGCAGGAAGGCCAGCACGGTGAACCAGCGGTTCTCGTCGCTGATGTCCAGGTCCTCCGGGGTGCGGAGCCGGTCGAGCAGCGCGGTCCGGCCGGCCTCGGTGAGGTGGAGGGTGTGTCGGGGCGCCGCCGCCGTACCCGGCTCGGTCGTACGGACCAGCAGGTCGTCGGCCTCCAGGCGTTTGATCGCCGGGTAGAGCGTGCCGTCGCTGATCGGCCGGACGTGTCCGGTGAGTGCGGCGAGGTGGCGGCGCAGCTCATAGCCGTGCAGTGGCCGGTCGCGGAGGAACCCGAGGATCGCGAGCTTCAGCATGGGGCCACTCTCTCAGATCGGGCTGCGTTGACTCGCTGTCGCTATACCTCGGCCCCGAGGTATGGTCCTTCCGTCGCGCGGGGATCCGCGGCGCCCCGCTGGCCGGGCATCCGCCCCCGCGTCAGCCCTGCTCCAGCCCTGCCCCGAGAAGGAGTACGACCATGCGCCAGGCCATCGTCACCCCGAGCGAGGACCGGATCCGCTGGGTGGAGGTGCCCGGTGCCGAGCCGGCCCGGGTCTATCTGCACGGCCTCGGGGCCAGCTCGCCCGTCTACTTCGCCGGTGCGGCGGCCCACCCGCTACTGGCCGGGCGCCGCTCGCTCCTGCTGGACCTGCTGGGCTTCGGCATCAGTGACCGGCCCGCCGACTTCCCGTACACGCTGGAGGCCCACGCCGACGCGGTGGCGGCGGCGCTCGACGAGGCCGGGCTGGCGGAGGTCGAGCTGGTCGGGCACAGCATGGGCGGCGCGGTGGCGATCGTCCTCGCCCACCGGCACCCCCGGCTGGTCGCGAACCTCCTCCTGGTCGACGCCAACCTCGATCCGATCACGCCGGTCCGCCGCCCGGGCAGCAGTGGGATCGCGACCTTCAGCGAGGAGGAGTTCCTGGCCGGCGGCCGGGAGGAGGTGCGGAGGTGGGTCGGGCCGCTCTGGTGGTCCACGATGCGGCTGGCCGGTCCCGAGGCCCTCCACCGCAGCGCCGTCCACACCGCCCGGGGCACCGTGCCGACCATGCGCGAGATCCTGCTGGACCTGGAGATCCCCAGGACGTTCCTCCACCCGCAGGCCGACGGCGAGCTGCCGGGGGCGGAGCGGCTGCGGGCGTCGGGGGTCGAGGTGGTGGCGGTCCCGGACTGCGGCCACAACATCATGTTCGACAACCTGGACGGGTTCGCCGCGATCGCCGCCACCGCGCTGGCCCGTCGAGCCTGAGACCGCTCTGCCCTGTCCTGCCCCTTCGCCGGGTGGCCGCGCGCCCTGGCCGGCGATCGATCCGAAACCGCTCGCCGGAGACCCAGGCTTCGAGCTGCTGCCGGCCCTCCGCGACCGCCGGGCCGGCCTCGCCGCCACCGCCGACCTCCGGCGCGTCCTGCACCGCCGGCTCGACGGGATGACCGACGCCCGAGCGAGCGCCCGGACCCTCGCCCGTGTCCTCCAGGACGCGCTCCGGGAGGTCGGGGAGGCCGCTGCTGACTCCCACTCAAAGCGCTGTCTCCGAAGCCTCGTTGACCAGGTGGCCCCGAGGTGAAGGACGCTGTCCGGGATCAGTAGGATCCACCCGTCCCAGGGGAGGAGACGGGTGTGGGTGCCGACTGGTGCGAGCGGTGCGAGATGTCGTGGTGCGATTGCCCGGCCGACGGGTCGGTGCCGCGACTCGACCGTGCGATGGCGGTGCTGGGTGCCACCTGGGCGGGCTGGCCGACCGGGGCGACGGCCATCGTCTCGCCCACCGGCTACGCCCATCTGCCGGGGTGCTTCCATCTCACGGAGAGCGTCCTCGCCGCGCCCCGGTATGGCTGGGTGACCGAGCCGGTGTCCGGCCACCACGTCACCCGTGCGCAGCCCCTGCGGGCCACCGCGGGCAACCGCGACCGGATCGCCACCAAGTCCTGCCCGACCTGCTTCGAGTGAGCCGCCCGGGGGTGGGCGCCGGGCCCCGTCGACGGCCCCGCGCTCACCCCCGCAGCAGGACGAACCGCAGGGGCGTCCCCGGGCGGGCCTGGGCGGCCGCGGCGAGGTCCGCGGGCGGCACGACGCCCACGACGGGGTAGCCGCCGGTGGTGGGGTGGTCCGCCAGGAAGACCACCGGCCGTCCGTCCGGCGGGATCTGGACGGCGCCCAGCACCATGCCCTCGCTGGGCAGTTCACCGCTGACGGCCCGGCCGACCGGCGGGCCGTCGGTGCGCAGCGCGATCCGGTTGCTCGCCGCCGCCACCCGGTACCGGTCGCGGGCCAGCCGGGCGACCGCGTCCGGTGCGAACCAGTCGGCACGCGGCCCCGGCCGCAGCCGCAGCACCAGCTCGGCCGGGGGAGCGGGCAGGGGCACCAGGTCGGGCGCGGGCCGGTGGGGCGGGGGAGACCCGACCGGCAGCACGTCGCCGACGGCCAGCGGCGCCGGGCCCAGCCCCGAGAGCAGGTCGGCCGAGCGGCTGCCGAGCACCGGGGGCACCGCGATCCCGCCCGCCACCGCGAGGTAGCCCCGTACGCCGTGGGTGGCGGCGCCGACCTCCACCAGGGCGCCGTCGGGGACGACGACGGGCGCGCCCCAGGCGGCGGGCCGCCCGTCCACCAGGACGGCGGCGGGCGCGCCGGTGACGGCGACGACGGCCGGCCCGTGCGCGCGCAGGGCGACCCCGCCGAGGGTGGTCTCCAGCGCGGCCGCGCCGGGCCCGTTGCCGACCAGGCGGTTGGCGGCGCGCAGCGCGGGCTCGTCGAGCGCGCCGGCCCGGGGCACGCCGAGGTGGGCGACGCCGCGCCGCCCGAGGTCCTGCACGGTGGTCAGCGGCCCGGGCCGGACGACCGCCAGCGACCGGTCGACCGAGGGCCCGTCGGCCGCCGTCACCCCGCACCGCCGCGCACCGCGGTGAAGCGGACCCGCACGCCCGGGGCCAGCAGGGCGGCCGGCTCCCGGGAGGTGTCCCAGAGCGGCAGGCCGGTGCGGCCGAGGAGCTGCCAGCCGCCGGGGGAGGAGCGCGGGTAGACACCGGTGTAGGGGCCGGCCAGGGCGACCGAGCCGGCCGGGACGGAGCTGCGGGGGGAGGCCCGGCGCGGCGTCCCGTACTGCCGCGGCAGGCCGGTGAGGTAGCCGAAGCCGGGGGCGAAGCCGCAGAAGGCGACCACGTACTCGGGCGCGGTGTGGATCCGGACGGCCGCCTCGGGGGAGACCTCCCAGAGCGCCGCGACCTCGGCCAGGTCGGCGCCGTCGTAGACGGTGGGCACCTCCAGCAGGGGGCCGGGAGCGGCGCCGGCCGCCGTGGGGCGGGCGGTGCGCAGCAGGGCGGTGAGCGCCCGGACGTCGGCCACGCCGTCGAGCAGGACGGTCCGCGCGGCCGGGACGATCTCCTCCACCGGGGGCAGCTCACCCGCCGCCTGCCGTTCGCGCAGCCAGCCGTACAGCGCGCCGACCTCGGCCGTCCCGGCGACCTCGACCAGCAGCGCCCGCTCGCCGACCGCCCGGACCAGGGGTGCGTCGCCCACCGGGGCGCCCGGGGGCCCGCCGGCGGGTGCGCCGCCCGCCCGGCCCGCCGTCCCGCCGCCGGTCGTCACGCGAAGGGCTCCACCCGCACGCCCGCCGAGGCGAGCGCGCCGCGGATCCGCCAGGCCAGCTGGGCGGCCCCGGGAGTGTCGCCGTGCACGCACAGCGAGCGCGCCTCGACGCCGATCGGCTCGCCCCCGACGGCCTCGACCACGCCGTCCCGGGCCATCGCGACCGCGCGCGTGATGACCGTCTCGGGGTCGTGGATGACGGCGTCCGGTTCGCTGCGCGGCACCAGGGTGCCCGCCCAGGTGTAGGCGCGGTCGGCGAACGCCTCGGCGACCACCGGGAGCCCGACGCCCTCGGCGACCGCCAGCAGCCGCGAGCCGGGCAGGCCGAGCACCGGGAGCGGGCCGTCGCAGACCGCCCCGGCCCGCAGCACGCCCGCGACCACCGCCTCGGCCTGTTCGGCGTCGGTCACCACCCGGTTGTAGAGGGCGCCGTGCGGTTTGACGTAGGAGACCCGGGAGCCCGCCGCGCGGGCGAACACCTGGAGGGCGCCGATCTGGTAGGCGATCTCGTCGGCCAGCTCCTCCGGAGGGACGTCCATCGCCCGGCGGCCGAAGCCCGCCAGGTCCCGGTAGGAGACCTGGGCGCCGATCCGTACGCCGCGCTCGGCGGCCAGCGCGCAGACCCGCCGCATGGTGGACGGATCTCCCGCGTGGAAGCCGCAGGCGACGTTGGCGCTGGTCACCACGGAGAGCAGGGCCTCGTCGTCGGTCAGCGTCCAGCGTCCGAACCCCTCGCCGAGGTCCGCATTGAGATCGATCACCGCATCGGCCACGCCCGTCCGCCTCCCAGCAGCTGTTGAGCCAGATCGTAGGGCCTGCGCGCGACGGCCGTCGCCGCTGCCCGGGTCGCTGCCGGGTGCACGGGTGGGAGCGCCGTCCGGGCGTCCCCCGGACGGCTCAGCCGGCGACGGTGGCGGCGCCCGCGGGCCGGTCCAGCGGCCGGAGCGCGCGCAGCACGACCAGCAGCGGCAGCACGCCGACGATGCCGAACGACATGTCGATGAATCGCCAGTACAGCGGGATGCCCCGGAGCGGTCCGCAGACCAGTGCCAGCGGGATGACGCCCGCGCAGGCGAGGACGGCCCACCGGACGACCCAGATGTTGCGGACCGGGTCCTTGATCGGCCCCCAGAACGCGGCCGCGATGACCAGGTGCGCGAAGGCCAGCCAGTCGGTGCCGTAGGCCAGGAAGGGGTAGCGGGCACCGGTGTCGGCGACGCCGTCGCGGATCCGCTCGATCCACTCCAGGACGCCCGGCAGGTGGTCGGTGACCGGGGCCGCCGGGCCGGTCGCGAGGTCGGCCAGCCAGCGGGTCTCGGTCTCCAGCGGGAAGGCCGTCAGACCGCTCAGGACCAGGCAGACCACGAAGGCCCAGAGCCACCGCCGCACCCGCCGGAGTACGGCCTGTTCGGCCGCGGGCGGGGTTCGGGTCAAGCTGTCGGACGTGCCGTTCATACCGGTCGACCCCCATGCCGAAGAGGAGCTGGGACGGGCTGTCCCACCTGCACGGAAGTGACTCTAGACGGTCGAATTGAACGTGTTCAACTTGCCCCGGGCCTGCCCCCGCGCCCGGGCTCACCCCGGGGAGCCGCACGGGCCGCGCCGCCCGCCGAGCCCCCGCACGCGGAAGGGCCCGGCGCCGCTCCCGGCACCGGGCCCCGCCGTACGACCCCGTCAGGCCGTGTACGTGTACCGGCCCGCCGCGACCGGCGCACTGCTCCCGCCGGCGGTGGTCACCGTCACGTCCACCACGCCGGTGCCGGCCGGGGCGGTCGCCGAGCAGAGCGTCGGCCCGCACGAGTGGAGGGCGGCCGGCAGCCCGCCGAAGAGCACCGTGCCGGCGGCCAGTCCGCTGCCCCGGACGTAGATCCCGGTGCCCCCGGCGGCCGGCCCGCTGCTCGTGGTCAGACCGGTCACCACCGGCGCGGGGGGCGCCGGGGGAGCCGCGCCGGTGTAGTCGAAGGCGTGCGGCGCGGCCGCGGAGCCGCCGGGGGTCACCACCGTCACCGGCGCGCTGCCGGCGCCGCCGGGCGCGGTCACGGTGCAGGTGGTGCCGGTGCAGCCGCCGGTCGCGAGGGCGTCGCCGAACAGGACGAAGCCGTTGTCCAGGCCGGTGCCCGTCAGGGTGACGGCGGTGCCGCCCGTCCCGGGTCCGGTGGTCGTGCCGATGCCCGTCACCGCCGGGACGGGCGGGGCGGCGGCCGGGGTCTGCGGGCCACTGCCGAGCAGGTGGTCGGAGACGTTGTCGGACGGGTCGGTGTCGTTCCGGTTCGCCGCCGTGACCTTGATCGTCCCGGTCGGCCCGGTGCCGTGGGAGGCCACGTAGACCTTCATGAACTCGCTGCGCCCCGGAGCCCGGGTGCCCGTGAAGAAGGCGTCCAGCCGGCGGCCGTCGGGGGAGACCGTCTCGGTGAAGGAGTAGTCGGGGAGCGAGGTGATCGCCGCGCCGCTGGTGGTCAGACCGGCCGGCAGTTCGACGGTGAGGTGGGTGACCCCGGTGAGGTCGGCGGTGCCGGAGGACGTCCAGGTCACCGAGAAGTTGGTGCTGTCGACCGGGAAGATCGGGTAGTTGCCGGCCTGGGTCACGCTGACGTTCGGGCCGGTGGCCGCCGTGCGGGCGGCCGTCGCGGCCGGGGTCGCGGCGCCGGCCGCCGCGGTGCCGGCGGTGAGCGTGGCCACGGCCAGGGCGGCGGTCAGGCCGCCTCGTACCAGTCGGATGATCATATGAGGCATGATGGCCGTGGGGACCGGATCGTGCGGGTACTTTCCCGGAAGCCGGTTCCACCGCCCGCGGTGCGACCGCCTGTCCCGGCCGTCCGTAAGGTCCGTTTCGGTCGATGTCGGTGCCTACCTCTAATCTTGTCCACCGTGACCGCCATCGCTGACCCGCCCACCGAGTCCGGGCCCCGGCCGCCCGCCGGGCCCGCCGCCGCCGCGCGGCCCGCGCCCGGCCCCGCCGCCGACGAGGGCCTGGCCCGCCGGCTCAAGGCGCTGGCCTGCACGGCCCCGCTGCACGACCTGGACAGCCGCAAGGTGATGCTGGCCGGCGAGTACGGCGGCTACGCGATGGCCGAGGTCGGCCTCGCCGCCATCGACCTGGTCACCCTGCACATGGACTTCGACACCGGGGCCGACCGCGAGATAGTGCTCGCCCGGCTGCTGCCCCGGGTCGCCGCCCAGGCCGCCACCCGCCCGACCGCCGAGCACGAGCGGGTCGCCCGCTGGGTGCTGGAGTCGCTGATCAACGTCGGCAGCGTCGACCGCGGGTTCCGCGCCGTCTACGGCACCTTCGGCCAGGACGGCGCGTACGTCCGGCGCGACTACGACTTCAAGCTGATCGAGGAGGTGCCCGGCCCCGACGGCGGCGTCTACCTGCGCACCACCGACGAGGCGGTCAACGTCCTGGTCGGCGCCCTCGACACCGACGTCACCTCCGCGCAGATCGCCGCCGAGGTCAAGCTGGAGGTGCTGATCCGGCGCGGCCGGCTGGCCGACGCCCAGCTCGCCGCCGAGCAGGCCCGCTACCGCACCGTCCAGTACGCCGAGACGCTGCGCCGGGCCCTGGACGCGACCCGGCGCAACGTGCGCGCCGTGGACTGGATGCAGGCCGTCCCCGACCTCATCGACGAGGCGCTCGACCACATCGCCGACCGCTACCGGCACGAGAACGCGATTCTCACCAACATCCGCAAGGCCCGCGACGAGGCCGAGGAGCCCGAGCACAAGCGCCGCGCCGCCGAGCTGGTCGACATCGTCAAGGACTGCATCCGCCGCCACACCCAGCTGCAGACCCGCCTGCTGGAGGCCGGCCCGCTGTTCCGCGCCGAGCAGGACCGCCAGGCCTTCGCCGCGCCCGGCGCCCGCAGCGGCATCGACCTCTACGGGCAGCTGCTCGCCCCCGTGCTGCGGCTGCCGGTGGAGCAGGCCGTCCGGCCGACCGGCGCGTTCTTCACCCGCGGCACCGGTCTGCGCACGCCGGTCTCCGTCCGGGTCGCCGACCTGGTCGACCTGCTGCTCACCCCGCCGGTCGAGCGCGAGCACCTGGGCGCCGAGCTGCCCGATCCGGACCTCGTCGCCACCCCCGACGACAGCCGGTTCACCGAGGCGCAGCTGGAGGCCGCGCTGGTCCTGCTCGACCTGCCCGCCGACGCCCCCCGCCGGCTCTCCGGGCTGCTCGCCGACGCCCGTCGGCAGGATCCCGAACTCCCCTACCTGGTCGCCCTGCTGGCGGTGCACGCGGCCAGCCCGCCGGTCGGCACCGCCTACCGGCAGGGGGAGGAGCGGCTGCTCTTCGCGGTCGACGACGGCACTCCGCTGCGGGACCGCGAGTTCGGCGGCGCCGACCTCATCGTCGGCAGCGCCCTGCTGGACGCGGCCGGCATGGCGGCCGACCGCAAGGACGCCAGTTGACGACCGGACAGCCGACGCACCCCCGGCGCCGCCCCGCGGCAGCCGCGACCGACCGCCCCACCACCCGCACCAGTGGCAACACCCCCGAGGAGCACCGCCCGTGACGACCCACCACGACACGTCCTGGGCACCCGAGGCCGAGCCCGCCGCCCCGGCCCCGATCACCCCGGCCGACGTCGCCGACGCGGCCCGTCTGGTCTCCTTCGGCCTGCAGGCCAAGCTGCTCCCCGCCCGCGACGCCGAGTACGCCGAGCTGGTCCGCCGCCACCGCGAGGACCCGCCCTTCGCCCGTCTCGCCGACGCCGTCGCCACCGGCATGGGCCTGGTCGTCCTGGAGGTCTCGCCGCGCGCCGGCATGGCCGTGGCCGCCGCCGAGGACTCCGTCTTCGCGGTCCGGATGGGCGACTACTCGCGCCGCGCCGCCTCCGAGTCGACCGACCGCTTCCTGCACGGCCTGGCCCACCTCGCCGTCGCCGCGATGGCCTTCCCCCGCCCCGAGGACCTCGCCGACGACGGGTACCTCGGCCGGATCACGGTCAACGGCGTGGACGCCTTCGTCCGCCAGGCCTGCCGCCGGCTGGAGGAGCAGGCCGAGGCCGACGGCGCCAACACCGACCCGCAGAGCGACGCCCCCGGCCTGGAGGCCGCCTGGCGGGTCTGGGCCCGGCGCACCGCCACCGGCGCCACCAAGGACGCCCGCCGGCTGTCCGGCTCCACCATCGGCATCGTCGCCAAGGCCGTGATGTTCCTGGTCGACTCCGGCTTCCTGCAGAAGACCTCGGACGACGCCGGCGGCACCTACCGCACCACCGCCCGCTACCAGCTCCAGGTCCGCGACCTGGCCGGCAGCGCCGCCATGGCCGAACTGCTCGACCTCGGCATCGTCCCGGTCTCCGACGGCACCGCCAGCCTGCTGCCCCCGGACACCGGGGACGAGCTGGTCGCCGACGCGGGCCTGCCGTTCCACGCGCTCTGACCCCGGGCCCCCACCCGGACCGGCCCGCCGCGCCACCGGGCCGGGCACCCCTGACCACGCACTCCTGACCCACCCGCACTGGAGAACCGCCGCACATGTACGAGCTCAACCGGGTCCGCCTGTACTCGATCGGACCGGCCGGCGCCCGCTACGCCGACACGGTGCTCGACCTGCGCGGTGTCGGCGAGCCCGTCTCCGACCCGGCCCCCCAGCAGATCGGCCTCTTCGGCGAGGAGCCGGACGGGCCGATCCGCCGGCCCGCCCCCGCCGGGGTGCTCTTCCTGGAGAACGGCGGCGGCAAGTCCGTCCTGCTCAAGCTGATCTTCTCGGTGATGCTCCCCGGCCACCGCAACACCCTCGGCGGTGCCAGCTCCGGCGTGCTGCGCAAGTTCCTGCTGGCCGACGACTGCGGCCACGTCGCCCTGGAGTGGCAGCACACCGTCACCGGTGAGCCGATCGTGGTCGGCAAGGTCAGCGAGTGGCGGGGCCGGCAGGTCTCCTCCGACCCGCGCAAGTTCGCCGAGACCTGGTACTCCTTCCGCCCCGGGCCTGGCCTGACGCTGGACTCCCTGCCGGTCGCCGAGCGGGTCAGCCTGGCCGGCGACCAGAAGGCCCGCGGCCGCCGCCGCACCATGAAGGGCTTCCGCGACGCCCTCACCGAGGCCGGCAAGGCCCACCCCCACCTCGACCTGGTCTTCGAGGACGGCCACGACCGCTGGACGGAGCACCTCGGCGAACTCGGCCTCGACCCCGAACTCTTCCGCTACCAGCGCGAGATGAACGCCGACGAGGGCGAGGCGGCGGGCCTGTTCGCGGTCAAGCACGACAGCGACTTCACCGACCTGCTGCTGCGCGCCGTCACCGACACCCGGGACACCGACGGCCTGGCCGACCTCGTCCACGGCTTCGCCGCCAAGCTCGGCCGCCGCGCCGAGCTCACCGCCGAACGCGACTTCACCGCCGGCTCGCTGGAGCTGCTGGAGCGCATCGCCGAGTCCACCATCGCGCGGGAGACCGTCCGCGAGGCCCACCGCACCGCCGAGCGCCGCACCCGCCGCCTCGCCCACGCCCTGACCTCGCGCGCCGCCGCCGAACGCGACCGCGCCCAGGACCTCTCCATCGAGGTCGCCGCCGCCGCGAGCGCCGTCACCGCCGCCGAGGCCGACCGCACCCGGCACACCCTGATCACCGCCGAGCTGACCCACCGGCACGCCACCCTCGGCCTGGCCGCCGCCACCACCGAGGCCGCCGCGCTGCGCCGCGAGCTCATCGACGCCCGCACCCTGCACTCCGCCTGGCAGGCCGCCGAGGCCGTGCTGCGCCAGCGCGCCGCCGCCGACCGGGTGGCCAGGGTCGCCGCCGCGATCCGCGAGGCCGAGCTCGACGCCGCCCCGGCGCTCGCCGCCCGCGCCCGCGCCGCCACCGCGCTGGCCCGCGCCCTGGAGAGCGCCGCCGCGGCCGCCGAGGAGCGCGCCGACACCGAGGAGCAGCGCGCCGGCGAGCTCCAGGCGGACGGCGCCAAGGCCCAGTCCGACGCCACCGAGGCCGCCACCGCCGCCCAGAAGGCCCGCAGCGAGTCCGACCACCTGCGCCAGCGCCTCGCCGAGGTCGAGCGGGAGACCGCCGCCGCGGTCGAGGCCGGCTGGATCGACCCCGGAACCGCCGAGCCCGACCCGGCGCGCGCCGCCCTGCACGCCGCCGACGTCGAGAAGTCCGCCGCGGCCGCCCTCGCGCAGGCCCGCACGGCCGCCGAGGCCGCCGCGGCCCGGCTGCGCGAGGCCGCCGCGGCCACCGGCCGGGCCGAACTCGCCGAAGCCCGCGCCACCGACGCCCGCAAGGCCGCCGCCCAGGCGCTCGCCACCGAGCAGCGCACCGCGGCCCTGCTCGCCACCGAGCCCCGGCTCGCCGACCTGCTCTCCCTCACCCCGTACCAGGATGACGCGGACGAGGCCTCCGGCTTCCTCACCCCCGCGGTCCTCGACCGCTCCGCCGAGACGCTCCGGGAACTGCTCGACGACGCGATCGCCACCGCCGAACGCACCCTGTTCGACCTGCGCACCGCGGCCGCTGACGACTCCCGCATCCTCGCCGCGCTCGGCGACGGCGGCCTGCTGCCGCCCGGCCCGGATGTGCTCGCCACCGTCGAGTACCTCGCCGAGCACGGCATCCCCGCGCTGCCCGGCTGGCGCTACCTGGCCCAGTCGGTCGACCCGGCGGACCACGAGGCGATCCTCGCCGCCCGGCCGGAGCTGGTCGACGGCGTGGTGATCACCGACCCCCACTCGCTGGACCGGGCCCGCGAGACGCTGTACTCCGCCGCGCTGCTGCCGCGCTCCACCGTCGCGGTCGGCGCCGCCGCCGCGCTGATCGCGCCCATCACCGGCGAGCCCGCCTTCTTCCTCGTCCCGCCGAACCCGGCCATGCACGACGAGACCGCCGCCGACGGCGAGCGCCGCGAGCTGCGCTCGCGCGCCACCGCCCGCGAGGAGCACATCCGCGAGCTGGCCGCCCGGCTGGGCGGCGACCGCGCCCTCGCCGCCCGCCTCGCCTCCTGGCACGCCAGCTGCCCGCCCGGCACCCTCGCCGAGCTGGCCGCCGCCGCCGAGGCCGCCCGCGAGCACGCCGAGCAGGCCGCCGCCGCGCTGGCCACCCTGCGCGCCGACCACGACGAGGCCGAGGGCGACCACGCCGCCGCCGCGTTCGCGCACGAGGAGCAGCGCGAGGCCGCCCAGCAGGCCCGGCGCCGCGCCGACGCCCTCTCCGGCCTCGCCTTCCGCCTGCGCGAGCGCGCCGGCTGGACGCGGAGCCTGCGCGAACTCGCCGAGGACGCGACCGAGTGCGACCGCCGCCAGGCCCAGTGCGCCGAGCGCGCCCGCACCTGCGACGAGGACCGCCGCGCCGCCCAGCGCGCCGCCGACGACGCCCGCCGCACCGCCCGCACCCTGCGCGCCGAGCGCGCCGAGCTCCCCGCCGCCGAGCAGGCCGACGAGCCCGCCGCCGCCCCCGTCGCCCTTCCCGCCCTGCGTGAGGCCTACCGCGCCGCGTCCCAGCTGTACGAGAAGGTCGGCGTCGGCGCCGACCTGCGCGCCGAACAGGCCCGGGCCGAGGGGGACGAGGCCGCCGCCGCGACCGAACTCGACCGGCTCACCAACAAGGTGCGCACCCGGGCGGAGGAGCTGCTGGGCAGCCCCGACGGCGCCGACGGCCCGGCCCGCCAGGCCGCCGCCGCCCGCGCGGAGGAGCTGGTCGCCACCATCGAGGCCCGCGCCGCCGCCGCCAGCGAGCAGCTCGGCCGGCTGCGCGGCGAGGCCGAACGCTCCGCGCCCGCCGACGGCGAGGCGCACACCGAGCTGCCCGAAGACCTCGTCCCCACCGACCCCGAGCACGCCCAGGTCCTGCTGCGCACCGCCACCACCCGGCTGGCCGAGCGCCGCGAGAGCGTCGACGCCGCCCGCACCGCCCATGCCGACCTGCAGCGGACCTTCGACGCCGCCCAGGCCGCCGCCGCCGACTTCGACGAGCACGCCGGGCAGCTGCGCGACGGCCTGCGCGAGCACCCGGACGAGGACGGCCGCCCGGTCGGGCCCTACCTGGGCCCGCTCGCCGACGCCCGGACGGCCGCCGCCGAGGCCCGGCGCGCCCTGCGCACCGCCGCCGGCGAACTCTCCTCCGCCGAACTCGCTGTCCGGGACGCCTCCGACGCCCTCGTCCGGCACGCCAACGCGGCGCGCTACGAGGCCGTCCGCACCCCGGCCCGCCAGCAGATCCGCGAACTGCCCGCCGCCGCCCTGCCCGACCACGCCGCCGCCTGGGCCACCGCCTTCGCGCCCCGGCTGCGGGTGCTGACCGACGAACTCGCCCAGCTGGAGCGCAACCGCGGCTCGATCGTCGACCGGCTGCGCGGCCTGGTCGAGTCCTCGCTCACCACGCTGCGGGCCGCCCAGCGGCTCTCCCGGCTGCCCGAGGGCCTGGGGGAGTGGTCCGGCCAGGAGTTCCTGCGGATCCGCTTCGAGGACCCGGACCACGCCACCCTGGTGGAGCGGCTGGGCGAGGTGATCGACGAGGCCACCCGCGCCGCCGTCCGGAAGAACAGCGACCTGCGCCGCGACGGGATGTCCCTGCTGCTGCGCGGGGTCGCCGCCGCGATCGGGCCGCGCGGCGTCAGCGTGGAGATCCTCAAGCCGGACGCGGTGCTGCGGGCCGAGCGGGTCGGCGTCGGCCAGATGTCGGACGTCTTCTCCGGCGGCCAGCTGCTCACCGCGGCCATCGCGCTGTACTGCACGATGGCCGCGCTGCGGGCCAACGACCGGGGCCAGTCCCAGCTGCGGCACGCCGGCACGCTCTTCCTGGACAATCCGATCGGCCGCGCCAACGCCACCTACCTGCTGGAGCTCCAGCGGGCGGTCGCCGACGCGCTCGGCGTCCAGCTGATCTACACCACCGGCCTGTTCGACACCACCGCGCTGGCCGAGTTCCCGCTGGTCATCCGGCTGCGCAACGACGCCGACCTGCGGGCCGGCCTCAAGTACATCTCGGTGGAGGAGCACCTGCGCCCCGGCCTGCCCGCCCCGCAGGACCCGGACGGCCCGGCCATCCACGGTGAGATCACCGCGACCCGGATGTTCAAGCGCCCGGTGGAGGCCCCGGGTCAGGCCTGACCCCCGCTACCCCGGCGCCACCGGCCCGCCTACCGTGGGGGCATGCTGACGATCGCTCACTTCAGTGACATCCACCTCGGCCAGGCGTGGCGCCGGGACGGCGGCGCCCGCGCGTACCGGCGGGCCGAGCGGGTGATGGCGTACCTCAACGCCCTGCCGGGCCCGCTGGACGCCGTCCTGGTCACCGGCGACCTCGCGGACCACGGCCGGCCGGCGGAGTACGAGCAGGCCGCCAAGGTGCTGGTCTCCCGCCACCCGGTGCTCACCTGTCCCGGCAACCACGACCGGCGCGCGCCCTACCGGGAGGGACTGCTGGGGGAGGCGCCCGCCGACGGCCCGGTCAACCGGCGGCACGAACTGCCCGGCGCCGACCTGCTGCTGCTCGACTCGTCGATCCCCGGCCGCGACGACGGCCTGCTCGACGACGGGACGCTGGCCTGGCTGGACGCCGAGCTGGCCGGGGGCCGTCCGGACCGGCCGGCGCTGGTGGCCTTCCACCACCCGCCGGTCGTCCTCCACCTGCCGACCGTCGACCCGATCCGCCAGTTCGGGGAGGAGCGGCTCGCCGAGGTGCTGGCCCGCCACCCCCGGGTGGCCGCCCTGCTCTGCGGCCACTCCCACACCGGCGCGGCCACCGTGTTCGCCGGTCTGCCGGTGCTGGTCGCCCCGGGTGTGGTGTCGACCGTCACGCTGCCCTGCGAGGGCGGCCCCGGGATCAGCTTCGAGCAGCCGCCGATGCTCGCCTTCCACGTTCTGGACGACGACGGCCGGCTCACCACCCACTACCGGGCCGTCGTGCCGGCCTGACCACCCACCCGGGCGCCCTGCGCGGTGGGCACCCACGACTGGGGCGCCGTCCCGGTCGGGGGGCCCGCCGGGCGCGGCACCGGCCGGACCCCGGCGGGCGCCCGGCTGCCGGCCATCGGCGAGGCGGAGTTCGGCCCGCGCATCCGCTGGGCGGCGACCTGGCGCGAGATGAGGATCTCCAGCAGGCACCACATGGTGCCGAACACCCCGAGCCCCATGGCCATCAGCGCCGGCGTCATCAGCCAGCTGTCCGCGTACGAGCCCAGCGCCGCGACGACCAGGCCGACCAGGGTGAAGGACAGGCAGAGCACCGCCCGGACGGCGGCTGCGCGCACCTCGTCGGGCAGGCGACGGCGGCGACGGCGTGCGGATGGCATCGGGCGACCCCCAGGCGCGCTCACGACGGCGGGACGGGCGCGCCGGAACGCGCCCCTGCGCACCACTCTGCCCCGTGGTACCCGAACCATGCGCGGGAATCAGCCGAACTGGCGTCAAATCGTGTGATCTGCACCGGAAACCGCGCCCCCCGGGCGAATCACCCCAGCTGCTGGTCGAGCTCCGCCAGCGCGCCCTCGGCGATCGTGCGCATCGCCCGCTCGGCGTGGGCCGCGTCCCCCGCGCAGATCGCCTCCGCGACCTCGCGGTGCAACCGGATCGCGTACGGCTCGGGCTGATGAGGCATCAGATGGTACTCCGTGCGGCCGGTGAGCACCGCACCGACGGTGTCCCCGAGGTGGGCGAACATCTCGTTGCCGGAGGCCTTCAGGACGGTCGCGTGGAAGGCGATGTCGTGCCGGAGGAAGGTGGTCAGGTCGGCGGCCCGCGCCGTCATCGTCAACTCCCCGGCGAGGGAGAGCAGTTCGCGGCGCTCGTCGTCACTGGCGTGCCGGGCGGCGAGCGCGGCCGCGGCCGGCTCCACCGCGACCCGCAGCGAGCCGAGCGAGCGCAGCTGCGCGGGCCGGTCGGCCCCGGCCAGCCGCCAGCGGATCACCAGCGGGTCGAAGACGTCCCAGTCGGACTTCGGCTGGACGGTGCTGCCGACCCGCCGCCGGGAGGCGACCAGCCCCATCCCCTCCAGGATCCGCACGGCCTCGCGGACCACCGTCCGCGACACCCCGTACCGCTGCTCCAGCTCCTCGGCGCGCAGGACCGCACCCTCGGGGATCTCACCGGAGGCGATGGCCGGTCCGAGGTCGGCGAGCAGTCGGCCGGGCAGCCCCTGGATCTCCATCCGGCCAGCCTAGAGGGCCCGGCCGGCCCGCTCGCCGGGCGGCCCCCGCAACGCGCAAAAGTATGACGATTTGGTTTCCGGCACTTGAATACGTCATATCTTTGGAGCGATAGTGGCGGCCTGGCAACGAAGGAGCACCACCCATGGCTCTCAGCGTCGAGAACCACGACACCCCCGCGTCGCCCCTCACCCTCGTGGTGATGGGCGTCTCCGGTGTCGGCAAGACCACCGTGGCCCGCCTGCTGGCCGACCGCCTCGACCTCCCCTACGCCGAGGCGGACGACTTCCACCCGCCCGCCAACATCGCCAAGATGTCGGCCGGCATCCCGCTGGACGACGCGGACCGCGCGCCCTGGCTGCGCGCCCTCGGCGGCTGGCTGGGGGAGCGGGCCGAGGCCGGCACCGGCGGCGTGGTCACCTGCTCGGCGCTGAAGCACCGCTACCGCGACACCCTGCGCGCGGCCTGCCCGGGCGCCTTCTTCCTGCACCTCAGCGGGCGGCACGAGCTGGTCGGGGACCGGCTCGCCCACCGCACCGGACACTTCATGCCGCCGTCGCTGCTCGACTCGCAGTACGCCGCCCTGGAGCCCCTCGGGGCGGACGAGCGCGGTGCGGTCCTGGACGTCGGCCCGACCCCCGAAGAACTCGTCGAGATGGCCGTGGCACTGCTGCGGCCCGTCAATGGAGACCTCGCGTGACCCCCACCCTGCTCGCGGCGGCCGCCCCACCGGCCCTGCCGCACACCGACAGCGACGCCCAGCTGCTGATCGCGGTCCTGCTCAGCATCGGCGCCATCGTGGTGCTGATCACCCGGCTGAAGCTCCACCCGTTCCTCGCCCTCACACTCGGCTCGGGCCTGCTGGCCGCCGTCGCGGGCGCCCCCTTCGACAAGCTGCTGGGCAGCTTCTCCACGGGGTTCGGCGCGACCGTCGCGGGCGTCGGCCTGCTGATCGGGCTCGGCGCGATGCTCGGCAAACTGCTCGCCGACTCCGGCGGGGCGAACATCATCGCCGACACCGTGCTCGCCCGCTCCGGGCCCAGGGCGCTGCCCTGGGCGATGGCGCTGATCGCGGCCGTCCTCGGCCTGCCGCTGTTCTTCGAGGTCGGGGTCGTCCTGCTGATCCCGATCGTGCTGCTGGTGGCCCGCCGCGGCAACGTCCCGCTGATGCGGATCGGCATCCCCGCGCTGGCCGGGCTCTCGGTGCTGCACGGCCTCGTCCCGCCGCACCCCGGCCCGCTGGTGGCCGTCGACGCGCTGAAGGCCGACCTCGGCATCACCCTGGCGCTCGGCCTGCTGATCGCCGTGCCGACGCTGATCGTCGCCGGCCCGCTGTTCGCCCGGCTCGCCGAGCGCTGGGTCGGCCCGCTGGAGATCCCGCAGGCCACCGCGCCCGAGGAGACGGAGAAGCCCGCGCACACCCCGGGCTTCGGCGCGGTCCTCGCCACCATCCTGCTGCCGGTCGCCCTGATGCTCGGCAAGGCCCTGGTCGACGTCGTCGTCGACGACCCGAAGGCGATGCCGCAGCGGATCTTCGACTTCATCGGCTCGCCGCTGATCGCCCTGCTCGCCGCGACCCTGCTCGGCATGGTGACGCTCGGCCGGGCGGCCGGCTTCACCAAGGACCGGATCTCCGACACCGTCGGGAAGTCGCTCGGCCCGATCGCGGGCATCGTCTTCATCGTCGGCGCGGGCGGCGGCTTCAAGCAGACCCTGATCGACGTCGGTGTGGGCAACGCGGTCAGCGAGTGGTCCGCCAAGTGGCACATCTCGGCGCTGCTGCTCGGCTGGCTGATCGCCGTGCTGATCCGCCTGGCCACCGGCTCCGCCACGGTCGCCACGATCACCGCCGCGGGCATCCTCGCCCCGCTCGCCGCCGACATGTCCGCGACCCACGCGGCGCTGCTGGTGCTGGCCATCGGCGCCGGTTCGCTGTTCTTCTCGCACGTCAACGACGCCGGCTTCTGGCTGGTGAAGGAGTACTTCGGGATGAGCGTCGGCCAGACCCTCAAGTCCTGGTCGGTGATGGAGACCGTGATCTCGGTCGTCGCCATCGCCCTGATCATGCCGCTCAGCCTGATCATCTGACCGCGCCCCCGCGCCCCGAAGGGCGGTACCCGTCTCCCACGGGTACCGCCCTTCGGCGTTGCCCGGCGGCCGGGCGCGCGGCCCGACCGCGGCCCGGCGGGCAGCCGAGCGGGTCCTGGGGACCGCCCCGGCAGCCGACCCGCAGGAGCCCGTGAGCCCGGCCGTGCGGACATGCCGAAGGGCGGGCACCCCCAGCCCGGGGTGCCCGCCCTTCGAGTCCTGTGCGCCGGCCCTACGGGGCCGAGCGCTTCACGGGACCGCCCTCACTCGGCCACGCGGTCACTTGGCGCGCTTCGCCAGGAAGGCGTCGACCTCGGAGCGGATCTCCGGCGTGTCCAGGCCGCGGACGGTCATCGTGGTGCGGCGGCGCAGCACGTCGTCCGTGGTGTACGCCCACTCGCTGTCGGCGGCGTAGGCGACCTGGGCCCAGACGTCCGGGCCGTCCTCGTGGATCGGCCGGCCGAGCTCCGGGTTCTCGTCGATCATGCGGGCGATCTCGAAGGAGAGCGTGCCGTAGTGGCTGGCCAGGTGCTTGGCGACCAGCGGCTCCATCCGCGAGCCGGGCTCGCGGTCGATCAGCAGGCGGTGCGCGACGGCGTTCGGCGCGCCGACGCCGGGCAGCGGGACGGTCCGGGCGATGGTCGACATGTCCTCGCCGAGCGTGGTGCCGGGCACGTGGGCCAGCTTCTCCAGCACGGTCCGGCCGATGTGCCGGTAGGTGGTCCACTTGCCGCCGGCGACCGACAGCATGCCGCCCCGGCCCTCGGTGACGACCGTCTCGCGCTTGGCGGCGGCGGTGTCGCCCGGGCCGCCGGGCAGCACCCGCAGGCCGGCGAAGGCGTAGGTGATCAGGTCGCGGTCGATGTGCTCGTCACGGATGGCGTGCGCGGCCTCGCCCATGATCTGGTCGATGTCCGCCTCGGTGGCCCGGACGTCCTGCGGGTCGCCGGTGTACTCCTCGTCGGTGGTGCCGAGCAGGACGTGGTCCTCCCACGGGATGGCGAAGGAGACGCGGTACTTGTCGATCGGGATGGTCAGCGCGGCGCGCCACGGCGCACGGCGCTTGACCACGACGTGGGCGCCCTTGGAGAGGCGGATCGACGGCGCGGCGCCGGCGTCCTCCATGGTGCGCAGGTGGTCGACCCACGGGCCGGTGGCGTTGAGCACCAGGCGGGCGTTCACGCCGAACTCGGTGCCGTCCAGGCGGTCCTTGAGGTCGGCGCCGGTGACCCGGCCGCCGGTGAAGCGCAGGCCGGTGACCTCGGCGTGGTTGAGCACCACGGCGCCGGCGTCGACGGCGGCGCGCACCGTCATCACGGCGACGCGCGAGTCGTTCATCTGGTGGTCGCCGTAGACGGCCACCGAGCGCAGGCCCTCGGTGCGCAGCGCGGGCACCTGCTGGGCGGCGTGCGCGGCGGTGGAGACCCGGCCCATGCCGTCGCGGAAGGCGGAGAGCGCCGAGTAGAGGAACACACCGGCGCCGAGCTTGGGCGCGCTGTGCGGGCCGCCCTTGTAGACCGGCACGAAGAAGGTCAGCGGGTTGACCAGGTGCGGGGCCACGTCGGTGGCGAGCGCGCGGCGCTCCTTGTGGTTCTCGGCGACCAGCTTGACCGCCCCGGTCTGCAGGTAGCGCAGACCGCCGTGCACGAGCTTCGAGGAGGCACTGGAGGTGGCCCCGGCGAAGTCGCCGGCATCGACCATGGCGACCTTCAGGCCCGCCTGGGACGCGGTCCAGGCGACGGCCGTGCCGAGGATGCCGCCCCCGATCACCAGCAGGTCGTAGGTGGCCTTGCCCAGCAGCTCGCGGGTCTCGGCGCGGGAGGCGGTGCGGCCGGCGAAGCGCTCGGCGCCCAGGGTCGGGATGGTAGCCATGGTGTGTGTACGGCGGCGCGGGTCGGGCGGCGCCGTTACTCCTCTCGGTGTGCGGTGCGGCCCCTGCTGAGAGGCCGGTTCGGCCCGGTGCGGCGGGCCGGTGAAACGGGAGCGGGCCGGTCGGGGCCCGGGGGCCCCGACCGGCGTCCGCGGTCAGATCTGCTCGTCCTCCTCCACCCAGCCCATGGTGCGCTCCACAGCCTTGAGCCACTTCTTGTACTCGCGCTCCCGGGTGGCCTCGTCCATGCGCGGGGTCCACTCGGCGGCGCGGTGCCAGTTGGCCCGCAGGGTGTCCAGGTCGCTCCAGAAGCCGACCGCCAGGCCGGCCGCGTAGGCGGCGCCCAGCGCGGTGGTCTCGGCCACGTACGGGCGCTCGACCGGAGCGTCCAGCACGTCGGCGATGTTCTGCATGAGCAGGTTGTTGCTGGTCATGCCGCCGTCGACCTTGAGGGCGGTGAGCTCGACGCCGGAGTCCTTCTGCATGGCGTCGACGACCTCGCGGGTCTGCCAGGCGGTGGCCTCCAGCACGGCCCGGGCCAGGTGGCCCTTGGTGACGTACCGGGTCAGACCGGCGATCACACCGCGGGCGTCGGAGCGCCAGTACGGGGCGAACAGGCCGGAGAAGGCCGGGACGAAGTAGGCGCCGCCGTTGTCCTCGACGGTGTTGGCGAGGGTCTCGATCTCGGCGGCGGTGGAGATGATGCCGAGCTGGTCGCGCAGCCACTGGACGAGCGAGCCGGTGACGGCGATCGAGCCCTCCAGCGCGTACACCGGCTTCTGGTCGCCGATCCGGTAGCCGACGGTGGTCAGCAGCCCGTGGTACGAGTTGACGACCTCCTCGCCGGTGTTCAGCAGCAGGAAGGTCCCGGTGCCGTAGGTCGACTTGGCCTCGCCCTTGTCGAAGCAGGTCTGGCCGAACAGCGCGGCCTGCTGGTCGCCGAGGGCGGAGGCGACCGGCACGCCGGCCAGGTCGCCGACGGCCTCGCCGTAGACCTCGGCGGAGGAGCGGATCTCCGGCAGGACGGCCATCGGCACGCCCATCGACTCGGCGATCTTGTCGTCCCACTCCAGCGAGCGCAGGCTCATCAGCATGGTGCGGCTCGCGTTGGTGACGTCGGTGACGTGCTTGCCGCCGTTGACACCACCGGTGAGGTTCCAGATCACCCAGGTGTCCATGGTGCCGAACAGGATGTCGCCGGCCTCGGCGCGCTCGCGCAGGCCCTCGACGTTGTCCAGCAGCCAGCGGATCTTCGGGCCGGCGAAGTAGCTGGCCAGCGGGAGGCCGGTCTCGCGGCGGAAGCGGTCCTGGCCGACGTTGCGGCCCAGCTCGCGGCAGAGGCCCTCGGTGCGGGTGTCCTGCCACACCAGCGCGTTGTGCACCGGCTCGCCGGTGTTCTTGTCCCACAGGACGGTGGTCTCGCGCTGGTTGGTGATGCCGATCGCGCGGATGTCGTCCTTGGTCAGACCGGCCTTCTCCAGCGCGCCGCGGACCACCGACTGCACCCGGGTCCAGATCTCGGCGGCGTCGTGCTCGACGTAGCCGGGCTGGGGGAAGATCTGCCGGTGCTCCTGCTGGTCGACGGCGACGATCCGGCCGTCCTCGCCGAAGATGATGCAGCGGCTGGAGGTGGTGCCCTGGTCGATCGCGGCGATGTAGTTACCGGTGCCAATGGAGGTCATGAGGGTCCTCGGCTCAAGAAGGGGGTTGCGGGGTGGGTGGGTCCGACTCTCGGGTCAGTCCCCGTGCTCGGGTGGGGTGGAAACCCGAGGAGCGTCAGAAGGCGACGTGGTACAGGCCGCCGGCCAGCAGGCCGCCGATGACCGGGCCGGCCACCGGGATCCAGGCGTAGGACCAGTCGGAGCCGCCCTTGTTCGGGATCGGCAGGAGCGAGTGCACGATGCGCGGGCCCAGGTCGCGGACCGGGTTGATCGCGTAGCCGGTCGGGCCGCCGAGCGAGAGGCCGATGCCGACGACGGTGAGGGCGACGATCAGGATGCCGGTGCCGGAGAGGCCGAGGCCCTTGTTCAGGCCCTGGGTGAGGATGCCCAGGCACAGGACCATGGTGCCGATGATCTCGGTGAGCAGGTTCTGGACCGGGTTCCGGATCTCGGGACCGGTCGAGAAGATGCCCAGGGTCGCCTCCTTGTTGGCCTGGAACTGGCCGAGGTAGGTGACCCAGACGAGGACGGCGCCGATCATCGCGCCGAGCAGCTGGGAGCCGAGGTAGACCGGCACCTTGCTCCAGTCGCCGCTGTCGACGGCGAGGGCCAGGGTGACGGCCGGGTTCAGGTGCGCGCCCGACTTGGGGGCCGACATGTAGGCGGCGATCATCACCGCGAAGCCCCAGCCGAAGGTGATCGCCAGCCAGCCGGCGTTGAGGGCCTTCGACTTCTTGAGCGTCACGGCGGCACAGACGCCGCCGCCGAGAAGTATCAGCGCGGCGGTGCCGAGGGTTTCGCCGACGAAGATGTCGCCGTTGGAGAACGCGGACACAAAGACTCCCTTGTCCATATGGCCCGGAGGTGCGGGTGGGGGCAGGTGGCTGAGCGATCGCTGTGCGGGTGAGCGCATTGTGGGAGTGATCTGCTCGGCCATCGTTCGACAATGTCGACCGTCATGCGGAAGCTTCCTCCCCAGGCCGCCTTCACGTCAAGGCCGGGTTACGCAGCTGTGACCCTTCACTCGAAGTTACCAATCGACTCACGTCAAATATGGACAAAACGCTAAGGCGCGGACAGGCATCCCGCCTGTCCGCGCCTCAGCGTGAACGTCAGATGTCCGCGGCCGCGGCCGCCGGCGCCGGGGTCAGAACCGTCCGGCGCCCAGGTCCCGGGAGATCGCCCGGGCCGCGCTGCGCACCGAGGCGACCAGCGAGGGCCGCACGAAGCCGTCCTCGCAGACCCGCTCCACCGGGCCGCTGACGCAGACCGCGCCGACCGGGTTGCGCCGCCGGTCCTGGATCAGCGCGCCGATCGAGGCCACGCCCTCCCAGGTCTCCTCGATCGAGTCGGTCCAGCCGCGCTCACGGGTCAGCGCCGCCTCGGCGTCCACGTCCGCCAGGTCGGTCAGGGTCCGCGCGGTGTACGCCTCCAGCGGGCCCTCGCCCAGCTCCCCGCGGGCCACCGGGTCGTACGCCAGCAGCACCTTGCCGAGGGCGGTGCTGTGCAGCGGCTGCATCGAGCCGACCTCCAGCACCTGCCGGGTGTCGTCCGGCCGGAAGACGTGATGCACGATCAGCACGCCCTGCTGGTGGAGCACCCCGAGGTAGACGGTCTCGCCGGCCGCCCTGGCCAGGTCGTCCGCCCAGACCAGGGCCCGGGCGCGCAGCTCGTGCACGTCCAGGTAGCTCTGGCCCAGCCGCAGCAGCTCCGCGCCCAGCTGGTACTTGCCGCTCTCCGGGTCCTGCTCGACGAACCCCTCCTGCTGGAGGGTGCGCAGGATCCCGTGGGCGGTGCCCTTGGCGAGGCCCAGGGCCGTCGCGACCTCGGACAGCCCCAGGCGGCGCTCGCCGCCGGCCAGCAGGCGCATGATCGCGGCGGCCCGGGAGAGCGACTGGATCGGGCCGGGCATTCGGTACCTCCGCGCTGACAGGCGGTCGACAATGTCGACCGCAGTGGTAACGGGACGAGTCTGCCAGGCCGCGCCCCGTCCGTGCACCTTCCCCCTCGGTAATCTCCGTCCGGCGCGGTCAGACCCGCCCGCGCGCCACCTCGGCGGCCAGCGCCGCGATCTCCCGCGGGCCCACCCGGCAGCAGCCGCCCACCAGCCGCGCGCCGTCGGCCAGCCACCCCGCCACCCCCGCCCGGCCGCCGCCGCGAGCGGCTCCGGGCACGCCGAAGGTCGCCGCACCGCGCCAGGCACGGGCCCCGGCGTCCCAGCGCTCGCCGCTGTTCGGATAGACCACCACCGGCTTGCCGGTCACCCGGGCCGCCGTCGCCACCGCCCGGTCGGCGTCCTGCGGCGTGCAGCAGTTCACCCCCACCGCGACCACCTCGTCGGCGTCCGCGGCCAGCGCGAAGGCCTCCGCCAGCGGCTGCCCGGCCCTGGTCCGGTCGCCCGCCACGCTGAACGACAGCCAGGCCGGCACGCCCAGCCCGCGCACCGCCCGCAGCAGCGCCCGCGCCTCGTCCGCGTCGGGCACCGTCTCCAGCGCCAGCACGTCCGGCCCGGCGGCCGCCAGCACCTCCAGCCGCGGCCGGTGGAACGCCTCCAGCTCGGCGGTCGTCAGCCCGTACCGGCCCCGGTACTCCGAGCCGTCGGCCAGCGCGGCGCCGTACGGCCCCACCGACGCGGCGACCCACAGCGGCCGGTCCGCCCGGACCGGCGCCGCGGCGCGGCGCGCCAGCTCCACCCCGAGCGCCAGCAGCCGCTCCGCGTCCGCGCGGCCCAGCCCGCGCCGGGCGAACCCCTCGAAGCTCGCCTGGTAGGTCGCGGTGATCGCGACCTCCGCCCCGGCCTCGAAGTACGCCCGGTGCGCGGCGACCACCGCCTCCGGGGCGTCCGCCAGCAGCCGGGCCGACCACAGCGCGTCCGACAGGTCGTGCCCGGCCGCCGCCAGCTGGTTGGACAGCCCACCGTCCAGGACCAGCGGACCGGCGGCCAGCGCGGCGGCGAAGCCCGGTGGGGCAGGGGCGGGCATGGTGGCCTCCTCGGGGGCAAAGCTCCTGGTCACAGAGTAGAAGACCGGACGCCCCCGGCCGGCCCGAAAACCATTTGCCGCCCGGCCCCCGGATCGCTACGTTGTGCTCACCCCGAGAACGACGGCAGGTCGGCGGCCCGCAGGTCCGCCCACTACCGCCGACACGCACGACTCGCCCGACAGCGACCGACCGGCCCGACATAGCGCCAGCGGAGAGGAGCCCGCCATGACCGTGGAACGACCGCCCGCCCACGAGAACGACTGGCTCGCCGCCTACGACCCGCGCGCCTACACGCCCGTCGCCGTCACCGTCGACGTCGTCGCCCTGACGCTGCGCCACGGCAGCCTGCACGTCCTGCTGGTCGAGCGCGCCGCGCCGCCCTACCAGGGCTACTGGGCACTGCCCGGCGGCTTCCTGCGGGCCGGCGAGGAAGGGCTCGACGAGGCCGCCGCCCGCGAGCTCGCCGAAGAGACCGGCCTGCTCGGCACCGCCGACGCCGAGGCCGCCCTCAGCCGGATCCACCTCGAACAGCTCGGGACGTACGGCGCCCCCACCCGGGACCCGCGCATGCACGTGGTCTCCGTCGCCTACCTCGCCTTCGCCCCCGACCTGCCCGACCCGCAGGCCGGCTCGGACGCGGCCACCGCCGCCTGGCACGCCGTCACCGACCTCGACCTCCGGCCGTCCACCGGCCGGTCCCCAGCCGCCGGTGTGCCCGCCGACACCCACGGGGGTGGCGTCGGCGGGCACACCGGCCACCAACCCGCGGCCGACGGCCCCGCCGGCACCACGACGCTCGCCTTCGACCACGCCCGGATCGTCGCCGACGGCCTCGACCGCGCCCGCGCGAAGATCGAGTACAGCCCGCTGGCCACCGCCTTCCTCCAGTACGACTTCACCATCCCCGAGCTGCGCGCCGTCTACGAGGCGGTCTGGGACGAGAAGCTCCACCCCGGCAACTTCCACCGCAAGGTGCTCTCGGTGCCCGGCTTCGTCGAGAGCACCGGGACGACCACCGAGCGCGGCGGCGCCCGCGGCGGCCCCCGGGCCCGCACCTACCACGCCGGCGACGCCCACCTCCTGCACCCCGCGCTGCTCCGGCCCACCCGGGAGGACGAGATCCGCTGACCGGCGCCATCGGTCGCGCCCGCGCACTACCATCCGGCCATGACGACTCAAGAGGTGAGCAGGACGAGCAACCGGCCGAACTCCCACTGCCACTGGTGCGGCACGCCCTACCCGCCCGGCACCACGGCTTGGCCCCGCACCTGCCCCGGTTGCTCCGAGATCAGCTACCGCAACCCGCTGCCCGTCGTCGTCACCCTCCTCCCGGTCACCCAGGAGAGCGGCGCGCCCGGCCTCGTGGTCATCCGCCGCACCATCGAGCCCGGCTACGGCCAACTCGCCCTGCCCGGCGGCTACGTCGACTACGGGGAGAGCTGGCAGCAGGCCTGCGTCCGCGAACTGCGCGAGGAGACCGGCATCCTGGCCGAGGCCGGTGACGTCACCCTGGTCGCCACCGACTCCGACACGCACGGCGGCTTCCTCTGCCTCTTCGGCCTGCTCCCCGCCCGCCCGCTCGCCGAGCTCCCGCCCTCGGTCCCCACCGAGGAGACGGAGGGCTGGCAGCTCGCCGACCCCACGACCGCCCTCGTCTTCGCCTTCCACACCCGGGTCTCCCAGGCCTGGTTCAACGGTGAGTACGCCCACCACTGACCGTGCCCGGGGATGGGGCTGACCAGGCTCGCACGGCCGCGGCAGACCCTGGCGTACCGCGCGATCACATGGCAGGGTCTGCTCCGACAGCCCCAACCGGACGGGCCCTGCCACAAGCACCCCCGTCCCATCCAACGGCCGGGAGACCACCACCGTGAGCACCCCATCCCAGGACCAGCCGCTCTGGCGCCCCAACCCCGCTCGCGCCGCAGCCACCGGCCTCGTGGCCTTCCAGGCCTGGGCCGCCGAACACCACGGCGCACCGGCCGCCCCGCTGGCCCCCGTCGACAGCGACGAGCAGGCCGCCCGGCGCTACGCCGACCTGCACAGCTGGTCCACCGAGGACCTCGACCGCTTCTGGACGGCCGTCACCCAGTGGTTCGACGTCCGCTTCACCGAGGCCCCCGAAGCCGTCCTCGCCGAAGCCGCCATGCCCGGCGCCCGCTGGTTCCCCGGCGCCCGCCTCAACTACGCCGAGCACGCCCTGCGCGCCGCCGACGACGAGGCCAACGCCGACAAGCCGGCGATCCTCCACCTGGACGAGACCACCGAGCAGCCGACCGTCCTCACCTGGTCCGAGCTCCGCCGCCAGGTCGGCTCGCTCGCCGCCGCCCTCCGGGCCCGCGGCATCGGCCCCGGCGACCGCGTCAGCGCCTACCTGCCCAACATCCCGCAGGCCGCCGTCGCCCTCCTCGCCAGCGCCACCGTCGGCGCGGTCTGGACCAGCTGCGCCCCCGACTTCGGCGCCCGCAGCGTCCTCGACCGCCTCCAGCAGATCGAGCCCGTCGTCCTCTTCGCCGTCGACGGCTACCACTACGGCGGCAAGGACCACGACCGCGCCGAGGTCGTCGCCGAACTCCGCCGCGAGCTCCCCAGCCTGCGCACCGTCGTCCACGTCCCGCTGCTCGGCGCGCCCGCCCCCGACGGCGCCCTGCACTGGGACGACCTGGTCGCCGACGACGTCGAGCCGGTCTTCGAGGCCGTCCCCTTCGACCACCCGCTCTGGGTCCTCTACTCCTCCGGGACCACCGGCCTGCCCAAGGCCATCGTCCAGAGCCAGGGCGGCATCCTGCTGGAGCACCTCAAGCAGGCCGGGCTCCACCTGGACCTCGGCCCCGAGGACCGCTTCCTCTGGTACACCTCCACCGGCTGGATGATGTGGAACTTCCTCCTCGCCGGCCTGCTCACCGGGTCCACGATCGTCACCTACGACGGCAGCCCCGGGCACCCGGACACCGGTGCCCTCTGGTCCGTCGCCGCCCGGACCGGCGCCACCGTCCTCGGCACCTCCGCGGCCTACGTCATCGCCAGCCGCAAGGCCGAGCTGCACCCCGGCCGCGACCTCGACCTCTCCGCCGTCCGCTGCATCGGCACCACCGGCTCCCCGCTCCCGCCCGACGGCTTCCGCTGGATCTACGACGAGGTCAAGCAGGACGTCTGGCTCGCCTCCGTCAGCGGCGGCACCGACGTCTGCTCCTGCTTCGTCGGCGGCGTCCCGACCCTGCCGGTGTACCTCGGTGAGATCCAGGCCCCCTGCCTCGGCGCCGCCGTCGAGTCCTGGGACGTCCACGGCCGCCCGCTCACCGACGCGCTCGGCGAACTCGTCGTCACCAAGCCGATCCCGTCCATGCCCACCGGCTTCTGGAGCGACCCCGACGGCGCCCGCTACCACGACAGCTACTTCGAGATGTACCCCGGCATCTGGCGCCACGGCGACTGGATCACCGTCACCTCCCGCGGCACCGTGGTCATCCACGGCCGCTCCGACTCGACGCTTAACCGCCAGGGCGTCCGGATGGGCTCCTCCGACATCTACGAGGTCGTCGAGCGCCTCCCCGAGATCGCCGAGTCCCTGGTCATCGGCCTGGAGGAGCCCGACGGCGGCTACTGGATGCCGCTCTTCGTCGTGCTCGCCCCCGGCGCGGTCCTCGACGACGGCCTGGTCGGCCGGATCCGCACCTCGCTGCGCACCGAGCTCTCCCCGCGCCACGTCCCCGACGAGGTCATCGCCGTCCGCGGCCTGCCGCACACCCTCACCGGCAAGCGGATCGAGGTCCCGGTGAAGCGCCTGCTCTCCGGCACCCCGCTGGAGCAGGCCGTGAACCCGGGTTCGGTCGACGACATCGAGCACCTGCGCTACTTCGAGCAGCTCCGCCGCGACCGCCGGGCCTGACCCCGGACAGCACGAACCCGGACAGCACGAAGGGGTGCCCCCATGACGGTGGGGGCACCCCTTCGCAGTCCTCGCTCCGGCCGCGCGCCGGGTGTCACTCGCCGGACAGCACCTGCTGGGCCGCGGCCCGCGCGTCCTCGGCGCTGTCCGCGGCGCGGGCGGCCTCTGCCGCCCGGCGGCACTGCGCCAGCGTGTACTTGGCCAGCGTCGCCCGCACATAGGGGATCGACGCCGCGCCCATGGAGAGGCTGGTGACGCCGAGCCCGGTCAGGACCACGGCGAGCAGCGGGTCGGAGGCGGCCTCGCCGCAGACGCCGCAGCTCTTGCCGGTGGCCCGGGCGGCCTCGGCCGAGAAGGCGACCAGGTCCAGCAGCGCCGGCTGCCACGGGTCCTGCAGCCGCGCCAGCGCACCCACCTGGCGGTCGGCGGCGAAGGTGTACTGCGCGAGGTCGTTGGTCCCCAGCGAGAGGAACTCCACCTCCTGGAGGATCGACCGCGCCCGCAGCGCCGCCGACGGGATCTCCACCATCGCCCCGTACTTGGCGTTCAGCCCGGCCTGGCGACACGCGTCCGCGAAGTCCTTGGCGTCCTTGCGGTCGGCCACCATCGGGGCCATCACCTCAAGGTGGACCGGCAGCCCCTCGGCCGCCTTCGCCAGCGCGCGCAGCTGGGTCCGCATGACCTCGGGGTGCTCCAGCAGGGTCCGCAGACCGCGCACACCCAGCGCCGGGTTGGGCTCGTCGGCGGGGGTCAGGAAGTCCAGCGGCTTGTCCGCGCCCGCGTCCAGCGCCCGGACCACGACCCGGCCCTCCGGGAACGCCTCCAGCACCTTGCGGTACGCCTCGACCTGCTTCTCCTCGCTGGGAGCCTTGGCCGAGTCGTCCAGGAAGAGGAACTCCGTGCGGAACAGGCCCACGCCCTCCGCCCCGGCCTCCAGCGCGGCCGGCAGGTCCGCCGGACCGCCGACGTTGGCGAGCAGCGGCACCCGGTGCCCGTCCGAGGTCTGCCCCGGGCCGGACGAGGCGGCCAGCGCGGCCTTGCGCTCAGCGGCCGCGCGGCGCAGTTCGTCCTGCTTCTCCTGCGACGGCTCCAGCAGCACGTCGCCGGAGCTGCCGTCCACCGCGACCACGGTGCCCTCGGCGACATCGGTCGCCCCCGGCAGCGCGACGACGGCCGGCACGCCCAGGGCGCGGGCGAGGATGGCGCTGTGGCTGGTCGGCCCGCCCTCCTCGGTCACGAAGCCGAGCACCAGGGTCGGGTCCAGCAGCGCGGTGTCGGCCGGCGCGAGGTCACGGGCGAACAGCACGTACGGCTCGTCGCTGTCCGGAACGCCCGGCATCGGCACGCCCAGCAGCCGCGCCACGATGCGGTTGCGCACGTCGTCCAGGTCGGCGACCCGGCCGGCCAGGTACTCCCCGGCGGAGGCGAGCAGCGCGCGGTAGGCGGCGAAGGCGTCGTAGACGCCGCGCTCGGCGCTGCTGCCGACGGTGATCCGGCGGGCCACGTCGGCCATCAGCTCCGGGTCCTGCGCCATCAGCGCCTGGGCCTCCAGCACGGCCTGCGCCTCGCCGCCGGCCAGGTTGCCGCGGGCGATCAGGTCCGCGGCCACCGCCTCGACGGCAGCCTGGGCGCGGGCCTGCTCACGGGGGGCGTCCTCGGTCGGGATCTGGGTGGCCGACGGCTCCAGCACCGCCGTCCCCATGTGCCGCACCTGGCCGATCGCGACCCCGTGGCTCACACCCACGCCGCGCAGCGTCTTCTCCATGTCACCTGTCTCCGCTGAGAGAAGCGGCCCCGCCGGGTACCGCTGTGTGCCGGGCCGCCCCACCGAGTCCGGAGGGGCGGGTCTGCAGTAAAGAAAGAGGTCAGCTCCAGCTGAAGAGGGCGTCGCCCACGGCGACGTCCCCGTCCTCGCGAAGGTCGCCGAGCGAGTCGGGGGCGGCCTCCAGAGCGACGATCGGCGAGATCGGCGACTTGCCCGCGGCCTCGACGGCGGCCGGGTCCCACTTGATGACGGCCTGGCCGCGGGTCACCGTGTCGCCCTTGTTGACGAGGAGTTCGAAGCCCTCGCCGTTGAGCTGCACGGTGTCGATGCCGAGGTGCGTCAGCACGCCGTGTCCGTCCGCGTCCACGACGACGAACGCGTGGGGGTGCATGGAGACGACGACACCGTCCACCGGGGCCACGGCCTCGGTCGGCCGGCGCACCGGGTCGATCGCGGTGCCGGGGCCGACCATCGCGCCGGAGAAGACCGGGTCGGGCACGCCGGCGAGCCCGACGACACGGCCGGTCAGCGGCGACGTCACAGTGGTCATGGTTGAGCCTCCCAAGTGCGCAGTACAGAGAGCGGCCGCGAACTGCGGCAAGGACATCGACTGAAGCCTAAATCATGTCAACTTCGGACATCTGCTGACATTCCCGGGCGATCACTCACGCCCTGCCCGCCCTCACCGGCCGGCCATCTCACCGACCGCTAGTGGTCTAGTCCTCTTGGCCGATGCGCCGCACTCTACAGGCATCTTGGCGAATCGGGACCATTGCTGTATATGCTCGCGAGAGCAACAAATCATGCCTCCGAGCGGGTGAAGCTCGGCGTGCCCCGATTCGCGCTCCGGCCGACGACCCGCTATGGTTGGTCGAGTCGCCGCAAGTCGACGGTTAACAGCAAATTTCAGAAGCGAAAAGCGCCGGTAAACGGAGCGGAAAGCATCTGGTAAGCTGGAAACACGAAAGAACGAAGCGCCCGGAGGGCCCGCTGGAAGGCGGTCCGAAGGAAGTGTCCGTTCCTTGAGAACTCAACAG
>NZ_JBVHVO010000024.1:93874-108248 GCF_055564815.1 Kitasatospora sp. NPDC028961 | reverse complement strand
ATGACGGCTTCGGTGCGCAGGGGGTTGATCTCGGAGACGGCGCCGACGAGCGTGGTCTTGCCGACACCGAAGCCGCCGGCGACGACGATCTTCGCGGAGGTGGTGGCGCGGGTGGGGGCGGCCGCGTTAGAGCTTGCGAAGTCCACTGAGGACCCTTTCGAGCAGCGTGACGTCGGGCTGGTTTCCGGATTCGCCGCCGGAAGCGGGCTGGTGGATGGCGACCAGGCCGGCTTCGGCCAGGTCGGCCACGAGGATGCGGGCCACCCCCAGAGGGAGGGAGAGCAGCGCCGACACCTCGGCGACGGACTTGACCTCGGTGCACAAGGTGCAGATCCGCTGGTGCTCGGGGAGCAGGGTGGCCAGGCGCTGCGGGTCGACGTCGGCCGAGACGAGCGCCTCCAGCGCCAGCTCGTAGCGCGGTCTGGTCCGCCCGCCGGTCATCGCGAACGGCCGGATCAGCGGGCCCGAGTCGTAGTCGTCCTCGAACTCCTCGACGTACCCCGGCTCCTGGGCCGGCTCCTGACCGGGACCGGAGTGGTGCCGGCCGGGCTGCGGGGCGGGGGCGGAGTGCCGGCCGGGGAGGTGGCCGTCCGTCCTGCCCGGGGCCGGCCAGCCGGGCGGGGGCGCGTCGTACGAGGGCTGCTGCCGGCCGTACTGCTCGTACTGCTCCTGCGGGTACGGCTGGCCGTACTGCTGCTGGCCGTACTGGCCGTACTGGCCGTGCTGCTGACCGTGGCCGGCGACGCCGGGTGCTCCGAAGGCGTCATGGCCCGTGCCAGGGTACGGAACGCCGTACTGGCCGCTGCGGTCGTCGGGCGGTGTCACGGTTCCTCTCCTCACAAGGTGCGGCGGTGCGGTGCGAGCTCCGGACGGGTCCGGAGCCGGTGGTGCGAAGGCCGTACAACGTCCGAACCCGAGCCCGCCGAAGCGGGCCCGGGACGGGCGTGGAGGTGCTTCGAATACCAGGACGGTATCCGACGAACCGTCAGTGCAGGAGACTGCCCTGGAGTTCTGCGCGGAGTGCGGGGGTGAGGACGGCGCCGGCGCGGTCGACGAGCAGTGCCATCTCGTAGCCGACGAGACCGATGTCGGAGTCCGGGGAGGCGAGGACGGCGAGGGCGGAGCCGTCGCTGACGGCCATCAGGAAGAGGAAACCGCGCTCCATCTCGACAACGGTCTGGTTGACCTCGCCGCCCTCGAAGATCCGGCTGGCGCCGGAGGTGAGGGAGGTGAGGCCGGAGGCGACGGCGGCGAGCTGGTCGGCGCGGTCGCGGGGGAAACCTTCGGACATGCACAGCAGGAGGCCGTCCGCGGAGACCACCACCGTGTGCGACACCCCAGGGGTGTTGTCCACGAAATTGGTGATCAGCCAGTTCAGGTTCTGTGCGGCCTGGCTCATCTGACTCAACTCAACGCTCCTGGTGGTTCGAGCCGCCGAAGAGATCGGTGCTGCGGTTCTGCTGTCCGTTGCCGGACGGGTCTACCTGATCGGGGTCGATCCGGAAGCTTCCGGTGTTGCCGGCGCTGCGGCCCTGCTCCACGCCGCGGCGCAGGTTGGTGAGCCGGCCGCGGACCTCCTCGGGGCTGCGGGAGACCTGCGGCCCGTCCTGCGGAGTGGGCTTGGCGTTGCCGGCCACCAGGTTCTGCTTGGGCACCCGCCGGGGCAGGCCGGACGAGGTGGTCCCGCCGGAGGCGGGCTCGCGCAGCTGCTCGGCACGCTGCCAGGCGCCGTCGTTGGGCGACTGCCAGGCGGCGCTGGTCGGGCCGGTCGGTCCGGTGGGACCGTAACCGCCCAGCGCGGACACCTCGTGTCCGCGCGGTTCGGCGGGCGCCGAGGTGTCCTTGGCGCCGGTGAACCAGTTCGGGGTCTCGCCGGTGTCCTGGCCGCCGCCCTGCTGCGGCGCGGCGGCGGGGCCGCCGCCGGCCAGCTGCTGGCCGGGGCGGCGCTGCGGCAGCCCGGACGGCAGGGTGGCGGCGGGCTGGGCGGCCGGCAGGGCCGGCGGCTCCGGGGTGTACGGGTGGCCGGCCGGGGCCTCCTCGGCCCCGTACTGCTCGTCGGCGTAGCCGTCGTAGCCCGGGTACTGGCCGTACTGGTCGTCCTGGCCCTGGTTCTGGCCCTGGTTCTGGTCCTGACCGTACTGGTCGTCGCCGTAACCCTGCTGGGGGAACCGGCCGTAGGCGTCCTGGCCGTAGTCGTTCTGCCCGTACTCGGTCCCGGCGTAGCCGTCCTGGGCGTACCCGTCCTGGGTGTAGCCGCCCTGGTCGTAGCCGTACTGCTGGTCGGCGTAGCCGCCCTGGTCGTAGCCCTGCTGGGGGTACTGGCCGTCCTGGCCGTCCTGGCCGTAGCCCTCGTCGTTGCGTCGGCCGTACGCCGGGTACTCCTCCTCGACCTCGGCGTCGAGCACCTGCCGCTCCTCCGGCCCGAGCGGGCCGGACTCCAGGGCCGCGCGGCGGACCTGGTCGAGCCGCTGCGAGCGCTGGACGGCCTCCAGGGCCGGGCTGAAGCCGCTGGACCCGGCGCTGCCGTTGCCGGTGAGGTGGTCGTCGAAACCCAGCTCGGCGGCGCTGCGCGGCTGGTTCTGCTGGACCTCGGCGGCCCAGTCGGCCGCGGACGGCTCCTGCTCGGCGAAGATCCGGGAGACGGTGAACTGCTCCTCCGGCTCCGGGGCGGCGCCCATCTGGGTCAGGAACGGCGGGAGCATGACCAGCGAGGTGGTGCCCGCGGACTCGCCCGAGGGGCGGAGCTGGACGCGGACGTCGTGCCGCTGGGAGAGCCGGCCGACCACGAAGAGGCCCATGCGGCGGGAGATGGTGGCGTCGACGGTGGGCGGCTCGGCCAGCTTCTCGTTGATCTCGGCGAAGTCCTCGGCGGTGAGGCCGATGCCCTTGTCGTGGATCTCGACCAGCACCCGGCCGTCCGGCAGGCGGGTGGCGTTGACCAGCACCCGGGTCTGCGGGCTGGAGAACGAGGTGGCGTTCTCCAGCAGCTCGGCGAGCAGGTGGACGAGGTCGGTCACGGCGGCGCCGACGACCTCGGCCTCGGGGATGCCGGAGAGCTCGACGCGCTCGTACTGCTCCACCTCGGACGCGGCGGCGCGGAGCACGTCGACCAGCGGGACCGGGGTGTTCCAGCGGCGGCCGGCCTCCTCGCCCGCGAGGACGAGCAGGTTCTCACCGTTGCGGCGCATACGGGTCGCGAGGTGGTCCAGCTTGAAGAGGTTCTCCAGCTGGTCCGGGTCGGCCTCGTTGTTCTCCAGGTCGGTGATCAGCGCCAGCTGGCGCTGGATCAGGCTCTGGCTGCGGCGCGACAGGTTGGTGAAGATCGCGTTGACGTTGCCTCGCAGCAGGGCCTGCTCGGCGGCGAGCGCGACCGCCTGCCGGTGGACCTGGTCGAAGGCCCGGGCGACCTCGCCGATCTCGTCCTTGCCGTGCAGCGGGATCTGGCTGACCGAGGTGTCCACCCGGTCCGGGTCGGTCTTGGAGAGCCGCTCGACGAGGTCCGGCAGGCGGTGGTCGGCGATCTCCAGGGCGGCGTTGCGCAGGGTGCGCATGCCCAGGATCATCGAGCGGGCCACGTAGCCGGTGAGGACACCGGCGAGGACCAGCGCGGCGAGCACGATCGCCGAGTTGAGGATGGCGTCGTAGAGCGCGTTGTCCCGCAGGTCGGCGGCGTCGTTGAGGACGTCGTCCAGCAGCGCGACCTCGGTGGCGCGCAGGCTGGCGATGTGGGTGTTGGAGGCCTGCTCCCAGTTCTCCTTGGTCAGACCGGCGTCCTTGGCCTCCTTGTAGGCGGCGTCGGCGGCGGCCTTGCCCCTGGACTGGCCCTCGGCGGCGGCCTGCGTGTAGGCGGCGCCGAGGCCCAGCAGGCCCGTCATGGTCGGCACGCTGCCGTTCGGCATCCGGTACGCGGCGCGCTGGTCGGCGGCGGCCTGGGCGACCTGGGCGTCGGAGTAGCGCTCGGCGTCCTCGGGGGCGCTGCCGGTGTTGAACTCGGAGAGCGAGACCTGCTCCAGCTTCTGGGAGACCAGGAGCTGCTGGATCAGGTCGGCGTTCTCGTACCGGGTGGTGGACTGGGCCGAGATGCCGACCAGCAGGTGGAGCATCAGCGCGCGCTGGGTCGAGGCCGAGGCCTTGGCCAGCGACATGGCGTAGATCGCGCGGCCCTTGCTGGTGATGTTGCTGCTGCCGAGGCCGACCGAGTTGTCGTAGGCCAGCAGCGGCGCGATCATCGTCGAGTACGCGGACTGGGTCGCGGTGGCGAACAGCTCGGGCTTGTAGGCGACGTCGCGCAGGTGCGGGAGGAACAGCACCATGCTCTGGAAGGCCGCGTGCCGGTGGGGCAGTTCGGCGGACTTGTCGCTGGCGTCGTAGGCCGCGTTGTACGCCTTGAGCGCGGTGTCGGTGGTGGCGCGGGTCTTCGGGACGTCGCCGTTCGGGTCCTGGCCGGTCAGCAGGGGGCTGAGCGACTTGTCGCGCTCGTTCTCCAGCGCCTCGGCGAGTTCGGTGGCCGCCTTGGCGAGGCGGGCGGTCTTCTCGGCGCGGGAAGCCTTGACGTAGCCGTCGACCGAGGTGTTGACGCGCAGGCCGCCGAAGATCAGGCCGATGATGACCGGGATCAACAGGATGGCTATCAGACGGGCCGGCACACGCCAGTTCCGCGGCCGGAGGAAGTCGTACCGACCACCCTTGCCGCCGCTGCCTCCGTCGTCCGCCGAGCCACCGCTGCGGCGCTCCGTGGAGGCGGCCGGCGGCTTCGGGGAGGGGGCCGGGGGTCGCTCCTCGACCGGCGTGAACGCGGAGAATCCGGCCGGGTCCGTTGCGGTACCGTTCGGCTCGCTCTGGCGGGGCTCGGAGCGCCGCTGCGGGGCGACCTGCTGCTTACGCCTCACTCGACAACAACCTCTCGGCCGATTGGCGGCCATGGATCAATCCAGCGCTACCCCTGGCAGCGGCCCGCTGGTGGTGGGACTGCCGAAATGGATTTAGGGGTAGCTGGAATTTCAGCACGTGCAGGGATGGGGGACAAACAGGTGTCGATGGCGGCCCGCTGCGGAGCAATCCGGACATTAGCCGACATCGAGGGGCAAAACCGTGGTCTTCTGGCGCTGAGCGATGCTAATTCGCTACGCATGGTCACTGTTGATCACAAAATGCCTACCGAACTGTTATCCGCTGCTTATGTAGGGGTCTTGCGTGGGCCGCCGCGGCGACACCCGCGCCCTAGCCGCAGCTGCCCCGGTGCCCGACCGTGACGGCGGGGCACCGGGGCGTGCGACCTGCGGGTTCCCGCTCAGCGCAGGCGGGCGAGGAGGGCGTGTTCGACGAGGGTGATGAGGGCGCTCTTGGCGCTGTCGCGTCGTCGGGCGTCGAGGGTGATGACGGGGGTGTCGGGGCCGAGTTGGAGTGCTTCGCGGACTTCGTCGCCGGTGTGGGGCTGGTGTCCGTCGAAGCCGTTGAGGGCGACGACGAAGGGGAGTCCGCTGTTCTCGAAGTAGTCGAGGGCGGGGAAGCAGTCGGCGAGGCGGCGGGTGTCGACGAGGACGACGGCTCCGATGGCGCCTCGGACGAGGTCGTCCCACATGAACCAGAAGCGGTCCTGTCCGGGGGTGCCGAAGAGGTAGAGGATGAGGTCTTCGTCGAGGGTGATGCGGCCGAAGTCCATGGCGACGGTGGTGGTCGTCTTGCCGGAGACGTGGCTGAGGTCGTCGATGCCGGCGGACGCGGAGGTCATGACGGCTTCGGTGCGCAGGGGGTTGATCTCGGAGACGGCGCCGACGAGCGTGGTCTTGCCGACACCGAAGCCGCCGGCGACGACGATCTTCGCCGAGGTCGTGGCGCGGGTGGCTCCGTTAGAGCTTGCGAAGTCCACTGAGGACCCTTTCGAGCAGCGTGACGTCGGGCGTTCCGCCCGACTCGCCCGCGGCGGCGGGCTGGTGGATGGCGACGAGACCGGCCTCGGCAAGGTCGGCGACGAGGATGCGGGCGACACCGAGCGGCACGCCGGCGAGTGCGGAGATCTCCGCGATGGACTTGACCTCACGGCAGAGGTTCACGATCCGGGCGTGCTCGGGCAGCAGGCCGCCGGTCCGCTCGGCGGAGCTGGTGGTCGAGATCAGCGCCTCGATCGCGAGCTGGTACCGGGGCCGGGTGCGGCCTCCGGTCATCGCGTACGGGCGGACCAGCGGCTGCTGCTCGTAGCCGTCGGACTGCTGCCCGCCGTAGCCGCTGCCGTACCCGCTGCCGTACGAGCCGGCGGGTGTCGAAGGCGGGGTCATGGGTCCTCCTTGTGCTGCAGCCTTGGGCAGCCGGTTCCAGCTGGGGCGATGCCAGCTGAGGCGAAATCAGCTGCCTGAGGGTAGCTGAGGGTGAGGCGCCGGGCCTGGTCGGGTCAGGCCCGGCGGGGAGGTGGGACGGGTGGGGTCGCCGCTCAGGGCACTCAGTGCAGGAGACTGCCCTGGAGTTCTGCGCGGAGTGCGGGGGTGAGGACGGCGCCGGCGCGGTCGACGAGCAGTGCCATCTCGTAGCCGACGAGACCGATGTCGGAGTCCGGGGAGGCGAGGACGGCGAGGGCGGAGCCGTCGCTGACGGCCATCAGGAAGAGGAAACCGCGCTCCATCTCGACAACGGTCTGGTTGACCTCGCCGCCCTCGAAGATCCGGCTGGCGCCGGAGGTGAGGGAGGTGAGGCCGGAGGCGACGGCGGCGAGCTGGTCGGCGCGGTCGCGGGGGAAACCTTCGGACATGCACAGCAGGAGGCCGTCGGCGGAGACCACCACCGTGTGCGACACCCCGGGGGTGTTGTCCACGAAATTGGTGATCAGCCAGTTCAGGTTCTGTGCGGCCTGGCTCATCTGGTTCAACTCAACGCTCCTGGTGATCTGCGCCGTTGCCGTCGGTGCGGCCCCCGAAGCTATCGAATCCGGACTGCTGGGCACCATGCTGCGGGCCCGCCTGGTTGCCCTGGCCCGGGCCCTGGCCGGCCGCCTGCTCGGCGCCGACCCGGCGGCCCTGCTGGATGCCGCGACGCAGGTTGGTGAGCCGGCCGCGGACCTCCTCGGGTGCACGGGACACCTGGGGGCCGGTCAGCGGGGACGCCTCGGCGGTACCGGAGACCAGGTTGGCCTGCGGGGTCCGCCGGGGGAGACCGGACATGGTGACGCCGCTGGTCGAGGGCTCCCGGACCTGCTCGGCCCGGCGCCAGCGCTCGTCGTTCGCGGACGGGCGCCACGGCGCGTCACCCGGCCCGCCCGGCCCGCCCGGCCCGCCCTGCGGGGCCTGCTGCGGCTGGCCCTGCTGGGGGGCCTGCTGCTGAGCCTGGTGGGGAGCCTGCTGGGCGTGCTGCTGCTGGGCGTGCTGGTGCTGCTGGGGGGCCTGCTGGTGCTGGCCCTGCTGCTGGACGCCGGGCGCACTGGTCCCGGGCCGACGCGGCTGGTACTGACCCGCCCGCGCCGCCTCGGCCTGCTCGGCCGACTCGAACATCGGCGCACCGCCCTGCGGGCCGCCGTGGGACGGACCGGTCGGCAGCGCCATCGGTTCCTGGCGGACCGGCTCGGGCCGGAGCTGCTCCTGGCGGACCGGCTCCGGACGCGCCGGGTTCGGCAGCACCGGCTCGACCAGACCGAGGCCGAGCGGGTCACGCGGGTCGATCTCGCTCGCCTCGAAGCGCGGCCGGGCGAACTGTGCGGTGCTCTCCATCGACGAGGGCTCGGCCGCGGGGAGCGGCTGGGCCTGCTGCGGCGGGAGCTGCTGCTGCCGCTCGCGCTGCGGTGCGTCCGGGCCGGGGCGCTGCGGACGGCGCGGACCCTGCGGGCCCTGGCCGCCGGGGCCGCCCTGGCCCTGCGGGCCCTGGCCGCCGGGGCCGCCCTGGCCCTGCGGGCCCTGGCCGCCGGGGCCGCCCTGGCCCTGCGGTGCCTGGCCCTGCGGTGCCTGACCCTGCGGTGCCTGGCCCGGCTGGCGGCGCTGCGGCAGACCCTCCTGCGGGCGGTTGCCCGGGCGGGCGCCCTGCGGCGCGCCCGGACGGCCCGACTGGTCGGCCCAGCCGTGCTGCGGCTGCTCGCCGGTCCGGGGGCCCGGACCGCCGGCGAAGTCCCCGCCGGGGCGCGGCCGCTCCTGGCCGGGGCGCCGGCCCTGGCCCTGCTGGCCCTGGCCGGGCTGCTGCTGGCCGCGGCGCGGCAGCGCACCGGGACCGCCCTGCGGCGGAGCCTGCCGGCCCGCACCGCGCTGCGGCAGACCGCCCTGCGGGTTCTGGCGGGCCTGCGGGACCTGCTGACCCTGCTGCTGGCCCTGCGGGGCCTGCTGACCCTGCGGGGCCTGCTGGCCCTGCGGCTGGCCCTGGAGCGCCTGGCCGACCTGGCGGGTCGGCAGCGCGCCGCCGGCCCGTCCACCGGGGCCGCCCTGGCCGCCCGGAGCACCGGGACCGCCCTGGCCGAGCTGCGGACGGCCCTGCGGGGCACCGCCCGCCGGACCCTGGCCGAGCGCGGCCGGGCCGCCGCTCGGGCCGCCGGCCGGACCGCCGGGCACCTGGCGCTGCTGGCGCGGCGTCGGGGCGACCCCGCGCTGCTGCTTGGCCTGCGCCGAACCGGGGCGGGCCGGGGCCCGGCGGTCGGCGGAGTTGGTGACGTCCACCGGGAGCATGACCAGCGCGGTGGTGCCGCCGGAGTCGCTGGGGCGCAGCTGGATGCGGATGCCGTGTCGCAGGGACAGGCGGCCGACCACGAAGAGGCCCATCCGGCGGGAGACGGAGACGTCCACCGTCGGCGGGTTCGCCAGGCGCTCGTTGATGTCGGCGAGGTCGTCGGGGCTGAGGCCGATGCCGGTGTCGTGGATCTCGACCAGCACCCGGCCGTCCGGCAGGGCGTGGCCGGTCACCCGGACGCGGGTCTGCGGGCTGGAGAACGAGGTGGCGTTCTCCAGCAGCTCGGCGAGCAGGTGGACGAGGTCGTTGACGACGCGGCCGGCGACCTCGGCCGACGGCACGGTGGCCAGCTCGATGCGCTCGTACTGCTCCACCTCGGAGGCGGCGGCGCGGAGCACGTCGACCAGCGGGACGGGGCGGGTCCAGCGGCGGCCCGGGTCCTCGCCCGCGAGGACGAGCAGGTTCTCACCGTTGCGGCGCATACGGGTCGCGAGGTGGTCCAGCTTGAAGAGGTTGGCCAGCTGGTCCGGGTCCGCCTCGCGGCTCTCCAGCTCGGAGATGAGCGACAGCTGGCGCTGGATGAGGCCCTGGCTGCGGCGCGAGAGGTTGGTGAACATCGCGTTGATGTTGCCGCGCAGGAGGGCCTGCTCGGCGGCGAGGCGGACGGCCTCGCTGTGCACCATGTCGAAGGCGTGGGCCACGTGGCCGATCTCGTCCGCGGAGTCGATGCCGACCGGTTCGACGGTGACGTCGACATCGTGCGGGTCGCTCTCGGACAGCGTCTTGACCAGCTCGGGCAGTCGCCGCTCGGCGACGTCCTCGGCCGCGGACTGCAGCCGGGTCAGCGAGCGCACCATCGAGCGGGCGATCAGACCGGCGCCACCGAGGGCGACCAGCAGCACCAGCGCGACGGCGGCACCGATGATCAGGGCCTCGGTGTCGGCGGCCGACTGCAGCTCCTGGGCCTTGCCGTCGAGGTCCTCGATCAGCTTCGACTCGATCCGCCGCTCGGCGGTGATCTTGGCGGTGGCCTGCTCGTACCAGTCCTTGAAGCTGACCGGCTCGGTCTGGTGGATACCGCTCTGCTGGAGCACCGAGCGCGCGTACCGGTCGGCGGCGGCGACCACCGAGTTGTAGCTGAGCTGGCCGCGCAGGTTGTCCAGGTCGTGCGAGGTGTAGATGTTGTTGAAGCTGGTGAGCGCGTTGTCGTAGGAGGCGCGCAGCCGGATGCCGAAGGACTCGTCGCTCAGGCTGAGGTCGGGGGCCTTGGGGTTGGCGAGCGCGGCGCTGATCAGGGCGCGCTGCTGCGAGGTGGCGTTCTTGGCCAGCGAGAACTGCTGGAGGGCGCGGGTGGCGCGGACCAGGTCGCGGTTGTTGGACGCGAGCGCGATGTCCTGGGTGATCGACAGCAGGTCTCGGATGATCACGTCGTAGGCCGTGATCGTCGACTGGATGTTCTGGTTGTTCTGGTACGGGGTGTTGCGCGCGTCCGAGATCGAGTTCAGGTCCTTGCGGATCTGGAACAGCAGCGCCTTGCCGCCGGAGAGCTCCAGGTTCTCGAACTTGTCCGAGGACGCGGTGAAGGTCCGGCTCAGGTCGTCGGTGATCTTGCGGGCGTTGACGATGTCGTCGTCGAGCGGGGCGTTCGGCTCGTGGGTGATCGGCCCGGCGCTGATGTCCCGCTCGGTCTGCAGGGCGTCGGCGAGGTTGGTCGCCTTCTTCGCCAGGTCCGAGAGGTTGGCCATCTGGGCGAGCTGCTGCGAGGCCTCGAGAGAGGTCTGGATGCGCAGCCCACCGAGCACGAGGGCGACCAGCACCGGGAGCGCGAGCAGCGCGATGAGGCGGGTACGGATCCGCCAGTTGCGCATCGCCAGCCGGCTCATGCCCTTGGCCCGTCGGCGGGTCAGCGTCTTGCGGAGCTTGCCCCGGGCCGATTTCCGGTCCTGTTCGGCGTCGTCCTCCGGGCGGCCGACCGCCTCGGGTGCCGGCTCGACGGGGCCGCCGGGCACCGCCGCCTGCTGGGGTGGTGCCACGGGCTCACGCGACTCCGGGTCACCCGCGGCGCCGCTACCCCTTTTGAAACGTCCCTGCACTGGCGTCGCAACCTCTGGACCGGGCGTCCCGCCGCGTCGCCGCAGCCTGGACGGTGTGGAGTTTCCATCCGCACCCCGGCCGGTCCGGGAGAGCGGGCACCGGGGTGGACTACTCCCTACCCACGGTCCGTGGCATTCCAGCACAGCCGGGGAATCCCAACAAGGGCCGCCAGGGCGAGTGGGGCCACACTACCGACCGCGCGCGCGATTTCACTGACTGTGCGGTAACCGGACCGGAATACCGCCTTTTTCGGACACTTGCCGGATACATGCCAACCGGACCCGAGATCAACGGGAGGTGCAGAGGTTCCCGAATGCCCGATATGCGGGGCTTTGTCGGCGAAACTTGATGAAGCGATATGTCGGATATCGGAGAATTGCTCTTCAATTTGTGAGCAAAATCACAGCACAATGTGTAGCTTTGGTCACGGCGGCTGTGGAAAGAGATCCGTAATCTTGCTGTCTCCGGCGCACGGCCTCGATCAGCCTGCCCAGAATCTCCCCGAATCACTCAGGCCGGTGCCGCGCCACGTCGACGCGCCGGTCGCGACCCCGAGGTGCTGACGAGATGTCCCAGGCGAACACGGCCGCCACCAGTCCCGAGCTCTCCAGCCGTTCCACGGCGAACCCGCGCCGGACGACGCTGGCCTCGGTCGAGGACTTCAGCGGGATCCCGGGCGCCCGCCGGGCCGAGCACGTGGCGACCTACGCCACCGAGCTGCCCACCAACACGGCCAACCCGCGCCGCACCCAGCTGATGGTCGCCCCGGCGGTGGCCCCGCGGAGCTGACACCCCGCACGAACCCGGAAGGCGCCGCACTCGCGGCGCCTTTCGGTTTGCTCCCGCCAGGACGGGCGCAACCGCGCTGAACAGGGGCAAAGCGGTCGGGGGAGGCCCCACGCGATAGCCTGGTCGACGATTGAGCGGGGCCGGGCCCACACGGGCGCGGCGCCCACCAGCGCCCGGGCGCGCCCCGGGCGGCCGACGAAGCGAGGGGTAGCCCAGCCGTGCGCATTGCCAGGTTTTCCGTCCGGGAGGGGAGCCCTGCCGCCGGCACCGTCTCCTTCGGTGTGGTCGAGGGTGACCCGGCGCAGCTCGAGTCCCTCGTGGTCCACGCCCTGGCCGGCCACCCGTTCGGGCAGCCCCAACCCACCGGTGAGAGCTACCGCTTCCAGGACGTGCGGCTGCTCAGCCCGATGCTGCCGAACAAGATCGTCGCGGTCGGCCGCAACTACGCCGCCCACGCGGCGGAGCTCGGCCACGACGTCCCGGACGTCCCGCTGACCTTCTTCAAGCCGTCGACCTCGGTGATCGGCCCGACCGAGTCCATCGCGTACCCGCCGTTCTCCTCCGACGTCCACCACGAGGCCGAACTGGCCGTGGTCATCGGCCGGATGTGCCGCGAGGTCCCGCTGGACCGGGTGCCCGAGGTGATCTTCGGCTACACCTGTGCCAACGACCTCACGGCCCGCGACATCCAGCAGCGCGAGGGCCAGTGGGCCCGCGCCAAGGGCTTCGACACCGCCTGCCCGCTCGGCCCGTGGATCGAGACCGACCTCGACCCGAGCGACCTCGCCGTCACCTGCACGGTCAACGGCGAGCTCCGGCAGGCCGGCCGCACCTCCCAGATGGTCCGCTCGGTCGCCGAGCTGATCGTCCACATCTCCGAGGCCATGACGCTGCTGCCCGGCGACGTCATCCTCACCGGCACACCCGCTGGGGTGGGCCCCCTCAACGTCGGCGACGCGGTCGCCGTCTCCATCGAAGGCATCGGCACTCTCACCAACAAGGTGATCAAGCGTGGCTAACACTGACCCGAGCGTTCGGGTTCGCTTCTGTCCGTCCCCGACCGGCAACCCGCACGTGGGCCTGGTCCGCACGGCCCTCTTCAACTGGGCCTTCGCCCGCCACAACGGCGGCACGATGGTCTTCCGGATCGAGGACACCGACTCCGCCCGCGACTCCGAGGAGTCGTACCGGCAGCTGCTCGACGCCATGCGCTGGCTCGGCTTCGACTGGGACGAGGGCCCGGAGATCGGCGGCCCGCACGCGCCGTACCGGCAGTCGCAGCGGATGGACATCTACGCGGACGTGGCCCGCCGGCTGCACGAGGCCGGCCACGCCTACCACTGCTACTGCTCCACCGAGGAGCTCGACGCCCGCCGCGAGGCCGCCCGCGCGGCCGGCCGCCCGTCCGGCTACGACGGCCACTGCCGGGAGCTGACGGACGACCAGGTCGCCGTCTACAAGCTGGAGAAGCGCGAGCCGATCCTGCGGTTCCGGATGCCCGACCGCACCATCGCCTTCGACGACCTGGTGCGCGGCACGCTCAGCTTCGAGCCGGAGAACGTGCCCGACTACGGCATCGTCCGGGCCAACGGCGCACCGCTCTACACCCTGGTCAACCCGGTCGACGACGCCCTGATGGGCATCACCCACGTGCTGCGCGGCGAGGACCTGCTCTCCTCGACCCCGCGCCAGATCGCGCTCTACGCGGCGCTCGCCGAGATCGGCGTCGGCGACGGCAGCACCCCGCGCTTCGGCCACCTGCCGTACGTGATGGGCGAGGGCAACAAGAAGCTCTCGAAGCGCGACCCGCAGGCCTCGCTCAACCTGTACCGCGAGCGCGGCTTCATCCCCGAGGGCCTGCTCAACTACCTGTCGCTGCTCGGCTGGTCGCTCTCCGCGGACGACGACATCTTCTCGGTGGAGCAGCTGGTCGAGGCGTTCGACATCGCCGACGTCAACGCCAACCCGGCCCGCTTCGACCTCAAGAAGTGCGAGCACATCAACGCCGAGCACGTGCGCCGGCTGGCCCCGGAGGACTTCGTCCGCCGCCTGGTGCCTTACCTCCAGGCGCCCGGTCTGCTGCCGGCCGAGCCGACCGCCGAGCAGCTGGAGCTGCTGGCCAAGGTGGCACCGCTCACCCAGGAGCGGATGGTCGTGCTGAGCGAGATCGTCACCATGGCGGGCTTCCTCTTCGTCGACCCGGCGGACTTCACGCTCGACCCGGACGACGCCGCCAAGGTGCTCACCGCCGACGCCCGTCCGGTGCTGGAGGCGAGCATCAAGGCGCTGGAGGAGCTGGCGGACTTCTCGCCCGAGCCGATCCAGGCCGCGCTGCGCGCGGCGCTGGTGGACGGGCTGGGCATCAAGCCCAAGTTCGCCTTCACGCCGCTGCGGGTGGCCGTCACGGGCCGCCGGGTGTCCCCGCCGCTCTTCGAGTCGATGGAGCTGCTCGGGCGCCCCGAGACGCTGCGCCGGCTGACCGCCGCGCTGGCCGCCGTCCCGGCTGCCTGAGCACCGCCACCGGCGGCCGCGGGCCGGGTTCTGACCTGGCCCGCAGCCGCCCCGGCCGCGGCCTGGGGTTATCGATTTTGGACCGGGGCCGGACGTCGGGTAATGTTCTTTCTGCGCCGCCCGGGAGGGAACGGACGAGGGAGCGAAACCCCGTCGGGACCGAGCGAGGGGCGCAACGCCTGAGAAGGGCCCGTAGGGGTTCAACTCTGGTGGGGTATGGTGTAATTGGCAGCACGAGTGATTCTGGTTCATTTAGTCTAGGTTCGAGTCCTGGTACCCCAGCGCAGTACAGGCACTGTCGGCTCCATCGCAGTGCAGGCACCACCGCAGTACAAACAAAGATCCA